>JAEEHS010000001.1 GCA_016281015.1 Bacteroidales bacterium
ACTGCCCTCCATCTTCAGCGATAATATGGTGCTCCAACAGAAGGAAAATGTCGCCGTCTGGGGCACGGCCTCCGGCAAGAAAGTAACCATTTCGGCAACCTGGTCGAAACAGAAGACCGTAGTGACGCCCGATGCTGACGGGAAATGGTTCGTCCGTATCCCGACACCCGAGGCGGGCGGCCCCTACGAATTGACTTTCAACGACGGCGAGAAGACAGTCCTCCACAACGTCCTTATCGGCGAGGTGTGGTACTGCGGCGGGCAGTCCAATATGGATATGCCGATGCGCGGCTGGGCCGGCCAGCCCGTCGAGCATTCCACGGACTATATTCTTCGCGCCAGGGCTTCAGTCCCCATCCGCATCTGCGATATTCCTAACCGGAATGCCATCCGGCCCCTGTCGCTTACGCAAGGATCCTGGAAAGAAAATACACCTGGAAATGTCGCCCAGACCAGCGCTGTCGCCTATTTCTTTGCCTGCAAGTTGTATGAAATCCTCGAAATTCCGGTAGGCATCATCACCGATGACTGGGGCGGATCCTCCATCGAAGCCTGGATTCCGCGGGAAGCCCTCGAGAAAGAATTGCCCGGCGAGTTTGATTTGTCATTCCTCGACAAGGAAAGCCTTGACAAAAAAGACGACCACAGATCGCCCTGCATCCTCTATAACGGGATGGTCGCTCCCCTTGTGCCGTTTACCTTCAAGGGAATGCTCTGGTATCAGGGAGAGACCAACCGCATGTGGCCTCATCGAGGACGCCAATATATCCGTCTTCAGCCACTCTATGTCAAGAAGATGCGAGAACTGTTCCAGAACCCGAACGCGCCTTTCTACTTCGTCCAGATTGCTCCTTATGCCTATAATAATCCCCACTCTTTCCTGTCCGGATACTTCTATGAGGATCAGCAGAAAACGCTCGCACTGATTCCCCATAGCGGAATGGTTCCCACAGTCGACATCGGGAACTGCACCTTCATCCATCCGCCGAGGAAACTGGAAGTCGGCAACCGCCTCGCCTATCTGGCCCTGGTCAATGATTACGGCCTGAAGGGCATCCATCCCGTGGCACCCGCCTACCAAAGCGCGGAATTCAAAGATGCTGAGGCCATCATCACCGTCAAAGTCAAAGGCCCGGGGCTCCTCCCCGCCAAAGTGCCCGTCGGCGGCTTCGAAGTTGCCGGCGAAGACCGCGTCTTCTATCCCGCCACAGCCACGGCCTACAAGGATATCGTGACGGTAACCTGCGACGTGGTGCCGAATCCCGTCGCCGTACGCTACTGCTTCCGCAACTGGGGCGAAGGCACGCTATGGAATTCCGACGGCATTCCCCTCCTCCCCTTCCGCACCGACGCGTGGGACGATCTTGAGGAGTAAGCCTCTTATTTGCGACACAAGGTGGGCCACGCGCTCCTTGTCAGAGGACTTGACGGGATGGGAAACAGCGCCCTGCGCTTGCAGGAGGCCGGCGCATTTTGTACCAGTTTGACACTGAAATGTGAATAATCGCTATATTTGTCATAATGAGAACCAAAGAATCCTCCGATATGAAAAAGTTTTTCTGCCTGATGGCGGCACTGCTGCCCCTTGTCTGCGCGACAGCGCAGGAGAATCCGATTTCAAGCATTTCCAAAGAGCCCGGCTGGTGTACGATGATCCACCGCTGGGGTTTCATCGGTGATTCGCTCTGCAGCGGCGAGACCGAGTATAACCGTGCAGACGGCAGTACGGTCTGGCACGATGTATATGACTATTCCTGGGGCCAGCGGATCGTGGCCGCCGTCGGAGGCGCTGTCGGCTATAACTTTTCACAGGGCGGAGAAACCGCAAAGGGCTGGATCCGAAACTTCTGGGACTCCCCGATGAACCGCAACGCCGACATCAGCGCCAAAATGCATCCCTGCCAGGCCTACATCATCGCACTGGGATGCAATGACCGGAAAAAGTTCGAGCCCGGGGATGCCCGAAAGGACATCAACCTCAAGGATTACACCCAGAATGCCGACACGTTCATCGGAAACTACGGGGGCATCATCCAGCGCGTCAAGTCCCTGCAGCCGGGCGCCCATATTTTTGTCGTGACGCTCCCGACCCTCTACGGAAAGCCTGAATTCAGCGCCGAAATCCGCAAGATGCCGGAACTCTTCGACAAGGTATATCTGATTGACCTCGAGAAATACGGGATGGACTTCACTGATCCGGACTTAAAAGCCCGCTATTTCCTGAAAGGACATATGAACGCCGCCGGTTACCAGCTGATGGCATGGACGTTCATGACCTACATCAACTGGATTATCGAGAATAACTGGGACGCTTTCAGCGATATCGCGCTGCTGTAGCGGACAGGACGAACTCGAAAAAGCGCTCCGGCGTATTCAGGCCGTCTTCCTTCACGGAGGCGGGATCTGTAAATTCCTGGAAGATGTCGTCAGCAAAAATATTATCGGGAAGCGGAACGTCTTCTGCCAAGTCATCCCCCCTGGGACGGTGGTTTGGGAAACAATTGCTTGGTCTTGTCGCATGACACTGTCGACAGAAGGGCGGCAGTCAGAAGAAGAGCGAATACACTTTTGTTCATAGTCATAGCGTTAATGACATCTCATTTTGGCGACGCAATTTTAATCTTTTTGAAAGATCGTGCAAAAAAAGTCTGATTTCCCCACTTGTTTTCGGACCGGTCCGATTTGGCCGATTATAAATTTTAAATTTGTAGCGATAAAAACCACACACATTCCGAGAAGAAACCCTCGGCTATCCCGAACCCGGACTCTTCTGGAACGGCAAGTGCATCGTTCCTTGCGGATATCAAGGTCTACTCATTGAAAAATAATATATGAAAAGCTTCAGTTCCATCATCCTCTTCACCCTCCTGTCCTGCCACCTCTCCCTGGCACAAAGCAAAGAGAGCATCCTAATCGAAGCGGAAGCTTTCCAGGATCGCGGCGGATGGGTCGTGGACCCGCAGTTTATGGACCAGATGGGTTCCCCCTATCTGCTCGCCCACGGTATCGGAAATCCCGTCAGTAATGCCCGGACAAAGGTCTCCCTGCCCAAAAAGGGAACGTGGCATGTCTATGCCCGCACCTGGAACTGGTGCGCCCCCTGGGGCATCAAAGACGGTCCGGGAAAGTTCCGGATCGCCGTCAACGGCGAAACCCTGGACCAGATCCTCGGCAAGGGGAAACAGTGGGGATGGGAATATGCCGGATCATTCCTCTCGAGCGGAAAAGAGGCGACGGTCGAGCTCTGCGACCTGACGGGCTTCGAGGGCCGCTGCGACGCCATTCTCCTGACGCGGAATCCCGCTCCGCTCCTTCCAGATGAGCCCAAGGCCCTCCAGGCTTTCCGTCGGAAACTCCTCCGCCTGCCGGAGAAGCCCCGGAGCGCCGGGGACTTCGACCTCGTCGTCGTCGGAGCGGGGGTCGCTGGGATCAGTACGGCCATCAAGGGAGCCAGGGAAGGGCTGAAAGTAGCCCTGATCAACAACCGGCCGGTCCCGGGAGGCAACAACAGTACCGAACTGAGGATCCTAGCCAGCGGCAAGATGAATGTCGCCCCGTATGAGAGGCTCGGGGATGTCACCGGCGAAATTATCAATGTCTATGACAAGGAAGGAAAAGTGCTGCAGCTACTTCAGGAAGATGAGCACATTTCCTATTTCCCGAGTATGCACGTATTTGCCGCCAGGACGGACGGCGGACACATTGTCTCGGTCACGGCGAAGCATATCGAAACTGCCGAGGAACTCGAATTCTCCGCGCCCCTTTTCGCCGACTGCTCGGGTGACGGCAATCTGGGCTATCTCGCCGGAGCGGAGTATCGCAGCGGCCGGGAAATGCGTCAGGAGACCCGCGAGACCCTGGCCCCGGACAAGCCTGACAATATGGTCCTAGGCGCCTCGACCCCCTGGCGGACCCGGGTGATGAAGGAAGACGTCCCTTTCCCGGTCTGCGACTGGGCCATCCAGTTCAACGAAGAGTCCTGCGAAAAGGTGACTTCTGGCAGCAACTGGTGGGAAAGCGGCTTCTGGCACGACCAGGTCCAAGAGGCCGAATACATCCGCGACTATCTCCTCCGGGCCATCTACGGCAACTGGTCTTTCCTCAAAAACCAGAGCGTTGACAAGGCTAACTATGCAAAACTGGACCTTCACAAGGTCAGTTTCATCGCCGGGAAAAGGGAATCCCGCCGGCTCATCGGCGACGTGTTCTTCACCCAGCAGGACATCGAAGGGAATTATGTGAATTATGACGACGCCATCGTCTATGGCTCCTACTCCATCGACCAGCATTTCCCGACGCCGAAAAACACCTTCTTCTTCCCCAAAGAAGAATTCATCTCGACGATGAAGCACTATTTCAATGACCTCGGGACGCCCCGGAAATACCTCCGCAGAGACCAGGTACCCCCGCCCTACCGCATTCCCTACCGCTGCCTGTATTCGGTCAACATAGACAATCTCTTCATGGCCGGAAGAGACGTCAGCGTGTCCCACATCGCCCTCTCCTCCACCCGGGTGCAGAATGTCACCGGGATGATGGGCGAAGTGGTCGGCGTTGCCGCCGCTCTCTGCCGCAAGCATGGCTGCTCGCCCCGGGAAGTGTACTCCAATCACCTTCAGGAGCTGAAAGATGCGTTTAAATAGTAGAGTTCTGTGCTGAAAAAACATCTATCAACTTGGGAGATACCGCATATTGGACAGATTACTCAAGCAACACTAATACGGCAATAGAATTAGTCGTTTGCGATAATGATTTCTATACGAAATCACTTTATGGTAGTGGTATGACCGCGATATCTCCGCAAAAATCTTGTCTACGCAAGAACAGATGCGCCGTCCGTCTGATCCGCGACGTGGACTAAACCTTTACCCCACAGCCTCATATCGAGCCATCGCAAAAAATTGCGATGGCTCGATTATTTGATATCGGCCTCTCAGCATGCTGTGTGGCGGTTTTTACCACCTTCTGAAATCAATAATCGTGTAAAATCGGCGATTTTTTCATATCGCGCGCGACAGAAATCGGCCTCAGAAGGCGCTGTGGGGCATCTTTTTCAATTAAACGTTTAATTTTCGAATAAAACGGATAAGTTGTGTAATCTTTGTGGTCATCGTTATTTGATGTTTAACTTTAAAACAGTACAAAGATGACACAAGAACAAATGCAACAATTCGAGGCGGTCGTGAACGA
>JAEEHS010000072.1 GCA_016281015.1 Bacteroidales bacterium
CAACCTTCCTGCACAGATCGATATCGAGGCTACCCAGGGTAACGAATACCGCTTCGTGATGGTCGCCAAGGGAGGCGGCAGCGCCAACAAGACCTATTTCTATCCCATGACCAAGGCCACCATCCAGAATGAAGGTACCCTCCTTCCTTTCCTGGTGGAGAAAATGAAAAGCCTCGGCACGGCGGCCTGCCCGCCCTACCACATCGCCTTCGTAATCGGCGGCACCAGCGCAGAGAAGAACCTGCTGACGGTCAAGCTCGCCAGCATCAAATACTACGATGCCCTCCCCACCACCGGGGATGAGACCGGCCGCGCTTTCCGCGACATCGACCTGGAGGAAAAACTCCTCAAGGAAGCCGCCAAGATCGGCCTCGGTGCCCAGTTCGGCGGCAAGTACCTGGCCCACGACATCCGCGTCGTGCGCCTGCCGCGCCATGGCGCGAGCTGCCCCATCGGGATGGGCGTCAGCTGCTCTGCGGACCGCAATATCAAGAGTAAGATCAACGCCCAGGGCGTCTGGATCGAGAAGATGGACACGAATCCCTCGGAACTCATTCCCGAGGAGTACCGCCGTCCCGGCGAAGGGGCGAAAGGCATCGAAATTGACCTCGACAAGGGCATCGACGCCGTGCGCGCCGAACTCACGAAATACAGCGTCGGAACCCGCGTGAACCTCAAGGGCACGATCATCGTCGCCCGGGACATCGCCCACGCCAAGCTGAAGGCCCGCCTGGACGAGGGTGAGGGGATGCCCGCCTATTTCAAGGACCATCCGATCCTCTATGCCGGCCCGGCCAAGACGCCGGAAGGCTATCCCTGCGGCTCCATGGGCCCCACGACGGCCAACCGCATGGACCCGTATGTGGATGAATTCCAGGCAAACGGCGCTTCGCTTGTGATGATCGCGAAGGGCAACCGCTCCCAGCAGGTCACCGACGCCTGCCTCAAACACGGCGGCTTCTACCTCGGCACCATCGGCGGCGTCGCGGCCGTGCTCTCCCAGAGTTGCATCCGCTCAATCGAATGCGTCGAGTAT
Organism: Bacteroidales bacterium; assembly: GCA_016281015.1. Classification (GTDB taxonomy): domain Bacteria; phylum Bacteroidota; class Bacteroidia; order Bacteroidales; family UBA932; genus Cryptobacteroides. The sequence goes on from JAEEHS010000072.1 coordinate 1,037, forward strand.
CCGGAGCTCGGAATGGAAGCCATCTGGAAAATCACGGTGGAAGACTTCCCCGCCTTCATCCTCGTGGATGACAAGGGGAACGACTTTTTCAAACGTATCGTCCTGTAAATGAAGAATTTCTGGGCGGAAATACTGGTCCCGGCGACGATTGCGGGACTGACGCTAGCCAGTACGGTCGGGGTGGAAACCACCCGGGCGGTACGTCTGGCGCTGCCGCTGCGCGACAGCGTGGTCCGCTCAGACACCCTTCCGCCAAAGGACAGCCTGAAGCCCCCGAAGGACTCGCTTTCGGACGAGTTCGACCTCTTTGGTGAAGCGCCGGAGGACACCACCCCGAAGATCTATGCCCGCGACACAATGAAAGTGCCGGACAGCCTGAAGCTGACCGACCCTTTTCTCTACGAGTGGTACATTGCCGTGAAGGACTCCTTCACCCACCGCCTCGTCGTAGACTCCCTGAAAGCCGGCGGCGACACCCTTCTCTGGCCCCGGATCGACTCGCTCTACCTTGCGGACTCCACCCTCCAGGCCAAGCTGGCCTGGGAGCGGAAATGGGCCTCCATGACCAAGAAGGAGCGGAAGAAATGGACCTACGAGAACGTGGATTTGCCCCGGATCCGCCGCGAGCAGGACTCGATTTTCCAGCGCAAGGACAGCCTCCAGCACATCCGGGACAGCATCATCGAGAACACGCCCCGCATCCTGGAGACCTCTTACCTCCCGGACAGCCTCTACTACAAGCGGCTCGTCGCCTGGAAGGTGAACCGGGACTTCAACCAGATCGAGGTAATGCCCTGGGACACAACGGCGGACTACCATTTCTACGACTACAATTTCATGCGCAGCGATGTCGGCGCCACCTGGCTCGGCATGCCCGGTTCGGCGGTCCAGACCTATGATTTCTTCCAGCGGGACAACGAGGAAAGCGTCAGTTTCTATGCCCCCGTCGAGTCATGGACCTACAGCCCGGGGACCCTCCCGATGTTCAACACGAAGACCCCCTACACCGAACTGGAATACGCCGGCAACCTGTTCAACTCCTCGACGACCTCCAGCGACGATTACCGCGTGTTCACGACCCAGAACATCCTCCCCTCGCTGAACATCGCCCTGGAAATCAAGCGCTACGGCGGCGCGGGAACCCTCCAGAATGAAAAGACAGGCAACCAGACCGCCGTTGTCGCCGGCAACTACATCGGAAGGCGCTATCTCGCCCATGCCGGCTTTATCCACAACAAACTGACCCGCACCGAGAACGGCGGTGTCCAGGACAACATGTGGATCCGGGATACGACCGTCGACGTGCGGGAAATCTCGGTCAACCTCGCCAATGCGGCCAATACGTATAAAAAGAACACCGTCTTCTTCGACCAGAGCTACCGCATCCCGCTTTCGGCCGTGAAGGACCTCTTCCACCGGAAAGACTCCACATACACGCCTTCCGACACGCTGGAAACGGACATTACGACCGTATTTGTCGGCAGCTCCTCCGAATACTCCCTCTTCACGAAGAAATATGCCGACAAGATGAGCACCTCGGACGCCGCCGGCAGCGCCTTCTACCACGGCGTTTTCAACATGAACCCCACGCAGAGCGCCGACTCCATGCGGGTATCCCGCCTGGACAACCGGATTTTCGTACGGGTCCAGCCCTGGAAGGAGGATGCCGTCGTCTCCCGGATCGAGGGCGGTATCGGCGACCGGCTCCAGCACTTCTATCTCCTCCAGCCCGGGGATTTCATCCGCAACAAAAAGCAGCCCCATTGGAATACGGTCTACGCCTATGCGGGCGCCGAGGGAAAGATCCAGCGCTATGTCGCCTGGGACGCCCTGGCCAAATACAGCTTCGCCGGAGACGAGGCGAACGACTTCTCCCTGAAGGCCAATGCCCGGGTGAATTTCTACCCCTTCCGGCGCGCACGCCAGAGTCCCATTTCGCTCGCGGCCCATTTCGAGCAGACCCTCCGGCGGCCCGGCTTCTACGAGGAGCAGTTCTACAGCAACCACTTCCAATGGGCCCATGATTTCTCGAAAGTGTCGAACACGCGCCTCGGTGCTTCCGTGGACATTCCCAAATGGCAGCTTCACGTCGCGGCGAACTACGGCCTGGTCGCCAACCCCGTCTATTACGATACCCTCGGCGTGGCCCGCCAGTTCACGGACAATCCGCTGAGCGTCTTCTCCGGCAGGGTCCAGTGGAACGCCGTACTGGGTCCGGTCCATCTGGAAAACGGCATTCTCGTCCAGCTGAGTTCCAACCAGGACGTCCTGCCGCTGCCGACCGTGGCGGCGAACCTCCGCTGGTTCGTCCAGTTCCCCATCGTCAGTGAGAAAGTCATGAAGATGCAGATCGGGGTGAACCTTCGCTACACCACCTCCTGGTACGCCCCGGGCTTCAATCCGGTCGCCGGCGTCTTCTACAACCAGCAGGATGAGAAATACGGCAACTGCCCGGTCTTCGACCCCTTCATCAACATCCAGTGGAAAAAATGCTGCGTCTTCCTGAAACTGGAGAACGCCGGCAAGGGATGGCCCATGACCCGGCACGACTATTTCACGGCCCATCATTATATCCAGCCGGCTTCGGCTCTCAGATTCGGCATCTCCTGGCCCTTCTATCCGTCTCTGGGGAAGAACAAGACCATGTCCGAGCGGGCCGGCAGCGGCATGGGCGGCGGAGGAGGCGGTGGCCTTGGCGGCGGCCTCGGCGGTGCGCTTGGCAACTTCGGCGGGGGCGGCGGCCTGGGTTCCATGGACTAAATGAACGCCGGAATCCGTCATACCGCTCTGATGATGGCTGTCGTCCTGGCGGCCCTTTTGCTGGTTCCCCATTCCACCCGGAGTCCGCGGCAGGAACTGCTCCCGCAGACACAGCGCTGCTGCTACATCGACCTCCCCGGCAACGCCCCCGCCGTGGGGCTCTCCGAAGCCCTGATCCGCCAGTTCGGCGTCCACAGCGGCACCCTTCCCCGGATTGTCATTGTCCGGAATGATGTCTCCCCCCTGGATTCGCTGCTCGCCGCCCAGGCCGACCTCGTCGTGATGTACCGCCCGGACAGCCTCCCCCCAGGCCTGACCGAGGCCCGGCGGATTTCGGAGGACATCGCCTGGATCGTCCGTGGCGACAACTACGCCGAACTCGGCCAGCTCAACCGCTATCTGGCCGACATGGAGGCCTCCGAGACGGTTCAGCGCCTGATCCGGCAGTATCTGAAGGGAAAAGTCCCCGACTTGAAGTCCATCAGTCCCTACGACGGCCTGATCCGGGAGGTCGCCCGGGAGCAGGGCTGGGACTGGCGCCTGCTCGCCTCGGTCATCTACCACGAATCCCGTTTTTCCCTCGACGCCAACTCCCACAAGGGCGCCGTGGGCCTGATGCAGGTCCGCGCCAGCCGCTACAGCGTGGACACCCTGATGGACCCCAAGGTCAATATCTCCATCGGGGCCCGCTATCTCAAACGGCTGGAAAAGATGTTCGACAGTTTCGCGGCAGACACGACAGAAGGGCTGAAATTTGCCCTGGCCGCCTACAACGCCGGCGAAGGGCGGATCCAGCAATACGTCCGCTATGCCGCCTCGCAGCAGGCCGATACCAGCCGCTGGGACGCCGTCTCGGCCGTCATTCCGACCATGCCGGATTTCCATGGACGGCAGACCATCGCCTACGTCAACGGCGTTCTGGACACCTACGGCGCCTATACCCGGCTCTATCCCGAATAGGGGCTACTCTGCCCGCACGGTCTTCGCAGGGTCGACGCGCGAAATAAAGAGGGTGGGTATCAGCAGAAGCAGCATGATGCCCCCGTAGGCCACGGCATCCGCCACCACAATCCACAGAAGGTCCACATGGACCGGAACCCAGGATACGTAATAATTGACCGGATCCAGCGGGATGAGATGGGTCGTACCCTGGATCAGACAGAAAGCCAGGGCCAGGACATTGCCGACGAGCATGCCCTTGAAAACGACGGATGAGGCGACCCGCAGGAACACCTTCCCGATGCCCCGGTCTGTCATGCCGAGGGTCTTGAGGGTGCCGATGGTGGAAATATGGCGGAAAAGGACGATGAGAAGGCCGCTGATCATGTTGAAGCCGGCCACGAGGATCATCAGCACCAGAATCAGGAGGACATTGAAATCCAGCAGGTCCAGCCAGTCAAAGAGCTGGGGATACAGCGAGACGCTGGAGCGGACAAGAAGGTCTTCCTCCACCTCTTCCCCGCTCGTCAGGAGGATGTTCCCGATGCGGCGGGAGATTTCCTCCAGGGCAGCGGCCGTCCGCATTTCCCCCCGCACGGATACCTCCAGGGCAGTCGCCTCGTCCTCCCCCATGCCGCTGAGGCGGCGGAGGTCGTCGATCGAGGCATAGACTACGAGGTTGTCGTCCGTTTCGAGAAGGTCGTGATGGACCGCCGAAATCCGGAAGCGGCGCACGCGGACTTTTTCCCCGACGAAATAGGTCGTCATTTCATCCCCTTCCCCCAGGCCCAGAATACTGCCCAGGCGGGCGGGAATGCTCACGCAGAGGGAGGAATCCACCCGGTCGGGAAGGCCTTTGACGAGAACGCCGTGGATCCGGTCTCCGCTGCGCACGATGCCCTGCCGGATGACGACGGGCGTCAGTTTCTCCACCCCGGGAAGCGCGCGGACCGCCTCCTCGGAGGGCAGGTGGACGGGGATGGGCTTCACCTCGGCCGAATTGGCCGTGATGCGGATATCCCCAGTCATCGCCGCCACCCCTTCCCGGATCGCATGGCGGAAACCGGAAGAGATGGCGACGGCGAGGATAATCACGAGGAAGCTCACGGCGATCGATGCCGCCGCGACGCCCCCCTGGAATTTGAGTTTACGGGATATGAAGGGGCCGGCCTTCACTACCAGATATGGACGCGTTCCTCCTGCGGACGGAACATCGGGTCCCCTTCCTCGATGTCGAAGGCATCAAAGAAGGTCTCGAAGTTGCGGAGGGAGACATTCACGCGGTTCACCGCCAGCGAGTGGGGATCCAGGTTGGTCAGGCGCGCCTTCTCCTGGTCCGTGATGTTCTGGGCCCATACCGCCGCGTAGCTCAGGTAGAAGCGCTGGGCGGGGGTCAGGCCGTCCACCAGGCCCTGAGGCTTCTTCTCGAGGGCATTTTCCATGGCGCTGTAGGCAATCGAGAGACCGCCGTGGTCGCCGATGTTCTCGCCGAGGGTGTAGTGGCCGTTGGCATGGACACCGGGCAGCACCTCGACCGCATCGAACTGGGCGGCCAGCTTCTCGCCGAGGGCGTCGAATTTCGCCTTGTCGGCCTCGGTCCACCAGTTCACCATGTTGCCGGAGGCGTCGAACATGGAGCCCTGGTCGTCAAAGCCATGGGACATTTCATGGCCGATGACCACCCCGATGGCACCGTAGTTCACGGGCGCATCGGCCTTCGGATCGAAGAAAGGCTTCTGCAGGATGCCGGCCGGGAAGCAGATCTCGTTGGTGGTGGGATTGTAGTAGGCGTTGACCGTCTGCGGCGTCATGCCCCACTCGGTCTTGTCGGTCGGCTTGCCGAGTTTCTGGAGGTTGTCCTGGACATACCAGGCGCTGGCGCTCCGCAGATTCTCATAATAGGTCTTCTCCGGTTCGATGTCGAGGGTGGAATAATCCTTCCATTTGTCCGGATAGCCGATCTTCACCGTGAAGGCGGCGAGTTTTTCATGGGCGCGGACCTTGGTCGTATCGCTCATCCAATCCAGGTCGTCGATGTGCTCGCCGAGGGCCGTACGGAGGTTCTCCACCAGCTCCAGCATCTGCTTCTTGGACGACTCGGGGAAGTAACGTTCCACATACATCTTGCCGACAGCTTCGCCGAGGAGGCTGTTCGGGACCTGCATGGCCCGTTTCCAGCGTGGACGCTGCTCCTGGGCGCCGGCCATCTGGTGGGAGAAGAACTCCCAGGAAGCCGTGTAGAAATCGTCCGAGAGGGCGCCGGCGCTGCCGGACACGAAGCCGGCGAGAAGATAGGACTTCAGGGCGGCGATGTCGGTATTTTCAAAAATGAGGTTCAGCGCATCGAAATAGCTGGGCTGCTGGACCACGACTTTTTCCGGAACCGGAATGCCGAGTCCTTCCAGGAAGAGGCCGAAACGAAGGTAGGGCCAGCGCGCAATCACCTCCTCCCCGCTCATCGGGTTGTAGATCGCCTGGACGTTTCGGTTCTGCTCCCGGGTCCAGGACGCCTGGGCCAGCGCATCCTCCACCGCGAGGTCCTGCGACGCCACCTCTTCCGGATTCTCAATACCGGCGAGGGTGAGGACCTTCACCAGGTAGGCCTTGTAGCCGGCTTTCAGTTCGGCATTCTTGTCCAGAAGATAGTAGTCCCGGTCGCCCATGCCGAGGCCGCCCTGGCCCAGGTAGAAAATCTGCATGTCGCTGTCCATCAGGTCGGCTTCCACCCCGCCGCCGAAGAATCCGCCTTCGCCGTAGAGGTTCATCTGACCCAGGTAGCGGACCAGGTCATCCTTGTCGCCAATGGCCTGGATTTCCTGGATATAGGGCTGGATCGGATCCGCGCCGAGGGCGTTGCGGGTCGTCGAATCCAGGGCCATCTTATAGAGGTCGGAAATCTTCTGGTCGACAGAGCCTTTCTTCGCCTTCAGGGTCGTCATGCTCTCAAACAGGGCATTGAGGTTCTCCTGGGTGCGTTCGGCGATGGCGTCGAAAGAACCGTAGCGCGAGAATTCCGGTTTCAGCGGGTTTTTCACCTGCCAGCCGCCGGTCGCATACTGGTAAAAATCCACTTTCGGGCTGACCGTGGTGTCGAGGTCCGTCAAATCAAGGGCCGGAGCCCCGGTGCGCTGGGCGCACCCTGCAAGGGTAAGCAGTGAAATCATAAGGTAGGAAAACTTTTTCATATGGTTGAAATTATAACTATCTTTGTCCATCCTGCAAATTTACAAAATTTTTTATGAACCTTCCCGATATCCTGCGCCGATACAGCATTTCCACCCTGGGACTCGCCCTGGCGGCTTTCGGCGTGGCCCTTTCCATCAAGTCCAACCTCGGTATCGCCCCGCCCTCCTGTCCGCCCACCCTGCTGGGCCTCAGGTGGCCCGCCCTTTCCGTCGGTACCTATATCTGGATGGTCAATGGACTGTTTATCCTGGGACAGATGCTCCTTCTGGGCCGCCGCTTCAAGGCCGAGGACCTGATGCAGATTCCGGCCATCGTGCTCTTCGGCTATCTCTGCGACGCAGGCATCTGGGCTCTGGATGCCCTGGAAAGCCCTTCCACGGTGTACGGCTGGCAGCTTGCCCTTTCGCTGGGGGCGGTTGTCATCACCGCCGTCGGCATCCGGATCGAGGTCGTCGGAGGCGGATGGATGCTTTCCATGGACAAATTCCTCAACGTCGTGACGGAGCGCGTCGGATGGACGTTCAGCAATTGGAAAATCGTCCTGGACGTCTCGATGGTCGCCCTCACGGCGCTTTTCGCCTGGATCTGGTTCGGAACGCCCGCAGGCAACGGCTCCACCATGGTCATCCGGGAAGGCACGCTGATTCTGATGGCCCTCACCGGCGCCTGCATGAAACTGACAGACCCCCTGGTGGACCGAATTTTCAAGGCCGGAGCCCATGCATAGATTCATTCAGTTTTTCAAGCAGTGGCTGCTCCCGATCGCCATCGTTTTCGGCATCAGCCTCTACCTGCTGTACCACTTTACCACCTTCCTCCGGCCCTGGGGCGGCATCCTCCATGTGGCCGCCTCCGAGGGACAGCGGCTCGTGATCGCCCTGCTGCTGTTTTTCCAGTTCGTCCAGATTTCGCCCCATGACCTGGGGCTGAAGCGCTGGCATCTCGGGGCGCTCCTCTTCCAGGTGGCGGGCTTTCTGCTCTGCGCCCTCGGCAGTGCCCTGACCCCCGACGGTCCCCTCCGCATCCTGCTGGAATGCGCCATGATCTGCCTGATCTGCCCCACGGCAGCAGCGGCCGGGGTCATCACCAAGAAACTGGACGGCGACCTGCCCGCCACGATGAGCTATATTGTCATCGTCAACGCGGCCGCCACCTTCCTCATTCCCATGGTCATCCCGATGATCCGCCCCGCGGCCAACCTCGGTTTCTGGGCCTATGTGGGGCGGATCGCCTGGAAAATTTTCCCGATCCTGATCCTGCCGGGACTCCTCGCCTGGACCATCCGCTACACCACCCGCCGGCTCCAGCGCGTGCTGATGCGATGGAGCCGCTATACCTTCTACATCTGGTTCTTCGGCCTCACCCTCGCCATGGTCCTGTCGACCCGCGCACTCCTCGTGAGCCACCTCAGCGGGGGCACCATCGCGCTGATTGTCCTCGTGTCCATGGCCACCTGCGCCCTCCAGTTCCTCGCGGGGCGCCATATCGGCCGCAGCGCCGCCGGTGCTGGCGAGGCTGACGGGGCCGCCGGGGGGGCTCTCCGGGCTGCCGATGGCCAGACGGCCATCACCGCCGGCCAGGCCCTCGGGCAGAAAAACACCGGCTTCCTCATCTGGCTCGGCTACAACTACCTCACCCCCGTCACCTCCGTCGCCGGCGGCCTCTACGCCATCTGGCAGAACCTCTTCAACTCCTGGGAGCTCCTCCAGCACAGCCGCCGCGCTTCCTCCGAAAAACACTAGTGCTGAGTATCAAATAATTATTCATATCTTTGCAATCATGGATAAACCGATTATGAATAAACCGATTCGCCTTTCCTTCCTACTCTCCATACTTCTTTGGGGAACAGGATTATTCCCATCTATGGCCCAGACGTCAAGCGATTTCATGAAACGCTTCGCATCATCCATGGAACTAGGAACAAAAGTCAGTTTGTTCAACAAGGATGCGCGGTTGGCCTCATACGCTCTAACGATCATACCAACTTATAACATCAGCGATAAGTGGTACATTGGACCTACGCTGGAGGGAAACTTCCTGGCAGACCACACCTCGTCGATCATTGTGTCAAAAAGTTTCAATGCCGGATACGTGGCTGCCTATAGTTTTGGTGATATTAACCTTGGCATTCGACAGGGCTTCTGCGTGTACAGCACTGCTCCGGGACGTTTTGACACCGAAGTTTCCGGATTGTTTTACTACCCGGATACCCGGAATGCCTATATACGGATTGGCGCAGGATACTCTCAGCCATACCAGCTTTCTGAAAAAGGCTTCGTCTTCTTATCCGCCTCCATTGGTGTCCGGGCGTTCCGCCGCTAAATACGGGCTTCGCGGAAGACTTCCTGGATGGAGGGATAGGTGTTCTTGAGGAAGGGCGGAAGGGAGGATTTCGCGACCCAGGCCGCTTTCGAGATGTCCTCTTCCCGCTGCGGGGTCAAGTCGGTGGGATTGGTGTACAGCATATCGTACCACCAGGTGTGCTTGAGGTGCCAGACCCCGCCCCTCAGGTACACATGGTCCGTGATGCAGATCAGGCGGCGGAGCTCCAGCTCCTCCACCCCCGTTTCCTCCTGAACTTCGCGAAGCGCCGTCACCTCAATGTCCTCCCCGGCCTCCTGATGCCCCTTGGGCAGGTCCCAGAGGCCGCTCCGGGAGATTAGCAGGTAATCCCCCCGCCGGTTCGACACCAGTCCCCCGGCGGCATTCACCTCCCGGAACTCGCCGCAGATCCGGCGGTAGGTCTGTTCGATATCCAGCGTCGGGATATAAATCCGCGACAGGGTGTCCTGGACCTCGAACATCCGGACCAGGGCATGGACATCGATCCGCTCGCCGGGATGGAACTCGACGGAATTCGGATCGGACAGGGCCTCCTCGGAAGGGTCGCAGATAATGATGCAGCGTTTCTCGAAATAGATTTTGTGCATGATATTTGCTATATTTGCCATCTGCAAAGTTATACAATTATGAGCGAATTCGAAAGCAAACACGGCGCTGTTTCCCGCCAGCCCTATGAATTATACATGGCCTTTGTGGACCTGAGGAACTTCCAGGCGATGCTTCCGGAAGACAAAAAGGCCATGGTCACCGCCGAATACGACACCCTCACCGCTACGGTCCAGGGCTTCAACATCGGGGTCAAGGTCCATGAAAGGGTCCCCTACAGCCGCATCGAACTGGTGGACTACGGCGCTCCATTCGCCTTCCATGTCATCCTGTACTTCGACCCCATTCCCTCGGAACCCGGCAAAACCGATTTCCACATCAAGGTGGAGGCCGATCTGAACCTGATGATGAAGATCATGATCGGGGGCAAAATCAAGGACGGCCTGGACAAGATCGTGGACGGCCTCGTAGACGCCTCCAACGGCAAGATGCCCGAAGGATTCGATCCTTCACAGTTCCATGTTTGATCCCGATTTCATCGCCCTGCTGGAGCAGTCGGTCGGCCCTGAGACGGCTTCCGGGGTGCTTTCCGCCCTCGGAGAGGCGCCTTCCGTGTCCATCCGCCTGAACCCTTCACGGCTTCGGGAATGTCCCTTCCCGGGGGCCGCACCCGTGCGTTGGAACCCCTGGGCCTACCTGCTGAAAGAGCGGCCGGTCTTTACCCTGGACCCCCTCTTCCATGCGGGTGGCTACTACGTCCAGGACAGTTCGGCGATGTTTCCCGGGGCGCTGCTGCGCCGCCTGCTGCCTTCGCTGGAGCCAGGGGTCAGAATGCTGGAGCCGGGGGTCAGAATGCTGGATCTCTGCGCAGCGCCGGGCGGAAAGACGACCGATTTCGCCGCATCCCTCCGGGAAGCCTTCGGCGAGCGTTTCACCCTGATTGCCAACGAGGTGATCCGGAGCCGCTTCGCCGTCCTTCGGAGCAATGTCCGCAGCTGGGGCGATCCCCGGGTCGGCGTCGTCTCCCGGGACCCTTCCGCCTTCGGAAGCGAGCCGCTTTTCGATGTCATCGCCGCCGACGTGCCCTGCTCCGGGGAAGGCATGTTCCGCAAGGAAGAAAAGGCTGTGGAGGACTGGTCCATGGACACGGTCCGGCTCTGCACCGCCCGCTCCCGCCGCATCCTGACGGACATCTGGCCGGTCCTTCGGGAAGGCGGTCTGATGCTGTATTCGACCTGTACCTTCAACCATTTCGAGAACGACGACACCGTCGCCTGGATGGCTTCCGAACTCGGAGCGGAGGTCCTGGATTTCGGGCCCATGGACCCGGCCGTCCATACTGCCCATGGCTACCTGATGTTGCCGGGACGGGTACCGGGCGAGGGGCAGTATGCCGCCGTCCTGCGAAAAAAAGGCGACGCTCCCCTCGGCGGGTCTCTCGCTACCCTTCGGGCCGAATTCCCCGCCGAAAGCATCCCGGACTACCCCCGCTGGGAGCTCAGCCGCGCCGATGCCCTGAAATATCTCCACGGAGACGCCCTTTCGCTTCCGGACGCGCCCCTCGGACTGTTGATACTGACCTATGCCGGTCTGCCGCTCGGCCCCGCCAAGAACATCGCTCGCCGCTGCAACAACCTCTACCCCAAGGACCGGCGCATCCGAATGGATATATGAAAAAAACACTGTTGACCCTCCTGCTGCTGAGCCTGACGGCCCTCCCGGCCCTGGCCCAGCCACTTTCCAAAGAAGAATACCTCGGACGCTGGCAGCGGCTGACCGAACGAGTCGGCGTGGCCGGCGTCGGCGTGGAAACCCTCATCGGGCAATGGGCCGAAGCGTGGCCGGACGACGTCCAGATGCTCCTCGCCCGTTTCTCCTTCTATTACAACAAGAGCCAGAGTGCCAAGGTCATCCAACTCAGCCAGGATCGCTATCTTGGCCGCGTACCGCTTCTTCCGATGAAGGATTCCACGGGGGCGGTACGGAACTACTTCGAGGACACCGTCTTTGACGACGGCCTGTTCGGCCAGGCGGAAGAGGCCATCTCCCGGGCCATCGCCCTGCAGCCCCTACGCCTCGACTGGCGCCTGGTCCGCATCACTGCCCTCACCGCCTACGAAAAAGGAAGCCCCGACATGGCCCTTTCCGAACTCAAAGAGCTCGTGGACAAGCATTTCCAGGAACATCCCGCCTGGATTTACGAAGGACTCGCCTCGGTCGGGGACGAGGAGTTCAAGGCCCTGATGCAGGAGTACTGCTACACCTTCTTCCGGCTCGGGACCCCTTCCTCGGCCGAGGCGTTCAAAGCCCTGTCGGAGGAACTGCTCCGCTACTGCAAGGACGATCCCTTGTATGTCAACAACCTGGGCTCCTACTACCTGGTCTGCAAGAAAGAGCCGAAAAAAGCCCTGAAATACTACAATGCCATCCTCAAGAAGCATCCGGACGATCTGACCGCCATCCGAAACAGCATCCTTCTCGCCCGTTCTACCAAGGATAAGCGCCTGGAAAAGAAGTACTTGCCTCTGATGGCGAAATACGGCGAGACCGAAGCCGAACGCGCCGGCGCCGCCGCCCGCCTCGAAGCCCTGGGGCGGAAGTAGGCGCTTACCCAGCCGAACGCGCCGGTGCCGCCGCCCGCCTCGAAACACCTGGGACGGAAGTAGGTGCAGAGGACGGAAGTAGGTGCTTCCCCCAGCCGAACGCGCCGGCGCCGCCGCCCGCCTCGATGCCCTGGGGCGGAAGTAGGCGCAGAGGACGGAAGTAGGCGCTTACCCAGCCGAACGCGCCGGTGCCGCCGCCCGCCTCGAAGCCCTGGGGCGGAAGTAGGTGCAGAGGACGGAAGTAGGTGCTGGCATCGCGGGACGAGGCGAGCAGCAGGGGTAGCAGGGGCTGGGGAAGGTCCCGGCATCGTTTGGGGAAGGTCGAATTTCACGCCCTGGACCTTCCCCATAGAAATGCCCCCACAGTGCCCCCTAGTGCCGATTTGGCGGGGAAGGTCCCCACTCTCAAATTCGACCTTCCCCATTTACCCCCTGGACCTTCCCCATTTACCCCTTGGACCTTCCCCAGAGCCCACCTCACCGTCTCCCTGCCAGGGCCTTCCTCACCATCTCCCTGTCAAGATGCAGCATCCGGCTTAGTTGCGCTACGCTGGTTCGCTGTGTCCGATACAGATAGGTCACCAGCCTCAGGCGGCGATCCAGCGGAAGGTCCTCCAGATTCCGGTCGAACCAACGATGGGAAAGGTCATCGCATAGGAGCCGAAACTCCGTGTCAGGAAGAAATTGCCTGGGCCCATCAACCAGTCTCTGCTGCATCTCTCCGCTGTTGACCCCGCCGACCGCTTTCAGAAAGAACGCAGGGTCATGGTTAAAAACCTGCTCCAGATAGGCGCAGTCGCAGATCGTCCATGGAATCAGAACCCCTTTCTCGTCCAGCATCCAATCCACGTCTTTCAGAGAGTCACCGGTATGCATCAGCTGCTCCCGTTGCCGTTTCGTCAGAAGGCTTACCCGCATTCCGATGGGCTTTTCGCCGGAAAACATGGCCCCAAATCCAGACCAGGAGTAGTCCTGGACGGCACAGCCATTGTCCAGCGCATTTCTGGGAACATACGCCAATGCATTCCGGACATGACTGTCATTCTCAAGCAGGATGGACTTGGCATCCAGACCTTTCAGGATATGACGACTTTGATACTTATGACAAAACCACTGGGAGAAACAGCGTTTCACCTCCTGCCCAAAGCGGTCCGCATCCGCCTGTGTCATCGCCAGAATGACGGCATGACAATGGTTCGAGACCGCAACATAGATCACGAGGATGACGTTTTTTCGCCGCGCACAGACGGCCAGATACTTGACCATGGAGTCATAATCCTCGTCGTCCCGACAGAGAATGTCGGTTTTCAAGCCTTCCAGGCTGAAGTGGAAGGGGCTGAGTTTCCGGACCCTCCCGTCCGGAAGCCGCCGTTCGACAATCCGGTTCATCGCAAGGCGGCGTGCGAGAGGTAACAACGCTGGAGGAGGTCGGTCGTCAGGACATTGTCGGCTTCCAGCAAGGCGACTGTCTCAAGGATGTGGGCGTAGGGCACGTCCAGCGCCTGGGAGAGCTGCTCATAGTCGATACCGCGCTGGGCATGGACCCGTTTGGCAATCCGGGCGGCAAGGGAGTCCGAGCCGTAACGGCGGTCCATCCAGCCGTCGAAATCTTGCCTTTCTCCGCCGCCCGCACCTAGCCCCAGCCGCTCCGCCAGATCGATCTCCCCGGTGATAATCTCCGCCATCTTCTTTTGTATCAGCGAGTTGCACCCTTGCGAGCGCGGGTCGTCCACCCGTCCGGGCAGAGCGTAAACATCCCGGTCGTAGTCATTGGCGTACTTCGCCGTAATCAGGCTGCCGCCCTTGGTCTTCGATTCGATGACCAGGGTCGCATCGGCGAGCGCCGCGATGATGCGGTTGCGCCGGATAAAGTTCAGCGCAACGGGGGAAGTGCCCATGGGATAGTCTGTTACGAGCGCACAGCCGGGTGTGGAGAGCATCTCTTCGGAGAGCGGCCGGTTCCGCCAGGGATAGATATCGTCCAGGCCCGTCGCCATGACCCCGACCGTCGGCAATCCCTCGGCCAGGGCGGTCCGGTGGGCGGCGGCATCGGCCCCATAGGCCAGTCCGCTGACCACCAGCGGTTGCCGCTCCGAGCGCGAAAGGGCCTGGACCAGACGGATGCACCATTCGCGCCCATAGGGACTCAGGTCGCGGGTGCCGACGACCGCGACGGCGTGCCTCAGGCCGAACACCTCCGTCGGCGTGGACGCCGATTTGAAATACAGTCCCAGCGGCGGGTCCGGTATTTCGGCGAGCAGCCCCGGGTAGTCTTCGTCCTCCGGACAAAGGAATCGCCCGCCCGCGTCCGCGACTTTCTTCAGTTCTGTCTCTGCCCATTCCAGGAGCTCCGCTCCGAGTTGTTCCTGCGCTCCTTGGGACCGGCCCAGCGCCCGGGAGATCTCGTCCCGGGAAGCCGAAAACACCGCTTCCGCCGATCCGATTTGTTCCATCAGGACCCGGGCGAGAACCGGCTCGTAGCCGAAAACCTTGTTCAGGGCGCAATAATACGTGTGGATGTCATAGCTTTTCATTGCCTTCGTTTTTGTCCGAAGGTACGAAAGGAAATGGAAAACAGCAGGAGTTGTTGATAACTTCTGCTGTTTCAGGGGGTTCTTTAACTGTTTTTGCGACGCAGGGTGTAAAACTTACACGATCAAAAGTGCGTCGCCATAGGGTCCGAATTTGTAACCTTCCTCCAGGGCGACCCGGTAGGCCTCCATCACAGGCTTGTATCCGCCGAAGGCTGCTACCGCCATCAGCATCGTCGACTGCGGCAGGTGGAAATTCGAAACAATCGCATCCGGAATGGCATACTCATACGGAGGGAAGATGAACTTGTTGGTCCATCCGTCATAGGGATTGACCTCATGGGTCGTGGTCACATAGGTCTCCATGGCCCGCATCACCGTCACGCCGACGGCGAGCACCTTCTTGCCGGAGCGCTTTGCCTTGTTGATCCGGGCCGCGGCCTCCTCGCTGATGATGACTTTTTCGGAGTCCATCCGGTGCTTCGAAAGGTCTTCCACATCCACGCGGCGGAAATGGCCGATGCCCATATGGACCGTGATAAAAGCCTTCTCGATGTCCTTGAGAATCATGCGGTTGAACAGTTCGCGGGAGAAATGGAGGCTGGCCGCCGGCGCCGAAACCGCACCCTCATGGGCGGCAAAAATCGTCTGGTAGTTTTCCGCATCTTCCGGTTCTACCTTCTCCTTGACCCATTCCGGGACATAGGGCTCGCCAAGGCTGAACAGTGCCTGCTTGAACTCCTCGTAGGGGCCGTCGAAGAGGAAACGGAGGGTCCGGCCGCGGGATGTCGTGTTGTCGATTACTTCCGCCACCATGCTCTCGTCCTCACCGAAATACAGCTTGTTGCCGATCCGGATCTTGCGGGCCGGTTCCACGATGACGTCCCACAGACGCTGCTCCTTGTTGAGTTCCCTCAGCAGCAGGACCATGATGTCCGCTCCGGTTTTCTCCTTTTTTCCATACAGCCGGGCCGGGAAAACCTTGGTGTCATTCAGTACGAAGGTGTCTCCCTTTCCGAAATAGTCCACGATATCTTTGAATAACCGGTGCTCAATCTCACCACTGCCCTTGTGAAGGACCATCATCCGTGCCTCGTCCCGCCACTTCGGAGGGCGGGAAGCAATCTGCTCCTGGGGGAGTTCGAAGTTGAATTGCGAAAGTTTCATATTCCTAATGTTGATACTTTATTATTACGGAAGTTTTTCGGAAAAAGTTTCAATGGGGTGGGTGGGGAGTAGGAAATGAGACGGGGAGGGCCGTTGGGCAGAGAAGTTCCGGGGGCAATTGGCTGGGGCGAATGGGGAAGGTCCGAAGGGGAAATGTGATGGGGAGGGCCGAAGGGGCAGAGAAGTTCCGGGGGCAATTGGCTGGGGCGATGGGGAGACAGGGGTAGGGAGACAGGGGTAGGGAGACAGGGGTAGGGAGACAGGGGTAGGGAGACAGGGGTAGGGAGACAGGGGTAGGGAGACAGGGGTAGGGAGACAGGGGTAGGGAGACA
>JAEEHS010000007.1 GCA_016281015.1 Bacteroidales bacterium
TATGCGGTTTTACCTCTCCAATTGGGTACAGGTTTGTAAATCTATGTAAATCCGTGTAAGGTTCTGCACTTTGGCGTACCCCCTCCACAACCTTGAACCACGCGTGGTTCAAATGTGGTTCAAATATAGCAAAAAAATCCCAAATTAGACCAAACTAACCGGGAAAAGTTTTCAACATTTTTCAGTTGATTATGTGAGAGTTACGCCCTTTTGTACGGAGTGTGTAGAAGGTGTTTCGGTGTACTTATTTCCCGATGCAGTGCTTCTGGAAGATGTTGTGAAGCAGGGTTTCGGGGGAGAGGCCGAGGTCGGAGCCGAGGATGAGATTGATGCTGGCGATGGCGCGGCGAAGGTCTTCCGCTACGAGATCCGTCGGGGTGGAGGCGAGGAGGGATGTGTGTACGTCGGCAAGAGCGGATGCCGCATTTTTCAAGGCTTCGTAGTGACGGAGATTGGTGACCAGCGTGGCATCTCCATCGCTGACCAGATCTTTTTGACGCTGCGACATCTGTTTTTTAAGCGCTTCAATGCCGATTTTTTGTTTCGCGGACAGTAATATTATATTTGCTTTTAAATCAAGCGAAGTAACAATGTTGTTAATATTGCTAACAATTTTGTTAATATCGTTTTGCGATAATACGTCGACCTTGTTTAAGAGCAGAATGACTTGTTGGGAAGACGAATCGATGCGATGGAGAAGGAGGGTCAGATCATTCAATATCGAGGATGAATCTGTTGATCCGTCCAGCACGGCAAGGACAATAGAGGCCTCAGAAATCTTTCGGAATGTCCGCTCGATTCCCATCTTTTCTACGTCTTCGGATGTCTCCCGGATTCCGGCCGTATCGATGAAACGGAAAAGAACGCCATCCAGATTGACGCACTCTTCAATGGTATCCCGCGTCGTCCCGGCGATATCGGAAACGATGGCCCGGTCTTCACCGACCAGGGTGTTGAGCAATGTACTTTTCCCTGCATTGGCGGCCCCGACAATGGCGACAGGAATTCCGTTCTTGATCATGTTGCCGGCCTGGAAGGAGGCGGCGAGACGGGAAACATGCGCAGCCGTTTTATCCACAAGGGCGACCAGGCGGCTTCTGTCGGCGAACTCTACGTCTTCTTCGCTGAAATCCAGTTCCAATTCCAGCAGGGAGGCCATTTCAAGGAGTTCTTCCCGAAGTGAGGACAATTCCTTCGAATAGCCGCCTTTCATTTGGGTCATTGCTACCCGGTGCGAAGCGGAAGTATTGGATGAAATAACATCCGCAACCGCTTCTGCCTGAGCAAGGTCCATCTTTCCGTTCAAGAATGCACGTTTCGTGAATTCACCAGGCTCCGCCAGGCGGCATCCAGCGGATAGGAGAAGACGGATCAGCTCGGAGACGATATAGGATGAGGCGTGACAACTGATTTCGACGGAATTTTCGCCCGTATAACTGTGCGGAGCGCGGAATACCGAGACGAGAACCTCATCCAGAAGCCGGTTTCCATCTGTAAAAACTTCGCCGAAGTGAATTGTATAAGCATCCGATTCTGAAACGGTTCCGCGCTTCAGTTGAACGACAGCATCAACGGCGCGGAATGATTCGGGACCACTGATCCTCACAATGGAAATTGCTCCGGTCCCAGGGATGGTGGCCGGAGCAACGATGGTGTCTTGATAAAAATCAGTCATACCGTCCGAACTTGGACATATTGTCAATCAAGTCCTTGTTCGTCTTAAATTCATCCATGTGCTGCTGCATCCAGGTCATGGCCTCGACAGGATTCATGTCGGAGAGCAGTTTGCGAAGAATCCAGATTCGGTTGTTGGTGTACGGATCGTAGAGGAGGTCGTCACGCCGCGTCGAGGAGAGCACGAGGTTGACGGCCGGGAATATCCGCTTGTTGGCGAGATTCCGGTCCAATTGGAGTTCCATGTTGCCGGTGCCTTTGAATTCCTCGAAGATGACATCATCCATCTTGGAGCCGGTTTCCGTCAGCGCTGTCGCGAGGATGGTCAGGGAGCCGCCGCCTTCAATATTACGGGCCGCGCCGAAGAAACGCTTCGGTTTCTGCAGGGCGTTGGCATCCACACCGCCGGTCAGGACCTTGCCGGAGGCCGGTTGAACGGTGTTGTAGGCGCGTGCAAGACGGGTGATGGAGTCGAGGAGAATGACGACATCGTGGCCACATTCTACCAGGCGGCGTGCCTTATCCAGGACCATATTGGCCACCTTGACATGGCGCTCAGCGGGTTCATCAAAGGTTGAAGCAACCACCTCGGCTTTCACGCTGCGCTGCATATCCGTCACTTCTTCCGGACGTTCGTCAATCAGCAGGACAATCTCATAGACCTCGGGATGGTTGTCAGAAATGGCGTTGGCAATCGCCTTGAGCAACATGGTCTTACCGGTTTTCGGCTGAGCGACGATCAGACCCCTCTGTCCTTTTCCGATTGGCGTGAACATGTCCACGATGCGGATGGACGGATCTTTCTCGTGCCCATGGCCCAGCAGATTGAATTTTTCTGTAGGGAACAGGGGCGTCAGGAAGTCGAACGGCACTCTGTCACGCACGAATTCAGGCGTACGGCCGTTGATGAACTTGATTTTGACCAGGGGGAAGTATTTGTCGCCTTCTCTCGGAGGACGGATTTCGCCGGTGACGGTGTCCCCGTTTTTCAGGGCATTCTGCTTGATCTGCTGCTGGGAGACATAGATATCATCCGGGGAATTGAGATAATTATAATCGGATGAGCGAAGGAAGCCATAGCCGTCCGGCATGATTTCCAGCACTCCTGTGGCTTCTACGGAGCCTTCGAATTCGATGCGTGGCGGTTTCTGCGGCTGCGGCTGGGCTTGTTGTTGCTGAGCTTGCTGCGGCTGCGGGGAAGGACGCGGATCCCTCCGGGGCTGCTGGGGGGCTTGCGGTTTTTTCTGGGCCGGATCCTCTTTCAGGTCATCAAACAGTTCTGTAATGAACTTTTTCCCTTCTTCTTTCGGCGTTTCCTTCACTTCGGGCGCCGCATCTGTCAGGTCCACCTTGACCGGTTCCGCACTCTTTTTGACCCGCTGGCGCTTGGCCCGGGGCTGCGGCGCTGCTTCCGCCTTGGGAGCGGGGTCCGTCTTCGGGCTGGCTTCAGCCTTAGGCGTTGCTTCCGCCTTGGGTGCGGGGTCTTCCGTCTGAGTCTTGCGTCCCCGTTTCTTGCTGCTCTGAGCGGGTTTCACGGCCTCATCGACCGGTTTTTCCGCCGGCTTTTCTACGACTTCTTCCGTCTTTTCCTTCCGGGGACGGCCCCGTTTCTTGGCAGGTCTTTCCGCCTCCGGTTTCTTGGATTCGATGACGGCCTGGAGATCGAGAATCTCCGGAATCAACTGTTCGACAGGGCGTTTGCCTGCATTCTTGATTTCAAACTTTGTGGCAAGAGCTCTCACATCATTCTCGCTCATTGCCTGTAATTCACTAAAGGTATGGGGCATAAAAATTAGATAATAATCCATTGACGGAAAGCCGAATGGCTGTTCCGGGTGCAAATGTACGCAAAAAAAACGAAACTGCAAATAGCTAGCGCAGCATATTGTCCATATAGCTGTCGCTCTTCTTGAAGCGAAGCAGGTCAGCCAGCGCGGAGGCATTCGCCGCGATACGGAAACTGTAGGATTTCCATTGTCCGGCCGGAACCCAGGAAACGGCGATATTGAAGCAGTGAAGGTCGTATGTGGCGCTGATCTGGGTCGTCGTCATCTTCATAGCCATCACATCGAAGCCGGAAGTCGCCTGGATATTCAGGCGCGGAGTCAGCTTGATATTGCCGCTCAGATTCAGCGTCTGGGTGATCCGGTTGTTGGTAATCAGCTGGTTATTGGTGTACTGATAGCTCTTGGAATAGCTGAAGGAATAGCTGAAATTGATGGACCAGGGCGCATTCGGATTCATGTAATAGACATAACCGCCCGGAATGTACTCGCCTGTAATCGGATGGTAATAAATACGCTGGTAGGAATTCGCGTCCCCGGACGGACCGTTGCCGCTACTGTCCCGGCGGCCATCATTGCCGTTGATGGAACCTTTCCCGTTCAGGGAATAGGAGAGGGAGGCGCTGGCATTGGTCAGCCGGAGCGGAACACCGGTTGCGGCGATATTGAACTTGTTGATCTTCTGGCCCCGCTCATTGATGGCATAGGGATCGAAATTCAGGTTTCCGCTCACATTGAGCTTGCCGAAGAGGTTCGTGGACACACTCACGCCGATATTGGACATCTTCAAGGAGTCGGCGAGGAAGTTATAACTGCCGTTGAAATTCAGCTGGTCCAGCAGTTTCACTTTCTTCGAGCCGGTACCGGTTGTGTCGCGAAGATCCCGAACTTTCGCCTCCAGATTGTTTCCCAGCGAAAAACTCATGCTCCCGGTCTTTCCCCTTCCGGGCGGAGAAACGGAATTGTGATTGCCGGAGAGGCTGTAAATATTATAATAAGTAACGTCGTGGAAACTTCCCCGTTTGTCGTAATACGGGTCCAGCGTACGCCAGCCGTTGAACGCAAGTCCTTTTTCCGGACTGAAGGAAATCGACATGGAGGGCGTGACGACATGGCGGATGGCCTGGATGGCCCGGTGCTTTCCGAAGTTGAACATGCCGTACAGGCGGGTCGACAGGTTCATGCTTCCGGAATAAGTATGCGTCGCGCCGAAATAGTTCAGCGCCGTCCCCGGATCCGTCACGACTTTCTGGGCCTGGACATAATTCCCCTCCTTGTCCGTGACCATGAGCGGAGTCCCGTCCGAGTTGTATTCCGGCTCCAGGGTCTGTGTGCCGGCGGAGAACATCCAGTTCATGCCGTACTGCACGCTCGGGGTCACATTGATGTACTTGAAAAGCGTGAAATTCGGCAGGCCGATCTGGAAGCTGTGGCTCATGCCGTTGTTCAGCCGCTCCAGCGCCTTGACCCCCAGCGAATCGCCGAACTCTTTCTTCCGGTACACGACCCCGTCGAGGTTGGTCTCCGTGACATGCTGCCCGTTTTCGTCCATCACATAGTCCTGCATTTCCCGCATCTTGAAATTGATCCGGTTCTGCAGAGAGGTCGAATAGCCGAACGAAATCTTTTCGTAAAAGCGTTCCTTACCGACGCGGACTTTCCGTTTGAAGGGATAGAAACGCGTTACGGAAAGGGTCACATTCGGGAGCGTGAAGCTGTAGCTGGAGTCACGGGTATTCTGGTTGTGCAGGGCGTTGACCGAGAGATTGACCTTCCCGTTCCAGTTGTGGGAGTAGGAAATGGACGAAGAGACCATATTCTGCTGGGCCTCGGTCACGGAACGGGAGTTATAGCGGTTGTTCGACGGGCTGGAAAAATTCACGGAGGCGCTGAAAGAGGTCCCGGGATGGGCCTTGGGATCCTGCGAATGGGACCATCGGAGACCGAAGTTCCGGGACTGGGTGAAGTCCGCGCTTCCTTTTTCGCCGGCCTGGTCGTTGGAGTAGGTGAGGGAGAAGGAGCCGTTGAATTTGTAATTGACCTTATAGCGGGAATTGACGTCCACGGCCCAGGAGCCCAGCGTGTAATAACTGCCCGTCAGGGACAGGTCGAAATAATCTCCGAACACGAAATACATGCCGGCGTCCCGCACATAGAAGCCGCGGGCCACCTCCTCGCCGAAGGTCGGCATTAGCATGCCGGTCGCCCGCGTAGGCTTCTTCGGAACGAAACCGAAGGGGAGACCGAGGGGGATCGGCACATCGGCAATCACCGGATAGGCCGGGCCGAAAACCGTCTTCTGGGAAGGTTTGGTCACGACCTTGGCCATGGTCATTTTCAGGTAATAGTGCGGATGTTCCAGGTCGCAGACCGTGTACATGCCGTTCTCCATATTGACCGACTGGTCCGGCATCATCTGGATATCCTTTCCCTGCAGCAGACCTTCCGCTTCTTTCGTGACCATGTTGGTGATGCGCGCCTTGCGGGTGGCGAAGTTGTAGCGCAGCTCTTCCATCTTGTAGTCCTTTCCGCCCTGGGTCATTTCCGGCTGTCCGACCCATTCACCGCTCAGCGTGTCCAGCTGGCCCCGTGCAAAGACCGTATTGGTCTTCATGTCGTACTCGATGTAATCCGCGGTCAGCTTCATGTCCTGATAGGTGACCGTCGCACCGCCATAGTAGTAAATTTTCCGCTGGCCGCCGGTGAAATCCGTAATGATGGAGTCCTTGGCGGTCGTGAAGGCCGGACGCTCCAGGGAACTTTTTTTCAAAAGGTCCAGGGAATCCCGGCGGGCGATGGAGTCTGCCCGGTGAAGCGAGTCCAGCCGGGCCGCGAGGATGAGTGAATCCACCTGCATTCCCCGGCGTCCATATCCCATGGGCGAGCGTCCGGCAGCCAGACATGCTACCAGGAAAAGGGCCGTGAGATATTGCAGAAATTTCCTTGACATTCCGGGGAATTTACTAAATTTGCAAGACACAAAAATACGATTTATTTCATTATTTACCAAACAGGAAAGATATGAAGCGTTTTTTCTGCATCTTGCTTCCGGTCATTGCCGCCCTTCTGCTTGCAATCCCCGTGCCTGCCAAGGAGAAGGACATCCGGCTGAAAACGGTGGTGATTGACCCCGGTCATGGCGGTCACGACCCCGGCTGCATCAGCCGGGACGGAAAGACTTATGAAAAGGATGTGACGCTCGATCTTTCCAAACGCTTCGCCCAGAAAATATCCGCCTCCTATCCCGAAGTCAAGGTCATCATGACCCGGACCGACGACAAGTATGTCACCCTGGCGGGCCGGGCCGATGTCGCCAACAAAGCAGGTGCGGACCTTTTTGTGTCCATCCACATCAATTCCACCGACAAGGGCACCAGTGCCAACGGCTATTCCATCCACTGCCTCGGCCAGTCCTCCCGGAAGGGAAATGACCTGTTCTCGAAGAATCTGGATCTATGCCGCCGGGAAAACTCCGTCATCCATCTGGAAGACGATTACAAGACGACCTACAAAGGTTTTGATCCTTCCGACCCGAAGTCCTATATTATTTTCAGTTTGATGCAGAGTGCCCATCTGGAACAGAGCCTTCAGTTTGCGGAAAATGTGGCGGAGAGCATGAAAGACGGTCCCATCAAGACCTGCCGCGGCGTTTCCCAGGATCCCTTCCTGGTGCTGTGGCGGACGACGATGCCTTCGGTGCTGATTGAGACAGGCTTCATTACCAATCCGGACGACCTCGCAGCCATGCGCTCCGAAGAAGAATGTGACAAGATTGCAACGGCGCTCCTGAATGCTTTTTCCACTTTCAAGATGCGTTACGACGGGGCCCAGTCCGCTGAGAAGGCCGTGGAGCCAGCCAAGAGCGAACCCGAACCGGCTCCCTCACCGGAGCCGGAGCCAAAGCCCCAGGCTGCAAAAGCTGCAGAATCCTTTTATGGAACCCAGGTGCTGGCAACCAGCCGGGTGATGCGCCCGGACGACAGTTTTTTCCAGGGATACACGGCAAAGGAAATCAAAAGCGGCCGTCTTTACAAATACATAATCGGTGTCTCGACGGATCCCCAGGCGGCGCGGAAAGAAAATGCACGCATCAAAAAATATTTTCCGGATTCCTTCCTGGTAAAGGTAGACGGAGAAACGGTTCTTCTTGTTCACTGATTTTCGCGCTTTAAAGGGCTTCTGAACGGACAAACCGCAGGTTCTTTTATTTTGAATTATTCAAAACAAGAAACTTCGCTGTTCAATTGTATATGCGAATATTGCATGTATAAAATCCTGAAAATCAATTTTTTGATAAATCGCCCGGAGTGCATCGGCGTCCTTATCAATTAAATAATAAAAAAACTAAAAAACAATACCCAAAAGATTTTTTTATTAGTTTTTTTTCAACCATTTTTGCATTCCAAAACCTCTGAAATCGAAGACTGTTTTTGATCCTACATCGGTATGACCGGACAGGAGAAACATATCGCCGTGTGGAACACGTGCCTGCAGATCATTGGAAACAACATTGATCCGCAGAAATTTGATATGTGGTTCCGTCCCATCAAACCGGTTTCCCTGGAAGGGGCGACGCTGACCATCGAGGTGCCCTCCGATTTCTTCCGCGAATATCTGGAAGGCGCTTTCCTGGATTTGCTGAAAATGACGCTCAAGCGTGCCATCGGTACGGATGCCCGCCTGCAGTATGTCCTCCCGATTGTGAGGAACCATGCCATGACCCTTCCGGCTTCCGAGGTCAACACACCGGTCAACCGTCCGGTGTCCATTCCGACTTACCAGCCTTCCGGTGCCCCGACGCCTTTTGTGTATCCGGGCGTTCAGAAACTGCAGGTCAATCCGCGGCTCAATCCGGCCTATTGTTTTGCCAACCTGATTGAAGGGGAATGCAACAAGATGGGGGTCACCGCCGGCCGCAGCATCTCCATGGCCCCGGGCAAGACGCCGTTCAATCCGCTCTTCATCTTTGGCGGACCGGGACTGGGGAAAACGCATATCGCACAGGCCGCCGGCATCGAAATCAAGGAGAAATTCCCGGAACTCGTCGTCCTCTATGTGACCGGCAATGAGTTCAAGACCCAATACATGGATGCCTGGAAAGGCAATCGCCTGGTGGACTTCATGGCCTACTACATGCGGATGGACGTGCTGATTGTGGATGATATCCAGGACCTGATGGGCCAGGGTTCGCAGAATGCGTTCTTCAATGTTTTCAACCACCTCCATCAGAGCGGGAAGCAGTTGATTTTCACCTCCGACCGTGCGCCGGTGGACCTGGAGAATTTCGAAGAGCGCCTGCTTTCCCGTTTCAAATGGGGCCTTTCCGTGGAACTGACCCGGCCGGATTATGCGACACGCCTGAACATGCTCAAAGCCCGCGCTTTCCGCGAAGGCGTCAGCGTCAGCGACGATGTGCTTGCCTTCCTGGCCTCCCGTGTCAAGACCAATTTCCGGGAACTGGAGGGAACCTTTACCTCGCTGGTCGCCTATGCGTCGCTCGGCCATAAGGACATCACCGTTTCGCTGGCAGAAAGCGTCACCGGCAAGATTGTGGGCGAAACGGAGAGCGAAGTGTCCATCGACACCATCGTCAAGACCGTCTGCGAGTATTTCAACATCACCCGCGACACGCTCCTTTCCAAGACGCGCAAGCGCCAGATCGTCCAGGCCCGCCAGATTGCCATGTACGAGTGCCGCAACCTGATTCCGAACTGTTCGCTGTCCACCATCGGGTCTGAACTGGGCGGAAAAGACCATGCGACCGTCCTGCATGCCTGCTCGACCGTCCAGGACCTGATGTCCACCGACCGGGGCTTCCGCCAGTGGGTCAGCGACATCGAAGGGATGATTGTCGTCCCTGTGGAAGCCTAGTCTTTCTTTTTTCACAGATTATCCTTATATTTACGGAAATTATTCTGTAAATACGAGATTGACTATGGATTCTGCATCTGTCCTTTCCTTCTTCAAAGAGATTACAAAGATTCCGAGAGAATCGGGCCATGAAGAGCCGATGACCGCTTATCTCCAGCAGTTTGCCGCCTCCCGCGGCCTGGAGTGCCGTACAGACAAGACCGGCAATGTCTTGATTGTCAAAGAGGCGGCGCCCGGCAAGGAAAACGTGCCTGCGCTGGTGCTTCAGGCCCATCAGGATATGGTCTGCGAAAAACATGCGGACTTTAACTTCGACTTTCTGACCCAGGCGATTCCTTATGAAATCGAAGACGGATGGATGATTTCCCGTCATACCACCCTCGGGGCAGACGACGGGATCGGTATCGCCGCCTGCCTGGCCCTTCTGGACAGCGAGGTGCCCATGGGCAAGTTGGAGTGCCTGTTCACGATTTCTGAAGAAACCGGGATGGACGGCGCCTTTGCCCTGGAAAGCGGTTTCTTTGACGGAAAGACCTTGATCAACCTCGACTCCGAAGACGAAGGACAGCTTTTTGTCGGCTGTGCCGGCGGCATCGACACGAGCGCCACTTTCGAATGCAAGCGCGAAGCCTTGCGGAAAGGATATAAAGTGTTGAAAATCAAGGTGGCCGGTGGCATCGGCGGCCATAGCGGCGATGATATCAACAAAGAGCGCGCGAATGCCCTCAAACAGCTTCTGCGCTTCCTCTATACCGAACTCCAGTACGACTACCAGCTCATTTCCATTGAAGGCGGAAACAAACCCAACGCCATCTGCCGCGAGGCGGAGGCGCTCATTGCCGTTCCCTCGGACGAAGTCAATGAAATGGTGGAAGACGCCAAGGCCTTCGATGAGATCCTGAAAGCGGAATTCGCCGCCAGCGATCCCGGTGTCCATATGGATTGTACGGGCGCGACAAGCAGCCTCAAGCCCATCGAAGAAGGCGATGCCGCCGACATCATCATGACCCTTCTGGGCGTTCCGCACGGCGTAGAAAAAATGTCCGTCGAGATTCCGGGGCTGGTCGAGACCTCTTCCAATCTGGCCGCTGTCCATACGGAAGATACTGTTATCAAGGTGGTTACAAGCCAGCGCAGTTCGGTGGTTTCCGAACTGCATGCCCTGGCGGAAAAAGTGGAGGCCGTCCTGTTCCTCGGCAGTTTCGATGTGGAGCATCATGGGGAGTATCCCGGCTGGAAGCCGAATCTCCAGTCCCGCATCCTGGAACACTGCGTCGCGTCCTACCGCAAACTCTTCGGCAAGGATCCGGAGGTGAAAGCCATCCATGCCGGACTGGAATGCGGTCTGTTCCTGGAAAAATTCCCGGACCTGGACATGATTTCCTTCGGACCGACCCTGCGCGGCGTCCATGCACCGGGAGAGAAACTGGAGCTTGCCTCCCTGGACAAGTTCGTGGCCCATCTCAATGACGTAGTTACCACCTTCTCATGATCCAGATCGCCCCATCCATCCTTTCTGCGGACTTCCTTCACCTCTCGGAGGATGTCGATCTGGTTAACCGCCACGCCGACCTTTTCCATCTGGACATTATGGACGGAAGTTTCGTCCCCAACATTTCTTTCGGTTTTCCCGTCGTCGAAGCCATCGCCCGGGAAGCCCGCAGGCCCCTGGATGTCCACTTGATGATCGTCGATCCGGGAAAGTACATCGAGCGCTTTGCCCAAGCGGGGGCCGCGATGATCAGTTTTCATTATGAAGCGGCTCTGGATGAATCGGATAGCATCATTGATCTCATCCATTCCTTTGGTGTAAAAGCGGGTATTGTCATCAATCCGGACTGCCCGGTGGAGAAGATTTTCCCTTATCTGGACAAAGTGGATTTCGTCCTTCTGATGAGCGTCTTTGCCGGTTTCGGCGGACAGAAATTCATTCCGGAGAGTCTGGAACGGATCCGTTCGGTCCGAAAGGAGCTCGACCGCCGGGGCCGTCGGATACCCATCGAGGTGGACGGCGGCATTTCGCCGGACAACGCCCGCAGCGTCATCGGTGCCGGGGCGGAAATCCTCGTTGCCGGCAGTTCGGTTTTCAAGGCGGCGGATCCGGCCGCGGCCATCGCTGCGATGCGCCTATAGGATATACCCGATATCCTTGAAGCCATACAGGCGGACGGCTCCTTCAGATTCCACTTGGAGCCGTCCGTCTTTTTCTACACCCAGAATCGTCCCGGTAAAAATGTTTCCGTTCCCAAGATCGCGGTACGGGCAGGGGACACCCTGCTGGAACAAGCCCTCGCAGAAGTCGGCGTGCAGCGCCTCGAAATCGCGCCCATAGTGGAAGAGAAACACTTCCATCAGGGCCTTCAGCTCCTCTGCGGGGTCAAATGAACGCCCGGTGTGGCGCTTCATCGAGGTCGGATTGACCAGTTCTACCGGAAAGACGGTCTGGTTCATGTTCAGGCCGATTCCCACGGCGGAATGGACTTCATCCGGAGTCAGGCGGTTCTCGACGAGGATGCCGCAGATTTTGCGGACGCCGACATAGATGTCGTTCGGCCATTTGATGGTGGCGGGAATACCGCGCTCACGGAGATAGTCCCTGACCGAGAGGGCTGCGAGTTCGTTCAGCCGGATGAGCGGCACATCGGAAAGGCGCTCTTTCACGCAGACGGTAAAAGTCAGGTTCTCGCCCGGGGTCGAGAGCCAGCGATTCCCTTTCTGTCCACGGCCAGCCGTCTGGGTGCGGGCTGCCACAACTGACAAATTGTCAAGGTCCGGCATCGTCCTCAGGACCGCTGCATTCGTGGAATCGACCTCGTCCAGCCAGTGGATGACCACTTTTTCTGCCGCATTTTTCATTGGCGTAGATTTTGATTATCTTTGTACTGCAAATTTACGATATTTATCTGTATGATTACACACGACCTCCGGCTGATTGCCGATGCCATTCTGGACAAGAAGGGCGAGAATGTCATTTCCCTGGACCTCCGCCAGATCGACGGGGCCGTTACGGACTGGTTCGTCGTCTGTGACGCCTCGAACACGACGCAGGTCGGCGCTGTTGCCGAAAACATCGCCGAGAAGATGAAAGAGGAAGGACATACGCTGTACCGCAGCCAGGGCGAAGGCAATAGTTTCTGGATCATCCAGGATTATGGCCATATCGTGGTCCATATCTTCCTGAGGCAGTACCGGGATTTTTACCGGCTGGAAGATCTCTGGGCCGACGTTCCCCGCAAAGAGTACAAGGAGCGCCGGAAGGTCTCTAAAACGCAAGCATAATGGCTCAGAACAACAACAATAAGCCGAAGAAAGTCTTCAGCTTCACTTTCAATCTCTCCTGGTTATATCTCCTGCTGCTGGTGGGTATCGGGTATATGCTCTTCAGCAACCGGGGCGCATCGGCTGAAAAAATTGAATGGCAGGAGGTGGAAACCATGATCCAGGGGGGAGACGTGGCCGAGGTCGCCTTTATCCGCAACGACTTCAAGGGAGAGGTGAAAGTCCGCCCCGAGCGGCTCGGAAAATACGCCGACAAGTTCCCCGGGGGCGTTGTTCCGCGCCGTGCCCCGCATTTCTACTTCCTGGTTTCGAGCAAATTCGACCCGGAGACGACCTTTGCCGCCCTGAACGAGGAACTCGCGCCCGGCGACAAGTTCAAACTGGTCATCCGCAATGACGACCACCTCTGGTCCGAGATGCTCCAGTGGACCCTGCCCTTTATCATCATGATCCTTTTCTGGGTCTGGATGTTCCGGGGGATGAACCGCGGCATGGGCGGCGGCGGTGGCCTCGGAGGCGGGATGAATCCCTTCAACACAGGAAAAGCCACGCCTCGCGAAGCCGGAAAGGACGACGAAAAAGTGACCTTCAAGGATGTGGCCGGCCTTTACGGAGCCAAGGAAGAAGTGATGGAAATCGTTGATTTCCTGAAGAATCCGAAGAAATATACGGCCCTCGGCGGCAAGATTCCGAAGGGCGCGCTGCTGGTCGGGCCTCCCGGGACCGGCAAGACCCTGCTGGCCAAGGCTGTGGCAGGGGAGGCGAACGTTCCGTTCTTCTCCATTTCCGGTTCTGACTTTGTCGAGATGTTTGTCGGTGTGGGTGCCTCCCGCGTCCGCGACCTCTTCCGCCAGGCCAAGGAAAAAGCCCCCTGCATCGTCTTCATTGATGAAATCGATGCCGTCGGCCGAGCCCGCGCCAAGAACGGCGGCTTCTCGTCCAATGACGAGCGCGAGAACACCTTGAACCAGCTCCTGACGGAAATGGACGGTTTCGGAACTAATTCCGGCGTCATCGTACTGGCGGCGACCAACCGTTCGGACATCCTGGACAAGGCTTTGATGCGAGCCGGCCGTTTCGACCGTCAGATCCATGTTGAACTGCCGGAACTCAAGGAGCGGGAAGAGATCTTCAAAGTCCACCTGCGTGGGGTGAAACTCGGAGAAGATTTCGACGTCAGTTTCATGGCGAAGCATACCCCTGGATTCTCCGGCGCCGACATCGCCAATGTCTGCAACGAAGCGGCTCTCACCGCCGCCCGCCGTGGACATGATGCCGTCCTGCAAGAGGACTTCCTGGAGGCGGTGGACCGCATCATCGGCGGTCTGGAGCGCAAATCCAGCACCATCATGACACCGGCCGAAAAACGGACGACTGCCTACCATGAGGCCGGTCACGCCCTCGCCGGCTGGCTGCTGCCTTATGCGGACCCTGTCTTCAAGGTCAGCATCATTCCGCGCGGTAACGCCCTGGGCCTGACCTGGCATCTTCCGGAGGAACGGAAGAACTGGTCCCGGTCCATCCTGCTGGACCAGATGTCGGTGCTGATCGGCGGCCGTGTCGCGGAGGAAATCCTGAACGGAGAGCCTTCTACGGGCGCCTTGAATGACCTGGAGCGCATGACCGGCATGGCCTACAGCATGGTCCAGTACTATGGTATGTCGGACAAGGTGGGAACCCTTTCCTTCTATGATTCTTCCGGCGCCCGGGGGTACAATCTGGTCAAGCCGTATTCGGAGAAAACGGCCGAACTGATGGACCAGGAAGTGAAGAAAATCGTCGCCGAAGTCCATGACCGGACCCGTAAACTCCTGGATGAGCACCACGACGAATTTATGCAGCTGGGTGCACTACTTCTCGAAAAAGAAGTTATCTTTGCGGAAGATATCGAACGGATACTCGGGCCGAAAGTGAAACCGGCTGAAGATGACCGCTTTGCAGAGAGTACTGACGAATGAATAATACCGTAACAAGAACCATATCCGGAATCGGCTTCCTGGCAGTCGTGCTGGGAGGCCTCCTTGTCAACCAATACCTTTACGCCGCCCTCTTCCTCCTGATGATGGGGACGATGTTGTACGAGTTCTACCGGATGACGATGGGACAGGCTTACCGCTATTCCCAGATTCTGGCCATCCTGCTGGGGATCACGGCCTTTTCGCTGGTCTTTTCGGTCTTTGCCTTCAGCCTGGACATCCGCTTCCTGTCCATCAATGCCATCCTGCTCCTTGCGATCATGATCACCTCGCTCTTCGCCAAGGACAAGACGGATTTCAAGAGCTATGGATTCATCTACACCGGCTTGCTGTACATCGCCGTCCCGCTGACCCTGTCGAATTTCATCATGTTTGACAAGGCGGGGGGCTTCAGCGGTCTGATGATGCTGTCCTTCTTCTGCATCATCTGGGCCTCTGACGTTGGCGCGTACTGCTTCGGCCTGCTCTTTGGAAAAAACGGGAAGAAACTTTTCCCGACGGTTTCTCCCAAGAAATCCTGGGCCGGGTTCTGGGGAGGTCTCCTGCTGGCCCTGGTGACGGGCGGCATCCTGTACTGGACCCACCTGCTGGACTTCCCGCTGCTTCACTGCCTGATTCTCGCGGCCATCATGAACGTAACCGGCGTCTTCGGCGACCTCTTCGAATCCCAGTGGAAACGGGTGTGCGACATCAAGGATTCCGGCAACCTGATTCCCGGTCACGGGGGGATGCTGGACCGCTTTGACAGCGCGCTGTTCGCCATTCCCGCCGGCGTCATCTATCTTGTAATCATTGGACTTCTCTGATATGAACTGGATCAAAATCGATAATGACTCGTATGGAACCATCCTGGGCAGCTGGATTGTCTGTGCCATCCTGATCTGGCTGACGGCCCATTTCATCCACAACCTGTGGATTTCCATACCGCTGTCGGCCATCTTCGTGGTGTTTATGGTGTTCATCACCTATTTCTTCCGGGTTCCGAACCGGACGGCGCCGGATGCACAGAATGACCGGCTGGTCACTTCGGTGGCGGATGGAAAGGTCGTCATCGTGGAGAAGGTCTTCGAGAAAGAATTCCTGCAACGGGAATGTATCCAGGTCTCCGTCTATATGGACTTTTTTGATGTCCATTGCAATTTCTGGCCCATCAACGGCAAGGTTACCTATTACAAATACCATCCCGGCCGTTATCTGCTGGCCTTCCATCCCAAGTCTTCCGAGCTGAACGAGCATTCTTCCTCCTGTTTGAAAAACGCCTACGGAGAAGTTTTTTTCAAGCAGATTGCGGGGACTTTTGCCCGTCGGATTGTCTGTTATTCCGAGCCCGGTAACATGGAAAACCGCGGCGACCAGTGCGGTGTCATCAAGTTTGGCTCCCGGATTGACCTCTTCCTGCCGCTTGACGCCCAGGTAAAGGTCCAGATAGGGGACAAGGTCCGCGCTGTCGAATCCGTGCTGGCTATTCTGCCGGATCTTCCTTCCGGCGAATGATCCGCCAGCCGATGAGTCCGACCAGAAGGGACATCAGCGGAGAAATCATATTAAACAGGCAGAACGGCGCATAAACCAGCGTCGGCACCGACAGGATCGTAGCCTGGGTCATTCCGCAGCTGGACCAGGGGAACAGCGGCGAGGTGACCGTGGCGGAATCTTCAATACTGCGGCTCAGAAGGCGGTTTTCATATCCTTCCTCTTCATAGCGCTTCCGGTAGATATGGGAGGTCAGCAGGATGGACAGATACTGGTCCGAGACAATGCCGTTTAGCAGTGTTCCCGTCACCACCGTCGAGCCCACCAGACCGCCGCGCGTCCGCGTCAGGGGCAGCATGAGACGGCTGAGCTCTCCGATCATTCCGCTCTCTCGCATACAGGCGCCGAAGATGGCGATATCCAGCGAAAGCACCCCCACCAGGACCAGGATGGGAATCAGGGAAATCAGTATGCGACCGCGGGGAGACATGCGTTCGTTTTATACCGTGCAAAGGTACATAAAATTCCGGAAAAACCAGTATATTTGTATATGCGTTCTGTCCGTTCCGCCCATAGCGCCATTGAGACCGTCCCCAAGGCGGCCCGGGGCCTCAGAGGTCATCTTTCCATTGCGGCGGCGTACACCATTTTCGGGCTCAACCTGGTATTCTGCAAGGATATCGCGAACTCCGAGACGGTTTCGCCTTATGTTCTGTTCACTTTGAGGGCCCTGGGGGCCAGTGCACTGTTCTGGCTGCTTTCCCTTGTCTTGCCAAAGGAAAAGGTCGAAAAGGGAGATTATCTGAAGATTGCTGCGGCCTCGCTTGTCGGACTGTTCATCCCGCAGATGACTTTTCTCATGGCCATCACCATGACTTCTGCCATTGACACGGCCATCATCGGTACCCTGGGCCCCATCTTCACCATGTTCTTCGCCTTCTTCTTCCTGGGCGAACCCATCACCGGGAAGAAAGCCGGGGGAGTGGCCATGAGTTTTGCCGGGATTCTGTTTCTGATTTTCAATTCGGTCCATGCCGGCGGAGCGGCAGCCACGTCCCCCTGGGGCGTCGTGCTTCTGCTGGTCAACAGCCTGAGTTTCTCCCTGTATCTCGGACTCTTCCGGCCGCTGATTGCCAAATACAGCGTCGTGACCTTCATGAAATGGTCCTTTCTGGTCTCCCTGGTGATCTCTCTGCCGATTTCCATCGGGGGCTTTGTCCACACGGACTTTGCGTCCATCCCCGCGGATGTCCGCTGGGAAATCGGCTACCTGATCTTCTTCGCGACCTTCGTCGCTTATTTCCTGATTCCATACGGCCAGAAGTTCATCCGCCCGACCCTGGTGAGCATGTATTCTTACCTCCAGCCCATCATCGCCGCCATCGTGAGCATCTGGGCCGGTGTTGATACCCTTTCCTGGCAGAAGCTCCTCGCCTCCGCCCTCGTTGTCGGCGGAGTCGTCCTCGTCAGCCGCAGCCGAGCGGCAGGTATAATCCGCGGATGAGACTCAGACGTTTTAATTTTCTCTTCTGACAGTTTTTCGTTATTTTTGTGAGTTAAAACTTTAACCATGAAAACTTTACTTAAGAACGGAAAGATTTATGACGGGACGGGCGCCGAGCCCTTCGTGGGTGACGTGCTTGTGGAGGATGAAAGAATCGCGGCCGCCGCCACCTGTGGCGTGAAATGGAAATGATTATTATTTCCATTTTACGGTTTGTGACTAGGACTATCATAGTTTTGCAATAACACCCAAATCACGATCAATATGAAGCAACTCATCTCCATCGTTTTCGCCCTCTGCCTCTGCGCTGCAGCCTGGGCCCAGGAAAAGCCCGATTCCCCCATGTGGTTCGACTCCGGAATGCTCTATTTCGGGAACAAGACGGCTCACGTCACCTCCGATACATTCGCCTCGACAGTGGGTGCCTGGAAAGTCGGCCGGGCCCATATCGCCATCAGCGCCGAGACCACTCCCGAAATGATCATCCAACTTCTCATGGCCGTTCCCTTCAAGGACGTCAGTTACAGCCTCACCCTGGACAAAGACCGTATCGCGGCCAGTTCGGCCACAGAGCGCTATTACCGCAACCTGCCTGAAACGGAGGGCATTCCTTTCACCTCCGCCGATGTCAAACCCTTGTTTGTCGACGGCTCCATGGAGGAATGGATCCGGAAGAAAGCCGACGAACTCTATCCCCGCGAATGCTGGGAAAACGGCATCCAGGGCCGTGTTCTGGTCCAGTTCACCATCGACGAAAACGGACGTGTCGGCAATGTGAAGGTTCTGCGCGGCGCCGCTCCCCAACTGGACGAAATCGCCCAGAGGATTGTCTTATCCATGCCCGACTGGCGTCCCGCCTGTGATGCTGCCGGAAAACCCATCAAAGTCTCCTACAACATCCCGATCATCTTCAAGCACTGAACTCTTTGATCAGTTCAACCAGCTTTTCCACGGCCTCGGCCTCGGGGATGTGGCGGATGACGGGGGTACGGCCGCGGTAGAGGGTGACAAGCCCACGGCCTTCGCCGACGTAGCCGTAGTCGGCGTCAGCCATTTCGCCGGGTCCGTTGACGATACAGCCCATCACGGCGATGACGACATTGCTGAAACCGGCGGTGGCCGCTTTGACCCGCTCAAAGGTTCCCTGGAGGTCGTACATCGTACGGCCGCAGCCGGGGCAGGCGATGTATTCGGGGCGGTAGAATCTCTTGCGGCAGGCCTGGAGGATTTCGTCGTGGAGTGTGGCGTCATCACAGGCAAAATCTTCGATCTCCCCGCGAAGCAGCTTGGGCCCATAGGCACAGGCCGCATCCAGTATATAGCGCTCCCGTTCAGTTAGCTGGCAGGGGATGCTTCCAGTATGCGCCAGCCCATAACGTTCGGCCAAATAATAGGCCGTAGAAAGTTCATTCTCAGGCGGTTCCGTCAGGGAAACGCGCACGGTATTGCCGATACCCTCTTCCAGCAGGGTCGCGATGGCGACAGCGGATTTGATGCGTCCGGCGTCACCGTTGCCGGCCTCCGTCACTCCGACATGCAGCGCAGCGACGACACCCCGCTTGCGCATCAGGCGGGCCAGGGCGCGGTAGGCTTCGACCATGACGACCGTGTTGGAGGCCTTCAGGGAAATGACGACCTTATCTTGGAAATCCGCTTCGATGGCCATCTCCAGCCACTCCATCGCAGCAAGGGCCATCGCCTCGGGGGTGTTTCCGTATTTTTCCGTGATATAGCTCCCCAGAGAACCATGGTTGATCCCGATCCGGATGGCCGTCCCATAGACTTTGCATTTTTCCATCAGGACCGCGAAACGCTCGCGCGCTTTCTCATGGACCGGATGGAAGTTGCCGGGATTGATGCGGATCTTGTCCGCAATTCCGGGCAGGGCCATGGCGATGTCGCTGGAAAAATGGACATCGGCCACCAGCGGACGGAAAACGCCCTTTTCGTGGAGCGCATCCCGAATCTGACGCAGGTTTTCAACGTCCTGGAGCGTCGGAACGGTGATGCGGATGAGTTCTGCCCCTTTGCGGGAGAGGGTGATACACTGACGGACGGTCGCCGCCACATCGCCCGTGGACGTATTGCACATCGTCTGGACGACAATTGGATGACCGCTTCCGATCAGGACGGCATGCGCTCCGGATCCGACTTTAACGCTTAATGTCTCCATCTTGCTCATATTGAAGGGTTTCCCTGGCCAGGCGGCGCAGTTCCCTGTGGGAACGGCCATAACGCTTGGACAGATGGAAATAGACGCCGAGGGTCACATTGAAATTCAGTGGATAGGCGTAACGATAGTAGTAGGGGCTGTAATAATCCGGCGCATAATAGGGCGACCAGCCCCATTTGGCCATGCCCATAATGTGGATTTCGACGGGTTCGAAGACCAGGCCGAAGCCCAGACCGCCCCGGACACCGTAACTCCAGCGCTTGTCGTGCTCTGTAAAGCCGTTGAGATGCTCCGGAGCGACCGCGGGGCCGTCCCGGTGGACATCGATCCGATATCCCCCGAAAAGGCCGATTTTCAGCATCCCTTTGAAATGGTCCCCGAACTCCGCATGGAAATGCGATAGCAGGAAGGCTTCCGGAACGCGCATGACGGCGGAATAGGCCCCGTCCGTCGTAGAGCGGTAGGTCTTTCCGTTGGACTCGTATTCTTTGAATTCATATCCTTCGTAGTCCATCATGACGCCCAGTTCCGTGCCCATGTTCGGGAAGACGCCGAACATGGTCGCATAGCGGGCGATGCTGATTCCGAAGGAGGGATAATTCAGATAGAGGTTGGTATAGCGGTCCGGATTGAAAAAACCCTTTTCCAAGGATACGCCGCCAAAGACACCGACCATCCAGTAATCATTCAGCTTGAGTTTCGGAACCGTCACGGTATCAATGTATTCCGGAGTTATATCGTCCGGAAGGGAGAAGAACTGGGGCGGAGAGAATACTTTTTCCGGCTCCTGAGCAAACACACAGGGGGCCCACAGGCAGAGGAGCAGGAGGATGACGGACTTTCTCATCGGAACAGCTCCTCCACGTTGATTTGCTGGACCAGTTCGGTCCGTTCCGGAATCTTGATCAGGAACTGGTCGTCCAGCTTGTAGAATTTCACTTTTTCCGGCTGACGATGTTCCAGCAGGTTACCGGTGTCCACCAGGTTGTTCCGGTTCAAGTCCTCGGTCATCCGGATGCAGTAAGAGCCCTCCTTCAAATAGGGGAAGAGCAGGTCCATATCCTTCTCGATGATATAGCTGCGGAGCACCTTGTCCCGTTTTTCCGTCAGGAGTTCCACAATGTACTTGTTGTGGACGCCGGAGAGTTCGAGGGTCAGGGAAGAGAGTTTCTCGTCATTGGGAAGGGTGACTTTCATCTCCGTACTGTCGTTGTAGAAACCGTTGACATCCCGGAACTTCCGGTGGGGGACCTTCAGGAAATAATCATATCCCGGCATCAGTTTGTCGTCGGGCATGATGGTAAAGCGGCGGAGGTTCGTCGAGTCCCGCGTCACCTTGTACTTCATCTTCGCCTCCTGCTGGCGGGGATTGACGCTGCGCATCAAGAGCGAATCCCAGGCCTCCTGGATCAAAGGGTACTTGAATTCCAGCTGGAAACCATACTGCTCGACGGTAGAGGCTTCTGCCGTGGAGGTATAGACGGCGATGGTGTCCTCGTGCTTGATGTCACGGCGGGAAGATTTCTGGAGCTCCGCCCGCAGTTTCTTATCCAGGGCCAGTTTGATCTTTTCATCCGTGGGAACCAGTTGGCCGAGCGTGTCCGTCTTGTCATAGTTGACCGTCAGATGGAGCGTATCCGGCATCTTCCGCTGGTCGTTGACCCAGATCTCCAGCGAGTCATACTGCGGATTGAACTGGGTGATGAGTTTTTCCTGGGGGAGGCCTTTGATCCTCAGGGAATGGACGTTGGCGCCCGGGGCCATGAAAGTCAGGTAGGCGGTTCTGAGTCCGACCCGCTCCTTCTTGACAATCAGCTGCTTAGACGGTTTTTCCCGGAACAGGCTCAGGGCGATGTCCTCCTTGCGGGCCAGGCAGAGGGCCGTATCCTTCATGTCGAACTTCTTGAGTTCGTAGAGTGAATCCGTATAGACCGTCTTCGGTTGGAAAAGGCTGTCCAGGAAAGCGACCGTCTCGCTCTCCGGATCGTAGATATTGTTGTTGTTGGCGTCCCGGATGGCATAGACCCGGTAGAGGGTGTCCTGAACGTTCCGGAGACTGAAAAAGCCCCAGTCGTCGGTCTTGGTGGCCGCATCGGGCCGGTGGAGGAACACGGCGGAGTCTGCATGGTCCTTATACAGCAGGACGGTGGCCCCTTTGACCGGCATCAGGGAATTGCAGTCCTGGACCAGGCCGGTCATGCACATCGAGTCAATCTGCGCCCCTGTGGAGAAGACCAGGGTATAGCCCGGAAACATGTTTCCCTCATTGTTGTCGCCGATGGCGCCGGTGATGTCCAGGGTATAGGTCCGGTTGCTGTCGAGGTCCGACTCGAAGGAGATGACCACACTCTTTCCGTCCAGGCGGTATTTGGGCTTTTTCTCCAGCGGCGGCGAGAGGAAGATATTGTTGGGGTCCTTCACTTGGACATACTCGTTGAAGGTAATCCGGATTTTCGTCCGGTGCGGTGACACGTTGACGGAACCCGGAAGAGGAAAGATCTTCGTGATGACGGGCGGAATCGTATCCTTGTCGCCTCCGGTCGGGGGCGTCGTCGTGTTCGCACAGCCGGACGGGAACATCAGAACCGTCAGGATGATCAGGGCCGGTATAAGGGGGAGGAATTTTCTCATAGCTCGCTTCTCGATACGTTTTCGATGCCGTCGATGCTGGAAATCTTCTTGATCATCTTCTCCAGGATGTCCTTCGAGGAGACGTACAGGTCGATATAACCTTCGAAGATGCCGTTTTCTGTGGCGAGGTTCAGCCGGCGCATGTTGACACCCATCACCAGCGACAGATAACGGGAAATCTCGTTCAATAGTCCCACGCGGTCGATTCCCTTGAGAGACAGGCGGACCAGGAAAGAACGGTCGCGGACTTCTTCCAGCCAGCGCGGAACCACGACGCGGTCGCCATGGACACTGGCCTGGCTTTCAGCCTGCGGGCAGGATTTCTTGTGGACGGTGACGGTGCCGTCCGGCTCCTTGAATCCGATGACGGCGTCTCCGGGAATGGGATGGCAGCAGGGAGCGATGACAAAGCGCGGGCCGCCCTCGGCACCGATGATATAGGCGCTCTCCTTGCGGTTATCCTCATGTCCGAAGAGCTTGCGGATCAGCGACAGACGGAAGCGGGAACGTTTCAGCACCTCGGAGAGGTTGCTCAGTTTCAGAATCCCGATCCCGATCCGGTAATAGAGTTCATCGCGTGTCGGCACATGATAAGCCACCTCAATGCGCTGCAGCGTATCCTCGTCCAGCTTGTACCCCAGGGAAGAGACCTGCTCCTCCAGGGTTTTCCGGCCAAAGTCAAGGGTCTGCCGCCGTTCGTTGCGGAAATAATCCGTGACCACGCTCCGCGCCCGGTGGGTCTGGAGGAACTGGAGCCATTCGCGCTGGGGCTTGGCTTCTTCGGCCGT
The DNA here is from genome assembly GCA_016281015.1 of Bacteroidales bacterium. Taxonomy (GTDB): domain Bacteria; phylum Bacteroidota; class Bacteroidia; order Bacteroidales; family UBA932; genus Cryptobacteroides. Next base: position 23,154 of record JAEEHS010000007.1, read on the forward strand.
GATGATCTCGATCTGGTCTCCGGTCTTGGCCACATGGTCCAACGAGACCAGCCGCTGGTTGACTTTGGCCGCGATGGCCTTGTTGCCGATCTCCGTATGGATCTGATAGGCAAAGTCCAGCACCGTCGCCCCTTTCTGGATGGTCTTCTGGTCGCCTTTCGGCGTAAAGACGTATATCTCGCTGGATGTCAGGTCATTGTGGATAATGTCCAGCAGTTCCAGCGCATTGACGTCCGGATTGACGAGGATGTCCTTGATGCGGGCCAGCCAGGTGTCCATTTCGTTGTCACCGATGTAACCGTTCCGCTTGTAGGCCCAGTGGGCCGCAATGCCTTTTTCTGCGATGTCATCCATCCTCCGGGTGCGGATCTGGACCTCTACCCAGATGCCGGAAGGACTCAGCAGGGTACAGTGCAGGGCCTCATAACCATTGGCCTTGGGGTGCTTGACCCAGTCGCGGAGGCGCTCCGGCATATAGCGGTAAATCCCTGTGACAATGGAGAATACGTGATAACACTGGTCGCGTTCCGTTTCCTGCGACGCCACATCGGCATCGAAGATGATGCGGATGGCGTACAGGTCATACACCTCGTCGAAGGGAATGTTCTTCTCCTGCATCTTGTGCCAGGCGGAGTAGGGAGTCTTGACCCGTTTTTTGATCTCGTAATGGAATCCCGCTTTTTTGAGGGCCGCATCGATGGGAGCGACGAAGGCTTCGATCTCCGCCTTGCTTCCTTCGATATTCTGGTTGATGCGGGCGGCTATCTCCCGGTAGGCGTCCGGCTCCTTGTATTTGAGCCAGATGTTTTCCAGTTCGGACTTGACGCTGTACAGACCCAGCCGATGGGCCAGGGGAATGAAGATGAACATCGTCTCCGAAAGGATCTTGTCCCGCTTGTGTTCCGGCATGAATTCAATGGTCCGGCAATTGTGGAGGCGGTCCGCCAGTTTGATCAACACCACGCGCACATCATCGTTGAGCGTCAGCAGGATCCGTTTGAAATTCTCGGCCTGGAGGCTTTCCGGCGGCATGTCGTCCTGCTTGGTGTCCAGCACATTCTTGATTTTGGTCAGGCCGTCCACCAGGGTGGCAATCTTGTCTCCGAAGATGCCGCGAAGGTCCTCTATCGTATATTCCGTATCCTCGACGACGTCATGGAGCAGGGCCGCAGAGATGGATTTATACCCGAGGCCGATGTTATCCACGACAATCTGGGCGACGGCGATGGGATGGAGCATATAAGGCTCTCCACTGCGTCGGCGCACGTTTTTATGGGCCTCGTTGGCGAACTTGAAAGCCTTCTCCACAATCCCCAGTTCCCGCTCGGAAGCGCAGCGCCGCTGGGCGGAAGCGCGCAGGACGGCCCAGTCACGCTCGATGAGTTGATAATCCTTCTCTGTAAACTCTGAATATGCCATAACTTATCTTTTCTTCAGATGCATGTGCCGGCGGTCGCTTTCAATCTTATCATCCAGTTCCTGGATACTCTTTTCGTACTGCTTCCAGTTTTGGAAAGCGTAGGACAGTTCGGCGCCGTACAGGATGATGGTCCATCCGAAATTCAGCCAGACCATAAAGAGGGGAATGGCGGCAAGGACACCGTACACGGCGCTTTGCTTCGCCACCATGACCTGGGTCTCCAGGTAGAGGTACTGGATCAGCGTGAAGCCGATACCGGCGATGAGCGCTCCCTTGAAGGCATGCCGGTACTGGACCTTGGTCCCGGGAATCCATTTGAACATCAGGCTCATCAGCAGGATGGCCATCACGGCGAACAGGGCCCAGGACAGCAGGCTCCGTACCTGCTCCGACAGGAAGAAGTCCCCAGGGAAGATCAGGGTCAGCACCTGGGAATAGAGCACCGTTCCGGAGAAGAACAACAGGATCACGAAAGGGGAGAGCAGCAGGACGCCGAAGCCGATGCCCAGGGAACGCAGGAAATTCTGTTCCTTCTCCACTTTCCAGACATTGTTGAAGACCCGACGGACGGAAAGCATCAGCCAGATGAGGATCCAGATGAAGGAGAGCATGCTGATAAAGCCGAAGAGACCGCTCTGGGCCGTTGTAAGGATGTTGTTCGCCGCATTCAGCAGCGCTCCGATGAGCCGCTCATTGTTGACGTTGGCATACAGGAAGTCCGCCAGCTGGTCGGAAAGGCCCACACCGGCCGTCAGGTAGAAGGCAATGGCCAGGAAGGGGACAACCGACATCATGGACTGATAGGCGAGCGCCGTCACCTGGAAGCCGATTTTCTGGTCGGAGAACGTGTCCATCATCAGGTACACGATCTTGGCGTCCCGGAGCATACGGGACTTCCATTTCCCGAGGTCTTCGTGTTTGACAAGCCACATGTCGTGCGTGAAGAAGCTGACAATGTTCCCGATCCAGATGGCGAGCCACCGGATCAGGACCTGAATGGAATGAATCAGCCGCTTGATCATCGCTTAAAACAAAGTTGGTTCCACTTCATCCCGGACGCTCTCGGGGGAGGGAGCTTCCATCCCCGGCAGCAGCAAGCGGAAGTCAGCCTCCGAGAGGACCCGTATGCCCAGCTCGGCCGCCTTCTTCATCTTTTCCGGTCCCGGTTTTTCGCCGGCGAGCAGGAAGGAGGTCTTTCCCGAAAGCGAAGAACTGTTCTTGCCGCCATGGGCCTCGATCAGCGCCTTCATCTCGTCGCGGGAAATGCTGAAATTGCCGCTGATGACAATGCTCTGGCCCATCAGGGCCTCAGAAGCCGCCTCGGCGGGGGATTCGACGGACAGTTGCAATCCGGCCGCCTTCAGGCGGGAAATCTCTTCCAGGTGACGAGGGTCACGGAAATAGGTGACCACACTCTCCGCAATGACCTCGCCGACATCCCGCACCTCGAGCAGTTCCTCTTTCGTGGCTGCCGCAATGGCGTCGATATTCCCGAAATGACGGGCGATGTCCCGCGCCGTCGTCTCACCGACAAAGCGAATCCCAATCGCGAAAAGGACCCGCTCGAAACTCACCTTCCGCGATTGACGGATACTGTCCAGAAAACGCCTGGCGGAGCGTTCCTTCCATCCTTCCAGCAGGAGGAGTTCCCGCTCGCTCAGGTCATAGAAATCCGCTGGTGTCCGGACCAGGTCGAGCGAGTAAAGCTGTTCCACGGTCGCCTCGCCGCAGAGGATGTTCATCGCCTTGCGGGAGACGAAATGCTCAAGTTTGCCTTTGATCTGCGTCGGGCAGCCATCCGTATTCGGGCAGAACCATTTGGCCTCGCCCTCGGACTTGACCAGCGGCGTCCCGCAGTCGGGGCAGCGCAGCGGGAAAGAGGGGATCCGGGCGCCCGGAAGGCGCCGGGAAGGTTCCACAGCGGTAATTTTCGGAATAATCTCGCCCCCCTTTTCGACATAGACGCAGTCTCCTTCATGAATGTCCAGCAGGCGCATCTGGTCCTCGTTCACAAGGGTGGCGCGTTTGACCATCGTCCCGGAAAGGAAGACCGGTTCCAGGTTGGCGACCGGCGTGACGGCACCGGTCCGTCCCACCTGGTAATCGATGGACAGGATTGGCGTCAGGGCCTGCTCGGCCTTGAATTTATAGGCGACGGCCCAGCGGGGTGACTTGGCCGTATAGCCCAGTTGCCGCTGGGAGTCCATCTCATTAATCTTGATCACAATGCCGTCGGTGGCAAAGGGAAGATTCTTCCGCTCCGAGTCCCAATGGGCGATATAAGCCTCGATTTCGTTGATATCCTGGCAGATCCGGCGTTCGTGAGAGACCGGAAGGCCCCAGCTCTCCGCCGCACGGAGCGCCTCGTCATGGGTCTTGTAGTCCACCTGACCGGTCGGGATGTGGTAGAGCGTACACAGCAGACCGCGCCGTCCCACCTCTTCGGGATCCTGCAACTTGAGGGAACCGCTGGCGGCATTGCGCGGATTGGCGAAAAGAGGCTCTTCATTTACTTCCCGTTCCCGGTTCAGCCGTTCGAACGAGTCATAGGGCATCAGGATTTCGCCCCGGATCTCGAATTCGTCCGGGAATCCCGTTCCTTTCAGGACGTGAGGAATGTTGGCGATCTGGCGGGCATTCGCGGTGACGTCATCGCCCATCACGCCATCCCCGCGGGTCAGGGCACGGAACAGGCGGCCGCCGCGGTAGGTCAGGCAGATGGCCGTTCCGTCAAATTTCAGTTCGCAGCAGAAAGTAAAGCCTCTGTCCAGGGATTTGACGGCGCGCTGGGCGAACTCTTCCACCTCCCCGATGGAATAGGTGTTCCCGAGCGAAAGCATCGGATATTTGTGGGGATACTTGGCAAAGCCGCCCTCGCTGTCCGAGCCCACGCGCTGGGTGGGGGAATCCGCTGTCCTGAGGTCCGGAAAAGCTGCTTCCAGCGCTTCCAGTTCGTGCATCAACTGGTCATAGTCGTAGTCCGACATCGTCGGCGCATTCTCGACATAATACTTCCGGCTGTTCTCCCAGAGAACGGCCTTCAGGGTCTCGATTCGTTGCTGTGCTTCCTGCCTTTGCATGTATCGTGCGCGCACGTGTATGTACGCAAGATACAAAGATAAGCAATGTCAGAGAAAAATCAAAGTTTTGTCCATGCGAAATCGCGGGGAGCGACTTCGAGGGTCAGGACTGTCCGATCCGTCTTCACGCCGAGGTAAGCCAGTGCCTCCGGGGGAATCCGGACGGTCACACGCGCAGCGGCGCCGAAATTCGCGACCACCAGGCGACAGTCTTTTCCCCACGAACGGAGAAAAGCGAAATGGCGGTCGGGATTGAAGCCCGCTCCCTGGCAATAGCCCAGGTCGAAGGTCTTTCCTTCCGCAAAAACCCGCTCCCGCGCCAGAGAGAGAATCTCCCGGTAGCGACCGAGCACCGCCTCGTCGGGGGACTCCAGGGCCGGAACTTTGCACCAGTCAAAAATGGAAGTACGGCCGTCCAGGCCACTGAATCCCTCCGCCTGCATGCCTCTTTCCCCGGCTTCCTGGCCGAAATACAGCATGAACGGTGCCGTGTTCAGCAGCAGGGAGACCGCCAGGGCCGCATAAGCGTTTTCCGGTGCTCCGGCAAAGAAATCCGAGGCCAGGCGCTGCTCGTCATGGTTTTCCAGGAAGTTCAGCATCCGGGGTTGGAGATCCCCGAGCATCTGCCAGTTCCAGGAGATGGCCTGGGCCGTCACACCCTCGCAGAGCACCCTGCGCAAGGTATCGTACAAGCCGGACTTGTCGTAGAGGAGGTCGAAACCGACCTCTTCGATGTACATCGCGTACTTGTCCGTCTGATAGACTTCCGCGATAAACTGGACCTTGGGAAACTCGTGCCGGATGCGCTCCATCAGCCATTTCATGAATTCCGGCGGGACCATTTCCACCATGTCGCAGCGGAAGCCGTCCACTCCTTTCAAGGCCCAGTAACGGACCACGGCGTACATCCTCTCCCAGGTCCGGGTGGGCCATGGGCAGTAGTTCAGCCGGATGGTCTCCCACCAGTCGTTGATGGAGGGGGAAGGGGTAAAGGCATTGCCGGATGCCTTGGCCGGAAACTCCTCATAATCAGAGGCAACGGGGAGCTTTAGCGCTTCGCCCGGATAGTAGTAGAAGTCATTTTCCGCCTTCCAGTGGACCGACGGGTCGTCTCCCTCGCCGAGCGGGCGGATGCCTTCCGGCGCCGCCGCGCCGCTGTATTCCCGGGCGACATGGTTGGGGACAAAGTCCATCAGAAACTTCAGCCCTGCCTCATGCGTCCGCTTCACCAGGGCTTCCAGCTCTTCCATCCGGCGGGAAGGGTCGTCCGCCAGATAGGGATTGACATCGTAGTAATCCGTGATGGCATAGGGCGAGCCGGCATCTCCCTTGACCACTTTTTCCCCGCTGGATCCACTGGCATGCCGGATGAGTCCGGTGTACCATACAGCATCGACACCAAGCCACTTCAGATAGGCAAGGGACCTGGTGTCGACCGCTGAAAACTTACCACTTCCCCAAAGACGGGGAAGCATTTGATAGATAATTTGTTTCACACTACCAATTCAAGATCTTCTTGAAGTCGTATGCCTGGGGATCGGAGACATATTTCTTCGCCGCCTCATAATCGGCCGGCGTGATGAAATGGCAAATGTGAGCATAGTAATTCTGAGCGATTCCCCCTTCGATGGCAACCCGGCGCGGCGGAATCTTTCCGTCCTCCCCCTGAAGGTCTTTCAGATAGAGGGGGTTGGCCTCGCCGAAAGCATCGACATAGACCATGCAGCCGGTTTCACCCTTCCGGAAGAGTTCGTAAGCACCCATGGCGAGTTCCGTGCAGTATGTCAGGTCATAGGCAATCGGATCCTGGCAGCGGACATCGTAGCCGATTTCCACCGGACGGGTCTTTACCTTAAGACCGATCTGTTTGAATTTCTTATCCAGGATGTCGTTGAAAAGGACCGCCTTGGAAATCTTGCCGAGCTCGGGATGACCATGCTCGTCATAGGTCATGCTGACACCGGCATTCTTGATCTCCTGCGGGTCGAGATCATGGAAAACCCCTTCTGCAACGACGACCGTGCCATAAGGGATTCCCAGGATATTGCGCTTGAGAATGGCGGAAAGGGCCAGGTTGACAATCTTGTCCAGGGTGATCTCCGTCTTGTTGAACATTTCGGGGATGATGGTCATCGGGCAATGCGTCGCCTCGCCAATCCCGAGGGCCAGATGACCGGCGCTGCGACCCATGGCACTGATAATCAGCCAGTTTCCACTCGTGCGGGCATCTTCATAGACGGTGCGGGCCAGATGGGCACCCTCATCCTTGGCGGAATTGAAACCGAAGGTAGGGGTATTGTTCGGAAGCGGCAGGTCGTTGTCGATGGTCTTCGGCACATGGATATTGTGGATCGGATACTGTTTGGCTTCCAGGAATTTGGCAATGCGGTTGGCCGTGGAGGCCGTATCGTCACCGCCCACCGTCACCAGCAGTTTGATGTGATTGTCCTGGAAAAGGGAGAGGTTGAAATTCTCTTCGAAATCCTTGTCCGTCGGCTTGAAACGGCTCATCTGCAGATAACTGCCGCCCCGGTTGAAATAGGCGTCAGCCTTGAAGAAATCAATATCCTCGATGCGGGGTGTCTTAGAGAAAAGACCGCTGTACCCACCGTGCAGACCTATGACACGGTAACCGTTGGAAAGGAAGGTCTTTGCAACAGAGAACACGACGGTGTTCATGCCCGGAGCCGGGCCGCCTCCGCAGAGGATGATGATGGAATCTTTCATGTCAATTAGTTATGAATCAATAATTTAACGTCTTCTAAATTCGGCAACGGCAATTGCAGTCGCCACCGCTGCATTCAGGGATTCGGAGCCCGGGTCTCCCGCAGGATAGGGAGGGATATACAGCCGGTCGGAAACGCAGGCAGCCACCTCGGGGGAAATGCCGTGCGACTCGCTGCCGATGACAATCACCGACGGGGCGTCCATCCCGTTATCCAGCGATCGGTGATAAATGTTTTTTCCGTCCAGGAAGGTGCCGTAGACCTGTCCGCCGTCCTGGAGCACCTTCCGGCAAAGGGCCGGGATGTCGGTGTAATGGAAACGGACACGGAAAATGGCGCCCATCGTGGACTGGACCACCTTGGGATTGAAAAGGTCCACGCTGTCGGGCGAGGCGTACACCGCATCGACGCCGAACCAGTCGGCGATGCGGAGAATCGTCCCCATATTGCCGGGGTCGCGGATGCAGTCAAGGGCCAGGTAAAGCCCTCTTCCGGGCATCTTGCCCTGGTGGAGGTCCGCCGGTTTCCGGACCACGGCCAGCACCGGAGAAGGGGAGGCAAGCGAAGAAATCCGGGACATGGCCACTTCGCCGATGGCGGCCCGGCGCCATACCTGGACCACCTCCAGAGGAGAGGCTTCCGCCTCGGCGACCATCTTCTCGCCTTCTACGACAAATAGCCCCTGCTCGTCGCGGAACTTCTTCTGCGAGAGTGACTTGATAAACTTTATTTCAGCTGCCGATATCAATATCCAAGAAGTTTAAGCATCGAGGCGGCAGACTGTTCTTCGGCAAACACCCTGGTCACCAGGTGCCCTTCCTTGTCGCGGTCGATGAGAATGTGTTTCGGAGACGGCTGCAGGCAGTGTTTGATGCCGCCGTAGCCGGAAATGGCTTCCTGATAGGCTCCCGTATGGAAAAAGCCGATATAGAGACTTTCCCGCCGGGAACGGATGGTCGGAAGGAAAATGGCGTTCGCGTGATAATCCGCATTGTAGAAATCCTGGCTGTCGCAGGTCAGTCCGCCCAGGAAAACCCGCTGGTACTCGTCGTTCCACTTGTTGATCGGCAGCAGGATAAAGCGCTGGTTCAGTCCCCAGGTATCCGGCAGGCAGGTCATGAAGGAATTGTCAATCATATACCACTTCTCCCGGTCGTTCTGCTGCTTGATGTCCAGGATCTTGAAAATTGTCGCTCCGCTTTCTCCCACGGTAAAGCTGCCGAACTCGGTGAAAATGTCCGGTTCTTCGATGCCCATCGCATTGCAGTTCACCTTGATCTGGTTGATGATCTCTTCAACCATATACTCATAGTCGAAATCCATCGCCAGGGAGGTCTTGTTCGGAAGTCCGCCACCAATATTCAAGCTGTCCAGTTCCGGGCAGATGGCTTTCAGCTCACAATAGACCTTCACGCATTTGGACAGTTCGTTCCAGTAGTAGGCGGTGTCACGGATGCCCGTGTTGATGAAGAAATGCAGCATCTTCAAATGGAAGTTCGGATGCTTGGCGATGTTGTCTTTGTAGAATCTGACGATGTCGCTGTAGCGGATGCCGAGCCGCGAGGTGTAGAAATCGAAGTTCGGTTCCTCTTCGGAGGCGATGCGGATCCCGAGATAGGTTTCTTCATCAATCAGGTCCGCCAGATCCTCGAATTCATTCTTGTTGTCCAGCACGGGGATAATCTTTTTCCATCCTTCCTTGCGCATCTTGGCGATGTTTTCCACATACTGCGGCCGTTTGAAGCCGTTGCAGATAATATAGAGGTCCTCTTTTGTGACCGAGCCGTCTTTTTCCAGGGCTTCAATCAGGTCCAGGTCATAGGCGGAAGAGGTCTCCAGGTGGATGTCGTTGCGGAGGGCCTCATGGAGGACAAAGGCAAACTGGGAACTCTTGGTGCAGTAGCTGTAATGGTAGTCGCCCTGGTAGTCCGCTTTGGCCATGGCCACCTTGAACAGGCGCTTGGCGCGTTGGATCTGGGAGGAGATCTTCGGCAAATACGTCAGCTTCAGCGGCGTGCCGTAACGATCGATGATTTCCATCAGATCGATGTCGTTGAACATCAAATTCCCGTCGACGACCATGAATTCATCCTGCGGGAAGTCGAACGTCTGTTCGACCAGGTCGATGTACTTGTTCTTCATTTCAGCCTAGCATAAAAAATCAATCCATTTTATAAAAGTATGCAAATATAACGAAAAAATGCGGGGAAAATGTTAATTTTGCAAGAATGAATGGCAGAAATATCATCTTGGGTCTCCTTGCGGGGATTGTGGCTGTCTCCTGCAGTACGACGCGCTCCCTCAGTGACGGAGAGTATCGTCTGGCGAAGAACACCGTTCAGGCGGATGATCCTGCCTTCCGAACCTCCCAGCTGAGTTCCTATATCCGGCAGAAACCGAACAGCTCCCTCCTGTTCGACTGGAACCCCTTCCTGTCCATCTACAACTGGTCCGGCCACAAGACAGACGGCCTGGCCGGCTTTTTCCGCAAGATCGGTGAAGCGCCGGTGGTCTATAATCCCGCCATGGTGGACGAGAGCATCCGGAACATGGAAACGCACCTGACCTACCTCGGCTATTACGGCTCTACGGTGGACAGCCGCGTGGAGGTGAAAGGTCGCAAAGTATATGTCCATTATTTTGTCACGCTCGGCCGGCGTTACAAAATCCGCTCGGTGGATTTCGAGATTCCCTCTTACGGAAGTTTCGCCGATGATTACGAACGGGACCGGAAGAATGTGACGGTCAAGGCAGGGGAGTGGCTGAGCGAATCGCTCCTGGAAAAAGAATCCGACCGAAGCGCCCGCTATTTCCGGAACATCGGTTACTATGGCTTCGACAAGCGTTTCTTCTTCTTCGAGGCAGACACCCTGCAGACCCCGGGGGAGGCCGACCTGCGTATCGCCATCCGGGATTATGGACGGGATGACAATCCTGCCAACGCGACCGAGCACCAGAAGTATACCATCGGCCGCGTTCGGGTCTCCCACCCCGAGAATGTCCACATCCGTCCCTCCATCATCGAGAACCTGAATGTCCTGCGCCCCGGCGAGACCTACAGCGAAAGCCGTGTCAACCTGGCCTATACCCGACTATCGAACCTCAATGTGTTCAACAGCATCAATATCACGACGACTCCCGGCGCGGACCAGACCGTCGACTGCGACATCAACATGACCACCGGCGGCATCCATGGCTTCAAAGCCAAACTCGAAGCCTCCGTCAACTCCACGGGACTGATTGGTATCTCCCCGCAGGTCAATTACTTCCATCGGAATATTTTCCGAGGCGGAGAGCAGCTCAACCTCTCGGTCAAAGGCAATTTCCAGTTCAAGCCCAAGACCGACATCCGTTCCAATGAGATCAGCCTTTCGAGCAGCATCCGTTTCCCGAAATTCATCGGACTCCCGAACCGGGTGTTCAAAAGCCAGAACATCCCGCGGACGGACATCTCTCTCGCGTTCAGCTACCAGGACCGTCCGGAATACCGCAGGACCATCATCTCGGCCGCATTCGGTTATTCCGGCATCCTCTGGCAGAAGTTCAATTACCAGTTCTATCCTTTCCAGGGGAATATTGTCCGCCTCTTCGACATGGACCAGGACTTCCTGTTACGGACCCTGTCGAATCCCTTCCTGGCCAATGCCTACAGCGACCACTTCGATCTCGGAATCGGGGGAATCCTGTATTTTACCACGGATCCCAGTCCGCTGCCCCAATCCTCTTTCCGCTATTACCGCCTGTCCTTTGACCTGTCCGGCAATCTGCTGAGCCTGTTCAACTCAGCCATGCCGACCGACAACTTTGGCAACCATACCATCTGGAACATACCTTACTCCCAGTACGTCCGGGCTGAATTCCAATTTGCCCAGACACTCCGTTTCGGCCGCGACGAGAAGCATGCCATTGCCTGGAGAGTACTCGCCGGGGCCGGCTATGCCTACGGCAATTCTACTTCCATGCCGTTTGAAAAGCAGTTCTATGCCGGTGGCGCCAACTCGATGCGAGGCTGGCAGGCCCGTGCGCTGGGGCCCGGCACGGAAAAGCCCCTCTACGTCTTTACCATTCCGAGCCAGGCGGGAGAAATGAAACTGGAAGCCAATCTGGAATACCGTTTCCCGCTCTTCTGGAAACTGGAAGGAGCGCTCTTCGCCGATGCCGGCAATATCTGGGATATCCACGACTGGCTGAAAGACTATCCCGAACTGGAGGCGCTCACGGGCGTATCAGCCTTCCGATTCAACGCCCAGCTGCCTGAGACCATCGCCTTGGACTGGGGCGTCGGGATCCGCCTGAACCTGAATTTCCTTGTCGCCCGGATTGACATGGGCATGCGGCTCCACGACCCGCAGCGCGAGCGGGGGGACCGCTGGGTGGGGCCCCGGCAGTGGTTCCCCAGCAACTACGCCCTGCACTTCGGCGTCGGCTATCCTTTCTGATAATATTTCGGCCAGCAGGCCTCGAGATAGGCACGGAGAACGTTTTCGTGCTTGTTCGGCTGCGGATGATAGAACACCCGCCCGCGCAGCGCATCGGGCAGGAATTCCATGTCGACGAAATGCCCCGGATAATCATGGGCATACTTGTACCCGTCGCTGTAGCCCAGGTCCTTCATCAGGGAGGTCGGGGCATTCCGGATCGGGAGGGGGACCGGCAGGTTGCCGGATTTCTTCACTTCGGCAAGCGCCTCTTCGAGCGCCATGTAAGAGCCATTGCTCTTGGGGGAGGAGGCCAGATACACCGTTGTCTCGGCCAGCGGGATCCGCCCCTCCGGCATGCCGATCTTGGACACCACCTCGAAACAGGCATTGGCGAGCAGCAGGGCATTCGGATTGGCCAGCCCCACGTCTTCAGCGGCCGAAAGGCAGAGCCGGCGGGCGATAAACAGGGGATCCTCCCCGCCGTCAATCATCCGCGCCAGGTAATAGATGGCCGCGTTGGGATCCGACCCGCGGATACTCTTGATGAAGGCCGAGATAATGTCGTAATGCATCTCACCGTCCTTGTCATAGATGGCCATGTTCTCCTGGATAGAGGAGGTAACCGATTCATTGTCAATGACAATGGGAGAGTGTCCAGCGAGGGAGTCCACCACGATTTCCAACACATTCAGCAGTTTCCGGGCATCCCCGCCGCTGTAGCGCATCAGGGCCTCGGTCTCCTGTAGTTCAATGGGCTTGTCCTTCAGCAGGACATCCTCCCGGAGTGCGCGGTCCAGCAGGGCTTGCAAATCCTCTTTTTCCAGCGATTTCAGCACGAAGACCTGGCAGCGGGACAGCAGGGGAGTGATCACTTCGAAAGAGGGATTCTCCGTCGTGGCTCCGATGAGGACGATGATCCCCGTCTCCACGGCTCCGAGCAGGGCATCCTGCTGGGCTTTGTTGAATCGGTGGATTTCATCGATAAACAGAATGGGCGCTCCTTTTTGGCTGAAAAGCGAGTTGCTCCGGGCCTTTTCGAAGACTTCACGGACTTCTTTGACGCCCGAGGTGACCGCCGACAGGGTAAAGAAATCCCGGTCGAGGGTCTGGGCGATGATATGGGCCAGGGTGGTCTTCCCGACACCGGGAGGGCCCCATAGGATGAAAGAAGAGAGATTGCCGCTTTCAATCATCTTGCGCAGCACACAGCCTTCACCGACCAGGTGGCGCTGACCGACATAGTCGGAGAGCGAACGGGGACGCATGCGCTCCGGCAGGGGAGGCAGTAGCTGGGAAGACGCACTCATATCACTTAAATATCCTTGGTAAAGACACGCCGGCGGCGTTTGAATTCTTTCTCGTAAAGGTTCCACAGATTCTGGACCTTGTTGTTGGTCTCCATTTCCGCATTGGATTCGCCATATTTGAATCCGCCCTCGATCAGGCTTGGAATCAAGTCGTTGAACAGCAGGGCATGGACCCCGCGGTTGCGCCACTCGGGATCGACGGCAATCAGCATCATTTCCAGCGCCTCCTCGTGCTTCAGATACATGGAGCGGATGAGATACCACCATCCCAGCGGGAAGAGATAGCCGCGGCCTTTCTGGACGGCATGGGCGATGGAGGGCATATTCACGGCCAGGGCAATCAGTTTTCCATCCTTGTCTTCGACCAGCGTGACATATTTCAAGTCCAGCAAGCTCAGGTAGGTCTTGACATACTGGTCAATCACTTCGTCCGGAAGTACCGTATAATCAAACAGTTCGCAATACGTCCGGTTCACCAGGTCGAAAATTTTCCGGCCATAGTGCTCGTGCAGGACCTCGCGCTTGTTGATCTTCCGGAGACGGACACCGTAGCGCTCTTTCAGGATGCCGCAGGCCCTGACGACTTTGTCGGGGACCTGAGCGGGAACATAGACCCGGTATTCCAGCCAGTCGTTCGCCTTCCCGAAGCCCATCGCCTCGAAATGGGCGCCATAATAGGGGTAATTGTATTTCAGCGCATAGGAGGAGATGTCGTCAAAACCTTCGATGACACAGCCTTCGTTGTCAAAATCCGTAAAGCCCAGGGGGCCGGTGATCCGGGTCATGCCATGCGCTTTTCCAAAAGCGATCACCGCCTCGATCAGAGCCTGGGAAACCTCGCGGTCATCGATGAAATCGATCCAGCCGAACCGCACCTCGGCCTGCTTCCAGTGTTCATTGGCAATCCGGTTGATAATCGCCACGACCCGCCCGGCGAGTTTTCCGTCCTTGTAGGCCAGGAATCTCGCGGAAAGGGAATAGTTGCCCATCGGGTTTTTCTTCGGATTGAGCGCCGTCATTTCATCCGAAAAGAGGCTGGGAACAAAATAAGGGCAGTCTTTATAAAGTTCCAAGGGGAACTTGACAAAGCGGCGGAGATCCCGTCGCGATTGAACTTGTTTGATGGTTACAGCCATTCTGTGTTTTTCGTTAAAGGTCCACAAAGTTACATTTTTCCGCTCAAATAACAAAAAACCGGCCCGCCATCGGCAGACCGGTTTTATCATAAATGGGAAGCATCCTTATTGGGTCACAGGAACCAGCAGCAGTTGGACTGTTGCCTTGTACTCTTCTTCCTTCTTGGATACGCCGCTGGCGGCCAGTTCCACCAGGACGCGACCCTTCTGGATATCCAGAGAGATCTTGCCCTCGGCAGCGCCGTTGAAAATCGGGTTGTCACCTTCATCTTTGACATCCAGTTCATAAGCAAACTTACCGGCATTGTCGATGCTGAACTCACCCTTGTAAGCAGGCTTTCCGGTAAAGGTGATGACGATGTTGCCAAAAGAGTCAAGCTCAAGGGTCTTGACGACATAACCGGTGAAATCATAGTCGAATTCCAGTTCGCCGGTATTCTTCATGTATTCAGCAATCTTCGGAAGGTCGCAGCCATCTTCGGAATGGGCGCCGGCGAGTTTGTCGTTGTTGGGAAGCTGGACGGAAATCGTGGTCTGTTTCACGGCGAACTTGCGGGCAATGCCGGTCAGAAGGACCGGGTTCGTCGTCATCTTGACTTTCGGAGTCGCGGTGGCGGTATAGGTCACGCCGTTGTGCTTGACCGTGACAGAGTAAACGGGAGAGGCTTTCTTTTCCACAATCTCAACCTCGAACTGATCGACACCGTCCTTCATCGTCCACTTATTGGCATTCACCTCGACACAAGGACCGGAGTAGCAGGTCTTCTCGCCATTCTTCTCGGCCGTGATGGCGAGGGTATTGTCATCCGTACGGGTCACATCGGTGAAAATCTCGTCTTCGGGTTTCGGAGGAGTGGCCGGCTGGTCCAGCGTATAGGAGACCGCTTTCTCAGCAGTCGGGACCGGCTTGTTCAGGTCAACGACCGCAGCGTCGTCATTTTTCTTGTTGCAGGCAAGGGGAAGAAGGAGCATTGCCGCCGCGAGAATAACAAAATACTTTTTCATAACGTTATGGTTTTTAATGAATTAAATAATCTTGATAAAGAGGGAGAAACGCATCATCGGTGCAATCGGAAGCTTGTTCAGCCAGGGATAAACCTTGTCTGCAATGCCCATCACCGAATCTTTATTATCCTGAGAGACCGATTCGAGGATATTGGCGAGGTCATCCCGTTCTACGGAATACCAGTGCGCTTCGTCATAGGCTTCGAACTTGGAAGGGGAGTAGCCCATGACATTGACGGTATAATTGCCGCAATAGATCACGCCGAGATCGAAATTGAACGAAACGCGGCTTCCGGCAAACGGACGGCCGAAACCGATGCCAAGATACGGGTAGACCGAAGGAAGTTTGGTATTGGCCAGGGGCTTTCCCATGGCCAGGCTCGCACGGAGGTAGCCCTCCGTGTCCGTCGTAATGATATAACGCTGGTTGCCTTCGCTGTCCTTGACTTCCAGGCCGGTTTTTCCATAGTCGTTCTTTGCAGGGGCCCAGCTTCCACCGGTCTGATGCTCCAGCGGAACCGGCTGAGCGGTTGAAATATTGATCAGGCCGTCATTTCCCTTCAATCCGAAATAGCCACCGGCAGTAATATGGAAATTGCCGCTGGAGAAAGGATAATAGTCCACGAGAAGGTGGATATTGTCAAAATTCGGATGGACATTGAGGGAAATGTCGCCGTTTGCCCGATAGTTGTTCATCAATTTCACCTCATTCAGGGTGAAGGTCTTGGACTTGTAGGTATAGGGGACAAACGAGAAGCCGGCACGGACCTGAAGGAAAGAAAGATAGGGCTGAATCGCGAGGTCGACACCGACACCGTCCAGACCGAGTTCCGGTGCTACGCCGATATGGATTCCATTATCTTGGGCATAGACTGCCTGGGAGAGAAAGAGGGCGCCCGAGAGGATTGCTGTCAGAATTTTTTTCATAAGTTTGTTTCTTCTTATATATCAGATGCAAATTTAGCAAAAAAAAAGATAACTTCAAATCAATCATTTAAAAACTTTTCCATGTTACTTAACATAATATAAATTGTATAACAAATATTGGATAAAAGATTTTTTGTCCATTTGATCAAAATACTCTGATATCTTGTCCGGAACCCGCTCCTGAAGCGCCCGAGGCGTGTACGGGCATCCATTCAGTTGTATTTCCAGCGCAGCAGTCGAAACATTCCCGAGAAAATCACCGCTGAAACGTAGATCACTGATTCGGCCATTATTCACGGAAAAGTCGGCGCGGACCGTACCACAGTCGAATTTTTGGATGCAAGCGAAATCTGTCTTCGGAGAACGGCCGAAAATCCACGACTCGGAACGGAATTTCTCGGCAGATAGACGCTCAATTTCTTCCTTAGAAGTATCTGGAAGCACGATTTCGTCATCATTTTGGGCCAGAATCCGGTGTAAATCCTTCTGAAAATCCCTGATTGTCATCCCTTCGGGCAGATGATCTGCCAAATTGGCCACCCGGCTGCGGACAGAAGCAATCCCCGAGGTGGATAATTTACTTCCCGGCGTGCTTAATGCTTTTGTAAGTACCTCTATATCAACGCGAAACATTAATGTTCCATGGACCATCAAGCGGTCTTTCCAGAGGCGTTTGGCGTATCCCGAGCATTTGCGCCCATCCAGGAGGATATCGTTACGGCCACTCATCTCTACCGGAAGGCCCATCTGACGGAGCGCATCCGCCACCAGACGGGCATAAGCCGGATAATCTCTCTCCAGGTCGCGGGTGCGGCCGACAATCGTGTAGTTCAGATTGCCGAGGTCGTGATAGACGGCTCCCCCGCCGGTTACCCGCCGCGCAAGCGCAATCCCCTGCTCTTCCAAATACGGAAGATTCACTTCCGCATAAGCGCTCTGGTTCTCCCCGATGATGACGGAAGGACGGTTCTGCCAAAGGTAGAACACGGGCTCCGGCACCTCGAAGCGTTCCAGCACATACTGGTCGAACGCCATGTTGTAGTGCGGATCCGTCGATGTGAGGGTCAAATACTTCATCCATTCACAAAGATACGCGAAAACTTTCTATCTTTGCAAGTCCATGTACCGGAAATGGCTCATATTCTTCTGCCTTTCGCTGTTGTCCATGACGGCAGCGGCCCAGAGCGTCCTCCAGCTGAAGGAGGCCCGGATCAGCGTGAGAAGCGCCCGGGCCCGCCATCTGCTGCCGCATTACGGTCTTCCCGAGCGCGCGGACGGGCAGATGGACGGATTCATCCGCCTGCATCAAGGACGCTGGCAGGGGGCTGACACGCGGGAGGACCCGCCGAAATGGTACGCGCTGGACCTCCACCCCGATACGCTCCGCTGTCCCGAGCTGCTCGTCCCGGTCTGGGAAGAGGCCCGGAAATGGGCCGCGGAGAAGCCCCATTCCCCTACGACTGTAGTCTATGGACCCTGGCGGGACGGATGGTTCCTGGCTCTTTGCCGACGGACACAGAGCGCCCTCGGCTGGAAATCCATCGCCTTTATCGTTCCTGCGGCCGGCTGTCCGCCCGGCAGTGTCTACCAGGTCTCCGCATCTGTGAACCGGATCGAGGCACAAAGCGGCTACAACCTCTTCACCACCCTCCCCTCCCACCTCCAGGATATTGTCGAAGAGATGACTTCCGCTGAACTATTCTGTCCATTTCAGGAGTTTGATTCACAGGAACTTCCAGAGCGTGACCTGGATCTGGAGTTTGACTATGAGCACGAGTATGACTTGGAGTAGTGGGGATTTCTTTGTATCTTTGTAAGATTGAACAGTAGAAATCATGTCGAGACGACGCATAGACCTCCTGCTGGAGAACGTAAGCATTGAAGCCGTAGCGGCCGAGGGAAAAGCCCTCGCCCATGTGGACGGCATGGTGGCGTTCGTGGATTTTGCCGTTCCGGGAGACGTGGTGGACATCCGGGTTCTCAAAAAGAAGAAGAATTACATGGAAGGTCGGATCGAACGACTCGTCTCCCCTTCCCCTGACCGTCTGGAACCCTTCTGTGCGCATTTCGGAGTCTGTGGGGGATGCCGCTGGCAGCCGCTCCCCTATCCGATGCAACTCGAGGCCAAGCGTCAGCAGGTCGAGGACCAGCTTGTGCGCATCGGGCATCTCAATGTCCCCGAAATCCGCCCGACCCTCCCTTCCGAAAAGACGCGTTATTACCGTAACAAGCTGGAATACAGTGCCTCTGCGAAGCGATGGGTCCTCAGCGGCGAGGATCCTGACGGTATTCCGGCCGAAGACAGAATGGGACTGGGGTTTCATGTCGGGAAGTTTTTCGACAAAGTACTCGATATCAAGCAGTGCCACCTCCAGCGGGAGCCCTCCAATGCCATTCGGCTCTTTATCAAGGACTTCTGCGTCTGCAACGGCTATCCGTTTTATGATATACGGGAGAACCGGGGATACTTTCGCGGCGTCTTTGTCCGGACCAACGAAGCGGGCGAGGTCATGCTCATCGTGTGCTTCGGCTATGAGGACAAAGAGCGGCGGGAAGCCCTGCTGGATGCCCTCCTCGCCCGTTTCCCGGAGATTGTCTCCCTGTATTACGTCGTCAATGAGAAAGTGAACGACTCCATCTCCGACCAGGAATGCATCCTCTATAAGGGCGAAAGCGCCATCTACGAGACCATGGAAGGACTTCGATTCCGCATCGGCCCCAAGTCCTTCTATCAGACCAATTCCCCGCAGGCTTACCGCCTGTACAGCGTCGCCCGCGATTTTGCCGCGCTGAGCGGCGTGGAAACCGTTTACGACCTCTACACCGGTACCGGGACCATTGCTCAGTTCGTCTCCGGGAAGGCCGCCAAGGTCGTCGGGATCGAATATGTTCCGGAGGCGATCGAGGACGCAAAGGCGAATGCCGAGGCCAATGGTATCCGGAACTGTGTTTTCTATGCCGGCGACATGAAAGATGTGCTGAACAGCCGCTTTATTGCGGAAAACGGCCGTCCGGATGTCGTTATCCTGGATCCTCCGCGTGCCGGAATTCACCCGGACGTCGCAAAGGTCATCCTGGAAGCCGCCCCGGAGCGGATGGTCTATGTCAGTTGCAATCCGGCCTCACAGGCCCGTGACCTGGCGGTTTTTGCCGCCGACTACGATATTACGGCCGTGCAGCCGGTCGACATGTTTCCACACACGATGCACGTCGAAAACGTTGTTGCGCTCCGTAGAAAAACAAAAGAAGAAGCATGATACTGGATATTGTATGGCTGATCCTCGGGCTTGCCCTGATCGTCTACGGGGCCGACTGGCTGGTTGACGGAGCATCTTCCCTGGCGCGAAGGTGGGGGCTCAGCGAATTTGTGATCGGACTGACCATCGTCGGCATGGGCACATCGGCCCCGGAGATGGTTGTCAGTGTGATCGGCGCCATTCAAGGCAACGCCGATGTCGCCGTGGGAAATGTTATCGGGTCCAATATCTTCAATGTCCTGCTGATTCTTGGTATCACCGCTCTGATTCTCCCCATTCCGGTCACACGGGAAAACATCCGGCGGGACGTCCCGCTGAATCTCTTCGTGACGGGCCTGCTGATCCTTCTGGGCATGAAGCTGTCCATTTTCAGCATCGGAGAGAATCTGCTTTCCCGATGGGACGGGGCGCTCTTCCTGCTTCTTTTCATCGCCTATATGGTATTTTGCTTCCGCAGCGGGAAAACGGAGGAATCCTCTTCCGTTGATGTCCCCGGACGGAAACTATGGGTGTCCCTCCTGATGGTTGCCGGCGGACTGGGCGCGCTGATTCTCGGTGGCCGCCTTTTTGTTGATAACGCGACCGATATCGCCCGCCTCCTCGGCGTCAGCGACAAATTCATCGCCGTTACCATCCTGGCCGGCGGCACTTCCCTTCCGGAACTGGCCACCTGCATCGCTGCGGCCATCAAGAAAAAAGGACAGTTGGCGCTTGGAAACGTCATCGGTTCCAATCTGTTCAATATCCTGCTGATTCTCGGCACTTCCGCCGTCATTACTCCGCTCTCTTTCCAGGACATCGACTGGGTGGACCTGAGCGCCCTCGCCCTGTCCGCCCTGTATCTGGGAACCAGCGTGATCGTCGGACGCCGCCGCGTGGTCGACCGCCTGGACGGTGTACTCTTTTTCCTGACCTGGATAGCCTATATGGCTTATTTGATTATTACGCTCTAAGATGATGATGAACCATATCCTGCAGGCGGCAGCGCCTGAACAGATCGCCGGGCAGATGTCTGCGGACTCGCTGAAAGCCCATTCCATCCAGCTGGTGGATACTTTAAAAAACACGCCGCCCAATGAACTGCTCGCCCTTCTCGGACAGCAGGCCATCCAGTTCGGCCTGAAGGTGCTCGCCGCCCTGTTGATCTATCTGGTCGGCGCCTGGATGGTCAAACTGGTCCGCCGGATGCTGCGCCGCGGTTTTGAAAAGAAAAAGACGGAAAAGACCATTTCCGGTTTTGTGGAAAGTCTGGTGACCATCCTGCTCTGGGTTGTCATCATCGTCCTGACCATCAGCACCCTGGGAATCAATACCACTTCCCTGGCCGCCCTGCTGGCGGCGGGCGGCATGGCCATCGGTATGGCGCTGAGCGGCACGGTCCAGAATTTTGCCGGCGGACTGATGCTGCTGATTTTCAAGCCCTTCAAGGCCGGTGATTTCATCGAGGCGCAAGGTTTTTCCGGTTTTGTCAAGGAAATCAATATCGTGTCCACGAAACTGATCACGACCGACAACCGGCTCGTTATCCTGCCCAACGGCGCCCTGTCCAACGGCAATATCAACAACTACAGCGCCCACCCCCTTCGCCGGGTCGACCTGACGATCAGCGTCAAGTACGGTACTGATGTCGCGGACGTGAAGGCAGCTGTCCTGGAAATCCTTTCGGAGAACCCGTCCGTTCTGAACGCCGGGACCCCGGGAGCGGCGGATCCTTTCGTAGCACTGATGGCAATGAAGGACAGCAGCGTGGAATTCGTGGTACGGGCCTGGGTCCAGGCGGGAGATTACTGGAGCACGTATTTCTCCCTCAATGAGGCAATCTACACGCTATTACCTGCGAAATATGGGATTCAGTTCCCGTTTCCGCAGCTCGACGTGCATATTCAAGCGTAAAGTCTATCCTTCGGCTTCGAAGGCTTCCTTGGACGCGACCGGATTCCCGTAAATGTGGAGGAAAATGTCGCTGAGCTCCTTTCGGTCGAGTTCCGGCTCCGCATACGCCATCTGCCGCTGCATATACTCCTTGAAAGCCTTCTCGTCGTCCTCGCTGTAACGGTCCGCATACTTCTTCGTCCCGTTCATCAGGTCGTAGGCCAGGTAGTTGGTCTTCCACAGGCGGTAGCCCTGGATAATCCGGCGGTCGATGGCATGGCGGATACGCTGGTAGCGGTCGTTCTTGTCGCACTCTGCCGCCTCCCGGATTTCCGCCTCGGTCAGCGGATCGCCGAAATTCAGGTGGACATTGCCCTTGGGCTGGCGGATGCCGACCATGATGCTCTGCAGGTCCTCGTTCTCCGTCTTGACATATTTCTGGCGGCGGGAAATCATCACTTCCCGTGCCTTCAGAATATCGCAAGGCTCATATTCATAGGAGATACTCAGCGGTACGATGTTCAGTTCCAGGAAGTTCTGTACAAAATCCTTCGTCCCGCTCATGTCAAACATCTTCAGGAGGCCCTGCTCCGTAACATCCATCCCATCTTTGGTACGGCCCTGGCGCTGGGCGATCCAGACCGAACTGTCGCCGGAGGTAATCGTCTGGCGGATATACTCTGAAAGATGCTGGGAAGACAGGTACAGTTCCCGGGCGGAGATGCCGCGGATCACCTTGATCATCCGGTTGGAACGGATCAGCAGTTCCACGCTTTTGTGGGAAAGCAGGTTGTCCCCGACGCAGATCTGGGTCGTCGGGAGATTGTTCCGGTGAAGGATAATCTGCAGGAAGGCCGGATCCAGGATGATGTCCCGGTGGTTGGACATGGCCAGGTACTTGCCCGGGATGGACTCCAGTTTCGACAGGCCGTCATAAGAGAAATTATGGACCGAATGTGTAATCACCCATTCAATCGCAAAGGACATCACCTGCTTCTGGAATTCATCCACCGTATGAATCTCGCGCAAAATGTCACGGAGGTACGTCTCCGGCTGGTCGCGGAAGATGTATTTGGAAATCCAGGGGACATTCGGATGGTTCGCCAGGCGCGACAGGGCGGCGGCGGCTTCTTCATCGGTGAACGGAGCAATATCGTTGAACTGATTCTGGTCCATATATCTTGTCAGTTTTATCGTACAAATGTAAGGATTTTGCCTCTCAAAAGCAAATCATCTGCGCTCCAGGAGGGAACTGTCCCCATAGCTGAGAAAACGGAAGTCATGGGAGAGCGCATAATCATAGATGGTTTTCCAGTCCCCGTCCACGAAGGAGGAAACCAGCAGCAAGAGCGTGGATTCGCTCTGGTGGAAATTCGTAATCATCTTGTTGACCAGCCGCCAGGGAAAACCGGGCACGATGATGATCCGGGTACCGACCTGCAGCGTGTCCTTCCCCTCCTGGTCCAGGCAACGGAGTATCGCCTCCAGGGCCTCTTCTGTCGTATAAGAATAGGTACGCGTATAGGGTGCCCACTGCGCGACATCTTCCGGATGACCCGCCTCCAGACAGCTGACACCGACATAGTACAGGGATTCCAGGGTCCGGACGGAAGTGGTTCCGACCGCGACGACCGGTCCCCGGCGGTGCAGGAGCTTTTCCACGAGGCTGCGCGTCACCACAAAAGGCTCCCGATGCATCGGATGCTCCGAAACAAGTGAGGTTTTGACCGGAAGGAAAGTGCCTGCGCCGACATGCAGACAAACGGTCTCGGTATCGATCCCCTTGGAACGAAGTTCATCCAGCACTCGTTCCGTGAAATGGAGTCCGGCCGTGGGTGCCGCCACAGAGCCCCGCTCACGGGCATACAGGGTCTGATAACGCTCGATATCAATCGCTTCGGACGCGCGGTTGAGATAGGGCGGAATCGGAATCGTTCCGGAAAGCTCGAGTACCTTTGAGAAAGGAGCGCCACCTTCCCAGTTGAAACGGACCGTACCGGTCTGTCCCTCCCGGTTCAGCAGACGGGCCTGCAAGTGCATCTCGGCGATGTCACTCCGCAAATCCGGGTTGTACAGATCCAGGACATCCTCTTTCCAGCGCTTGGCATTGCCGATCACGCATTTCCAACTGCAGGCGCCCCTCTGGGCAAAATTCGTGTTGTATTCCGCCGGTTCTGCCGGTTCCAGGCAAAATACTTCAATATGGGCACCGGTCGGACGCTGAAAATGAAGCCGGGCAGGGACCACCTTCGTATCGTTGAAAACCATCAGTGCGTCTTTGGGCAGAAGATCCGGCAAGTTTCTGAAAACGGTTTCTTCCACGCGGCCGGCTTTGTAATGTAAGAGTTTCGAGGAGTCCCGTTCTGAGAGCGGATATTTGGCAATCCGCTGCTCATCGAGCGGATACTTGTAGTCTTCAATGTGAATCTCAGGAATCATCGCTAAAATGCCCATATTTCAATTATCGCTGCGAAGATAAGGATTTCCTTGGAATTATGGAACATCGTTCGTCAGAACAAAAATCAGCATTTCCGAAATTCACATAATTGCATCGGGTTTACAAATGTTTTGTTAATATTTGTAAACAAATCCCCGCAAGATAAATGAAGAGCGAATAAATGTCATTTGGCGCCCGATATCAATAATAAATATATTTATAAACTATAGCTAAATTTCAGACAATCAGATATTTATAAGTATTATCTAAAGTAAGGCAAAAATACATATTCGCCAGATGAGTAAGCAGTGCTCAAAAATCAGCAAAAATATATTTTGATAAATCAATATCTATCTAATAATCAATATATCTATATCGTTTATATATATTTATACTTCATGTTTTGGCGTCGCTTATGGATCCATCTCTCCCCTTCCCCAGCGTCGGATTTCATTTGTTTTCTTCCATCGAATTCGTTACATTTGTAAAAAGATTATTTGCAACAATGAATAAGCGTCTTTTACAGTTTTTGCAGGCGGAAAACATCTCCCAGGCGCAACTGGCGGATACCTTGTCTGTAGCCCGCGGCAGTGTTTCGCACATCTTGTCTGGCAGAAACCGGCCCGGCTTTGATTTTATAGAAAGTCTCCTGCTCCACTACCCTTCCTTGAACTTGGACTGGCTGATTACAGGAAAAGGGAGGATGTATCGGGAAGAAGCAGAAGACTCCCCGCAAATTAACATCCCTTCAGGAAGCAAAGTCAGCAAGATTATGGTTTTCTATGATGATGGAACCTTCGAAGAGTTCCATAAAAACGGATAATTTCGTATCTTTGTCCTGTCATGTGGTTCAGAAAAGCGCATAATCTTCCCCTTGAGAAATCGTTATTCGGTCTCCACTTCGCTCATCCACTCGATTTTGCGACTCTCGCGCCGTCAAAAGAGGAGCTCCTCAAGGCCGCAGCCAAGGGGAAACGCATTCGTTTTCTGGAACTTACAGAAGACGTAGAACATTTATTTTCACTTCTTTACGACTTCACGGACCTGGTCGTCATTCCGACTTCCGCTTTTGAGCGTGTAGACGCGCCGGACCTGTACGAAACGCTGGATGCCATTTTGTCCACACGCTTGCTTTACGACCACCGGATTCCCCTGGTCCTCCGGATTGCTCCCGGACAGGACGAGAAGGAACTCGATCAGATGATTGCCTATTGCCGGCTTAGTGGCATCGATGGCCTTCTGGTGCCGGGACTGGGGAATCTTCGCTACGTGCTCTCAGCCACCCAGGGGCGCATTCCCTTGCTCTCTTACGCTCATTTGGAGACCCCGGAAGATGCTGCAGAACGCCTCCGGGAAGGGGCTGTCCTGGTAGATAGCAGCGGAAAGAAACCAACTTGGATCCGGGAAGCACTTCAAATCATTGCCAATCATGATTGAGGCTTCAGTATGTAC
Organism: Bacteroidales bacterium; assembly: GCA_016281015.1. Classification (GTDB taxonomy): domain Bacteria; phylum Bacteroidota; class Bacteroidia; order Bacteroidales; family UBA932; genus Cryptobacteroides. The sequence continues at coordinate 48,194 of JAEEHS010000007.1, forward strand.
GATCGGAGATGAAATTCTGATCGGTCAGGTAGTCGACACCAACTCTGCCCACATTGCCCGCGCTCTGGGAGAAACCGGCATCCGTGTCCGCAGGATGCTGTCCATCGGCGACCAGCGGGAACAAATACGCGACAGCTTGCTTAATGAGCTCAGAATGAGCGATGTAGTTATTACTACAGGCGGCCTGGGACCCACCAAGGATGACATTACAAAAGCAGTCCTTGCGGAGATTTCCGGCAGTAAGACATACGTTGAAAACGCAGAACAGCTCGCTATCGTGTACCGGATCCTGCATGGACGCGGACTGGAAGTGTTGCCGAATAATAAGGCGCAGGCGCTGGTTCCGGACCGGTGCGAGGTGATTCCCAACCCCCTTGGAACGGCTCCGGTGATGGTTTTCCGCTTTACCGAGCAGGAAGTCGGACATCCGGCAGCGCTCTATGCCCTTCCAGGCGTCCCCTATGAAGCAGTCGGCATCCTTCCGAAAGTGATGGATGATATCCGGACCCATTTTGAACTCTCCGACATCCACCACCGGAACCTGATGGTCTATGGACTGGCTGAATCCGCTCTGTCTGAATTGATTGCACCATGGGAAGACGCCCTTCCAAAGGATATCCACCTGGCTTATCTGCCCAATCCCCTGACGGGAATCCGTCTGCGTCTTTCCATATATGGAGGCCGTAAAGAAGAAGAACTTCAACGGATTGAAGAACAAATTACCCGCTTGAAAGCCATTCTCGGCAACCGGATATACTCTTACCAGGATGATTCTCTGGAAGAAACGCTCGGCCGCATGCTGAAGGCTGCCGGAAAGACCCTGAGTGCCGCGGAAAGCTGTACAGGCGGTGAAATCTCACATCTGATCACATCGGTTGCCGGCAGTTCCGCCTATTATCTGGGTTCCGTCACTTCCTACGCCATTTCTGTCAAAGAAACTGTACTGGGGGTTCCCCCGGAAATCATCGAGCAGTATGGCGTCGTCAGCAGTGAGGTCGCTGCAGCCATGGCGGAGGGCGTCCGCCGTCTGACCGGAAGCGATTATTCGGTTGCAACCACCGGTTTGGCGGGCCCGGGTGGTGACGAGAAGAACCCCGTCGGAACAGTATGGATTGCCGTCAGCGGACCGGAGGGAACCCGTACGGTCTCAAAGTGTTACAAGAACGACCGCAAACGCAATATTGAGCGTTTTGCGGCCGCTGCATTGGACTTTTTAAGGCTCTATTTGATTGAAACAAAAATGTTATAAGTTAAAACATTATTGTTTCCCAACCTTATTCAGAGCACTTTACAATTCTATCGAAAACAGAAAGCAGATTTTCTCCTCCAATGAGGGAAATCTGCTTTTCTGTATAGCCGCGATGCCTCATTTCGTCAAAAACGAGGGGCAGGCAGCCGATATTTTCCATCCCTTCGGGCGTCACTTCGATCCCGTCGAAGTCTGTTCCGATGCCGACATGCTGATCCCCGCAGATGGAAACAGCATGATCGATATGGTCCACGATTTCGCACACACCCGGCCGCCGCCGCTGTGGATCATCCACCAGAAAGTAGGGGTAAAAATTGATGCCGACATAACCGTCCTTTTCCGCAAGGGCCTTCAACATGTCGTCGGTCAAGTTGCGGCGGTGGCCACAAAGTGCGCGGCAGCAGGAATGGGTTGCGACAATCGGCGAGCGTGACAAGTCGATGCAGTCCCAAAAGGTCTGGTCAGAAGCATGGGACAGATCCACCATCATGCCGAGCTGGTTCATCCGTGCGACGACTTCCCGCCCGAAGGGGCTCAGTCCTCCCCAGCGTTTCCCTTCCGCTGCACTGTCGGCGAGCGCGTTATCTCCGTTGTGGGTCAAGGTCAGATAACGGACACCAAGGGCGTAAAAAGCCTCGAGGAGTTCCATGGATTCCTGGATCGGCGAACCATTCTCCATCCCAAGCAGGATGGAGATCCGGCCTTCGGAGAGATTCTTTCGGACGTCCTGCGGCGTGAAGGCCCATGCCACCGAGTCCGCGGCCTGGCGGACAAAGGAAGAAACGGCCCCGGCCATTTCCAGGGCATGCCTGGTTGCGGCGTCCGCCCTTGTCTCTGCCGGAGTGTACAAGGCAAAAAAGGCGGCATGGACACCGCCCTTTTTCATTTTGGACAAATCTACCTGCTGATCCTGCCGGCTAGAAAACAGATCCCGTCCGCGCAGGAGCTCGGACGGGGTATCCAAATGAGAATCAAAGACCATTACTTCGTGCCGTAAGGGGCCAGCGTGGATTTGATCACCTTTCCGATGCGGAATTCAGGCGTCCCGGTATAATAGAGGGCACTGCCGCCACTCAAGGTCACATCCAGAATGCCGCTGACAGCGACGATAAGATCCGAACTGCCGGCACAGTTCGCTTCGACATCCCTGGACTGGAGGCTCATGGCATCCACATGGGCATTTCGGGAGGTTTTCACCTGCATTTTCTCGGAAACGGCGCCGCTCAGGTTGAGTTTCGCAGATCCCTCCGCCGAGATGAACGCTTTCTGGGTGGTGCCATCCAGACTGAGCTGGGAGGTCGCCGCTGAAGAAAGATTCATGCTGTCCGTAGAAACTTGAGCCGAGACCAAAGCCGCATTGGCTGTATTGATGGCCAGTTCCCGGGCGGTAGCAGTCAACTTGATGCTGGAATTGCCGTCAGCAATCAGTTCTGCAGAGCCTTCCACATTCAAGTCCAGCACGGCCTGGGCATTCTTATGGAGGATCAAATAGGCCGTACGGGCATTGACCGTCAGGCTTTTGAGAACGGATTTATCCGAAAGGGTCAAAGTGAACTTGTCCGCATTGAAAACTTCCGTACCCGTAACGGTGGCATTGTCAGACAAGGTGATGGCCTCCAGTTCCGGCAACGAGATAACCGCACGGAACACGGGTGCAATCGCGTTTTTGCCTTTATAGAGTTTCTTCACTTCCTTCGGAACGGACTTGACGTCGTAGGAAAGGTGAAGGGTGCGGGATTTTACATATTTTTCAACATAGGGAGCCAGTTCCTTGTCTACCGTGAGCCGCATCCCGTAGGTTCCCTTGACCAAGGTCACCTCAAAATTGTCTTCCACATCGATGGAGTTGAATTCCGAAAGCGGAATCTCTTTGTCCTCCAATTGGGCCGCCAGCGTTTGGGCGCCGGCGGGGAAAACGAAGCCCATACCGAAAGCAATCATTACGATAACTACTTTCAAAGAATTGCTGATCAACTTTTTCATATTCAATTAATATTTATATGTCCAACTGTTCCGACAGTTCGCCCCATTCCTGGAAGAAGGCATCCCTGTCACGCTGCTGCTCCAAATACTCCCGTGTCAACTCCAAAATATCGTCATTATTTCCGGGATTTGCAAGTTTTTTCTCAATTTCAGCCATCCTCGCTTCCCGGCGGGAAATCTCTTTTTCGAGATAGTCTACCCGTGTGCGCAGTTTCCGCTGCTGCTTTGTATCGCTTTTGCGGACGGCATACTCCTCTTGGGCGGCACTTTTCTTCTGCGGGGCTTTTTCAGCCGGGGTATAACGCCGCTCCAACTCCTGCAGGTTTTCCAGTTTCCGTTTTTCAAGGAAGTCGGATACGCTCCCCAGGTGCTCCTTGACCCGACCGTCCCGGAATTCATACAACTTGTCCACAAGCCCCTCCAGGAAGCCCCGGTCATGAGATACAACAATCAGCGTGCCATCGAATTGACGGAGAGCTTCTTTGAGGATGTCCTTGGAGCGAATATCCATGTGGTTGGTCGGTTCATCCAGCGCCAGTACATTGTATGGTTGGAGCATCAGCTTGGCCATGCCGAGCCGGGCCCGCTCCCCGCCGGACAGTACCGAGACCTTCTTGTCAATATCCTCTCCTTTGAACAGAAACGCCCCCAGGATATCCCTGAGCCGTGTCCGGATGTCGCCTGTCGCAATCCGGTCCAGGGTACCGAACACCGTTTCGTTCTTGTCCAGGATATCTTCCTGGTTCTGGGCGTAATAGCCGATATGGACATTGTGTCCGATGCGGGCCTCGCCGGAAATGGGAGCCAACTCCCCTGTCATGACGCGCATCAGGGTGGTTTTCCCCTCGCCGTTCCGGCCGATGAGGGCCACTTTCTCCCCGCGCTTGATTTCAATCCCTGCATGGGAGAACACGACTTTCCCGGGATAGCCGACCGTCAGGTCCTCTCCTTTGAAGACCACGTCACCGGAGCGTTCCGCAGGAGGAAACCTCAGGCTGATCTTTGCCCAGTCCGTCTCATCGATTTCAATGCGGTCGAGCCGCTCCAGCGCTTTGATACGGGACTGGACCTGGTTGGATTTGGTCGGTTTATAACGGAAACGGTTGATGAAATCTTCTGTCTTCTCAATCATCCGCTGCTGGTTCTCATAGGCGGCCGTCTGCTGCGCAATCCGTTCGGCCCTCAGTGCAACATATTGACTGTAAGGGACTTTATAATCATGGATATGTCCCAGCAGGATTTCTACCGTCCGCGAAGTCACGGTATCCAGGAACTTTCGGTCATGGGAGACCAGAAGAACTGCACCGCGATAACTCTTCAGATAATCCTCGAACCACTCAATGGATTCGATGTCCAGATGGTTGGTCGGTTCGTCCAGCAGCAGTACGTCCGGACGGGAAAGGAGCACCTTGGCCAGTTCGATACGCATGTTCCATCCCTGGCTGAACGTTTCCGTGCGGCGTTCCAGTTCTTCCGTCTTGAATCCAAGCCCGGCCAGTGTCCGCTCCGCCTGGACCCGGGGCGATTCCCCGCTCTCCAGCGAAAGACGGTCATTGATTTCGTTCAATCGCGCAATCAAACGGGCATAATCATCTGATTCATAGTCTGTTCTCTCCCCTAGCTGATTCGTAATCCGCTCCAGTTCGGCCTCCATTCCATGCAGGTGATCAAAGACGGTCATCACCTCATCGATGACGCTGCGTCCCTTGTTGTGCTGCATGATTTGCGGCAGATAGCCGATCTGAAGGCCGGAAGGCATGTCGATATGTCCGCTGGTCGGAGACTGCTCCCCGGTGAGGAGTTTCATCAAGGTTGATTTACCGGCACCGTTCTTCCCCACCAGGGCGATATGCTCGTTCTCGCTGATGTGGAAGCTGATATTGTCCAGCAGCGTAAAACCGCCGAAGGCCACCGTTACGTTATTGATCGCTATCATGATGGTCTCGACAGACTAAGATGGAGAATTCGTACAGTCCATAGAGCGGGACAGCCAGGACAAACATGGACACAGGATCGCTCGGCGTAATGAAGGCGGCAAGCAGGAGAATCACGACAAAAGCGTGTTTCCGGTACTTGCGAAGGGTGTCCTTGCCGACAAGTCCGAGGCTCGACAGGACCAGGATCACGGTCGGGAACTCGAAAATCAGCCCGACCAGAAATACCATGGAGGTGAAAAGCGAGATGTATGAGGAAAGGGATATCGTGTTCTGGACCGTCTCGCTGACCGAATAGTTCATGAAAAACATCAGACAGACCGGCAGGACAAGCAGATATCCGACAGCAACGCCCAGATAGAACAGCCCTGAGGACAAGCCGAAGGCCGTCCGGACTGCCTTTTTCTCCTGCTCATAAAGGGCCGGCGCAATAAAGCGCCAGATTTCCCAGATCAGATACGGGAAAGCGAGGACCACCCCGCAGAGCACGGCCATCTTCAGATGGACAAAGAACTGGGCGGTGACTTCGATATTTACCAGTTGCATCCGAAAGTCCAGGTGAAGCCACCGGTAGAGCGGGAAATCTGCCGTCGTCGGGTAGAGTACCGCCCGAAACAGATGCTCCGGAATGAACAGGAAGCCCACGGAGAGGAGTACCACCGCCAGTACCGAACGGAACAGCGTTCCCCTCAGTACTTCCAGATGGTCCCAGAAGGACATTTCGCCTTCTATCGGAGCCACTTACTCTTTTTTGTAATTATCGTCCTTGTCGATTTCCTTCTCGACTTCGTTGATCCCTTCCTTGAAACTCTTGACACCTTTGCCAAGGCCTTTCATGAGTTCGGGGATCTTCTTTCCGCCGAACAGCAGGAGCACCACCAGTACGATGGCGACAATCTCCCAGGTTCCCAAAAACAATGGATACATAGTGATCAGTCGTTATTGTGTTCTTCAAAAATCCGGCATACCGCCTCGGGACAACGGACCGGCCGGAACGTCTTGCTGTCAATGAAGCCCAGCACCACTTCGCCTTCCGCACAAAGTTCGCCGCGCTGGTTCCGGACCGTCTGATGGATGACCATCTTGGCAAGCGGAGGGCGCGTCACCTCGGCCGTCGCCGTCAGCACATCTCCCATCCGGGCCGGATGACGGAAGTGACACTCCACCGAGACGATCGGGACAAAGATTCCCAGCTGTTTTTCACACTCCTGAATCGGGAATCCCAGCTCGACCAGCATCTGGCTCCGGGCATTCTCGAAGTAGCGGATGTAGTTCGAGTGATGGACCACTCCCATCAGGTCGGTTTCATAGTACCGAACAGGAAAACTTGTCTCAAAAACAGCCATAACAAAAAAGTTATATCATTAAACTATTTTGTTTCTCTTGCTCTATTTCAGCGCTTTTAGTTGCGACTCAATGATTTCAATGCGAGAGAGGGCATCCGCCTCTTTTTTGCGCTCGTTGTCGATGACGGCAGCAGGTGCATTCGCGACAAAACGCTCGTTGGAAAGTTTTTTCCGCACACCTGCGAGGAAGTTTTGCTGGTAGGCAAGGTCTTTTTCGAGTTTCGCAATTTCCTCGTCGGCATTGACAAGACCTTCCAGGAGGACAAAGCCTTCATAGGTCCTTACCAGCAGGCTGATGCCCTGCCCCTGACCGAACTCGGATACCAGCCTTACCGCCGCGTTGGAGAGTTTCTCGACCAGCGGAATGACCCCCTCGGGATAACCGCTCTTCAGCAGCAAGGTCAACGGCTCCTTGGGAGCGATATTCTTCTGGGCACGGACACCCCGCACGGCATTGACTGTCTCAAAGGCAATGGCGAAATCGGTCAGGACCGCTTCATCCGCTTTCTCGACAGAGGGCGCGGCGGCATACATGATGGTCTCCCCTTCTGCGCGCGGCGAAAGATCCTGCCAGAGTTCTTCCGTAATGAACGGCATGACCGGATGGATCAGTTTCAGCAGCGCCTCGAAATACGATAGCGTCGCAGCGTGGGTCGCCGCATCGGTCGGAGCGGCTTTCCCATCCACGAAGGCGGGTTTGACAGCCTCCAGATACCAGGAGCAGAAGTCATCCCAGAACAGGCGGTAGATGGTCATCAGGGCCTCGGAAATGCGGAATTTGCCGTAGCAGTCTTCCACGATGGCGACCGTTTCCTTCAATTTTTCTCCGAACCAACGGACGGCGGCAGCGCTCACTGGGCTCTGGGGAGCCTTCTCGTCCACAGAGAAGCCCTTGACCAGGCGGTATGCGTTCCAGATTTTGTTGCAGAAGGCAGCTCCTTGCTGAATCTGAGCCTCATCATAGAAAATGTCGTTTCCGGCCGATGAGCAGAGCAGCATGCCGATACGAACGGCATCCGCTCCATACTGTTCGATCAGTTTCAGCGGATCCGGGGAATTCCCCAGGGTCTTGGACATCTTCCGACCAATCTTGTCCCGGACAATACCGGTAAAATAGACATTGGAGAAAGGTTCACGGCCCATAAACTCCTCGCCGGCCATGATCATGCGGGCCACCCAGAAGAAAATGATATCCGGTCCGGTCACCAGATCGCTGGTCGGATAATAATAGGCCAGGTCTTTGTTCGGCTGGTGATCCGGGTGGCCGGGCATATCGGGATCAAAGACCGAAATCGGCCAGAGCCAGGAACTGAACCAGGTATCTAGCACGTCTTCATCCTGATGAAGGTCCTCTGCCTTGATATCCGGACAGATAGCCTGGGCTGCCTTAAGTGCCGCTTCAGCATTGGGTTCAACGACGACGCGGCCATCCGGAAGGTACCAGGCCGGGATCCGCTGTCCCCACCAGAGCTGGCGGGAGATACACCAGTCGCGGGCATTCTCCATCCAGTGACGGTAGGTATTGACATACTTCTCGGGGATGAAGCGGGTCCGGCCGCTGTCCACGGTCTCCATCGCCATCTGGGCGAGTTCGCTCATCTTCAGGAACCACTGGGCGCTGAGACGCGGTTCGATGACGGCATTTGTCCGTTCGGAATAACCGACCGGGGACGTATACTGCTCGACCTTTTCAAGGTTTCCCGCCTCCTCCAGCATCTTGACGATCTTCTTGCGGGCGACAAAACGGTCTTCCCCGACAAGAATCTGTGCCTTTTCGTTCAAGCGGCCGTGCTCATCGATGATGTCGAGCACCTCCAGGTTGTGCCTCAGACCGATTTCATAGTCATGGACATCATGGGCCGGCGTCACTTTCAGGCAACCGGTTCCAAAGTCCATCTCGACATAATCGTCCTCGATGACCGGAATCTCCCGATTGATCAGCGGGATGAGCACTTTCTTCCCGCGAAGATGGTGGTGGCGCTCATCGGCAGGGTTGACGCAGATGGCCGCATCCGCCATAATGGTTTCCGGACGGGTCGTGGCGATCACCAGATACGCATCGGTCGGATTCCCTTTCCCGTCGGAGATATAATAACGCAGGTGATAGAAATGGCTCTGGGTATCTTTGTGGATGACTTCATCGTCACTGACGGCCGTCAGCGCCTCCGGGTCCCAGTTGACCATCCGGACGCCTTTATAAATCCATCCTTTCTTGTAGAAATAGACGAAGGTGTTGATAACAGCCTCGGACAGAGCCGGTTCCATGGTAAAACGGGTCCGGTCCCAGTCGCAGGAGCAGCCAAGCTTGCGCAACTGTTTCAGAATAATCCCGCCATGTTCCTCCTTCCACTGCCAGGCATGGGTGAGGAACTCCTCGCGGGTCAGGTCTTCCTTCCGGATGCCCTGCTCCTTGAGCCGTGCGACGACCTTGGACTCCGTGGCGATGGACGCATGGTCCGTTCCCGGCACCCAGCAGGCATTTTTTCCATGCATGCGGGCATTACGGATCAGGACATCGTTCAGGGTATTGTTCAGGACATGGCCCATGTGAAGGATGTCGGTCACGTTGGGCGGCGGAATCACGATGGTGTAAGGCTCTTTCTCGTTGGGTTCACTGTGGAAGAATTTGTGGTCCAGCCAGTAGGCATACCACTTGTCTTCCACTTCGGCGGCATTGTACTTTGCTGCTAATTCCTTCATATCTTTATCTTTTCTATGTTCCTTTGTTCAATCTTACAAAAATACGGATTTTTTCGTAATTTTGCAGTACAAAACGGTATAAAAAGAAAGACTATGGATAACAAGCAGCCGCAAGGCCCCCAGCTCCAACTGGAAATCAATCCCCAGCTGACGAAAGTCTCTTACTCGAACCTCGCCATCATCTCCCATTCCCGGAGCGAGTTTGTCATTGACCTGGCATCCAACCTGCCCGGCATGCCCAAGGCCCTGGTGGAGAGCCGGACCATCATGACTCCCGAGCACGCCAAACGCCTGATGAATGCCTTGTTCGACAACGTATCCAAGTATGAGGCTCAGTTCGGTGTCATCGACCTCAGCGGCGGACAGGGCCCGAAACCGCAGGGCGGAGCCACGTTCGACCTCGGCTCTTTTGGCCCTTTCGGCGGTGGAAGCAAATCCTGAGATGACGGATATCCTGAAAATCAAGGCTTTTGCCTTCGATGTCGATGGTGTGGCCACGGACGGCGACATCCTCTGTAACCCGGACGGCGATCTTCTCCGCACCTATGATGCCAAGGACGGTTTCGGCATCCGGATGGCCTGCATGAACGGCTATCCGGTGGCCGTCATTACCGGCGGCCGTTCGGAAAGTATCCTTAAACGCATGCTCACGAGCGGCGTTCGTCCGGAAAATGTCTATCTCGGTTCCCGGAACAAAATCGAGGATTTCATGGACTTCTGTTCCCGCGTCCATCTGCAGCCGGATGAGGTCATGTACTTCGGAGACGATATCCCGGATATCGAAGTCATGCAGGCCTGCGGCTGCGGAGTATGCCCCAGCGATGCCATGGAGGATGTCCGTGCCATCGCAGATATCGTGTCTCCCCGGCCGGGCGGAAAAGGCTGCCTGAGGCACGCGATGGAACAGGTCATGAAAGCCCAGGGACGCTGGAATTTCGATTCGCTCCTCTATAAAAAACTCTTCTGATGGATCTTCACGGAAAGCATGTCATCCTGGGCAGCGGATCTCCGAGACGCCAGGAGCTTATGAAGCTCCTGGATATTGATTTTGAAGTAGATACAAATAATGACTTCAAGGAGTCCTTTGGGCCGGAAGTTCCCTACGACCAGGTCCCCCGCCTCATGTCGGAAGGAAAGTCTCGCGGCTTTCACCGCCCCCTCGAAGCGAATGAAATCCTCATCACCGCCGACACGATGGTCATCCTTCCGCCGGAAGGCGGCCGCAAGGGCGAGATTCTCGGCAAGCCCCATGACCGGGAAGACGCATGCCGGATGCTACGCGACCTGTCCGGCCGAAAGCACCACGTAACGACGGCTGTCACCCTGCGGACCGGACGGAAGACGGAGACCTTCATGGACACGACCCAGGTCTGGTTCAAAGCACTCAGCGAAGAGGAAATCTCCTATTACATAGACCATTACAAGCCCTACGACAAGGCCGGGGCCTACGCCATCCAGGAATGGATCGGCGCCGTCGGCATCTCGCGGATTGACGGTTCTTATTTCAATGTCGTGGGGTTCCCCGTCCAGCGGGTCTACGAAGAGCTCGTCAGGCTTGCAGCTTCTTTTTGAGACAGCGGATCATATCGACGGTCATGGAATCCAGATCGTAGGTCGGTTTCCAGTCCCATTCCCTTCGCGCACAGCTGTCGTCCATGCTGTCGGGCCAGGAATTGGCAATCGCCTGCCGGACCGGATCCACCTCATAGCGGACTTTCAGGCCGGGAATATACTCCCGGATCTTGGCGAACAGGGTTTCCGGCTCGAAACTCATGGACGCGATATTGAAGGAGTTGCGGTGAACCAGGCGGGAGGGATCCGCTTCCAGCAGGTCCACGGCCGCCTGCAGCGCATCCGGCATGTACATCATGTCCATGTACGTCCCCGGTGCGATCGGGCAGACGAACTCCTCCCCTTTCACAGCCGAATAGTACACCTCGACGGCATAGTCGGTCGTGCCGCCGCCCGGCAGGGTGACATTGGATATCAAGCCGGGAAAACGGACGGAACGGGTATCCACGCCGTATTTATGGAAATAATAATCGCTCAGAAGTTCCGTGGCGACTTTCGTTACGCCATACATGGAACGCGGACGCTGGATGGTGTCCTGCGGCGTCCCCACATGCGGGGTTTCCGGGCCGAACGACCCGATGGACGAAGGGGTAAAAACCGCACAGCCTTTCTCACGGGCCACTTCCAGAATGTTCAGAAGGCCGTTCATCTGGATATCCCAGGCCAGGAGCGGTTTCTTCTCAGCGACAGCGGAAAGCAACGCAGCCAAGTTGTAAATGGTGTCGATCCGGTACTTGCTAACGATCTCGGCGAGGGCCTTGGCATCCCGGACATCGGCCACTTCGGCCGGTCCGCTTTCCAGCAGTTCCCCTTTCGGCTCCGCCCCGGGTATATAACCGGCAACAACCGTACTGCCGTCGATTTCCCGGCGGATTTTCATGGTCAGTTCCGATCCGATCTGCCCGGTAGAACCGATAACGAGTACATTCTTCATTCCCGATGTGATTAGCAAGGCAAATTTAGTGAATTTTCAGAAAAGATATGCATTATCCCGAGAAAATCCATAAATTTGAAAACAGAAACTAACTAACCATCCATAATTATTATGTACGGAAAATTCCAAACTTATCTTCAGAATGAGCTGCGCGCCATCGAGGGGGCCGGACTTTATAAGAAAGAACGCATCATCGCTTCGCCCCAGGGAGCGGAAATCACCCTGGAGGATGGCAGCAAGGCATTGAACTTCTGCGCGAACAACTATCTGGGGCTCGCCGACAGTGAGCGCCTCGTCGCCGCCGCTGAGAAAGCCATGAAACAGCGTGGCTACGGTATGTCCTCGGTCCGCTTCATCTGCGGCACCCAGGACCTTCACCGGCAACTGGAGAAAGCGGTGGCCGCCTATTTCCATACCGATGACGCAATCCTCTATGCCGCCTGCTTTGACGCCAACGGCGGAGTCTTCGAGCCCTTGTTGACCGCAGAGGATGCCATCATTTCGGACTCCCTGAACCACGCCTCCATCATCGACGGCGTCCGCCTGTGCAAGGCCCAGCGCTTCCGCTATGCCAATGCCGACATGGCGGACCTGGAAGAGAAGCTGAAGGAGGCCCAGAGCTGCCGCTTCCGCATCATTGTCACAGACGGGGTTTTCTCCATGGACGGCAATGTCGCCCCGATGGACAAAATCTGCGACCTCGCCGAAAAATATGATGCCATGGTGATGGTCGATGAAAGCCACAGCGCTGGCGTCGTCGGAGCGACGGGACACGGCGTAGCCGAACAGTTCGGCGTCTACGGACGGATCGATATCTTCACCGGCACCCTCGGCAAAGCCTTCGGCGGTGCTGTCGGCGGTTTCACGACCGGCCGTCAGGAAATTATCGACATGCTGCGCCAGCGCAGCCGTCCTTACCTGTTCTCCAACTCCATCCCGCCGATGATCGCCGCCGCCGGTATTGAAATGTTCAAGATGCTCGGGGAATCGGACGAACTCCATGCCCGCCTTCAGGAGAATGTCAATCACTTCCGCGACAAGATGCTCGCTGCCGGCTTCGACATCAAGCCGACCCAGAGCGCCATCTGCGCGGTCATGCTCTATGATGCGCCCCTTTCCCAGAAATTCGCGGCGAAAATGGCCCAGGAGGGCATTTTTGTCACCGGTTTCTACTACCCCGTGGTCCCGAAAGGACAGGCCCGGATCCGGGTCCAGCTCTCGGCCGCCCACAAGAAGGAGCACCTGGACAAAGCCATCGCCGCTTTTATCAAAGTCGGCAAAGAACTTGGAGTCATTTAGTAAATCGTCCATATTGCTTACAATTTGTAACTGATATTTACAAATAATTGCAGCAATCGTTTGTACACAGGGCGAACAAGCATTAGGATTGGCACACGGCTGCCAATCCTAATTTTTTTAATTACTTTTATTTGACTAATAATCAGCGACTTATAAAAATCTTAAAAAAATTTCAAAAAAATCTTTTGAAAAAAATTTGCAAATTCAAAAAATTGACGTACCTTTGTATCCGGATTGAGGGAGTGAGGTTCTCTCACCTGCTCAGTCTATTGGTTATTAGTTTTAGTGTTATTAATTATGTGGTTAGTGAGAGCGTCCGCCTGTGAAGGCCGACACTCTTTTTTTGCATATATTCCAATTATGTTGTAATTTAGTCCCATGATACAACGTACTAAAACCCAGATATGAAAAAGATCATCCCTCCCGTAGACAAGGCGCTCCTCAAGGCGGAGCTAACGCCAAAGAACCTGTTCCGCGCCACGAACCGGGCTGGAAACGAACTCTACATCGTCGGTCCGGAATCCGTCAACGTCATCCGGGAAATCGGCCGTCTCCGTGAGATTGCCTTCCGCAACGACGGAGGCGGAACCGGGCAAGCGCTGGATATTGACAAATTCGACACCGACCCGGCTTACGGCTACAAGCAGTTGGTCCTTTGGGATCCCACACGCGAGGAAATCATCGGCGGATACCGCTTCTGCATCTGCGACGAGGCTGTCTTCGACCGCTTCGGTCAGCCCATCCTGACCTCCTCGCACATGTTCCACTTCAGCCGGAAGTTTATCCAGAACTATCTTCCCCATACCGTGGAACTGGGACGCAGTTTCATCTCTGTTGAATACCAGAGTTCCAAAAGCGGCGCCAAGGGCCTGTATGCCCTCGACAATCTCTTTGACGGCCTGGTGTCCCTCAGGGCAGCCTATGCCCCGCGCGTGAAATACTATTTCGGAAAAATGACCATCTATCCGAGCTATCCCGAGGAGGCCCGCGAGATGATCATGTATTTCCTGAAGAAGTATTTCGGAAAGAACGCGGACCTGATTGATATCCGGAAAGAGGTGAAAATCAGCAATCCACGCCGCTTCTCGAAAATCTTTCATGGCAGTAATTACAAGGAAGACTACAAGACCCTGAAGACGGAAGTGCTGAAATTCGGCGTCAGCATTCCTCCGCTGGTCAATTCCTATATGAACCTGTCTCCTTCTATGATTTACTTCGGTACGGGCATCAACGACGAGTTCGCCGATGTGCTGGACTCCGGCATCCTGATTTCCTATGACGGATTGTATCCGGAGAAAATCGTCCGCCATGCCGAATCCTTCCTCAAAGAAAGCCTGAGGGCTTTCCGAAACAGGCTGAGACGTTTGCAACGGAAGAAATAATCCCATTTTTTTCGTATCTTTGTCTCCCTTATTTATTGGATTCAATGGAAGAAAAAAAACAAGCAGCGAGAATTCAGACCTCGATTCTGAATGGTTTAGAGAAAAAAATTCTGGTATGGATGGCAGAGCGTATGCCCCGCTGGGTCACCTCTGACATGTTGACTTTCATCGGTTTTGTCGGTGCCTGTGTCATCGCGACCGGCTATGCCCTTTCCAACTTGAGCCTCCAATGGCTCTGGCTCTCTTCTTTCGGCTTTTTGCTGAACTGGTTCGGTGATTCGATGGACGGATCGCTCGCCCGCGTCAGGAATACCCAGCGCAAGACTTACGGCTTTTTCATCGACCACAATGTCGATGTCATCAATGAGACTATCATGTTTGTGGGCGTGGGGATGAGCCCGCTCATCAACCTGAGCTTTGCCATGCTCGCCCTGGTCGCCTACTTCATGCTGAGCGTTTATGTCTACATCGACTGCCACCTCAAAGGCGAGATGAAACTGACCTACGGCGGTCTCGGGCCCACGGAATTCCGCCTGCTCGTCGTCCTGGTCAACACCTTGTACATCTTTATCCCCTGGCTGACCGAATGGAAGGTGGAAATGACGATTTTCCACAACGAGTTCCAGGTCGGACTGATGGATTATGTCGCCGTGGCGGTTTCCTTCCTGATCTTCGGTTTCTACCTGGTCAGTTTCTTCAAGGACGCCAAGTATTTCGCGAGAATAGATCCTCCTAAAAAACAGGAATAATGCCCGTCATCACCCCGGAAGAAGCCTCTCGCCTTTCCCCTGTCTTCAAAGGCCGGGCCGGGCGGCTTTTGTTCCGGGCGGGTCTGGCTCTGACCGGCATCGGAAAGGTCAACGACCTCTATGACCGGGTCCAGCAGCGCGGCTGTGCCCCCGGACCGGACTTTGCCAAAGGAATCCTGGACGATGCCGGCGTCGATTTCGCCATCGGCCATCCCGAGCGGCTGGAGCAGCTCCCCTCCGGCGCGTTCATTACCATCTCCAACCACATCTACGGCCATCTGGACGGCATCTGCCTCGTGGATCTCGTCGGCCATGTCCGTCCCAAGGCCAAGGTGCTGGTCAACCAGCTCCTGATGTGGATCCGGGACCTGAGCGGGAGTTTCATTTCCGTCGACCCCAAGACAAACGCCTCGACCGGCGTTTCCGCGACGTCCGTCAACGGAATCAAAGCCGCCCTGGAGCAGCTCCACTCCGGCGAGCCGCTCTGTCTCTTCCCCTCCGGCGCCGTTGCCGACCTGAGGCCCCGGGACCGCTGGCGCATCAGCGAACGCGCGTGGCAGGATTCCGCCATCCGGCTGATCCAGCGCGCCCGCGTTCCCGTCATCCCCATCCGTTTTCCGGACCGGAATTCCAACTTCTATTACGGTCTCGGCCTGATCGACTACCGCGTCCGTTTTGCCCGGCTCTTCCACGAAGTGTTCAACAAACGCGGCACCCACCCCCGGGTCGTCATCGGGACGACCATTTCGCCGGAAGAGCTGGCCGCCCACAAGGACTTGAACGAATGTAAAGCCTTCCTTCGCAGCAGCGTGTACGACATGCCGCTGCCCGAAGAATATACCTTACGAAGCGAATTATGGAAAAAGTAAAAATTGTACTTCTGACAGGCGGCAGCAGCGGTATCGGTGCAGCAACGGCGAAACTCCTCGCCGCTTCCGGCATGAAGGTCTATGCCGGAAGCCGCCGCGGCACGACCGAGAAACCCGCGCCCGGCGTGATTCCCATCCGCATGGACGTCAATGACGAGGCGTCTGTCAAGGCCGCCGTCGCGGAAGTCATTTCCCGGGAAGGACGCCTGGACGCCCTGATCTGCAATGCCGGGAACGGGATCTACGGCCCGGTGGAGGGTTCCACGGTGGAGGATGCGCGCTATCAGTTTGAAACGACCTATTTCGGCTCCCTCCGCTGTATCCAGGCCTGTCTGGGGCAGATGCGTGCCCAGGGATTTGGCCGCATCATCACCGTCACCTCTGTGATGGCCATCCTGCCGCTCCCCTTCCAGGGCTTCTATTCCTCGGTAAAAGCCGCCATGCTCTCGCTCTCCGAGAGTTTGTCCCTGGAACTGGAAGGCAGCGGCATCCAGTGCTGCAGTATCCTTCCTGGCGACGTGAAGACCGGCTTTACCGCAGCCCGCAAACAGGCTCTGATCCCTCCCGCCTACCAGGAATGGGCAGACAGGAATTTGAGGAAAATCGAAAAAGATGAACAAGGCGGGATGGAGCCGGAGGTGATCGGCCGCGCCATCCTGAGGCAGCTTCGGCGCCGCAAGATGCGGGTCCGCTACATTCCCCGGATCGACTATGGCCTTGTCGGCATCCTGGTCCGCATCGTCCCCGAATCCCTGAAACTCTGGATTATCAGGAAGTTATACTAAAATGAAACGCCTCGGGCTCATCTTCTTCCTCTTTGTCTGTGTCGCCGGTTCGGCGCAGACAACCCGTATCAAAGGTCATGTGACCGATGCGGAGACGGGAGAAGACGTGCCCTTTGCCGGTGTGTATTTCGACGGGACGACCATCGGCATCTCCACCGACCTGGAAGGCAATTTCTCTCTGGAGACCCGTTCCCGGGAGATTACCACCCTGACGGCCCATCTGCTGGGCTATCTCCCCCAGACGGTCCCCGTGCAGGTCGGTTCTTTCTCCGAAATCAATTTCGCGCTGCAAAAGGACCTGAACCAGCTCAATGCCGCCATGGTCAAGCCCGACGACCGCTACATCCGCTCCATCCTCTCCCAGATTGATGCCGCCCGGGAGCGGCACAATCCCGAACGCGGTCCCGACTGGAGTGCAGACCTGTACAGTCGGATGGAACTGGACGCGACCAACATGGAGGATCTGCTGAGCCTCGGGATTTTCAAGGACCGGCTCAAATTCATCCTGGATTACAAGGACACATCCGCCATCACCGGCAAGTCTTTTATTCCCATCCTCCTGTCCGAGAACCAGTCCAGGAAATACCATGTCCATCCGGACATCAACAAGGAAGTCATGCTCGCGAGCCGCATTTCCGGCGTGGAACAGGACAACATCCTCCGGCAGTTCACGGGGGCCTACCTCCTGAAAGCCAATTTCTACGACAGCACCATCCATATCTACAACCTGGATGTTCCTTCGCCGGCCGCCGCAGCCGGACGTCCTTTTTACAATTATTACCTGGTGGACAGCCTCCAGGTAGACGGCCGCAAGACCTACACCCTCCGCTTCCATCCCAAGAAACTCGTGACTTCGCCGGTGCTGGACGGCGAAATGACCATCGATGCCGAGGACTTCGCCATCCGATCGGTCCATGCCTCCCTGGCAAACCAGGCCAATGTCAACTGGGTCCGGCACATCAACATGGACATCGAGAACCAGCGGCTGGAAAGCGGGAAATGGTTCTTCAAGGACGAACGCCTGTTCCTGGACCTGGCCGTGCGGCTGGACGACAATTCAAAGATAGTTTCCTTCCTGGCCCGGCGCCAGCTCAACTACGGCGAACCGACCTACCAGAAAGTCACCGACCCGAAAATCCTCGGAAACAGCGACCCGGTCATCATGACCGGCGTCGAGGAGCGGGACACCACCTATTGGAACAGTGTCCGTCCCTATGAACTGTCCGAGCGCGAAAAAGGCGTATTCAAGATGGTGGACCGGATCCAGGAGAGCCGGGCCTACAAATGGATCTACCACATCTCCGAGATGTTCGTGACGGGGTTTTTGGAGAACAAGAAAATCGGCCTCGCCTACGGTCCCTGGGCACGGACCGTCACGTTCAACGGCACGGAGGGCCTCCGCCTGCAGGTCGGCGGCAAGACGACCAAGGAATTCTCCAAGTTCATCCGGCTATACGGCTATCTGGGCTATGGTTTCAAGGACAAACGCTTCAAATACGACTCCTCCGTGGAACTGATTTTCCGGAGGGACAAGACGCGGAAACTGACCCTCTCGGCCCGCAACGACTTTGAGCAGCTCGGGCGCGGAAGCGGCATCTTCGGCGAGGAGAATATCTTCAATTCCCTCTTCGCCCAGGGCAGTTACGACCGGCGGAGCCTGGCCCGCCAGTTCACGGCGAAGTACGAGCACGAGTGGACCACGAATTTCAATAACTACCTCAGTATCCGGAATTTCCGCCTCTATGCCAACGACGAAGTACCGCTGATCCGTCCGGACGGCACCGCCGTGGAGAGTTTCTCTGTCAATGAGGTCCATTACAACGCCCGTTTCTCCTGGGAAGAGCGGATCAACCGCGGCTTTTTCGTCAAGTCCGAAATCTTTACCCGGCTTCCCATCGTAACGCTGGACGTGGCCGGCGCGATCAACGGCATTACGAAAGAGGACTTCCGCTATCTCCGAAGCGAACTGACCTTCGACTGGCGGATTCCGGCCGGCGCGCTCGGCTTCGGCATGGCCCATCTGAACGGCGGCGCCATTTTCGGCTCTGTTCCCTATCCCCTCCTCAAGCTTCATGAAGGCAACCAGACGATGTTCCTGGACAAAGCCGCCTTCTCCTGCATGGACTATTATGAATTCGCTTCGGACCGCTGGGTGACGGCCTTCTATGAGCACAATTTCAACGGTTTCTTCCTCGGGAAGATTCCCGGGGTGCGGAAACTGGACCTTCGTGAGATCGTGACCGTCCGCGGCGCCTGGGGCACCATTACCCCGCAGAACAAGGAGAACGCTCCCTATCGCCTGATGGAGCGGACCAGCGCCCTGGAAACGCCTTATTTCGAAGTGGGTGTGGGACTTGGCAACATCCTGAGGATGCTCAGGGTAGACTGCTTCTGGCGGCTCAACCACAAGCGGGAGAATCCGAAAGAGAATTTCGCCTTCAACATCGGCCTCGACATGGCCTTCTAAGGGATTATTCCCAGGAAATCACGGTCAGAACGGTCCCCTCCACCCGGAACCGCAGGTCCCGTCCCTGGAAAGGCATGCCATAAACTTTGTCGCTGCGGTGCTGGCAGGCCGGGCGCGGATCCATCGAGAGCACCCGTTCCAGCACAGGCTTCGCCTCCTCCGGAAAGCCCTCCGGGAAAACGACTTGCAGCGCCCTCTCCGGGGCTCCGCAGACAAAGCCCTGCCGGGCCTCCGGGAAGCTGTCGGCATAGACCAGATAGGGCTTGATGTCATAGATGGGGGTTCCGTCCATCAAATCCGCTCCCCGGACGACGAGATCCAGTCCGTCCACCCTGAGCAGTTCCACCGAGGAAAGCCCCAGCGGATTGGGCCGGAAGGGAGAACGGGTCGCCCAGACGCCCATCCTTTCGTTGCCGCCGAGCCGGGGCGGACGGACCGTAGGCTGCCACTCCCCTTTCGTGTCCCGGTTGGCGGAAAAGCCCCAGATCAGCCACAGCCGGTCAAAGCCCTCCAGGCCCCGAAGCGCCTCCTTCTCGCGGAAGGCGGGTTCGAAAACGATCCGCCCCTCCACCGGAACGAGGGAACTCTGACGGGGAATACCGAATTTGGAGGAAAACGGTCCCCGGTAATATGCCACGGGAGTCAGGGTCATTATTGTTTGAAACGTCGCCGCTCGGCAAAAGAACCGAAGACGACAAAACAAGCATCGTCCGGCACCAGGTTCATCCAGACGACGGTAGAACGCTTCTTCAACTTATAGTCCAGGGGCCGGATCTCCCCGGTGTCCGGATTCCAAAGCAGCGGAACGCGCCCGACCGTACGGAAACGAATCTTTGCCCTTCCGGAAAAGACGCCCTCGTTGCATAGGTAGTAGATCTCTATATTCGGCAGATGGCGGTGTTCCATCCGGATGTCCGGAACCCGGGTCTTCATGTCAGGCCGTGCGCCAATGGACTTGAGGATGGAATAGAGTTTCCGTCCGGACTGGACATTGCCCGACATCCAGACTTTTTCTACCGTCCGGTGAAAGACCACGCTGTCCGCTCCGCCCAGCGGCTCATCCGGTTTCACTCCGGTAATCACGGCGCCGACAGAGGCCAGGGTGGAGAGTTTGTTCATCAGCGGAAGGCTCATCCTGTGGTCCTGGAGGTACAGAAGACGGGCATTCAGTCCGCCATCCGTGTACAAGCGGGTCCCTTTGATCTGAAGGGAATCCAGAATCATGTCCCGGCTGACATACTGGAAGGCATATCCATACGGAATCTCTGGCGGGGCGATGGCCGCATCGTCCACTTCCCCGGCAAAAACCAGCACGTCCGCCACCGGAAGTCCCTGAGACAGCATGAATTGCGTCCGGAGGGATGAAAGGGAGTCCGGAATGGACCGGAAGTTCGCTTTCAAGCTCGAAAGCGCCTTTTCAGAGGCCGCGATATCGATATATTCGAAACGGTGGCGCCCGCATCCGCAGGCAAACAGGAGCAGAATCAGAAATGGATAAATTTTTTTCATTCCATGCACGATAAGGCATGCAAAATTACACAAATTATCCGTATTTTTGTATGTTAATACAAATGGAATGAAAGAATTCTGGAAAAAAGTCCTGGTAAGGCTCGGCGTCGTCGCCGTCGTTTTGGCCATTCTCGCCGCCGCCTTCGGTATCGGCATCTGGTGGGTCAAGAAACAGAACCCGCAGAGCACGGTCAAGGCCAGCACCGTGAAAGCCAAGGTGGTCACGGAATCGCTGGGCTTTTACAATGGGAAAGACAAGGTGGACGGGACCGTCTACCGGCCGCAGGATGGCGGAAAGGATCTTCCCTGCATCATCTACTGCCAGAGTCTGACGCACGGGGACCGCTGGTGCCGGGATCTGGCCGCGCGGGGTTTCGTGACCTATGCTTTCGATCTGGGAGATGGGGAAAAATCCCGTGTCCAGGCGGTCAAGACAGCGGTGAACACCCTGCGGGAGAACCGTTTCACGGATAAGAGGCGCGTATTCCTGCTCGCGGAAGGGAACGGCTGTCCGACGGCCTGTGCGGCGGCCTTCGACCTGCCGGACAAGACGGCCGGATTGATGCTCGTCTCTCCGGGCTTCAATCCCCTGGAGACCTTCCCCAAAGCCCGGCGCTACCGGAAGCAGATTCTGGTGGTCGACTCTTCCCTCGGGCTCAGCGCCAATCTGGACGAAATCATCGCCTATACCCAGAGCCGCTAATTCGGATGCCGGCCGTGGCAGCGGGCATAACGAAGGCCGCTGCCGCAGGGACAGGGATCATCGGGCGCCACATGCGGCACCATGAAAGGAAACTCATCCAGGAACTGCGTATATCCCTCTGAAACAGTTGGTTCCGGCATGGACCAGACAGGCTGGCCCTCCTCGTAAGGAATCTCGGGCGGACCCTCCTTCGGTATGTCATACGCGAGAAGGCCGGTCTCGGAAGCGCTATGCCCTTTGAGGGCCCATCTCGGAATACTGTTTACATAATCCCGTACGGCTTTCATATACAAGTCGTAGGTATGGGGCTCTTTCCGGCGATACTCTTCCATATCGACCACCCGGAACACCGAATCCTCCGTCTGGGGCAGCTGCGCCTCGATCCAGAAATCATATTCCGTCTGCACCAGTTCGAAACCGTCGAAACCCAAGCGATGGAGCATGCTGACGAAGGCGGCCCCTTCGGGGGTCTTCAAACCGATGGTGAAATACGGCGCACCGGCGCCGGCCTCCAGCGCTTCCTGCCAGGTAAACGGGGCGTAATCGAGTGAGCGGGCATGAGAGAGGCGCAGTTTGAACACATCTTCCGCCTCCATCAGGCAGGGCGAACAGAGATAGTCTCCCCGCTCATCGGTAAAGCGGTTCCCTTTGACCAGGGGTGAATTCTTCAGCGTCCGGACAAGCGATTCATAGTCCGACTCGTGCTCCGCATCGTAATAGTCCATCATCAGGTCCACGAACTGGTCCGTCGGAAGGACGCCGTAGAGATTCAGATAACCCAGCGCCACCCGCTCCAACTGGAAACGGCCGCTCTGCTCTGCCGTATGGATGGCCTTCTCAATATGCGGAGCCACGATATCATAGACCTCCCTGCGAAGCCAGACTTTGTGAGTACGCTGGTCGGAATCATCGAAATCCACCAGGCCGCTGACCTCCAGTACGGAAGGATAGTCTGCATAATCCATCATCTGGACCGTGTCCGGGCCGGCATGGACCAATTGCCGGAGCAGACGGGCATCCCGCTCCAGAAGAAGCGACAGCCAGCGCTGCGGACTCTTTGTCAGATAGGAGGTGAGCCGCTCCACCATTTCTGTCTTCTTCATCCGGGGCCTCAGATTCCCGCCGAGCAGGTCTCCCAGGTCCTCGAGTTCCACCTTCTGGAACTCCTCCAACACACTACGGATGGTCCTTTCTTTCATTTTTCTTCTATGCGTTTGCTGCCGCCTGTAGTACTTCGCCCAAGGTCGGATGGGCATGAATCACAGCCTGGAAGTCCTCCAGGGTCGCTTTCCTTGCGATCAGCGCCGATACTTCCTGAACGATGTCCGCACTGTGGGGGCCGAAAAGATGACAACCCAGGATTTCGCCGCTCTCCGCATCCACAATCAGTTTGCACATGCCGTCGGTCTCCCCCATCGCAACGGCCTTGCCGTTGGCACGGAAAAAGGACTTGAGGCAGCGGATGTTCCGCCCCTCGCAGTCGGCCTCCGTCGCACCGGCCATGGCCGCTTCCGGGACCGTAAAAACGGCCGCTGGAACCACGGAAAGGTCGATTTTGTCTACGGGACCTTCGACGGGCTGCCCGGCGGCGAGGTGATGCAGCGCCCGGCGTCCCTGGAAGGTCGCCGCATGGGCCAGCATCATCCCACCCGTGAGGTCTCCGACTGCATAAACGGAAGGAAGCGAGGTCTGCATATAATCGTTGACCGTTACGCCACGCCGCGTATAGGCAATGCCCACTTCGTCCAGATTCAGGGAATCGAGGTTCGGCCTGCGGCCGACGGCCATTAGGACCCGATCCGCCTCGACCGAAAGGAGCCGGTCCTTCTGCTGGTAGCGGACTTCATAGGCATTCCCTGAGCGGAGTACAGCCTGGACCGAAGCGGAAGTTTCAATCGAAATGCCGCGTTTGGAAAGGCTTTGTTTCAACCTTTTGGCGATATCTTCATCAAAACGGGGAAGAACTGTCTTACAGAACTCGAGCACCGTCACTTCACTGCCGAAAGAGCGGTAGATGGAGGCGAATTCCAAGCCGATGACCCCGCCCCCGATGACAGCCAGGCGTTTCGGTGGTTCCCCCAGCGAGAGCATCTCGGTGGATGTGACGCATAGCTCCGCCCCCTCGATGGGAAGCGATGCGGAAACGGAGCCCGTCGCGAGCAGGATGGCGTCAGAGACAATTTCCTGCCCGTTCACCACGACTGTATGGCCGTCCTTCAGCGAGGCCCGGCCGCGGATGACCTCGACCTTTTTCAAAAGCAGTTCTATCCCCTGCTGCAGCTGGGCGACGACCGCATCCTTGCGGGCCATCACTTTCTGAAAATCAATGCTGCAGCTGGCCTCGATGCCGAATTCCCCCGCCGAACGGATTTCGTCCACGAGAGACGCCGCCCGGCAGAGCGCCTTGGTCGGGATACAGCCTTCATTCAGGCAGGTCCCCCCCAAAGGCCCTTCCGTTACCAGCGTCACTTCCATGCCGAGGCGGACTGCCTCGACGGCCGTCTCATACCCGCCCGGACCGCCTCCGATGATGGTCAGTTTCATGCGTCCTGGAATGTAAGGATGGGACTACGGGCCGCCGTAGTTTCGTCTGGACGGGAAACCGGCGTGGTGTGCGGGGCTTCCTGCAGAAGGGTCGGATCTTCCGCCGCTTCCTCGGCGATCCGGCGCATCACGGCGATGAACGCGTCAATGGTCTCCTTCGACTCCGTCTCCGTCGGCTCAATCATCAGAGCCTGATGGAACAGCAGCGGGAAATAAATCGTCGGCGCATGGAAACCGAAGTCCAAAAGGCGCTTCGCCACATCGAGGGTCGTGGCGCCGGGAACCTCGTCATGGGCCCCATCGTTCACCAGTCCGTCAAAGACAAATTCGTGCTTGCAGACACCCTCAATGGGGAGTTTGTACACATCTTTCAGGCATTCCTTGATATAATTGGCAGAAAGGACGGCATACTCGCCCACTTTCGCGAGATGCTCCCGCCCCAGCATCAGGATATAGGCATATGCCCGCAGGATGACGCCGAAGTTTCCATGCCAAGCCGACACGCGGATCTGGTCCAGGCAAGGGACGAGCGGAGCCGCTACGCCCACCGGGCCGCTGCCAGGTCCACCGCCGCCATGCGGCGTGGAGAAGGTCTTGTGCAGGTTCAGGTGCATGATGTCAAAGCCCATATCCCCGGGGCGTACCAGGCCCATCAGCGGGTTCATGTTGGCCCCGTCGTAATACATCAGGCCACCGACCCCATGGACCAGGGCGGCAATCTCCTCAATCTGGGTCTCGAAGAGGCCGAGGGTATTGGGATTGGTCATCATCATGCCGGCGACATGCTCGTCCAGCAGGCCTTTCAGCGCCTCCACGTCCACCCGGCCGTTGGAGAGCGATTTCACTTCGACGACCTCCAATCCGGCAACCGCCGCGGAGGCCGGGTTCGTGCCATGGGCACTGTCCGGAACGATGACTTTCGTACGGGCGTTGTCCCCCCGGTTCAGATGATACTGGCGCATCAGCATCAGACCGGTCAGTTCTCCATGGGCCCCGGCGCAGGGAGCGAAAGTGAATCTCGATAGGCCGGTAATCTCCGCGAGGGCTTTGTCCATCTCCTCAAGGACCTTTTCCGCACCGGGAGCGCTCTGCAGCGGATGCAATCCGGCAAAGGCAGGCATCGCGGCCACTTCTTCGTTGATCTTGGGATTGTATTTCATCGTACAGCTCCCGAGCGGATAGAAGCCGCTGTCCACACCGAAATTCATCTGGGAAAGCAGGGTGTAATGCCGCACGACCTCCGGTTCGCTCACCTCGGGAAGGGCAGGAGCTTGTCGGCGGCACAGCCCCTGAGGCAGTCCTTCCGCCTTCGGGAAGGCATTCGCCGGGAGGGTGTACCCCACTCGTCCGGGCTTCGAACATTCGAATATCAGTTTGTCGTAATATTTCATATCCTAGCCCTCCTTGACACATTGAACCAGCGCATCCACTTCTTCGCGGCTGCGTTTTTCGGTGACACAGAAACTCACATAGCCCTCTTCTGTGCAGAGGGCGGCAAAAAAGCCTGCCTTCTGGAGGCGTTCCTGCAAGCGCGCCGGCGCCTCCTTCGGCTTCAGGACGAACTCCTTGAGGAAGGCTTTCCCCGGGAAGGGGTCCTCGAACTTGCCGCTTAAGAGAAGCTGCTCCTTGAGGTAATGGGCCCCGTCATAACTGAGGCGGTTGACTTCCTTGAGACCTTCCGGGCCCATAAGAGACAGGTACACCGTCACCCAGAGCGCCATCAGGGACTCGTTGGAACAGATGTTCGAGGTGGCTTTCTCGCGTTTGATGTGCTGCTCACGGGCCTGGAGCGTGAGGACATAGGCCCTACGCCCCTGCTTGTCCAGGGTCTGTCCGACGATGCGGCCCGGCATCTTGCGCATATACTCTTTTTTCACGGCCATGAAACCAAGGTAGGGTCCGCCGTAGCAGAGCGGAATGCCGAGCGACTGGCCGTCTCCGACGGCAATGTCCGCCCCCCATTCAGCGGGGGTCCTGAGGACCGCCAGGGCGGACGGGTCGCAGTACTGGACCATCAGCGCTCCGGCGCCATGGATCATCTCCGCATAGCCTTCATGGTCCTCGACCAGTCCGTAGCGGTTGATCTGGGGTAGAATCACGCCGGCGACGTCACCGGAGGCGAGCGCCGCCCGAAGGCAGCCCGGACAGGTCCTTCCGTCCATCACGGGGACGCGGCCAATCTCTACGCCATGGAAACGGGCATAGGTCTCCACTACGTCCAGCACCTGCGGCAACAGTCCCTCGGAGAGGAGGACACGACTACGCTTGCGAACCGACGCCACGCACATTTTCATCGCCTCCGCCGCGGCCGTCGCTCCGTCATAGAGGGAAGCATTCGATACATCCAACCCCGTCAAGGCGCAGATCATGCTCTGGTATTCAAAAATATAGCGCAGCGTTCCCTGTGATATTTCACACTGGTAGGGCGTATAGGCGGTCAGGAACTCCGAACGGGAGGTAATATACGGGATGACCGACGGCGTATAATGGTCATACGCCCCGGCCCCGGCGAACACCGTCAGTTTCGGGTTCATGGAAGCGAGCCGTTCAAACCACTCCCGGACTTCCTGCTCGGAAAGGGCCTCCCCCAGCGCGCACGTATGCTTGCGGAAGAACTGCTCCGGCACATCCGCATAGAGCGCATCGGTGTCTTTCACTCCAATCCGCTCCAGCATCGCCCGGACATCTTCCTCGGTATGGGGAAAATAGGCGAACTGGCTCATCTTATTCTCCGATCATGGCTTTGTAAGCGGCCGCATCCATCAAGGCATCCAGCTCGGAAGCATCCGACATCTCTACCTTGATGATCCAGGCGGCGAAAGCGTCCTCATTGACCTTTTCAGGGGCATCCTCCAGTTCCTCGTTCACTTCGACCACCTTGCCGGAGACCGGGCAATAGAGGTCGCTGGAAGCCTTGACGCTCTCCAGGGCGCCGAAATCCTCACCCGCCTCGAACGAGTCGTCCACGTCCGGAACATCCACATAGGTGATGTCCCCCATTTCTTTCTGGGCGAAATCCGTGACGCCGATCACAGCGACGTTGCCTTCCACCTTGACCCACTCGTGGGATTCGGAATACTTGAGTCCTTCGATAATCTTGCTCATGATAATTGGTTATTTCTTATAGTTAGTCTGATAAAAACGTTTCTTGACGACCTTCCCGGGGAAGGTTTTCTTGCGGATCCGGATCTGCAGGGGCGTATCCAGGGCAGCGTATGCACTGCCGACAAGGGCGAAGCAGATGCTCTTGTCCAGGGAAATCGAATGATAGCCCGTCGTTACCACGCCAACTTCCTCTCCCTGAAGCGTTTCCACCGGATACCCGGCCCGGGGAACGGCCTTGTCCTCGATCTCGATCCCGACGAGTTTCCGCTCGCAGCCTTCGGTCTTCTGCCGCAGCAGGGCGTCCCGGCCAATGAAGTCCTTGTCCAACTTGCAGAACATCCCGAGACCGGCCATGACCGGGGAGATTTCCGGACTCAGTTCATCCCCGTACAGCGGAAGGCCTGCCTCAAAACGGAGCGTATCCCGGCAGCCCAGTCCACAAGGCTGGACCCCCTCCGCGAGGAAGCGGTCCCATAGTTCCACGATACCTTCCGGGGCGGAGTAAATCTCGAAACCATCCTCTCCGGTGTAGCCCGTGCGGCTCAGGATCAGGCGTTTCCCTTTGTATGAAAGGTTGCAGAAGGTGTAAAAGCCGAGCTTTGCGGCTTCCGCTGCGCCCAGCACGTCGATCACGTACCGCTCCGCTTCCGGGCCCTGGACGGCGACCTGTCCCCAGGCCGCGCTTTCGTTTCGCACCCGGCAGTCAAATCCTTTCACCTGCTCCTGGATCCAGGCAAAATCCTTGTCGATATTGGCCGCATTGACGACCAATAGGTAATGGTCCGGCTCGAACTCCCGGTAGACCAGCAGATCGTCCACGACGCCGCCGTCCGGATAGCACATCATCCCGTAGAGGACCTTGCCAGGCTCCATGCCCCGGATTTCATTGGTAAAGATATGGTTTACAAAGCGTTCGGCATCTCTCCCATCGACAAAGATTTCGCCCATGTGCGATACGTCGAAAATGCCCGCCTTCTCCCGGACGGCAAGGTGCTCGGTAATGATGGAACCATACTGGATCGGCATGTCAAAGCCCGCGAAGGGACTCATTTTTGCCCCGAGGGCAACATGCCGCTCATGCAGGCAGGTCCGCTGCAATGGCTCCTGTTGTTGGTTTTCAGTCATAGTTATAATCACTTATAAAGGCCTGTATGGCCCTATTGGTTTTCAAATTCACGCCAAAGTCCTCCGCGTGGCCGCCTTTCGCCCCGCTCAGTTCGCCGCAGATGTCCATTCCAATTACCTCCGCCCCGCTCTCAAACACCGTCCGGAGCATCTCCAGCACCTGAGGAAGCCGCAATTCCCCCTGGCTCCAGTTCGTCCGCGCATCCGCAAGGTCCATCACATCCTTGTCCAGCGAAACATACACCCTTTCGGGCGCGGTCTCCCGGAAAACCGACCGGAATTCCTCCACTGTCTGAATCGCTCCTTCCGGCCCCACCGCGATCACCCCTTCCAGCGCCGGGCAGTCCCGCCTCAGGTCCCGGACCCATCCCCCGCAGCTGAGAATCTCCCCCAGCGCCGGGGCCTGGTCATCCGGATGATGGTCCAGAAGAACCAGAGTGAAAGGCTCCTTTTCCCTTTCGGCGAAGAGTTTCGACAGATAGTGATAATCTCCGCCATCTATCCAGCGGACCCGCTCCCTGCAGGAAGCAAAGCACTTCCGCAAATACGTCTCCGCCTCAGGGTCGCAATAACACTCCGTCCCTTCCAGCGTCCGGAAGTCCAGGCGTACAACGTCATACCCTGCCGCCTGGAGTGCCTCGGGGAAACCTTCTTCCCCGTACACGCCGCTGAGATCCGCGATGAGCACCTTTCCTTTCACCTCTACAACCACAGCATGGCACGCACCGGCAGCGGGTCGCTCTTTCTTCCGTCAGTCGCACTCGGACCGGCTGTCCATACATGGGCAAAATCCGTCTTGTTGCCGACACCGCTGCTATAGGGCCACTGCGTCGACGTCCAGAATGTCAGGTATACGCCAGAGGCATCCTTCATACCGTTCGCAGACAGCGCAAATTCTTTTTCAAGGGCTCCTGTAAAGTAGGTAGTCTCTTCCTGCATATCGAAGATGCCCGGGAGGAACCAGCCGCTGGCGGAGGTCCCGACAGGATGGGTCTGGGCATACTGCCTGACCCTTTCGGCCGCCGTAATCTTTTGAGAGGCCTCCACCTTATCACTGTATTCGAGCAGGTTCAAATACTGGACATGGCCCCAGGCTACGTTGGAGACGCCCTTATCCTTGATATTGTAGGACACTTCCGACCATTTGCAGGGCTCTCCAGCATTCTCTTTCGCCATGACAAGGCCATGATATCTTCTGCCGTCCATCATAAAGCCCGGGAGACTCTGCCTGGACCTGGCTCCGCCGAGGAACTCCTGGCCTTCTGAGGGTAACTCTGAGCGGACCAGGACGCCGATGTACTCTTCACCCGACTCAGGCGCCGGTTCTTTGGGCGTCTTTTTATCCCCGCCATCGAAGCGGATCGTCTGGCGACGGCCGCAGTCGGAAGCACGGAAAGTCCCGTCGGATGCCTTGTAATAGATGTAGTCCCCCGGCTTGGGCATGGACGCCGTGTATCGGTCCATATACACCGGAATCTCTTTTTTGATCTTCTTGCCGGACGCCGTCAAGGTCACGGGGAAACAAGCGGGATCGTCTTTTACGAAGGTGAATGTCACGGAATAAGTCCACTCCCCATCCAGCGTTGCCGTCTTACAGGTGAAATAGTAACCATTCCCTCCCGAAAGCACCAGGTCCTGGGGCGCCTGGGCCGGAAGGACTTTGAAGCGACGCGTCGTTACGTGCCCGGCGACCAGATGGACTTCAGGTCCCCATTGATCCTCATCTTCCATGACAATCTCCTGCGGGGCCCAGATGGTCTTGACCGGCAGCTCCGCATAAACCTCAGTCGGTTTGGTGGCCACTTCGCAGCGGAGACGGGCCGTTCCGTTCCCTTTCAATCCCGTCACTTTGCCATCCCCATCCAGCGAAATCATGTCGTTCCCTTCCAGAATTTTCCAATTGAGCTGGGCCTCGACAATCTTGTTGTCTTCGTTCCGGACCGTCGCCTTCACCTGGATGGTCTCGCCGCTTCCTACGGTGAGGGTACCGCCGGAGAGGCCGCTCGTCGCCGAAAGGCTGATGGATTTGATGGCCGCTGCTACGGTAATGTTTACCTTCGCCGACGAGCCGGGACCATACTTCGGACGGATGGTCAGGACGGCACTGCCTTTCTCCAAGGGCTTGACTGACAGCTCGTTGTCCAAAGCCGTCACTTCCACGATGCCTTCCGGGTCCACGTCCAGTCGCGCAAAGCGGCGAAGGGAAGCGTCTGCGGGATCGGTCTCAACCGGCAGGCGGACCGTCCCGCCATCCACGGCCAGGACCAGATTATTCCCCACCTTGAATGACGAAATCTCGATCTCCTGCGGCTGATTATCTTCGTTATTCCCAGCCGCTTCCGTCCGGGGCTCCTTCCCGCAGGAAAGCACCAGGGAAAGGATCAAGGGAAGTAAAACTATCTTTTTCATGGCGGCTACGCTTTATTTTTCCGAAAGATAAGGATTAATTCCGTATTTTTTGCCATTATGCTATATTTTTCTTTTATTTGTAAAGAGTAAATGTGTTGCCATGTATTCCATCTACGAAATTAGGACTAACATTGATCTTAGTGGGCAATCACCCTTAATTCTTGATCAGTTTTCCGTTTTACGAATTATTGGCGGCAGTATTAGGATACGCGACATGAAACATTCTGCGCTATATATCTTTCTTTGTATTTTCTGTATTTCTGCCTGTACGGGTAGTCAGCCCGATTCTCAGCAGCCCAGCGTTTCAGAGAATTATTTCATTCCGTCGTCAGCTGACGCGAATCCTTTCTGTAAGAACTGGATCCCGGAAGAAGAAATCATGGTTTTCCCTATGGGAAAATTCAAATATGAGTCAACTGATAATGCAGGCCGCCTGAGAAGCGTTTCCGGTAACTTGCCCGAGAGCACATCCGAGGTGTGGGCCATCAGCCCATCCAATCCTTCGGACAGGTTTCATGAGGGGAGACTGACGACAACGATTCCATCCATACAATCGGCCGGGCAGCAATGTACAGCACCTTTTGCAGCGCATAGTACGGATCGGAACCTTGCTTTTTACTGCCTGTGCGGTGCTATTCACTTCCAAGTGGAAAAGAATGGTGTCGACTCGATTTCTTTCAAGTCAGCCGCAGGCGAGGCGCTCTCCGGAATGGCCGTGTTTTCATTCAATGGACAGAATCTTCCTTCCTATCACGACGTTCCGTCTCAGGAGGAATCCGATTCCGTCCTTGTGAAAGCACCAGCCGGTGGATTCTTGGAAGGAAAAGACTACTACGCTTTTTGCCGTCCCCAGGTTTTATCAAAGGGACTGATTGCTACGGTTTATACCGGACAATCGCAGCAAATACTTTCTTTTCCTGATGTCACATCTGTCAGTCGCGCCACTCTTTCCGACCCCATTGTCATACAACGGAAAGAGGAGTTGAATCCCGTCTCCATCATTTCTTTCGCGGATGCCCGGATGAAGGCAGACTGCGTGGCCGCCCTTGATAAGGACCATGACGGCGAGGTGTCCGTGGCGGAAGCCGCTGCTGTCACCTCACTGGAAGGCATCTTCAAAAGCCAGTTGTACACCTCTTTCGATGAGTTCCGCTACTTCACCGGCATCAAAGCTATACCGGACAACTTCTTTTCGGGCTGGATTATGCTCAAAAGCATCTCTTTTCCGGACGGATTAAGCACCATCGGCAAGAATGCGTTCCTCCGATGCGGTGAACTGGAGGCCATAACATTCGGACATGGACTAACGTTCATCGATCAATATGCTTTCTCCCAATGTCCAAAACTAAAGACTGCGCATATTCCTTCCCTGCGTGACTGGCTGGCCATCCAGTTTGCCTTTGACACCCTAACGCTGCGCGACCTATATCTTGCCAGGAACGGGTCTCCTTTCGTAACCAGCGAAGAAGGTCATCTTTATGTCGATGGGCAAGAGATTACTGTCGCCGATATTCCAGCAGGGCAAAAGATAATCCATAACCTTGCTTTCTTCAACTGCAAGGAAATCACGACCGTCATCCTCCCTGGCGGACTGGAAGAAACCGGATACATGGCTTTCAGTGGATGTGACAAACTCACAAGAGCGGAAATACAAGATATTCGTGATTACCTGTCCATTGACTTCTCGAAATCATCGATCTTTTCATCAAACAGAACAGGAGACATCGTCTTGAATGGGCAGGTACTTAAAGACCTGGTCGTCCCGGAAGGTTGTACCACCATTTTCAGCAACGCATTTTCAAATTCGAGTATAACCTCCGTCAAGTTCCCGGACAGTCTCCAACGAATCGAAGACAGCGCGTTCGCTCATTGCAAGAGTCTAGAATCCATCGATTTCGGGAAATCAACGCCGAACGTTGGTGGCCTGGCATTTTACTTATGCACCGCAGTCTCCCGCGTCTATACCTCCTCCCTGGAATGCTGGCTGTCCATCCAGTTCGAGACCACTGGCAGCCACCCTTTCGACTCCATCCAGTACGGCCACCTCTATGTCAACGGTTCCCTCTTGACGCACGCGCAGATTCCGGAAGGGATTACTACCATTCCCAAATTCGCGTTCGAGAATTGCACGGACCTCACTCGGGTATCCATCCCGAAGAGCTTAACCACTGTTAATAACATTGCTTTCAAAGGATGCGTGAACCTCAAAGAAGTTGACATGAAAACGGCTGAACAATGGCTCAAGATTACCTACATTGACCATTTCTTTAGTGGAAGCAGAGACGGACATATCCTCGTCAATGGACAAGAAGTCAAAGAATTTGTCGTCCCGGCCCAGACAACGAGTATTCCATCCATTTGCTTCGCCTACTGCAAAGGAATCACGGCCCTCAAGATGGAACCGACCTATCCCCCAACCCGCGGCAAGGACTGTTTCGCGGATACCTCGTTCCCCATCTATGTGTGGGAGCCCTGTCTTGAGCTGTATAAAACGCAATGGGAAGATATCGCTGACCGAATCGTAGGTATCCCGGTGGAAGGCGGTGGCGGAGATTCCGGTGGCACAGATATAGCTGGAATCATTTCTTTCGCGGATACCCGGATGAAGGCAGACTGCGTGGCCGCCCTTGATAAGGACCAGGACGGCGAGGTCTCTGTTACGGAAGCCGCTGCCGCTACCTCGCTGGAAGGCATCTTCAAAAGCCAGTTGTACACCTCTTTTGATGAGTTCCGCTATTTCACCGGCATCAAGGCTATACCGGACAACTTCTTTTCGGGTTGGATTATGCTCAAAAGCATCTCTTTTCCGGACGGATTGAGCACCATCGGCAAGAATGCTTTCCTCCGATGCGGTGAACTGGAGGCCATAACATTCGGACATGGACTAACGTTCGTCGACCTAAAAGCCTTCTCCCAATGTCCGAAACTGAAAACAGCCCATATTCCTTCCCTGAGTGACTGGTTGGCCATCCAGTTCGCCTTTAGCACCCAGCTTGGGAACGGATCTCCATTCGCAACCAGCCAGGAGGGTCATCTTTATGTCAACGGGCAAGAGATTACTGTGGCCGATATTCCGGCAGGACAGAAGAAAATCCATAACCTTGCTTTCTTCAACTGCAAGGAAATCACGACCGTCATCCTCCCTGGCGGACTGGAAGAAACCGGATACATGGCTTTCAGCGGATGTGACAAACTCACAAGAGCGGAAATACAAGATATTCGTGATTACTTGTCCATTGACTTCTCGGGATCACCTCTCTTCTCATCGAGCGGAATAGGAGACATCGTCTTGAATGGGCAGGTACTTAAAGACCTGGTCGTCCCGGAAGGTTGTACCACCATTTTCAGCGACGCATTTTCATATTCGAGTATAACCTCCGTCAAGTTCCCGGACAGTCTCAAGCGGATAGAAGCCTACGCGTTCAATCGCTGCAAGAGTCTCGAATCCATCGATTTCGGGAAATCAACGCCGTATGTGTTTTACGGGGCATTTTACTTATGCACCGCAGTCTCCCGCGTCTATACCTCCTCCCTGGAATGTTGGCTGTCCATCACGTTCGAAGCCAGTGGCAGCCACCCTTTCGACTTCGTCCAGAACGGCCATCTCTATGTCAACGGTACCCTCTTGACGCACGCGCAGATTCCGGAAGGGATTACTACCGTTCCCAAATTCGCGTTCGAGAATTGCAC
Organism: Bacteroidales bacterium; assembly: GCA_016281015.1. Taxonomy (GTDB): domain Bacteria; phylum Bacteroidota; class Bacteroidia; order Bacteroidales; family UBA932; genus Cryptobacteroides. The sequence goes on from JAEEHS010000007.1 coordinate 82,548, forward strand.
GGACCTCACCCGGGTATCCATCCCGAAGAGCTTAACCACTGTTAATGACATTGCTTTCAGCGGATGCGTGAACCTCAAAGAAGTTGACATGAAAACGGCTGAACAATGGCTCAAGATTACCTACATTGACCATTTCTTTAGTGGAAGCAGAGACGGACATATCCTCGTTAATGGACAAGAAATCAAAGAGTTTGTCGTCCCGGCCGGGACAACGAGTATTCCACCCTATTGCTTCTATAGCTGTAAAGGACTCACATCCCTCAAGATGGAACCGACCTATCCCCCGACCCGTGGCAAAGGCTGCTTCACGAATACGTCGTTTCCCATCCATGTGTGGGAGCCTTGTCTCGAACATTATAAAACGCAATGGGAAGATATCGCTGACCGAATCGTAGGTATGCCGATTGAATAATCGGCGAAAAAATAATAACTTTGCACTACTAAACCCAAACCTATGCAAGAAAGAAAAAGAAACTGGAAGGACAGAAAGGACGGATGGTATCTGAGCGGGCTGGATTCGATGCATGTGATGATGCCGTACCTGTTCGGGCCCCGGAGTATCAATGAGGCCGTCCTCGGCGAAGTCGTGGACCTCACGGAGGTGGACAAATACCTCTCGGAAAAGAATGCCGCCGGTCCTGATTTCAAATACACCTGGTTCCATGTCATCGCCGCAGTCCTGGCGAAGACCATCCTGCTCCGTCCGAAGATGAACTGGTTCATTTCCGGACACCGTTATTATGAGCGGAAACAGATCGAAGTGGCCTTCAACGTCAAGCGCCAGTTCGCCGACGAGTCGGAAGAAGCCATGGCCAAATTCACCCTGGATCCGGAAGGAGGCTCCCCGTTGGAGCAGGTCCATGACTATGTGAAGCATTTTGTCCGCAAGGTCCGCGTCGAAGACAAGACGGAAGGGATAACCAATTCCCTGGAGATTGTCAAGAACCTCCCGCGGCCCCTTTTCCGCCTCATGGCCTGGTCCCTGAGAAAACTGGAATACCATGGACTTTATCCCCAGGCGCTCGCCAAGGATGACCCCAGCTATTCCAGCGTTTACCTGACGAACCTCGGGAGCATCAAGATGAACGCCGACTACCACCATCTTTTCGACTGGGGCACGGTCTCCTTTTTCGTCACCATCGGCGAAAAGAAGCTCCGGCCCTTCTGGCAAGAAGACGGAACGGCAGAGCTTCGAAACACCATCAAACTCGGCATGACTGTGGACGAACGCATCGCCGACGGCTATTATTTCGCAAAAACCCTCCGGCTGATGCGTTATCTCTTCGCCCATCCCCACTTGCTGGACGAGCCCGCATCCACCCCGGTAGAATTCGAATAACACCACTTCACTATGACCTTTAACCTGGAAAATGTGGCGACTCCCTGGCTCAGCCATTACGGAGAAGTGCCTTTTCACCTCAATTACAGCGACTCTTCCATGGCCGATACCGTGCTGGACACGGCGGCCGCCAATCCCGACTTCCCGGCGCTTTCTTTCATGGGGCGGAAGATTCCCTACAAGCGCATGGCCGCCGAAATCGACCGGACGGCTCGCGCTTTCCATCATATCGGCGTCCGGCCGGGCATGCGCGTTCTGGTCTGTATGCCGAACGTACCACAGGCCATCTACTGCCTATACGGGCTGAACCGGATCGGCGCCATCGCCTCGATGGTCCATCCCCTTTCAGCCATCGGCGAGATCGCCTACTACCTCAGGGAAGCCGAGTGCGACTATGCTGTAACGCTGGACCAGTTCTATGCGAAGTTTCTGGAAGTCCAGCAGGAGTATCCCCTCGGACGCCTGGTTATCGCCAAGGTTTCGGACGAGCTTCCCTTCCCGCTTAGCATTATACAAAAAGTTTTGACCGAAAGAAAGTTCCCAAAGGTCAAAGCAAGTAATGCTTTATATTGGACAGACTTCATCAAGGGCGGTGAGGCGGTCAAGGAGGATATCTTTGTCCACAAGGATCCGCTCACCGAAGCCGTCGTCCTGTTCTCGGGCGGCACGACCGGAGTCACCAAAGGCATCATGCTGTCCGACTTGAATTTCAACGCACTGGCGCGACAGACGGAGGCGATGTGCCACGAGACGGTCCGCCACGCCAAGATGCTGGCTGCCATGCCGGTGTTCCATGGATTCGGGCTCGGCGTCTGTATCCACACGATGATGGTCTGTGGCGGTACCTCCATCCTGGTTCCCCGCTTCAATGTCAAGAGCTACGCCCAGCTCATCAAGAAAACCCGGCCCAACTTCATTGCCGGCGTCCCGACGCTGTTTGAAGCCATTACGCGGAACCGCTACCTGGACGGGGCCGACCTGAGCTGCCTGAAGGGCGTTTTTTCCGGCGGCGATTCGCTGACCATCGAGCTGAAAAAGAAATTCGACAAGTTCCTCGCCGAACACAATGCCTCCGTCCGCGTCCGGGAAGGATATGGCACGACGGAATGTGTGACGGCTTGCTGCCTGACCCCCTACAACAAAGAAAAGGAAGGCAGCATCGGTCTCCCTTATCCGGACACCTATTTCAAGATCTGCAAGGTCGGTTCGCAGGAGGAAGTTCCTTTCGGCGAAGAAGGTGAGATCTGCCTAACGGGTCCCTCCCGCATGATCGGCTACATCCACCATGAGGAAGAGAATGCCGCGACGCTGCAGACCCATCCGGACGGCCACATCTGGCTCCATACCGGGGACCTCGGCGTGATGGACGAGGAAGGATTCGTCTATTTCCGCCAGCGGATCAAACGGATGATCGTCACGAGCGGCTACAATGTCTATCCGTCCCAGATCGAAAACATCCTGGAGGGCCACCCCGCGGTCCAGCGCAGCTGCGTCATCGGGGTTCCCGATCCGTACAAGATGCAGAAAGTCAAGGCCTTCCTGGTATTGAAGGACGGCGAGCACGATACGCCAGAGCTGCGCGAGGACATCATGGACTACTGCAAAAAGCACATCGCCAAATATGCCCTTCCTGCAGAAATAGAAATACGTGACTCCCTGCCGACGACCCTCGTCGGAAAGGTTGCGTACACCAAGTTGCAGTAATGTCCATCGGCGTCCATACGACCCGTCTCACCGAACCGCTCGTTACCGGCTGGGAGAGCATGTACAGACTGATTCGGCAGGTCGGTCTTCTCCCCTTTTTCGAGAATCCCATTCCGGGCTTTTCCCTGGAAGAGCACACGGATGCAGAGCATTGGTTCACGGATGAAAGCCTGGGTCCATGGGATTGGAAAATCGACTGCCTCCAGACCGGAGATATTGTCTACGGGAAGTATCTCTGGGGCGGAAAGGCGGCCTTTTCGACTCCTTCCGTTTACCGGGAGCTGATGAATTACCGGCGATCGCTGCCGAAATACGCCCCGTCAGCGCAGCTTCAGCCCATCCTGGACTTTCTCGCGGAGAACGGTGCCATCTCCATCACCGAAGTGCGCCGGCTGATGGGCGTCAAAAAAAGCGCGGCTGACGCGATGATGACCCGGCTCCAGATGGGGACGCGGGTCGTTACGGGCGATATCACGCGGGTGTACCGGGGCAGCGACCTCCATTACAATGGCTGGCAGCGGAGCTCCTTCTGTGCTCCTGACGACCTGTATGACGACATGCGCTCTTCCCGCTCGCCTCAGGATTCTTACGCCTGGCTTTGCGACCTGGTTCGCCGAGTCGCCGGCGACGTTCCGGACAAAGTCCTTCTCAAACTGCTCGGCTGATACGAGTCTCCTTATCATATAAAAACACAAATCATCCGACTGATTGCTGAAGGAAAGACGACTCCGAACATAGCAGCCGCTCTGGGCCTGGCAGCCCTGGTGCTGTCAAGAAAATGCTCGGTGAAGTAAAATAGCGGCACCATCCCGTGCCGGGCTTTTTGTGTCCGACGGAGCCGTTCCGGTAGATGAGCACGGCAAGCCTTATGCTCATTGCTCGCTCTCCAGCTATGGAGCACTTCGGCCTCAATACTTTACCAGATCCCTCCTCCTCGATAATCTTCACATCTGCTGACAGACCAATCTCAGTATTTCATCTTTTTTAGATCAAAATACATAAGTACAGTTTCATCGGATTCTAATGGAGGTGCAAGTATCTGAAATCCATTCTTTATATAGAATCCGACAGCCTCCTTAAGTGCATCAACGGTGACAAAACGACAACCGGAAATCCTGTTCTCCAACAAGGTCTGCTTGATATAATTGATGGATATTCTCCCAAAGGATTGTCCTTCGTAATCTTTTGACACGGCGAGCCGACCAATTTTAACAGCAGGATAGGATTGTCTACGTTTGGCATTTGGAATCTCCCTGGAAAGCCGATTCCACACTGTTTTGTCAGAAAGGTCCCTCTCGACCTTGTCATTTAGCAATGAAAAATAGGCCACGGTTTTGCCCATGACATCATCTTCAAAGACATATGTCTCAGCCAGTAATTCCAGTGCGTGGTGTCTAGCATTGGGGATGTTAGTATCTTCTTCCAGAAGGAAGTCGTTCAAAAGATCTACCCTGCAATCGAAAGGCTTTACTTGTTCCGCATTTGGATTGAATTTCTTCAGTGTAATAGCCATATTTCTAAAACGCCGCGATACTCTTACACCATTCGTAATCTTTTTGTGCCTGTGCTTTCTCCTCCTCGGAAACCGGCACGACATTATGCACCGCTTTCTCAAAGCGGTAAGCATCTTCTCCGGTAAGAACCGGGGTCTCTTTTATCGGTTTCGCCATACCTATTTAACTTTGTAAAAAAGAACTATATTAAAACTGCTATTGGGCCTTAAGCGCAAATGAGTTCCTGATTGATGAATGTCCGAGCTTGTATCGTGTCTTCAAACAACTTCAAAAGCACTTCTGCAAATATACAAAAAGTTTGAATTGGACAAAGCAGAAAGATAAAAAAAGACTATTGCGATTCGCTGGCGGGCACGGGTCAGGAGAACGCGATACGCGTTAATCATATACTTTGGGTTCTCCCGGGATTCCATTTATTCTTCTCGTTGAACTTATTGAACCCCCGGAGCCGTGCTCATTCCTCGCTCTCATGGGCGGAGAAATAATCTCAAGTCACTTTAATTTAGTGCGCAAGACCAATGTCTTGATAATCTCAGGTAATTCAGCTGAAAATAATTAAATTTGCATGATTAAGCTGCAAATAACATATTCATGGAGAAGTTAACTACGCGGAAACTCGTTGATGGATACCATAGGGCATTCATTGACTCTACGCGTGAATCCGATCCAGCCTTTTCTCCCAGCCTCGTATCGAATTCTCATGGAAGGAAGGTTCTGACTGTCATCGAGAAAGAAATGAAAGGTTGCGACGATTTGTTTATCAGTGTGGCCTTTATCACGATGGGTGGGATTGCACCACTGCTGGGAACGCTGAAAGACCTGGAGAAACAAGGTACCCGAGGACGCATCCTGACTACCGACTACTTGATGTTTAGTGACCCAAGAGCTCTGGATAAACTCGCATCACTGAGTAATCTAGACGTCAGAGTATTCAAGACGGGAGAAAATAACGTGGGCTTCCACACCAAAGGTTATATGTTCCATAACGGGGACAATCTTCGTATAATAGTTGGAAGTTCAAACCTTACTCAAGATGCAATTACCAAAAACCATGAGTGGAATACCCGTTTAGTTTCTTCCATGAATGGTGCTTATGCCAAAGACATCGAGGCCGAGTTTAACGATCTATGGGAATCATCTGTCTGCTATGAAGAATATCGTGACGAATACGCCGGCCTTTACTGTAGATATCTTCAATGAGGGCGTAGATGTCCCTGAAATCAATCAGGTTATATTGCTACGTCCCACTGAATCTCCCATTATTTTTGTCCAGCAACTTGGTCGTGGACTTCGCAAAGCCGAAGGAAAAGAGTTTGTCATCGTCCTTGACTTTATTGGGAATTATCAGACCAACTACATGATCCCCATTGCACTCTCTGGGGATAGAACAGGCAATAAGGATAATATCCGACGCTCCCTGATGGAGGGGAATAACATAATCAAGGGATCCTCTACTATCTATTTCGACGAAATAGCGCGCGAGCGGATTTATAAATCCATCGATGCTGCGGACCTTAATCAAATCCGCCTGCTGAAGAAAGAATATCAGTCCCTGAAGTATAAACTTGGGCGTATCCCTCATCTTAAGGAGTTCGATGAAATGGGAGAATTGGATCCGCTCCGTATCATTGATAAGAAAGGGTCTTACGAAGCTTTCCTTCGGGATTATGAAGATGATTTCACGGTAAAATGGTCCGATAAGCAATACCAGTTTTTGGAGTTTATATCCCGAAAGTTTGCTTCCGGGATGCGAATCCATGAACTGGCCCTGCTTCGTATTCTGATTGATGAGTCCGAGCTCGCCGATTTGTGGGAGACGTTGCTTTTAAATCGTTATGGAATTACTCTTGATGAGGCAGCGAGAAATAATGTCGCCGCTGTTTTACGAGGCGATTTCTTCCGTGGAGAGCGCTTTCATGTCTGCTTGGCAGAGCAAAAAGAAGGGCGGTTCTTCCTTTCCGATTTGTTCGCAAAAGCTCTTATTGACGACACATTCAAAGCAGCTGTTCGAGAGTTGCTCGAATTTGGCATTTACCGTTATAAGCGGGACTATGCCAAGCCCTATAATGGCACTCAGTTTAATTTGTATAAGAAATATACTTACTCAGAAGTATGTTGGTTGCTCGGATGGAAAAAGGAGGAGGTCTCCTTGAATATTGGCGGTTACAAATACGACTCATACTCAAAGACTTATCCCGTTTTCATCAATTACGAGAAAGACGAGGATATTACCGCCACTACACGTTATGAGGACAGATTTACAGATCCATCCTCGTTAACTGCCATTTCAAAAAGCCGTAGAACGGTAGAATCCGATGATGTTCAAAATGCCGTCCATAGCGAAGAGCGAGGTATTCTTATGCCACTATTTGTAAGAAAAAACAAAGACGATCAGTCGTCAAAAGATTTTTATTTCATGGGTACTATGCGTCACAATGGTCACCTCCATCAATTTGTGATGAATGATACAGATGACGTTACTGCCGTTGAAATTGGCTATAAACTTGATACACCGGTCGAAAGCAATTTATACGAGTATATTACGGAACAATCACTATGAAACAAATCGAAGTCGTTGCTGCAATCATACGCAAAGGAGATAAGGTTTTTGCAACGCAGCGTGGATATGGAGAATTCAAAGATTGGTGGGAATTCCCCGGCGGAAAAATGGAAAAAGGGGAAACGCCGGAGCAGGCGCTCGTTCGTGAGATTCACGAAGAATTGGATGCAAGTATCAGAGTAGACAAGTTTTTGTACACTGTCGAATGGGATTACCCTACATTCCATCTTACTATGCATTGTTATATGTCCTCTTTGCTTGACGAAGCCCTTCATTTAAACGAGCATGAGGCTGCAAGGTGGCTGGGAAAAGAAGACCTCCATTCTGTCAACTGGCTTCCAGCCGACGAGATTCTTCTGCCTTTGATTGCTAAAGAATTAGACTGTAAAAAAGAGGCAGGAAAGACGGCCTCAGAGCGTTATTAACATGGCCTCACATCCTTCGAGGAGGTCCTGGAAGGTTTCTTCAAAATCGCCTGTGTACCAGGGGTCGGCGACGTCTCGGCCCACGCCGGTATAGGACATCATCAGGTGGATCTTCCCTTCCGGGTCCATCGGTATGATCCTTCGGATCAGCCGGAGGTTGGAAGCGTCCATGCAGATGATGCGGTCGAAGCGCTCATAATCGGATGGAACAACCCGCCGGGCCCGTTTTCCGGGATCGAACCAGACGCCATGCTGGGCCAGGCAGCGTTTTGCGGGTGGATAAATGGGGTTCCCCCTTTCTTCATCCGATACGGCGGCAGACTCAATATAGAAGCGTTCGCCAAGCCCCCTGGACTTGACAAGCGCCTTGAGAATGAACTCGGCCATGGGACTGCGGCAGATATTACCATGGCAGACAAAAAGGATCCGTTTCATATTAACGGGACAAAGATAATCACTTTTTCTTAATCGGGCCAGCCCTTCTTCTTGTGCTGATCATGAACATACGCGACGGAAGGCTCTACAAGGGCAATTCCAGCTACAGCGCTGCTGTCACTGCATCTGCCGGATCCTGACATCGATCCCCTCTAGGGCCGCAGGGATTCCGCTGATGTCGGTCTTGCTGTAGTGGTATGGGATGAGCACCTTGGGCCGGATGACTTTTGCCGCGCTGATGCACTGCTCGGGAGTCATGGTAAAGGGCTGGTTCACAGGCAGAAACGCCACGTCGATGTCGGTCAGGCCGGCCATCTGAGGGACATCCTCGGTATCGCCGGCGATGTAGATGCGGAGGCCGTCCATCGTCAGCACATAACCGTTGCCGTTCCCTTTCGGATGGAACTTTTCCCGTCCCGGCGTGGTATTGTATGCAGGAACGGCTTCCAGTATGATATCTTCGGGAAACACGCAGCTTTCCCCGTTTCCGATCACCTCTCCCCTGCCGATCATGTCACGGCTCTTCTGATTGAGGATGAGTCGGGTCTTTTCTCCCGTGAGGGTCGCGATGGTGGCGTCTTCGAGGTGGTCGGGGTGCTCGTGGGTCACCAGGATATAGTCCGCCTTGGGGAACTCCGTTGCATAATCGGTGTGTTTGCCGTATTCCGCCACGGGGTCCACTTGAATGGAAAGCCCTTTATAGCGGATTTCCAGGGACCCGTGCTTGATAAGGGTGATGTCCACGGGAAGGCCTCCGTCCGTCAAGAAGCGCTCAAGCTCATATTTTGCAAGCGGTTTTCCCGCTTCCGTCCATGCGAGATATCCCCCCAGCAGATTCGAGACGGCATATCCCCTCTTTTGCAGGGCCTTTGCCGCCTCCGCACTCCGGCGTCCGGAGCGGCAATAGACGAAGACAGGATCCTCTTTCCGCAATTGCTTTTCGGCCATTTCTAGAAATCCGGCAGCCTTCCAGTCGATATTGACCGCAAGGGCCAGGTGTCCTTCGGCGTATTCTTCCGGGGTGCGGACATCAATAAGCTGGACGGATGGATCTTCTGCGAGTCTTTTTTCGAATTCATCCACGGAAAGGTTTCCATATCCCTTGCAGGAAAAAATGGAAAAGAACATCAGGGCCAGGGCATTCAGGGATTGTTTCATATCTACCTATGGTCAATAAAAGCGGTGACTAGTTTGAAAACGGGCTCATAGCTGTCCCAGCAGACGGTTTTGCGATTGTCGGACGGGGTGTGGTAGTGCGGGAAGGCGTGCCCTTCCTTGTTTTCCAGGAAGATGCATGGCACCCCGCGGACGGCAAAGGGATAGTGGTCGCTATTGGCGGCCAGGGCCCCGCGATTGAGCGCCTCAAACAGGTGCAGCTCCTGGTTCAGCTTCTCGAACCTGGGGTACTCTCCCATTCCGGCATCGCTCAACTCACAGTACAGGACAGGGTTGTCGTCTCCGATCATATCAATATTGAAAAGGTATCTGATCTGGCTCAGCGGCACGAGGGGATGCTCTGCGAAGTAAGTGGAGCCCCGCAGGTTGGCATCCTCTCCGGAGAAGGCCACGAAATACATATCGAAGGCTGGCCGATGAGTGGCATAGTGCCTGGCCAGGGTCAAGACAGTCGCCGTACCGGAGGCGTTGTCATTGGCTCCGGGATAATACACTTTCCGGCCCAGATTGCCCAGATGGTCATAATGGGCCGTAAAGACATAACAGGAGTCGTGCCTCTCCCCCTCCACTTTGGCCACCACGTTAAAGAGTTCATAATCATTGAGAAACTCATTCTCAACGTTTAGTTTTACGCGCTTCACGTTTTCTATGGCCTCCGGCGTCACCCAGTCGATGGGCTTGTCCACCACCTTCTCTCCGTATGCCTTGAAGAACTTGATGGGAGCCTCCCAGGTCAATAGAAGGCCGGCGTTGGGGCACTCCCCTGCTTTCTGAAGCTTCGAAAACACTTTGCGATGCTTGTAGGTGAACCAGAAATCGCAACACACCAGGCAGCCGGCGTTCTCCGCTTTGGCCAAATCGGCCAGAAGCTTATCCCCATCGAAGTTCAGCGTATCCACGTGATACACAGGGAATTCCCCCTTGACTCCAGGCGAATACTCCCGCATGGAGAAATCCACCCCTGCGCGGAGTTTCTTCCTATCGGCCCACATTTCCATGGCTCCGGGAAAAGTGTTGATGTCGATGGAAAAGGGCTGGAGCGTCACTTCATCCACCCCGGCTTTCCGGAATTCCCTTTCCAGATATTTCCCGGCCTTGTTGGCACCTCCGCGGGCATAGCCGCGCCCCTGGTACCTGGAACTGCTGAGCTCTTTGACTGCCCGCTTGAAATACGGCAGGTCCTGCGCATTCAGTTGGAATGCGACCAGTGAAATAAAGATAATAAGCAACTTCTTCATAGGATGGTAAAGATAATCGGTATTTTATAAAATATCAATCGTTTTGTAACAATTGTCACTATTTCTTGCGCATGGTGCCATATGTGGCTGGGATTAACCGTCTGCCGGCCGTGCCCGTGCTCACCGGTCCATCTGACTGGACCGGTCACTCCGACTACAAGTCGATGAAGCCCTACATCGACATCGCCGAAAAAGCCAAGACCGATGCGATGGATGCCATGGAAAAAGCATTAGGCGAATAAATTATCGGCAAATTTTGTGATTTTTGCCGAAAATTGTATCTTTGCAATAGAATCTGACTACTCCAAAGATGACGATTGAAGAGCAAATAATTGCATACGCAAAAGGCCAGGACTCCTTCACGGTCTCTCAGCTCCAAAACGAGCTGGGAGATACGCTGAATCTGGACCGACCCCGCCTCAACTGGTATCTGTCCAGACTTGCAGATGAGAAAAAACTCATTCGCATCGCACGTGGGACCTATCAGACGGCAGAAGGAAAGCGTATCTTTGCGCCCGTTCCCAGTGAAGAAGCAACAATGCTTTTCAATCAGTTCCACGAGCAGTTCCCGGAAATCGGCAAATGCGTCTATGAGGGCCCCTGGTTCTTCCAGTTCATGCACCATGTCGCCTCCAACCAAATCACTTACATAGAGGTGGAGAAAGACATTGCCGAAACCGTCTTTCACCAACTCCAAGACCAGGGCAAGACCGTCTACATACGTCCAGACAAAGACCTGATATACAACTATATCGACCTTAAAACCCCGGCCATATTCGTAAAGAACCTCACCTCAGAATCCCCGCTGCAGCGCATATCCGACGTGCAAATCCCCACCTTGGAGAAGCTCCTCGTAGACATGTACTGTGATTCGGACTTCTACTACCTACAAGGCAGCGAGTACTACCACATCATGCACTACGCCCGTTCCCGCTACGCCATCAACCTCTCACGCCTGCAGCGCTATGCCCGCAGGCGCAATGCCGATAACAAAATAATCCCCATCTTCGAAAACTGCCTTTATGATATCGACTGATTCTCAAGGACTCCCTGAACAGGCTCAGTATAGATGTCGATGTCATCTGCCCTCCAGGAGAACAAATCCAAAACTATCTCAAAGGCCTGGATGCGCACGGGTTCACAAACATTATCCCTGTCCGCACAGAGCACGGCGGGAAAAAGCTCCCTGCCAGCCATTACAAGAGTTTCTACGAACTGACCTTCGGAACGGAGAAGATTGACGATGCATTCATCCGTCTGGACGTCCTTTATGAAGAGAATCCTTACACCAATACCCAGAAGCTCCCCATAGACAGTCCTTTCCTCAAGCAGGAAGGAGCGCCGCTAAAGGTCACGGTGCCTGCAAAAGAAGACATCCTAGGCGACAAACTCACAGCCTTCGGTCCCAACTCCATTGGAATTCCGTACTACAAAGAAGAACGTGACGGGAATATGCGCCGATGCTCTCTGGAAATCATCAAGCAGCTTTTTGACATCAGCCGGCTCTTCGAGGTTGTCGATGACTTCAAGCCTACGTACCATTCTTTCCTGAAGGTCTCCAACGTCGAATTGGGCTACCGGGGAATGGAAGGCCAGATAACCAAATACTTTGATGATGTCCGGGAATCAGCGCTCTGCCTGTCAACCAGAGGACAGATCGGAGATGGACGCTTTGAGGAGTTCCAGGACGGCATTACGCGCATTAAGAACTTCATGTACCAGCGCAATTACTATATCGAGCAGGCCGCGGTGGATGCTGCCAAGGTTGCCTATCTGGCTACGTGTTTCCAGAACGGAATTACGGATATCCGGAAATTCAACAGGGAAACAGATCTCCATGTCATGGAAATCTTCAGCAAGATGCCAAGTCCACTGCAACGTTTCCGGAAA
>JAEEHS010000073.1 GCA_016281015.1 Bacteroidales bacterium
CTTCGACGGCTTCCGCACCAGCCACGAAATCCAGAAAATCGAGGCTTGGGATATGGAAGACCTGCGTCCGCTCGTCGACCAGAAGGCCCTCAAGGCTTTCCGCGAGAACGCCCTCAACCCCGAGCACAACGTGACCCGCGGCACCGCCCAGAACAGCGACGTCTACTTCCAGACCCGCGAACTGCAGAACAAGTACTACGATGCTCTGCCCGACATCGTGGCCAAATACATGGCTGAGATCAGCAAGTTGACCGGCCGCAACTACGCCCCCTTCACCTACTACGGTGCCGCCGATGCCGACAACGTCATCGTGGCTATGGGTTCGGTGACCGAGACCGTGAAGACCGTTGTCGATTACCTGAACGCCCAGGGCAAGAAGACCGGCTGCATCACCGTCCACCTCTATCGCCCCTTCAGCGTGAAGCACCTCATGGCCGTCATGCCCAAGAGCGTGAAGACCATCTGCGTCCTCGACCGCACCAAGGAGCCCGGCGCCAACGGCGACCCCCTGTACCTCGACATCGTCGAAGCCTTCAAGGGCAATGCCAACGTCAACATCATCGGCGGCCGCTACGGCCTCTCCAGCAAGGACACCACTCCCGCACAGATTATCTCCGTGTTCAATAACATGGAAGGCGAGAAGAAGAACCAATTCACCATCGGCATCGTCGATGACGTCACCTTCAAGTCCCTCCCGATCAAGAGCGAGGTTTCCATCGTGAAGCCCGGCACCACCCAGTGCAAGTTCTACGGTCTCGGTTCCGGCGGTACCGCGGGCGCGAACAAGAACACCATCAAGATCATCGGTTCCCACACCGACCTCTACAGCCAGGCCTACTTCGACTATGACTCGAAGAAATCCGGCGGCTACACCTGCTCGCACCTGCGTTTCGGCGTCCAGCCGATCAAGGCTCCGTACCTGGTGAACACCCCCGACTTCGTGGCCTGCCACGTCCCCTCCTACCTGCGCAAGTATGATGTCCTGAAAGGCATCAAGGACGGCGGCACCCTGCTGCTGAACAGCCTCTGGGATGAGGAAGAGACCATCAAGCAGATTCCGGACAACGTGAAAGCGACCATCGGCCGCAAGCACATCCGCGTCTTCATCATCAACGCGACGAAGATTGCCGCCGAAATCGGTCTCGGCAACCGGACCAACACGATCCTCCAGAGCGCCTTCTTCAAGATCACCGGTATCATCCCTTACGAGGATGCCGTGAAATACATGAAGGACGCCATCGTCAAGTCCTATGGAAAGAAGGGCGAAAATGTCGTCAACATGAACTACGCAGCCGTTGACCGTGGCGGTGAATACACCGAGATCCATGTCCCGGCCGAATGGGCCTCCCTGACCGCGAAGTTCGAGAATCCGAACAAGGACCGCCTGGCCCCTGCTTTCGTCAAGGACATCGCCGACATCGTCAACGCCCAGGCGGGTGACACCCTCCCGGTGAGCGCACTCCTTCCTTACGCCGACGGTACGATGCCTGCCGGCACCGCCGCATTCGAGAAGCGCGGCGTCGCCGTGATGGTTCCGACCTGGGATGCCGAAAAGTGTATCCAGTGCAACAGCTGCGCGCTGGTCTGCCCGCACGCCGCCATCCGTCCGTTCCTGCTGACCGAGGATGAGGCCGCCAAGGTTCCCTCCGGCGTGAAACTCGCCCAGGGCAAGGCCAACCTCAAGGAGTACAAGTATGCCCTCGCGGTGTCCGTCGACGACTGCACGGGCTGCGGCAACTGCGTGGATGTCTGCCTCTCCAAGCCGGAGAAAGCCCTCAAGATGGTCCCGTATATCGAGAACAAACAGGAGCAGCTCAGCTTCGACTACCTCAACAAGAAGGTCGGTTACAAGGAGTATGTGGACAAGAAGGCCAACATGAAGAACTCCCAGTTCGCCCAGCCGCTCTTCGAGTTCTCCGGTGCCTGCGCCGGCTGCGGCGAGACCCCGAACATCAAGGCCATCACCCAGCTCTTCGGCGACCACATGATGATTGCGAACGCCACGGGCTGTTCCTCCATCTACGGTGCCTCCTTCCCGGCCAGCCCGTACTGCACCAACGCCGGCGGCCACGGTCCCGCATGGGCCAACTCCCTGTTCGAGGACTTCTGCGAATTCGGTCTCGGCATGAAGATCGGTTCTGACCGCGCCCGCGAGACGGTCGCTGCCTGGATGCGCAAGGGGCTCGAATGCTCCTGCTGCACCGATGAGATGAAGGCCCTCTATGCCAAGTGGCTGGAAGCGCCGCAGGATGCCGCCTCGACCCGCGAGGTCGCCGACGCCCTGGTTCCGCTCATCGAAAAATGCGACTGCGACGTTTGCAAAAAACTCTTCGAATACCGCCACTTCATCCCGGCCCGCAGCCAGTGGATCTTCGGTGGTGACGGTGCTTCCTACGACATCGGTTACGGCGGTCTGGACCACGTCATCGCCAGCGGCGAGAACGTGAACATCCTGGTACTGGACACGGAGGTCTACTCCAACACCGGCGGCCAGTCTTCCAAGGCCACCCCGGTCGGCGCCATCGCCAAGTTCGCCGCCTCCGGCAAGAAGATCCGCAAGAAGGACCTCGGCATGATGGCCATCTCCTACGGCTACGTCTATGTGGCCCAGGTGGCCATGGGTGCCTCCCCCGTCCAGTTCTTCAACGCCATCAAGGAAGCCGAGGCGTATGACGGCCCGTCGCTCATCATCGCCTACAGCCCTTGTATCAACCATGGCCTGAAGGCCGGCATGGGCCTGAGCCAGCGGGAAGAGAAACTCGCCGTCGACTGCGGCTACTGGCATCTGTTCCGTTACAACCCCGCTCTCGAAGGCACGGACAAGAACCCGTTCTCGCTCGACTCGAAGGAGCCCGACTGGTCCAAGTTCCAGGACTTCCTCAAGGGTGAGGTCCGCTTCGCTTCCCTGTACAAGCTCTTCCCGGAGCGTGCCCAGGAGCTCCTCGACAAGACCGAGGAATTCGCGAAGGTCCGCTATGGCACCTACAAGCGCCTCGCCGGGAAATAGTCCCGTAGGCCGCAACGAAAAAAGAGACGTCCCCGAATCCGAGGACGTCTCTTTTTTGAATGAAGTTCCTTAAAAAAAATTATGCCTCGCTGATGGCTTCGTTCGGGCAGGTGCCTTCGCAGGCGCCGCAGTCGATACATTCGTCAGCGTTGATGACATAGGAGGCATCGCCGGCGGAGATGGCGCCCACAGGGCAGACATCGGCGCAGGAGCCGCAGGAGACACAAAGGTCGGGGTTGATGATTCTTGCCATAGTTGTAATATCCTTTAAAATTGTTGTCACAGTTTCCGGCCACAAAAATAAGGCATTAAATTTGAATTTCAAAGGAAACTGCCGTAACTTTGTCGAGATATGAAAGAGACTTTTTTGATTTTCCTGACCGCCGTGGGCATTCTGGCCTGCGGAAACCGGCGTCCGGCGGACAAGGTCCTCGATCAGCTTGCCGCGTCGGCCGACCATCCCGTCATGGCGCTTCAGCCCCCGCTCAGCGACTCCGACAGCGTCCGGATCAGCGATGTAGTGGTCCTGGACCATACCGTCCATGATTTTGGGACCCTCTCTATCAAGGACGGCCCCCAGAGTTGCCAGTTCAAGCTGACGAACATCTCCGACAAGGACATCGTCATTTACGAAGTCGTCGCCTCCTGCGGCTGCACCGACGTCCAATGGACACGCAAGTCCATCGCCCCCGGCGCCTCCGGCACGATTACGGCCACCTATAAAAACAACGACGGTCCCTACCCCTTCGACAAGATGCTGACCTGCTACATCGCCGGCATCGAGCGTCCGGTGATCCTCCGGCTTCGGGGCGTGGTGCGGAAGAAATAACTTGCCAAAATCCAGAAGAATCCGTATCTTTGTACGATATGAGTACGACGACATACAACGACGACGCCATCCAGACCCTGGAATGGCATGAGCATATCCGCAGGCGCTCCGGCATGTACATCGGACGCCGCGGCAACGGTGAACGCCAGGGGGACGGTATCTATGTGCTGCTGAAGGAAGTAGTGGACAATTCCATTGACGAGTTCTCGCAGGGTTTCGGCAAACGGATCGATATCCTGATTGAAAACGACAGGACGGTCAGCGTACGGGACTTCGGCCGCGGCATTCCCCTCGGGAAGGTCGTGGACGCCGTGTCCAAACTCAATACCGGCGGCAAGTTCGACACCGCCAACTTCCAGAAATCCGTGGGCATGAACGGCGTCGGCACCAAAGCCGTCAACGCCATGTCCTCCGACTTCTATGTCGCCTCCTACCGCGACGGACAGGTATCTTTCGCCCATTTCTCCCGTGGTCAGCTGCTGGAAAGCGGCCTCGACCAGACCAAGGAGAAGAACGGAACCTTCATCCGTTTCACCCCCGACGAGCAGATGTTCGAAGGCTATGCCTTCCACATGGAGATCGTCGAGTCCATGATCAAGAACTACTCCTACCTCAAGAAGGGGCTGACCCTGGTCCTCAACGGGACGCCGTACCGAAGCGAAAACGGCCTGCTGGACCTTGTGACCGAAAACATGAGCGAAACGCCGCTCTATCCCCTGATTCATCTGGAAGGAGAAGACATTGAGATCGTTCTGACCCATGGCAACTCCTACGGGGAGAACATTTCCTCATTCGTCAACGGACAGAACACCCGGGACGGAGGGACGCATCTGGCCGCCTACCGGGAGGCTATCGCCAAGACCTTCAAGGACTTCTTTAAGAAAGACTACAAACCCGAGGACGTCCGCCAGGGTGTCGTCGGAGCCATCGCCATCCAGATCCAGGAACCGATCTTCGAGGGCCAGACCAAGACCAAACTCGGTTCCACCTACATGTGGGAGACCGAAGTGAAGGGGCCGGACGGCGCCACCCATACGGACCGGGGACCGACCATCCGCAGTTTCATCAACGATTTCGTCACCAAGAACCTGGACAACTATCTCCACATGCACATGGACATCGTTCCGGTCATCGAGGAGAAAATCAAGGCCTCCCAGGCCGAGCGCGAGGAGATTGCCGGAGTCCAGAAAAAGACCCGCGAGCGCAACAAGAAGGCGAACGTGTACAACCGGAAACTGCGGGACTGCCGCTACCACTTCTGCGACAAACTGCCCAAGGGCAAGGAAGACGAGCGGGAGAAGACCTCCATTTTCATCACGGAGGGCGACTCCGCCTCCGGGACCATCACCAAGGTGCGCAACGCCATGACCCAGGCCGTGTTCTCCCTGCGCGGAAAACCGATCAACTGCTTCAAGGAAAGCCGCAAGAAGGTGGCGGAGAACGAAGAACTCAACCTACTGATTTCCGCCCTCGGCGTGGAGGAGGACCTCGAGAACCTGCGCTACAACAACATCATCGTGGCGACCGATGCCGATGATGACGGCATGCACATCCGGATGCTGGTGGTGACCTTCTTCATGAAATACTATCCGGACCTGATCCGCCGCGGTCATGTCCACATCCTGCAGACGCCCCTTTTCCGGGTCCATAACAAAAAACAGACGGCCTACTGCTACTCCATCGAAGAAAAGGAAGCGGCCGTCAAGAAACTGAAAACCGGCGTCGAGATTACCCGCTTCAAAGGCCTCGGCGAAATCTCCTCCCATGAATTCGTGGACTTCATCGGCGAGAACATGCGGCTCGACCCCGTGAAACTGGCCGACGAGGAATCCATCGCCGAAATCATGGAATTTTACATGGGCGACAATACCGGAGAACGGCAGCGTTTCATCATGACGAACCTCCGCAGCGAGGAGCAGCTCGAAGACGTAAACATCTGATCGTCATGGGAAAAACTAAATCAACCGTTCGCCCCGGATGGGCACGATTCTGCGGATGGCTTCTGAGGAAGCTGGGCTGGAAGAGCGTCGGCGGACCGATGAAAGAGTCCAAAGCCATCGTCCTCGGCGTCCCGCACACTTCGGCCTGGGACTTCCTGATTTGTTACCTTTTCTATACCCAATTCGGCAAGGTGGCCCACATCATGATCAAGAAGGAATTCTTCTTCTGGCCCCTCGGACCCATCCTGCGTGCCTGCGGGGCGGTTCCCGTGGACCGTTCCCATCCGGCCGCCATGGTGCGGAGCCTGATCCATGAAATGGAAGGCGCCGAAGAGTTCCACCTAGCCATCGCCCCCGAAGGTACCCGCAAGGCGGCCCGCCGCTGGAAAACCGGCTTCCACCTGATCGCCCGCGAAACGGGCTCCACCCTCTACCTCGGTTACTACGACTGGGGTCGCAAACAAATCAGCGTCGGAGAACCTTTCGCCCTGACAGACGATGTCAAGGCGGACCTCCAGCGCGTCTATGACCATTACCGCCCGCTGGGCTTCCAGGGGAAGAACAAGGACGGTTACCTCGTACCATAAAACGACTTACCCAATGGCCAAAAACAAGAAACTCAAAAACCCCTATAAGGCCTGGCGCAAATACCGGAGCCGTGAAAATGAATGCACGACCTTGCGCAAGGTCTATGACTATGCCACCGCCCATTATGCCAAGCTGGTCGCTTACCAGTATGTGAGCGGCAACCAGGCCTACACCTACGCCGCTTTCCGCACCAAGTGTGACCAGCTCTCCCAGCGCTTGACCCGCTTCGGCATCGGTGCCGGCGACAGGGTTGCCATCCTGTCGCAGAACATGCCGCACTGGGTCATCGCCTTCATGGCCACGGCCGCCTATGGTCGCGTCGTCGTCCCGATCCTCCCGGACAGCTCCGAGAACGAGGTCACGAACATCCTGACACATTCGGAATCGAAGGTCATCTTCATCTCCAAGCGCCTGATGGGGAAACTCTCCCAGGCCTGCTACGACCAGATGACCCTCGTCGTGGACATCGAGACTTTCGAATTCATCAAGAAGGACAAGGAAGAGTTCCGCTGCGACGGCTGGGTCAAGGATCCGCAGCCGGATGACCTGGCGACGATCATCTATACTTCCGGCACGACCGGAAAGGCCAAGGGCGTCATGCTTTCCCACCGGAATATCTGCCAGAATCTCAACGCCTCCTTCAAGGCGCAGCCGGCCTTCACGAGCGACCGTTTCCTGAGTTTTCTCCCGGCCGCCCATGCCTATGAGATGAACGTGTCCACGCTTTACTCCTACTATGTCGGCGCGACCTGCTACTACCTGGAGAAAGCCCCGACCCCGTCGATCCTCATCCCTGCGATGAAGAAAGTGAAGCCGACGATCGTCTGCTCGGTGCCGCTGGTCATCGAAAAGGTCTACCGCAACAGCATTGTGCCGACGGTCACGAAAAGCCGGACGCTGAGCTGGCTCAAGGAGAAGATGCCCTGGCTGCTGTATTCGCTGATCGGAGGCAAACTCCGCAAGACCTTCGGCGGGAAACTGAAGTTCTTCGGTGTCGGCGGGGCCAAGATGGACCCCGTCGTGGAAGAATTCCTCCGCAAGTGCCGCTTCCCTTACGCCGTCGGCTACGGCCTGACGGAGACGGCGCCCCTGGTGTGCAACGCCATGGTCAAGCAGAAGAAGAAAGTTGGTTCCATCGGCGTCGCTTCCTACAAAGTCGAAATCCGGCTGGACAATGTCAACCCGGCCAATGGAGAAGGCGAAATCGTCTGCCGCGGCGACAATGTCATGCTCGGTTACTACCGGGATCCGGAACGGACGCTCCAGGTACTGGACGACGAGGGCTGGTTCCATACCAACGACGTCGCAACCGTCGATGAGGATGGCTACTACTTCATCAAGGGACGGCTGAACAACACCATCCTGGGCCCTTCGGGAGAGAATATCTACCCGGAAGAAATCGAGATGGTCATCAACGACATCGACGGGGTGAATGAATCCCTGGTGATGGAGCGCGAAGGAAAACTGGTCGCCCTCGTCAAATTCGACGACAATGTCCTGGACTGGAACCAGGCCACGGAAGACAAATTCTTCGAAGAGCTGGAAGAGCGGAAAAAAGCCGTCCTTGACTGGGTGAACAAACGCGTCGGGAAGAATGCCAAGATCGGCGAAGTCGACGCCATGAAAGAGCCTTTCGAGAAGACGGCGACCTCCAAGATCCGCCGCTTCAAATACAAGGATTCCCATGGCGACGAGCCGGTGAAGCCCGACGAGGGCGAAAAGAAAGACTGACCGCAAGGGCCAGCCTTTCCGCAAAACTACCTGACGGCGATCGACGCAGTTTCTCTCAGGCGAGGTTTGCTAGGGCGAAGTTACACTTCCCCGCCTTGTCTGCCAAAAATCTGCGAAGAAATAATCTTTCAATGTAAATCGCTGTCTATCAACGAGATAAAAGAGAAAGCCGAAAACGCATTTTGCATTTTCGGCTTTTCAGCTATCTCCGGGCAGCGTCCGGATGAAAGAGAATAATGGTCCAGGGCGTGGAATCAATGCCTATATTTCAAAAAATCTTCGTAACTTGCGACGTTGAAAAAAACGGGCTCACCATGGGAATGTACATCAACGTCGGAAATTCCGGCTTCCAAAGAGCGCTTAACAGCGAATATGTAGATAAGTCTGGGCTTATCGCTGTCGTCAACCGCACGCTTTTCACGGAACGCAGTTTCAGTTGCGTCACCCGCAGCCGCCGCTTCGGGAAGTCCATGGCCGCCAAGATGCTCTGCGCCTATTACGACAAATCCTGCGATTCCCGCAGCCTGTTTGCAGACCTGGAGATTGCCTCGCACCCGTCATTCGAGAAGCATCTGAACAAGTATCCGGTCATCTTTCTGGATATCTCGGACTTTATTACGCGCTTTGACGGCGAGACCATCGTTGGCGAGATGGACAGGAGGTTGCGGGATGACGTGAAGGCAGCCTATCCTGACATTCCTGTCCAGGACGGTGATGATCTTATGGACTACCTCGGGCGAGTCGTTGCCGCCACAGGGGAGCCCTTTATCTTCATCATCGACGAATGGGACTCCATCTGCCGGGAGTTTGCTCCGGAAAGTCCGGCTATGGACAAGTATGTGAACTGGCTTCGCCGGCTGTTCAAGGGAGGCCAGTCATCGCAGGTCTTCGCCGGCGTTTACCTGACCGGCATCCTGCCCATCAAGAAATACAACACCCAGTCGGCACTCAATAACTTTGTAGAGTACTCTATGGTGGAGCCTGGCGATATGGGCCGCTTCTTCGGATTCACCAAGCAAGAAGTCTGCGCTCTTGCCGGGAAACACGGCCTGGACTTCGACGAACTGGAGAAATGGTACGACGGCTACCAGATCGGTGACGAGCCTTCCATATTCAATCCCAACAGCGTAATGATGGCTCTCTACAGCCGCCGCTGTCGCAGTTTCTGGGCAGCCACAGGCGCCTTTGACGCCGTTGCAGCTTATATCCGGATGAACTACGAAGGGCTCAAGGATGACATCATCAATATGCTCGCCGGGGGACGCTGCAAGGTAAATCCCACCAAGTTTGGGAACGATATGCGCGACATCCACAGCAAGGATGACGTACTGACGGTACTCATCCATTTGGGCTACCTTTCCTACAATTGGCGCAAAGACGAATGCTACATTCCCAACAAGGAAGTAGCGGGAGAGATGGCAAACGCTATTGAAGCCAACCACTGGAAACCGGTCGTGGACGCCCTGCAGAAGTCTGAAAAGCTGCTCGCAGCGACTCTTGCCGGCGATGAAGAGGCCGTGGCCCGAGGCGTGGAAGTCGCACACGACGAGAATACCAGCATCCTCAGTTACAATGACGAGAATTCACTCTCCTGCGTTCTGAGTATCGCCTATTACTATGCCCGCAACGACTACGTCCTGCACCGGGAACTGGCTTCCGGCAAGGGATTTGCGGACATTGTCCTCATCCCTAGGAAAAACGTGGACTCCCCCGCCGTCGTCATTGAACTGAAAGTGGACAAGGATGCCGATGCCGCCATTGACCAGATTCGCCGCAAAGAGTATCCTGCCAAGGTGGCGGAATATGCCGGCGACCTCCTCCTCGTCGGCATCAGCTACGACCGGAATACGAAACAGCACAGCTGCAGGATCGAGCAGGCATAATGCTGCCCTGCAGCGTAACAGGGAAAAAAGAAAACCGGCCGGAAGCGCAGCTGCGTTTCCGGCCGATCATTATAAAGGGAAAAATTATTCAGCGACAACGTTGAACTTGAAGCTTCCCTTGATGCCCTTGTAGAGCTTCACGGCGGCCTCATACTCACCGGCTTCCTTCACCTCGGCGGCGAGGATGGTGATGTCCTTCTTGTCAATCTGAAGGCCCTTGGCTGCGAGCGCCTCGGCGAGGTCCATCGTGGTAACGGAGCCGTAGAGCTTTCCACTCTCGCTGACTTTCACCTTGACCTCGACGGTCTGGGCGCTGAGCGTAGCGGCAAGCGCCTCGGCATCAGCCACGAGTTTGGCCTCTTTGTGGGCGCGCTGACGGAGGGTCTCTGCGTGCTGCTTCTTGACGGACTCGGTGGCAATGGTTGCCAGGCCCTGCGGCACGAGATAATTCATGGCGTAACCGGCCTTGACCTTAACGATCTCACCTTCGTAGCCGAGATTGGCTACATCTTTCTTCAGCAAAATTTCCATAAGGCAGATTATTTAAGAAGGTCAGTGACATACGGAAGAAGAGCAAGGGAACGGGCGCGTTTGATCGCCTGGGAGACCTTGCGCTGGAACTTCAGGGAAGTACCGGTCAGACGGCGCGGAAGGATCTTGCCCTGCTCATTCAGGAACTTTTTCAGGAACTCAGGGTCCTTGTAATCGACATACTTGATGCCCGCTTTCTTGAAGCGGCAGTATTTCTTCTTGCGAACCTCGACAGTCGGAGGGTTGAGATAGCGGATAGCGTTGTTTTCAGTAGCCATAATTGTTTCCTCCTATATTACTCTGCGGCGGGAGCTTCGGCTGCGGGGGCAGCTTTGGCGGCCTTGTTGGCGCGGCGTTTCTCGGCATAGGCGACAGCGTCCTTGTCCAGGGCGACGGTCAGGAAGCGGATGATACGCTCGTCACGGTGATACTGGGTTTCGAGGGTGGCAACGAACTGGGAGTCGGCCTTGAACTCGATCAGGTAATAAAAACCTGTGGTTTTGTGCTGGATCGGATACGCGAGCTGACGCAGGCCCCAATCCTCTTCGTACACAACCTCACCGCCATTGTCGCGGATGAGCTGGGTGTACTTGGCAACCGCTTCCTTCATCTGGGCCTCAGACAAAACGGGAGTTGCAATGAAAACGGTTTCGTACTGGTTAACCATTGTTAGGTAATTAATTGTTAATAAATGTTTTACAGTCCTTCCCGGAGAAACTTTCCCCGAAAAGGACTGCAAAGATACGCAATTATTTCTGAAAAAACAAGTCTTACTTCTTCGGAACGTTGCGAAGGACCGCTTTCAGATAGTCCCAGGTCCGTGCGACGGATGCGATGTTAACCCGCTCGTCCGGTGAATGGGGATACTTGATGGTCGGGCCGACGGACACCATTTCCCAGTTGGGATATTTGGCGCCCATGATGGCACATTCCAGTCCGCCGTGGGTCGCCATGATCTTCATCGGCTTCCCATAGACTTTCTCATACTGCTCCATCATCACTTTGTTCATCGGGGTGTCGAGTTTCGGCGTCCAGCCGCTGTAGCCGCCCTTGAACTCGATTTCATCCGCACCGGCAAGTTCGAAAATGCTCTTGACCCGGACGGCGAGGGCCATCTTGGCGCTGTCCACGGCGCTGCGCATCAGGCTGTGGACCGTCAGCCGGCCTTTTTCAGTCCGCACAATGGCCATATTGATGGACGTCTCGGTCAAGCCTTCCATGGTCCGGCTCATCCGGATGACGCCGGAAGGGCAGGCCAGCAGGGCCTTGATGGCGCGCAGCATCACGGAAGGCTGGATGTATTTGGGGGCCGCAGGGGCCTCCTCAACGATCAGTTTGGCACCCGGGTCGCTCTCGGCGAATTCCGCACGGATGTCTGCGAAAACGCTGTCGATGAGCTGACGGACCGAAGAGAGGTTTTCCGGAGCCACGACCACCTCCGCCTCGGCCTCGAAAGGAATGGCATTGCGGAGAGAACCGCCGGTAAAGGAAACGACCTCCACCCCGAAGACTTCCACCAGCGGTAGCAGGATGCGGGCAAGGGCCTTGTTGGCATTGGCCCGGTACAGGGAGATGTCCATGCCGGAGTGACCGCCCTGAAGACCTTTCACCGTGATTTTCAGGCCCTTCCAACCGGCCTTGGTGTTGTATTTCCGGTATTTGAATTCCGCGCTGACGTCCAGTCCGCCGGCGCAGCCGACGCAGAGTTCCCCCTCTTCCTCGGAATCCAGGTTGATCAGGATATCCCCCTGGAGGACGCCCGGCTTCAGGCAGTTGGCGCCGGTCATCCCGGTCTCCTCATCGTAGGTCACCAGGACCTCGACGGGGCCATGCTGGACAGAAGGGTCCTCCAGCACGGAGAGCCCCATCGCCACGCCGATTCCGTTGTCCGCTCCCAGGGTGGTCCGGTCCGCCGTCACCCACTCTCCGTCGATGTAGGCTTTGATCGGATCTTTCAGGAAATCATGGTCCGAGTCGGAGGTCTTCTGCGGAACCATGTCCATATGGCCCTGCAGGATCACGCCCTTCCGGTCCTCAAAGCCCGGGGTCGCGCCGACGCGGATAATGATGTTGCCGGTGTCGTCCTTCACGGTCTCAAATCCATGGGAAACGCCCCAGTTATAGAGATAATCAATAACTTTTCCCTCGTGCTTGGAGGGACGGGGAATCCGGGTCAGTCCATAGAAATTCTTCCAGACGACCTGGGGGTTCAATTCATAAATTTCCATATTGTTACAGTGTTATTTGTTGGCAAGGGGATACTGCATGTCTCGGCCGAGCTGGTAGACTGGCAGGCGGGTCAGGAAGAGCAGGTCCGCCCCGTCCACCAGGCGCACCGTACAGACGGCGGGAATGCGGTAATGGACGAAACGGGTCTTGGAACTGACCTTTCCGGCAGGAACTTCCGGCTCGGGGACCGGGGTCCGGTCGAATTCCAGATAGAAGGGACGGCCGGAGAAATTGTCTCCGTCCACGAGGCCTTCACTCTCGGACAGGCGGAACGCCGTGTAGCGCTGGCTGCGGGACGAGGCCGACGGGGTCACATCGAAGCAGGCGTGCTGCTGGGTCTCCTGCTTGTAGCCGGTAAAGAGGACCAGATATTCCTGCTCCACCCGGTTCAGCTCCTCCAGGGCGGCGCCCAGCGCAGCTCCGCTGAAGGTAGCGTCCGTGTTGCCGGTCGCAATGTTAAAACGCTCGCGGCGGGCGTTGAGGATCATATCGGCCGCCTCGGAAGCCCGTTTCTCCAGGCTTTTTTCGACCAGCACTTCCTGCTGGACCGGAACCCGGCTGAAGGTCGAGTCCGTCCGGACCGTCTTGTAGAGGGTCTGCGTTTCCTTGACCATGCCGGCGGTTACGCCTTTTCCGCTGAAATCAGCGCCGGTAAGCGGGGTGAAACGCCAGGTCACATCCTGGGCATCCGCCTTTTTCGGGAAGGCGACGAGCCCCTGGGCCGATAGGGCGAGGAAGGGCTCCGCCGTCCGGGGATCCACGCTGTAGCGGACGCTTTGGTCCGCTTCCACCCGGGGGGCGACCTTGACTTCCTTCACATAGACACGGACGGCATCTTCCTGGGGCACATCCATGCCGAGATACTTCTTGGCGAACGGGGCGTAAGGCCCGGCGAAAAACACTTCCCGCACGGCATCCACTTCGACCGACACGGTCGTGACAGGCAGGCTGTACGTCACCTCCTGGGCCTGGGCGAGTGTTGCGACGGCCGCGGCGGCCGCCATCATCAGGATTCTCTTCATGTTATCTCCATCGTTTGTGCGTCCAGAGGTAGAGCCACGGCTGCTGCCGGATATCTTCCTCCAGATGCTGGTAATAGATTTCCATAATCTGCTCCGGCGTGTACTCCGAAGCGTTTTCGACAAGCGGAACGAACGCGAGTTTGTAGTGGCCGCGTTCATCCTGGCGCCAGCGGATATAGGCGACGCCCATGCCCATCTTCGAGGCCAGGTGCGCCCCGCCGGTCATCACCCAGGTCGGCTGGCTCATGAAAGAAGGGATCCGGACAGCCGAGGCTTTCCAGTACGGGAACTGGTCGGTATTGAAGACATACAGGCGCTTTTCCCGCCGGTGCGATACGGCATAGCGCAGGATCTCGTCGGATTCGATGTAATTCTTGTAGCCCAGATGCTTCACCGGGGCGCAGCGGTTTTCCCCGATGACCTGGTCCGCCAGGGCACTGTGGAGACGCTTGTACAAGACCACCACCGAATCGATGCCCCAGTGCGGGGGCTCGCTGAGACTGTAGTTCAGGAAGCCGCCCATCAGTTCCCAGTTGCCGGCATGGGAATTCAACAGCATCACGCTCGGGCAGCGGTCATAGAACGCGTTGATTTCCGCCATGTTGGTGATTTCCATCAGGCGCTGCTCCCGCAGCCTGCGGCATCCCCGCTCTCCCCGGCAGCCGCCGAACCAGATCATCTCGGCGAAAATCTCACCGAAATGCCGGTAAAAGCGGTCCAGAATCATCTTGAGCTCGTCATATCGTTTCTCGGGGAAACTCCGCGAGATGTTGATCATCGCCACATTCTCCCGGTAATGCAGGATTTTCTGGGCGAACCACGCAAACAGCCTGGCCCATTTGTAGTGCCAGCTCAGCGGCAAAAGCGCCCTGAGGCGGATGAATCCCAGCACGAGAGAGGCCCCGAATGACTTCTTCTTTTCCATATTCATCCACAAAAGTAAAAAAAATATATTATATTTGTGGAATCCACCGGGATAAAACTTAAAAATCAAAGATATGTTCAAAGGACAACCCAAAGGTCTCTTCGCCCTCGCACTCGCCAATACCGGCGAGCGCTTCGGCTACTACACGATGATCGCCGTCTTCGCCCTTTTCCTCCGGGCGAACTTCGGCCTCTCCGCCGGAACCGCCGGAACCATTTACAGCTCGTTCCTGATGCTGGTCTATTTCTTCCCGCTGATCGGCGGTATCCTCGCCGACAAATTCGGTTTCGGGAAGATGGTCACGACCGGCATCCTCGTCATGTTCCTGGGCTACCTGCTCCTGTCCATTCCGCTCGGAAGCGGCACCGTCGCCCTCGTGGGCATGCTCGCGGCCCTGCTGCTGATCGGCTTCGGCACCGGCCTGTTCAAGGGCAACCTCCAGGTGATGGTCGGTGACCTGTACAACGATCCCCAGTATGCCGCCAAGCGGGACAGCGGTTTCTCGCTCTTCTACATGGCCATCAACATCGGCGCCCTTTTCGCCCCGACAGCGGCCATCAAGATCCGTGAATGGGCCATCGGACTGGGCTTCGACGGCAATGCCGCCTATCATTTCTCCTTTGCCGTGGCCTGCGTGTCCCTGATTGTCTCGATCGCCATCTACTATGCCTTCCGGAGCTGGTTCCGTCATGTCGAAGGCGGCCATGCCAAGGGACAGAAGCAGGAGATTGTGGACACCCTCACCCCCGAGCAGACCAAAAAGCGGATGCTGGCCCTTTTCCTGGTCTTTGCCGTCGTCATCTTCTTCTGGATGTCTTTCCACCAGAACGGACTGACCCTCACCTACTTTGCCGATGAATTTACCGAGCGCAGCGCCAGCGGCCTTGCGTCCATGCCGTTCAATGTATGGAACCTCGTCGCCATCATCGCCATCGTCTACGCCCTCTTCTCCATTTTCGACCGGGAAGCCACCCAGCGCGGCAAATGGATCGGATGCGGCGTCGTTGCAGCGGCGGTCGCCTACCTCGTCTGGCAGTACAGCCGCCTGAGCGGCAGCATCGAGATCAGTGCGCCGATCTTCCAGCACTTCAATCCGTTCTATGTCGTGGCGCTGACACCGGTGTCCATGGCCATTTTCGGCGCCCTGGCCGCCAAAGGCAAGGAGCCGAGCGCACCGCGCAAGATTGCCTACGGCATGCTCGTTGCCGCCGTCGCCTTCGGCCTGATGGCCTTTGCTTCCATCGGACTGAACACCCCGGACTTCCAGGCGACGGTCCGCGGCGCCGAAGGGGAAACCCTGGTCTCTCCCTACTGGCTGATCAGCGTCTACCTGATCCTGACCTTCGGTGAGCTTCTGCTGAGCCCGATGGGCATCTCCTTCGTCTCGAAGGTCGCCCCGCCCAAGTACAAGGGCATGATGATGGGCATGTGGTTCGTCGCCACGGCCCTCGGCAACTTCCTGGTCCAGGTGGGCGGTCACCTCTGGGGCCCGCTTCCGCTGTGGGTCGTATGGACCGTATTCCTCGCCGTCTGTGTCGTTTCCGCCATCTTCATGTTCGTCATGATGGGCAAACTGGAGGACGCCACCAAGTAAGTGCCCCGCCTGTATATCATATCCGGCTGTAACGGCTCCGGGAAGACCACGGCGTCCTATACGCTGCTCCCGGAGCTGCTGGATTGCAGTGAATTCGTCAATTCCGACGAGTTTGCGAAGAGCCTTTCGCCCTTTGCGCCGGAGAGCGCCTACATCCTGGCCAGCCGCTTCATGCTCAAGAAAGTCCAGTATCTCTTTCAGCGGAGGGAGGATTTCTGCATTGAGACCACCCTTGCCACCCGTTCCCTGCTGAAAATGGTCCGCAGCGCCCAGCAGCAGGGCTATTTCGTGACCATCATCTATTTCTGGCTCAACAGCCCGGAGATGGCGGTGGAGCGGGTGGCGGCCCGGGTTGCCGCCGGCGGACACCACATTCCGGAAGACACCATCCGCCGCCGCTACCACAGCGGCCTTGACTACTTTTTCCGCTATTACATGCCCGAGTGTGACAAATGGATCCTGGCGGACAATTCCTGTCCCCCCTTCCATGTCGTGGCGGAAGGAACGCGGAAAGGGATGCAGGTGAGGGACCCCAAACTATACTCCCAGATCCAGGAGTCGCTGACCGAGACGCCGGAGGCGCCGGCGCGGGTACAGGATGTGGCCCAGGAAGTGGCCCAGGCCATCGCCCATGCTCCCATCGCACAGGACGGCATTCCCGCTTTTGTAAAATCTGACAATGATCCATCCTGAACAACACTACTTCCAGCTTTTCCGCCTCGACCGCCCGGTGCTGGGGCGCCTTGTCGCCGAGGCTCTTTCCGCGGGCGGGGACTATGCCGACCTGTATTTCGAGAACACCACCTACAGCAACCTCGTCCTCCGGGACGGGGCTGTTACGTCCGGTGGCAGCCATGTCGATTTCGGGGTCGGAATCCGGGTCCTCAACGGAGATGCCTCCGGTTATGCCTACTGTGAAAGTACCGACGAGCGGGATATGCTGGGGGCGGCCCGGAGCGCGGCCGCCATCGGCGGCGGCCATCACGGGGACGTCCCGCCGGAAGGAACCCGCGCCCGTTGGAAGGGCACGCCCAATCCCGCCGCAGACCGCTATCCCGTCCTCCGGCACTGGCGCAGCACCCCGGCTTCTGCATTCCTGCCCTTCCTGCAGGGGCTGGAGGCGGATATCCGGGGGCGGGACACACGCATCGTCAAGATCGTCGTTTCCCTGGTATGGCAGGTGTCGGATATCCTGATGTACAATTCCCTGGAAGAGCTCAAATACGAAACACGGCCGCTCGGAGCCCTTTCCGTTACGGTCGTCTATGGACAAAACGGCCATCTGGAGAACAAATCCGCTTCCCGCTCCTTCCGCTGCGGGGCCGAGATGCTCTCCCCCGCCCTTTCGCGTGAAATCGCCGCGGAAGTCACCGCCGGAGTGGACCAGGCTTTCGAAGCCCGGCAGCCCAAGGGCGGAAAAATGAGCGTCGTGATGGCCGCCGGTGCTTCGGGCATCCTGCTCCATGAGGCCATGGGGCATGCCTTCGAAGCGGATTTCAACCGGAAAGGGACGTCCGTGTTTGCCGGCAAGATGGGTCGGCAGGTCTGTCCCAAGGGCATCAACATCCTGGATGACGGTACCCTCAAAGGCGTCCGTGGCTCCCTGAATTTTGACGATGAGGGTGTGCCGGGACAGAAGACCTGCATGGTGGAGGACGGGGTGCTGACCTCCTATCTTCACGACCGGATCAGTGCCCGGCACTACGGGGTGACTCCGACCGGGAACGGACGCCGGGAATCGTTCCGCTATCCTCCCCTTCCGCGGATGCGAACAACCTATATGGAAAGCGGCACGGCGAAAGCGGAAGATCTGATTGAGAGCGTCTCCAGAGGCATCTATGTCCAGGACTTTGCCAATGGACAGGTCCAGATCGGGAAGGGTGATTTCACCTTCTATGTCAAGTCCGGCTACCTGATTGAAAACGGCCGGCTGACCCAGCCCGTCAAAGACATCAATATCATCGGAAACGGGCCGAGAGCCCTGCAGGACATCGTCGCCGTGGCGGACGACCTTCTGATTGACAAGGGGGCATGGACCTGCGGGAAAGAGCAGTCGGTGCCCGTTTCCTGCGGCATTCCCACTGTTCTCATCCGTTCGCTCACCGTCGGCGGTATCCAATAGTACGACGCCATGACAGACAACAAAGCCTATTACACGACCCTCGCCCTCGATCTCGCCCGGAAAGCCGGAGCGGAGGCGGCCCGCGTCACCCTCAACGAAACGCTGCTGGAACTATCCGGGGTCCTCAACGGCCGGATCGACAAAATGACCCACGCGCTGGACCGGAGCCTGCAGCTGGCCCTTTTCGTAGACGGACGTTTCGGCACTTTTTCCACCAACTTCCTGGACGAAAGCGCCCTGGAGCAGTTTGTCTATCAGTCCGTCGCCATGGTCCGGATGCTGGAACAAGATCCCTGCCGCTCCCTTCCGCCCCTGGAGCGGACGGTCCGGAAGGCCCTCAGCGGAAAGGAACTCGGACTTTGGGATGAATCGTGGCAGCAGTGGACACCGCAGCGGCTGCGCACGCTGATCCTGGAAGCTGCACTTTGGGAGCGGAAAGAGGCGCTGGAACAGGGTTTCCGGCTGATTGCCGAAGAGGGAGAACTGTCGGTCAATGTCTCGGACAGTGTCGTCGTCGATTCGAACGGTCTCTATGCCAGGCACATGGAAACGAACTTCGAACTGGGTTTTGAAGTGACCGTGGAAGATGCCCAGGGACAGCATTATGAAGATTACTGGTGGGATGCCTCTCAGACGCGGGAAGGGCTCACTCCTGCCTTGAAAACCTGCGCCGAGAAGGCCCTCCAGCGGGCCCGGGCGCAGATGGCACCCCGGGAGATCCCCGGTGGAAAAAGGACGATGGTTGTCGACGCGGAGTGTGCCTCGCGCCTTGTGACTCCGCTGCTGAACGCCCTCGGCGGATACAGCATCCAACAGCAGAATTCCTTCCTCCTGGACAAAATCGGGCAGCAGCTCTTCCCGAAGGAGCTGACCCTGATGGACCTGCCCTGCACCCCGGGTGCGACCGGTGCCAAACTCTTTGACAGCGAAGGTGTTGCGGCGAAAGATTTTCCCATCATCGACCAGGGCGTTCCGACCCGTTATTTTGTCAACACCTACATTGCCCGGAAGACCGGCCTCCCTGCGAGCATCGAGGCGGCGACCCGTCCGGTGCTCCGCCCCTTCGGCGGCTGCCGGACAAGGGATGACCTGCTGCGGAAAATGGGCTCAGGCATCTTTGTCACCGGCTTCAACGGCGGCAATTCCAACACCTCCACGGGGGATTTTTCCTTCGGCATTGAAGGCTTTGCCTTCGAAAGCGGAAAGCTGACGCATCCGGTCCGGGAAATGCTGATTTCCGGCAATCTGATCAGCCTCTGGGCCTCCCTGGCAGCCACCGCCGACGACGCCCGGTTGTGTATGTCGAAATTAATTCCGACCTTAGCGTTTTTGAATGTAGATTTCAGCGCGTGAAAACGGCGGTTGTCATATTGAACTGGAACACCGAAGCGTACCTGCTGCGTTTCCTGCCTTTCCTGCTCTCTTCCGTAGAAGGCATGGAGGCAGAAATCATCGTGGCGGACAACGGCTCGACCGATGCCTCCCTGGAGGTGATGCAGCAGCATTTCCCCGGGGTCCGCGTCATTTCGCTGGACACCAATTATGGCTTTACAGGCGGTTACAACCGCGCTTTGGCGCAGGTCGAGGCGGAGTATTTCGTACTGATCAATTCCGACATCGAGGTACCCCGGCAGTGGCTGCGTCCCCTGGTGGACTGGATGGACACGCATCCTGAGTGCGGCGCCTGCGGCCCGAAACTGCTTGCCTTCGACCAGCGGGACCGCTTCGAATATGCCGGTGCGGCGGGCGGCCTAGTGGACCGCTATGGCTTTCCCTTCTGCCGGGGCCGGGTCCTGCAGCACGTCGAAAAAGACCGGGGACAGTACGACACACCCTGTGATGTGCTCTGGGTCAGCGGCGCCTGCCTGATGGTCCGCAGCAGCCTATGGCGTTCCCTCGGCGGCCTGGACGAGCGTTTCTTCGCCCATATGGAGGAAATCGACCTCTGCTGGCGGATCCAGCTCGCCGGATACAAAGTCACCGTGGTCCCAGACTCCGAGGTCTATCACATCGGCGGCGGGACCTTGCCGAATGAATCCCCCCACAAACTGAAACTCAACTTCCGGAACAACCTGCTCCTGCTGGAGAACAACCTTCCCGCAACGCTCGGCTCTACGCTGAAAGCCCGTCTCCGGGTGTTTACCCGTAAATGCATGGACGGAGCGGCTGCCCTTGTGTATCTGATGACACTGCGCCCGGCCTTTTTCCGGGCCGTCTGGGATGCCCACAAGGAATACCGGCATCTCCGCAGGAGGCTTCCGCACATCCATGCCAAGCCCATTCCGGTGGTCGGACTCTATCCCCACTGGATCGTTCCCAAAGCCTTATTCAAACGGATATGAAAATCATTATCGAAGGAGCCGGCCAGGTTGGATCGCACCTGGCGAAACTGCTCTCGATGGAGGGCGGTGAAGTCACCGTTATCGACGACGACCCGAAGCGGCTGGCCGCACTCTCTTCCGCCGCAGACGTCGTGACCCTGGAAGGAGGCCTTTCTTCCATCGATCTCCTGCACCGCGCCGGCTGCGCCAAGGCGGACCTTTTCATCGCCGTCAATCCCTACCAGTCCCAGACCGTCAACATCGTCAGCGCCCAGCTGGCCAAGCGCCTGGGGACCAAACGGGTCATCGCCCGTATTGATGACGAGGACTACCTGCTGCCGGAGAACAAACTGATGTTCAAGGACATGGGGATCGACCTGCTGTTCTATCCGGAAAAAATCGCCAGCGACGAAATCCTGTCCATGCTCCGGCACACCGCCTCGACGGACGCGATGGACTTCGCCAACGGAAAACTGCGCCTCGCCGTGTTCAAACTCGACGACGACGCTCCCCTGCTGGACATGAAGGTAGCCGAATTCACGGCCGCCCTTCAGGAAAAAGCCCCCGGAGAGGGGATGCGCGTCATCGCCATCGCCCGCGGCTCCGAGACGCTCATCCCGAAATTCGACACCAAGTTCAAATACAATGACATGGTGTATATCCTGTCCCGGAGGGAGGGCATGAGTGAGATCATGCGCCTGCTCGGGAAAGATGATATCCGGATCCGCAAAGTAATGATTCTCGGCGGCAGCGAAATCGGCGTGATGACGGCCGAGCGGCTCGCCAAGCAGGACCTCGACGAGATCAAGCTGATCGACATCGACAAGGAAAAAGCCCGCGACCTGTCGGAAAAACTGCCGGATGAGGTAACGGTGGTCAGCGGAGACATCCGGAATTCGGATTTCCTCGTGGAGGAAGGTATCCGGGAATTCGACGCCGTCGTTTCCGTCGCCGGCAATGACGAAGCGAACATCCTGGCCTGCGTCGTGTCCAAGCGCTTCGGCGTGTCCCGCGTCATCGCCCAGGTCGAAAACCTGGAATATGTGCGGCTGGCCGAGGAAATGGGCGTTGACACGGTCATCAATAAGAAACTCATCACCGCCTCGCGCATCTTCCGCTTCACCCTGTCCGACAAGGTCCGCTTCGTCCGCTATATGAGCGGCACGGATGCCGAAGTGCTCGAATATACCGTCGCTCCCGGCGCCCGGATTACCAAGGACAGCCTCAAGAACCTGGATTTCCCCTCCGACGCCATCATCGGCGGCGTAATCCGCGGGGGCGATTCCTTCATCGCCGTCGGCGATACCCATATTGAACCCTACGACCGGGTGGCCGTTTTCGCCCTGCCCTCGGCCGTCAAAGACGTAGACCTTTTCTTCAAATAATGAAAGCATACAAATCCTTGACTGATGCGCAGATCCGGCAGCTTATCTCCGCCGGATGCCGTTCGCTAGACTGGAGCCGCGTAAAAATCCGCGGCGGTGTAGAAAACATCACGGACACGGAATTCTCCGGAGACGTAACCATCGGCTCTCTGGAGGGCTCGTTCACCCTGCCGGGCGGAGTCGTCCGCGCCAGCGGGATCCACCATGCCCGCCTCCACAATGTCAGCATCGGAGACGGCTGCCTGATTGACAACATCTCCAACTATATCGCCAATTACGACATCGGAGCGCACTGCCTGATCGAAAACGTGGACCTGCTGTTCATGGACGGGGCGGGACGTTTCGGCAACGGGGTGGAAGTTTCCGTCCTGAGCGAAACCGGCGGCCGGGAAGTGAAAATCTTTGACCGGATGGACGCCCAGACGGCCTACATCATGGCCATGTACCGCCATCGCCCGAAGCTGATCGAACAGCTCAATGCCCTGGCCGAAGACTATGCCGCCGCCCAGGAAAGCCTACGTGCCCGCATCGGGGACCATGTCTTCATCCGCAACACCCGCAATATCAACGGCGTCAGGATCGGAGACCATGCAACCATCAGCGGAGCCAGCCGCCTGCGCAACGGAAGTATCCGTTCCAACGCCGTCGCTCCCGTCTACATCGGCCATGGCGTCATCATGGACGACTTTATCCTCGAGAGCGGCAGCCGGGTAGAAGACAACACGACGATGACACGCTGCTTTATCGGCCAGTGCTGCCGTTTCGGCCATGGCTACAGCGCTTCGGATTCCCTCTTTTTCTCCAACTGCCAAGGAGAGAACGGTGAGGCCTGCGCCATCTTTGCAGGTCCTTTCACGGTCACGCACCACAAGTCCACCCTGCTGATTGCCGGCATGTTCTCCTTCATGAACGCCGGCAGCGGATCCAACCAGTCCAACCATATGTACAAACTGGGTCCGATCCACCAGGGCATCCTGGAGCGCGGGGCCAAGACCTCGTCCGACTCCTACATCCTCTGGCCGTCCCGCATCGGCGCCTTCTCGCTGGTGATGGGCCGCCACGTCACCCATTCCGACACGACAAACCTGCCGTTTTCCTACCTCATCGAACAGCAGAATACGACCTATCTGGTCCCCGGGGTGAACCTCCGGAGCGTCGGAACGGTCCGCGATGCCCAGAAATGGCCCCGCCGCGACGCCCGCAAGGACCCCGACCGGCTGGACTGCATCAACTACAACCTGCTGAGCCCCTTCACCATCCAGAAGATGTTCAAGGGAACCCAGCTGATGAAAAACCTGCTGTACTCATCGGGCGAACTGTCCGACCTGTACTCCTATCACAGCACGAAAATCCGGAATTCCTCGCTCCGGAACGGCCTCCGTTTCTACAAGACGGCCATCACGAAATTTCTGGGGAACTCCATCATCAAACGTCTGGAAAACCTTCCCGCGGGTGCATCCGACGCCGAGATCCGCTCCGCACTGAAGCCGGATACCCCGATCGGGAAAGGCGGCTGGTCGGACATCAGCGGCCTGATTGCGCCAAAGGGCGAGATTGACGCCCTGCTCGAGCGGATTGAAGAAGGCGGGGTCCATGACCTCGGCGAGATCCAGGCGGAGTTCCACCGTATGCATGCGAATTACTACACCTACGAATGGACCTGGGCCTATGGAAAATATGCCGAATTCTTTGGCTATGATCCCGAGAAGATGACGGCGGACCAGGTCATCGACATCGTCCGGCAGTGGCAGGAAGCCGTCATCGGCCTGGACAAGATGCTCTACGAAGATGCCAAGAAAGAATTCAGCCTGGCCTCGATGACCTCCTTCGGCGTGGACGGAACCAAACTCGAAAAAGAGATGGACTTCGCCGAAGTCCGCGGCGACTTTGACTCCAATTCCTTCGTCCAGGCCGTCCTGGAGCACATCCGGGTCAAACAGGCCCTCGGCGACGAATTGATTGCACGGCTTGAAAGAAAATGATTATCTTTGCAACATGGAATTTACAGCGAAACAACTAGCGCAGGTGTTGCGCGGAACGATTGTCGGCGACGAGAACGCCACCGCGACCAAATTTGCCAAGATTGAACATGGGAAACCCGGAACCCTGAGTTTCTTTGCCAACCCGAAATACGAAGAATACGTCTACACCAGCAAAGCCTCGATCCTGCTGGTGAGCAAGAGTTTCACGCCCCGCGAGCGCGTCACGCCGACCTTGATCTGTGTCGACGATGCCTATTCGGCCATCGCAGAACTGCTGAAATATGTATCCGACAAGAAGAAAAAGGCACGCCGGCACCGCAGCCTCCGGGCCCGCTGGTTCCTGACCACCCAATTCGGAAAACAGGTGTATGTGGGCGCTTTCTCCTTCGTGGGACACCACACGAAAGTCGGCGACTATACCATCATCCACGAGAATGTCTACATCGGAGACGACTGCACCATCGGCAAGAACTGCATCTTCTATCCCGGTGTGAGGATCTATCCCGGCATGGTCATCGGAGACAATGTCATCCTTCACGCCGGCTGCGTCATCGGTTCCGACGGCTTCGGCAACGCACCCCAGAAAGACGGCAGCTGGGAGAAGATCGAACACCTGGGGAACGTCGTCATCGGCAACAATGTCGAAATCGGGGCCAATACCACCGTGGACCGTGCCCAGATGGAATCCACCATCATCGGCAACGGCGTCAAGATCGACAACCTCTGCCAGATTGCCCATAATGTCGAAATCGGCGACCATACCGTCATGGCCGCCCAGGTCGGGATTGCCGGTTCCACCAAGATCGGCAAATACTGCATCATCGCCGGACAGGTCGGCATCGCCGGTCACCTGACCATCGCGGACCATACGACTCTCTGCGCCCAGTGCGGCGTCATCGGAAACATCCGCAAGGAGGGAGAGACGCTGGTCGGATCCCCGGTTCTTCCGGTGAGGCAGTACATGCGGGCTTATGCCCACTTCAAGCAAAGCGGCGAATAGGGCCGTTTGTCTTTCCGAAGTATTTTTCTTATCTTTGTCGGCTAGAGACTGTAGACAACAAAGATAAGACGGCCTATGCACGGCAACCAGCATACACTCAAGAAAGCATACTACTTTGAAGGAAAAGGCCTCCACACAGGGACTTATGCACATATGAAACTGATGGCGGCCCCCGAAGGACACGGCGTCAAGTTCCGCCGGACCGACCTTCGTACCAAGCCTGTCATCGAAGCGCTGGCCGAGAATGTCACCAACACCGCCCGCAGTACAACCATCTCCCACAACGAAGCCCTGGTCGTGACCATCGAGCACATCATGTCCGCCCTGACGGGACTCGGTGTGGACAACGCGCTGATTGAGCTGGACAATATCGAGGTGCCGATCCTGGACGGCAGCGCCAAGCCCTATATCGATGCCATCACCCGCGACGGGCTGGTGGACCAGGGGGTGGCGCGCAAGTATCTGGACATTCCCCAGACCCTCGAAATCCGGGACGACCGGACGGGGTCCTGGGTCCGGATCGAGCCGGCCGACCACCCTTCCGCCGACATTACCGTGGACTTCAATTCCAAGATTCTCGGCATCCAGTCGGCCCATTGGGACGAGTTTTCCGACTATGCCCACGAGATTGGTGTCTGCCGGACTTTCGTCTTTTTCCATGAAATCGAATATCTCTACCGGAACAACCTGATCAAGGGGGGCGACGTGGACAACGCCATCGTCATCGTCGAGCACCCCGTTTCGGACGACCAACTTTCCGTCATCGCCCGCCTGTTCAACATGCCGGACCTCCAGATCACGGACGAAGGCTACCTGAACAACCTCCAACTCCATTTCCCGGACGAGTGCGGCCGGCACAAACTGCTGGACCTCCTCGGGGACATGCGCCTCGGCGGCGGATACCTCAACGCCAAGATCACGGCGTACAAACCGGGCCACGGCATCAACACCAAGGCGGCCAAAGCCCTGAGGGCCCTGCTGAAATAGCCCATCGACAGTAATTATCTCACTCAATATGAACAAAATCCATCCGCTCGCATGCGTGAGTCCGAAAGCCAAACTCGGCGACAACGTCGAGGTCGGACCCTTCGCATACATCGACGAAAACGTCGAAATCGGCGACGGCTGCAAGATTCTTCCGAATGCCGTCATTTTCTCGTATGTCAGAATGGGGAAAGACTGCACGGTCTTTCCGGGTGCCGTGGTCGGCGCCATTCCCCAGGACCTCAAGTTCGACGGGGAGGAGTCCTGGGTCGAAATCGGCGACCGGGTCAATATCCGTGAATGCGTGACCATCAACCGGGGAACAGCCGCCTCCGGCAAGGCCCTCACCAAAATCGGCAATGATGTCCTCGTGATGTCCTATGTCCATGTCGCCCACGACTGCAACATCGGCAACCACACCATCCTCGTCTCCAAGGTCGCCCTGGCCGGCGAGACCGACGTGGATGACTGGGCTATCGTCGGCGGAGCGTCCGTCGCCCACCAGTTCACCAAAGTCGGCTGCCACGCCATGATCGGCGGATTCTCCAAACTGACCAAGGACGTGCCGCCCTATGCCCTGGCCGGCCGTACGGAGTGCTGCTTCGAGGGGGTCAACCGCGTCGGACTGGCCCGCCGCGGATTCTCAGAAGTGGAAATCAACGAAATCAAGGACATCTACGAGACCCTTTACAACAAGGGCATGAATGTGTCCGATGCCCTCTCCTACATCGAGGAGAACTTCCCCCAGACCGAACGCCGGGACAACATCATCCGCTTCATCCGCGCTTCCAAGCGGGGTATCATCCGCCCGCCGAAACGCTGATGCTGCTGTCCACGGCATATTTCCCGCCCGTGCCATACCTGGCCCTCCTGGCCAGAGACATGACCCTGTCCCCGGACAGGGTCTGTCCTTCTACCGCCTTGATGGAAGCCTCCGAACGCTATCAGAAGCAGTCCTATCGGAACCGGTGCTACATTCTGGGCGGTGACGGCGTCGAGATGTTGCAGGTCCCCGTCGTCCATGCCGAAGACATGTCCATCCGCTCCGTTCGCGTAGACTGGTCCACCCCCTGGCTCATCCGGACGGAGCGGGCGCTGGACACAGCCTACTATAGTTCCGCCTACTTTGAATACTACCGGGACGAACTTTTCGCCATCCTCGAAGAGCGCCCCGAACGGCTGTGGGACCTCAACCTCCGGACCCTGGACTTCCTGCTGAAAAAGACCGGCATCACCTGCACCCTGCAAGAGACCGCAGACTTCGCCGCGCCCTTCGAGCCCCAGGAGGGTGCCATGGACGGCATCCCCGATGACTACCGCTTCCGGATCCACCCCAAGCGCCCCGACACCATCCTTCACGACCTCGGTCTGGAAAAGCCCTATTTCCAGGTCTTCGCAGACCGCTTCGGCTTCACCCCCGGACTCAGCGCCCTCGACCTCCTCTTCAATGAAGGCCCCGACAGCATCCTCTGGCTGAAACGGCTGTAGTATTCCCCTGCCCCCGATTCCCTGTCGACGCGGTGAAAGGAATCAACGCTGCGGGAAGCTATCTTTGCAGGGTTCTGCAATTATGATTATCTTTGTTTCCATGATGAAATACGTCCTTCTGGCTTTTCTGCTGCTGCTTCTGCTCCTGACCGGCTATGTCGCCTGGCGGACCTGGTGTGTCCTGCCGCTGGCAAATGGATGGAAACTACTGATTATCAGCATTTACGCTCTGTCCTTTTGCTGCATATTCATCAACTTTGGGATGAAAGGACGGCTCCCCATGGGCCTTGCTACCTTCTCCTATGAACTCGGCAACAGCTGGCTGATTATTTTCTTGTATGCCCTGCTGTTTTTTGTCCTGCTGGACCTCGGCCGGGCAGTCCGGCTCGTTCCATCCTCCTTCCTGCATGACTCCTGGGCCGGTACGCTGACCGTGTTCGGCATCATCGCCGTGCTGCTCGTCTATGGAGGTATCCACTACCACCATAAATACCGGATTCCGCTGGAAATCGAAACGGAGAAGCCCCTGGACCGTCCCCTCACCATTGTCCTTGCGAGCGACCTCCATGCCGGCTACCACAACCGACGAAAGGAAGTCGGACGTTGGGTGGACCTCATCAATGCCGAGAATCCGGACATGGTCCTGATTGCCGGAGATATCATCGACATCAGTGTCAGGCCGCTCCTCGAAGGCGGTTTTGCCGAAGAATTCCGCCGGCTGGAAGCACCGGTGTACGCCTGTCTCGGAAACCATGAATATATCTCCGGCGACGAGCAGGCCCGGCAGTTTTTCTCCGATGCGGGGATCCATCTGCTGAAAGACAGCGCCGTCCAAGCCGAGGGAATCCGCATCATCGGACGCGACGACCGATCCAACCCCTGCCGGGCCGCACTCTGGGAAATCGCTCAGGCGGACTCCCTCTTCACCATCCTGCTGGACCATCAGCCCTACAATCTCGAAGTGGCCGAGGAGGCGGGCATTGATTTCCAGTTCAGCGGACATACCCACCACGGGCAGATCTGGCCCGGCAACTGGCTGACCGACCTGATGTACGAGTGTGCCTACGGGAGCTATCAGAAGGGCGACACCCGCTACTATGTTTCCTCCGGTCTCGGGATCTGGGGCGGGAAATTCCGCATCGGCACCCGCTCCGAATATGTTGTCCTGCGGCTTGTAAATAAGAACGGAAGATGAACGAACTCCTCTCTCAGATGCTTTCCCATGCCGACCCCTCGCAGGTGGAGGGCCTTGCCCGCTTTTTCAAGACCGGACCGGGACAGTACGGCGAGGGCGACCGTTTTCTGGGCATCAAGGTGCCCGTGACCCGCTCTGTCGTCAAGTCCTGCTGGAAGAAAACCGGCTTCCCGGAGTTGGAGGAGTGTATGGCAAGCGAATACCATGAAGTGCGTCTGGCTGCCCTTCTGGCCCTGGTGGAAATCTTCCGGCATGGGAAGGAGGACCTCCGGCAGGCCTGTGTCCAATTCTATCTGGCCCATACCGACCGAATCAACAACTGGGATCTGGTGGACCTTTCCTCGTATCCGCTGCTGGGCGAGTGGCTTCTGGACAAAGACCGGACGCTGCTCTACGACCTCGCCCGCAGCGGCCGCACCCTCTGGGAACAGCGCATCGGGATGGTCAGTACCATGACTTTCATCCGGCATGGACAGTTGGACGACACCTTCGCCATCGCCGACACCCTGCTCGATCATCCGCATGACCTGATCCACAAAGCCGTCGGCTGGCTCCTTAGGGAGGCCGGAAAGCGGGACCAGGAGGCCCTGGAAGGCTACCTGCGAGCGGGCGGCCGCTATCAAAGAATGCCCAGGACCATGCTTCGCTATGCTATCGAGAGATTTCCCGAGGAGCGGCGAAGGCAATATCTGCAAGGCCATGTCCACTGAAAAGCACCCCTTCGAGCCCTTCCTGCCGGACGGAGCACGCCTGCTTTTCCTTGGCAGTTTTCCGCCTCAGCCCCACCGCTGGTGCATGTCCTTCTACTACCCCAACTGGATCAATGACTTCTGGCGCATCATGGGGCTGATCCATTTTGGCGACAAGGACCATTTCTGCGTCGTCGGCGAAAAGCGCTTCGACGAAGCGGCCATCCGGACATTCTGCACCGAAGAAGGCCTTGCCTTCTACGATACTGCCTGCGAGGTGCGACGCCTGAAGGACAATGCCTCGGATGCCTTTCTGGAAGTGGTCACGCCGACAGATATTCCCGCTCTGCTTCGACAGATTCCCATGTGCCGGCATCTGGTTACCACCGGCCAGAAGGCCACCGAGGTCATCGCTCAGACCTGCGGCTGCGCGATTCCGCCGATGGGCGCCTGGCGCGACGTGCGGATTGACGGCCGGGCGCTTCGCTTCTGGCGCATGCCCTCCTCTTCCCGCGCCTACCCGCTCCCCCTCGAAAAAAAAGCCGCCGCCTACCAGCAACTTTTTCTCTGAGCGACATGGTTTGTCGCTCCGAAGGATTATCTTTGCAGAAAACCATACGCGACAAAGAAATGAATACTGACAGAATCCAGAAAATCAATGAAGTCATTGATCAGTTTTTTCAGTCAAACCCGTCAGTCAATAAAGTGCCGGCGAAATCTTTGATGCCAGATTTTATTCGGGCTGGAGTGTTTCAAAAAGATTACACAAGAGAAGGTCTGCCCATTCGAAAGGTCTTGAGGGAATTAGATAAGGAGGGAAATCTGGATGCCATTCCGAGCGTATTGGCGGAAGCAAAGACGAAGAATACGAATTGGTTCTTTGTCCGTATAGGGGCACCTTTAGAACCAGAGGAACACCAGAACACGTCTCCTGAGAAAACAACCCATCTTTCGGCAATAGGTTTCTCCGCGCCGGTCCGCATCGCGGAGCTTCGTACGAACTCTTCTCTGATTCCGGAGTTTCCGGGAGTCTACATTGTGCTCCGTAGAAAGAAGGATGCTCCCGTATTCCTGCCAGTCGGATCCGGAGGACATTATGGAGGCGATGATCCCAATGTTCCCATTTCAGAATTGGAGAGCAATTGGATTCCGGACGAGGAAATCGTCTATATCGGCATGACTCGTAGCAGCCTCCGCCATCGCATCGGTACCTATCTCCGTTTTGGGGCGGGGCAGCCTGTCGGCCACTGGGGCGGACGCTATATCTGGCAGCTCCAAGACCATGAGGACCTGGAATTCTGCTGGAAGGCCATGCCGACCGGGGATCCGGATCAGATGGAGAGCCAATTGATCGATCTGTTCAAGCAGCAGCATGGAGGGAGACGGCCTTTTGCCAATTTGAGTAAATAATGCAACAGACCAAGCAACTGCGGCGCTATGGGCGCATCATCAACAAACTCAGCGGCAACATGAAATATGTTCCGACAGAGGAGTTGCTGGATGCCGCCCAGGGCATCATGGGGGAAGATGAACGGGTGACGCAGCGGACTTTGCAGCGGAACATCCATGAAATGGCCGAACTCTTCGGCATCGAAATCAAGCATGCTCCCGGAAAAGGATACTATATCTCGGAATACACGCCGGTCGCAAGCCGATATGTCCAGCTATTGAGAGATATCGAGATGCTGCAGCTCGTCGAAGAGAACAAAGAGTTTCATGACTTGATCATCCCGGAAGAGAGCCAGATGGTCTTCAGCGTAGAAATCGCCCCTGTCATACAGGTCATCCAAAGCCGTCAGGTCGTGTCCTTTGATTACACCTATTTCCGTGAGAATGGGAAGGTGCGCCGCAAGACCGTCCAGCCGTACTTCCTGAAAGAGTCGCAGCACCGCTGGTATCTGCTGGGCAAAGATGAGGACGGCAAGATGAAATGCTTCGA
Source organism: Bacteroidales bacterium (assembly GCA_016281015.1). Taxonomy (GTDB): domain Bacteria; phylum Bacteroidota; class Bacteroidia; order Bacteroidales; family UBA932; genus Cryptobacteroides. Next base: position 31,385 of record JAEEHS010000073.1, read on the forward strand.
GATGGGCCGGATGCAGGGGTTCAAAGCCCATGAGGAAACCTTCCGGCGGGATGCCTCCATCGATGGAAAAGCGCTGTTTCAGGACTGTTTCGGTGTCTGGAACGATCCGGAGATCCCGGTGGAGGAAATCATCCTTCACTATGACAGTCTGGATGCGGGATTTCTGAAAACGCTGCCCATCCATCCCTCCCAGACCATTGTCCGGGAAGATGCCGACGGCATCACCCTCCGCCTGCATCTTCGCGTTACCAACGATTTGAGGATGGAACTGCTGCGGCGCAGCCGCTCAGTCGAAGTCATCCAGCCTGGACACCTAAGACAAGAACTGCATGAAATCTACGAAAAAGCCCTCGAAAGAAACGCGTAACATTTTGACGGAAAGGTCCTTCCTGGGATTATACTGCCGGATTGTGCTGGGGCTGGTGACCTTTTGGCTTTTTTGTTACGTGATCCAGGAGTGCGATCAGCGGAAGCTGGAGAAGGAGGAGCAGCAGAAAGGCCGGAAAACCACGGTCTGGAAGAACCTCGACCCGAACCGGCGGCCGTCTGAAATCCAGTCCTACGACTACGAGAATTTCACGGTCACTTATTACCCGGAAGAAGAGCCGCGCAGCTATACCCCGGACAAGAAGGCGGGCTCATACACCGTCGAACCGGACCTCATCGACCTGAACGACGTCGACCCCTACGACTTGATCGACTACCTCGACGCAGACCTCGATTAACCCTCCCCTTTCGCCGCGTCGACAGGGAATCGCGCGGGCAGGAACGAAAAAAATTCGTACCTTTGGCAAAACGCGACATTTATGGCAGACGAAACCATCATCTTTTCCATGGCCGGGGTCGGGAAAGTGCTTCCCCATAACAACCGTGTCATCCTCAAGGACATCTACCTCTCCTTCTTCTACGGGGCCAAAATCGGTATCATCGGTCTGAACGGTTCCGGAAAGAGTACCCTTCTGAAAATCATCGCCGGGGTGGAGAAATCCTACAAGGGCGAGGTCATCTGGGCACCGGGCTACACGGTGGGCTACCTGGAGCAGGAGCCACAGATGGACCCGGAGAAAACCGTCCTGGAAGTAGTCCAGGAGGGGGTCCAGGAGGTGATGGACACGCTGGCGGAATACAACGAGATCTCCTTGAAATTCATGGAGCCGATGGATGATGCCCAGATGAACCGGCTCATCGAACGCCAGGGGGAACTGACCGAGAAGATCGAGCATCTCGACGGCTGGGAAATCGATGCCAAACTGGAAAGGGCCATGGACGCGCTCCAGTGCCCGCCGTCCGACCAGAAGGTCAAAGAGCTTTCCGGCGGCGAGCGCCGGCGGGTAGCCCTGTGCCGCCTGCTCCTCCAGCAGCCCGACGTCCTGCTCCTGGACGAACCGACCAACCACCTGGACACCGAGAGCATCCAGTGGCTGGAGGCCCATCTCCAGCAGTACAAGGGAACGGTGATTGCCGTCACGCACGACCGCTACTTCCTGGACAATGTCGCCGGATGGATCCTGGAACTGGATCGCGGCGAGGGCATCCCCTGGAAGGGAAACTACTCTTCCTGGCTGGACCAGAAGACCCAGCGCCTGGCCCAGGAAGAGAAGCAGGAATCCAAACGGCGGAAGACCCTCGAGCGGGAGCTGGAATGGGTCCGGATGGCGCCGAAGGCCCGGCAGGCCAAGCAAAAAGCCCGTCTCGGAGCTTATGAAAAACTGGCCTCCGCCGACAGCCGGCAGAAAGAGGCCAACCTGGAAATCTACATTCCGAACGGACCGCACCTTGGCAACAAGGTCATCCGTTTCAACGATGTGTCCAAGGCCTACGGAGACAAGCTCCTCTTTGAGCACCTCAGCTTCGAACTGCCACCGGCCGGCATTGTCGGGGTCATCGGCCCGAACGGGGCCGGCAAGACCACGCTCTTCCGCCTCATCATGGGCATCGAACAGCCGGACAGCGGATCCATCGAAATCGGTGAGACCGTCAAGATTGCCTATGTGGACCAGCAGCACCGGTCCATCGACCCGGAAAAGACCGTCTATGAAACCATCGCGGGGAATTCCGAATGGGTCCGGCTCGGCGGACGGGACATCAATGCCCGCGCCTGGGTATCGCGCTTCAACTTTTCCGGCGCAGACCAGGAAAAACTGTGCGGCGTGCTCTCCGGCGGTGAGCGGAACCGCCTGCACCTGGCGCTGACCCTTAAGGACGAAGGAAACGTCCTGCTGCTGGACGAACCGACCAACGACGTGGACGTCAACACCATCCGCGCCCTGGAAGAAGGACTGGACGCCTTTGCAGGCTGCGCGGTGGTCGTCAGCCACGACCGCTGGTTCCTCGACCGGATTGCCACACACATCCTCGCCTACGAAGGCGAGGGAAAGGTCGTCTTTTTCGAAGGAAACTACCAGGAGTACGAAGAGAACAGAAAAATGCGCCTGGGCGATACAGAGCCCAAGCGCTTCAAGTACAAGAAGTTGATGGAGTAATCCCCTACTTCAGCGAGAACGGCAGGTCAGCACGGATGTCTTCCGAGGAAGTCCCCAGCAGAGCATGGAATTCACCCGGCTCGGCCACCCATGCATGCTTTTCCGCATCGAAGAAACTCAGGGCTTCTTTTCCGAAGGGGATGCGGATCTTCCGGCTTTCACCCGGAGCGAGGAATACTTTCACAAAACCCTTGAGTTCCTTGGCAGGACGCTCCACGGAAGCTTCCGTATCGGAGATGTAGAGCTGGATGACTTCCGCACCGGGAACACTCCCCGTATTCTTGACCAGGGCGGTCACTTCCCGCTTGTCGCCGCTGCCCTTGAGCGCAGCCTGGGAGATCTCGAAAGTGGTGTAACTCAATCCATGCCCGAAAGGATACTGTACCGGAATCTGTTTCGTATCATACCAGCGGTAGCCGATGAAAACGCCCTCGTCATAGTATTCCTGCCACCACTGCTCGCCCTCCTCTTTGATACCCGGATACTGGCGTTCGCTCTTCAAGGGGCCATCCGAAAGGGCCAGAGGCATCGTAAAGGGCAGTTTCCCGGAAGGATTGACCTTTCCGGTCAGCACATCCGAGAGGGCATGGCCGCTTTCCGAACCGCCGTACCAAGCCTGGACGATGGCATTGACCCGGGAAGCCCAGGGCATCGCCACCGGAGAACCGGAAATATTGACGACGACCAGTTTACGGGCGACGTCGGCGAGCGCTTCAATCAAAGCATCCTGCCCATACGGCAGGGTGATGTCCAGGCGGTCCGTGCCTTCATTGTCCTGGAACTTGCTCTTGTTCAGGCCGCCGATGAAGATGACATAATCCGCATCCGCCGCGGCCGTTACGGCCGACGCCGTGAGCTCTTCTGCGCTACGGCTTTCACTGAGGTCCTGCCCGGTGACCACCTTGTTGTACACGGTGGTGACATCCCCGACATAACCGCGTTCCCAGACAACCTCGGCATGGCCGTCAAAGGCCTCCCGGAGGGCATCCAGCGGGATGACTTCATACTTGGTCTTGAGGTTGGAACTGCCTCCGCCCACGACCATCATCTTGTAGGCGTTCTCTCCTACGAGAAGAATCTTTCCGCCCTCAGGGACCTGCAGCGGAAGGGCGCCGTCATTTTTCAGCAGGACCAGTCCGTCGGAAGCAATCCGGCGAGCCGCCGCGAAATGCTCCGGCGAAGTGAAACTGCCGTAATGCACCTCTCCGGACATGGAGGTACGGAACACCGTCCTGAGAATCCGGCGAACCTTGTCGTTCAGCACCTCTTCCGTGGCTCTTCCGTCACGAAGGCGCTCCAGATAGGGACGGGCCAGATGGTAGTTCTGGTAGCTGTCCGAAGCAGCGCCCCTGAGTCCGTTCGTCCACGTGCCCATCTCGATGTCCAGGCCATTGACGATGGCCTGGTCGTCGTCCCGGCAGCCGCCCCAGTCGCTGATAACGACCCCGTCGAAGCCCCATTCATCCTTGAGGATGTCGCAGAGAAGTTTCTTGTTGTGGCAGTTGAACTGGCCGTTGTAGAGGTTGTAGGAGCCCATGATGGCCCATGCTCCCCCATCCACGGCGGCCTTGAACGCCGGCAGGTAGATTTCGTACATCGTCCGGTCGTCCACCACGGAGTTCGTCGCCGTCCGGCGGGTTTCCTGGTTGTTGACCGCGAAATGCTTCACGCACGCAGCAACCCCGTTTGCCTGGACCCCCTGGACATAGGGGACGACCAGCTGGGCCGCCAGATAGGGATCTTCGCCCATATACTCGAATGTACGGCCGTTCAGCGGGGTCCGGCCCATGTTGACGCCAGGACCCAGCAGGATATCTTTCTCGCGGTAACGGGCTTCCTGCCCGATGCAGTCGCCATACAGACGGGCCAGTTCCCGGTCCCAGGTGGCGGCCAGGTTCACCAGTGCCGGAAAGGCCGTACAGGAATCGTTCGTCCATCCGGCCTGGTCCCATTCATCCCAAAGCACCTCGGGACGGATGCCGTGCGGACCGTCGGTATGCCAGAGTTCCGGAATGCCGAGACGGGGCACCCCCGGAGAGGAGAACTTGGACTGGGCATGGGTCATGGCCACCTTTTCTTCCAGCGTCATGCGGGAAAGGGCATCTTCCACCCGCTCGTCGAGGGGCTTGGAAGCATCCAGATACACAGGGAGGTCCGACGATTTCGGACTGCACGCGGCCACGAGAGTGGCCAGCGCGAATAAAGTCAGTTTTTTCATACACAAAAGTAAACAAAAAAGCGTACCTTTGCAACGCTAATCAATTGAATATGGACAAAAAAAGTTATGCATTTGGCATGAGCGTGGCTTCCAGCCTGTACCAGCAGGGAATCCACGGACTGAATCTCGATGATTTTATCGCTGGCATCAAAGGAATGATGACCGGAAAACCGGAACTTTCCATGGAAGAAGCCGGCAGCGCCCTGGAAGCTTTTTATAAGGAACTGGAAGAAGAGCAGACGGAACGGGCGGAAGCCGCCGGTGCCGCTGCCAAGGCCGAAGGGGAGAAATTCCTCGCCCAGGTCGCCAAGGATCCGGCCGTCAAAATGACGAAGAGCGGCCTGATGTACAAAGTCCTCCAGGAAGGAAGCGGCCGGAAGCCGAAAGCGACCGATACGGTCCGTTGCCACTACGAGGGCACTTTCGCCGACGGAAGCATCTTCGACTCCTCCTACAAGCGGGGCGAACCGGCTGAATTCCCGCTCGACGGAGTCATCAAAGGCTGGACCGAAGGGTTGCAGCTGATGGCCGAAGGCGCAAAGTACGAACTCTACCTGCCTTACAACCTGGCCTACGGCGAGCGGGGCGCCGGCAGTTCGATCCCCCCCTACTGCGCCCTGAAATTCGTCGTGGAACTCATCAAAGTGCTCTGAGCTGACGCCGCCTCAGCGCGTGCGAAAGCGGATACCGGGCCCGGGAATGGCTGGCCTCCGACAGGAGCGCGGCGATTTCCGGGTCCTGCGCATAGACGGCAAGCCACCTGCGGCACAGGCCTTCCATCAGCTGGTGGAAGCCTTCCTGGTGGTCCATATGGACCGTATGGCAGAGTTCATGGATAATCACGGCATCCGAGAGATACCAGGGACGCCGGATCAGACCGGAAGCCAGGGTGATATGCCCACTTCGGGAGCAGGAACCCAGCCGGGTATGCATGTCCCGGATGGTTACCCGGCTATAAGACAAGTGGCAAAAAGCAGCGATTTCCGACAGGCGCTGCGGGAGGTATTCTTTCGCGCGAATCTGTTCTTCTTCGCTGAGCGGAGCCGCCGCCGGACGGGCCGCAACCTGCTGAAGATGGGCCTGGACCCAGTCCTGCTTCTGCTGGAGGAAACGCAGGGCATCCGCCTTCCGTCCATACCAGGGATAGGTCAACACCACTTCCCCGTCCCGGCTGATGCGGAGGGAAATCCGCCGGGCCCGGACGGAACGGTTCAGCCTTACTTGCATAGGGATTTTGCGGCGCTCTGCCCGGCCAGATAACCGGTCGAAAAAGCCAGCTGGAGGTTGTATCCGCCCGTATCGGCATCCACATCCAGCACCTCGCCTGAGAAATACAGGCCGCTCTGTTTCTTCGATTCCAGCGTTTTGGCGACCACTTCTGTCAGCGGGATGCCGCCGGCGGTCACGACACTGCGCTCAAAGCCCACAAAACCGGCGATGTCCATCTTCCAGTCCTTGAGGCAGGAGGCCAATGTATCGACGCTCACTTTCGGATTCATCCTCAGGAAAGCGGTGGTCAGATTCCAAGGGATCAGTTTGCCGAGCAGGATGCGGAACACCCGCTGGAAGCTCTGGCCTTTGGAACGGGGATCATGGATGACTTCCTCCCATTTGGCATGGATGTCTTCATCCAGTTTTTCCAGTTCAACGGCGGGTTTCATATCGATGGACACCGCCACTTTCTGTCCGTCGATCAGGGCCTTCACCCCCCGGCGGCTGACCTGGAAGCCAAGCGGACCTTCCAGACCGCCATCGGTGAATTCGATGTCGCCGAATTCGCTCTGGATGGGGCTGTCGCCCACCAGGAGCGTCAGCTGGACATTTTCCAGGGTCGTTCCGTTGAACATCTCGCCAAGGTCGCTCAGCGGCTGGATCCGCTCGATATGCCTCTCGAATTTGGGATACCACGACGGCAGCGGAGCCACGCGGCGCTCCCGCTTCTTCCCGTAGGCAGTACGCCCCTGGAAGACGGTCTTGATTTCCTTCGCCAGGGCATTTCCCTCCACCTTGTAACCGGCGGGCACCAGTGCCGTCAGCGAAGGGAAACAAGGCTCCAGTCCATGGCCCATCTCTTCGGCCCAGAGGTAACCGTCTCCGGTGGAGCCGGTCCCGGGATAGGACAGGCCGCCGGTGGCGATGATCAGTTTCGAGCAGCTGTACTGCTCCGGTTCAATGGTCGTCTCGGTCTTGATCTGGGGTTTGGCCCAGGGGCGATCGGGATCCTTGATACGGCGTTCCTTGATGGTGGTCTGGACACAGTCCAGGCTGAATCCGCGCGGGGTCGGATCGATGGTTTTCACTTCGCAGCCGGTCACCACTTTCACTCCCGCCAGCGTGCAGGCGCGCAGCAGCGTATCCACGACATCTCCCGCCATATGCGACTCCGGAAAAGCGCGGTCTCCCCGCTCCACGACGCTGCGAAGGCCGTTCTCACGCAGCAACGCGATCAGTTTCTCCGGCGTCAGGTTGTGCCAGGCCGGGCTGACAAAATTGACATCCGTCCGGATGTGTCCGGAGAAGTCTCCCCACGCTTTGACATTGGTAAAATTGCAGCGGCCCTTGCCGGTAATCATTACTTTGCGGCCTACTTTCGGCATTTTCTCCAGCACGGTTACCGTACCGGCAAACTCCTGAGCGGCCAACTGCTCCGCGGCGCCGACGGCCGCCATGAGTCCGGAAGCTCCTCCTCCGATTACAATAATGTCAGATTTCATAACGGCTACAAAATTACGGAAAGTTTCGTTTTTTCGAAAATTATTTCTACCTTTGCACCACTGATTCCGAGAAATCAGCCTGCCACTTTAGCTCAGTCGGTAGAGCAGCGCATTCGTAACGCGCAGGTCGTCAGTTCGAATCTGATGAGTGGCTCGTCAAAAAACGGGAGGCCGGACGGCTTCCCGTTTTGTTTATCCCAAAAACTCTTCCAGGAGGGCTTTGCAGCGGCCCGGAAGGATGATATGGTGATTGCCGATGGGATCGGTGAGGAAGTAGCGGGCATCGGCCGGAGAAAGCTGAAGGACGACCTGCGTGCGGCAGAGATGGTCCTCATACTGATTGGCGATGAGCTCCCCTTCCGCGACGAAATGCCGTTTCAGGTCGCCGGAGACCTTGAATACCGTGACGGGGCCTTCCGGGAAAACGCCATGGATGCCGACGCCGATTCCCGACTCGAAGTGGGTGTCGTACTGCCAGTCCTTGACCATGGCGAAAGGAATGGTGCAATGGGCGAAGAGCATCTTTCCGCTCTCCACGTCGATCCGTGCCGGATTGGCCTGGAAGCCCGTACAAGCGGTCAGGGCATGGGCGATCATCATGGACAGCAGTGCCGGCACATCGCCCTCGCAGGAGGCCGGTACGCCCTCGGAATTGAAAGTGGCCAGGGCCAGGCAGCCGGTATTCCCCACCGTTGTCAAGAGGTCGAAGCAACGGAGTGTAAAGGCATCCAGCCGGTTCCGCTCCACCAGGACCCGGAGCGCCCGGTAGATCCTCACGGCGCCGGGATACGCCTCCCGGACTTTCGATTCCATGGGCACTTCGTCCGGGGCACTTTCGCCGAAGGCTTTTTCGTATTCGGTCAGGAGTTCTTCCATGGGCACTTCCACCAGGCGCACTCCCAGACGGTCCATCACGGCCATCGGGTCCGCATGGCTGGCAATCAACCAGTCGGAAGGCTGGCCAATCACCCCGATCCGCATGTCCTTGAATTTCCGGCGGGCCTCCGACAGCTGGGACAGGACGGCAACCCGCTCCTGGAGATAGGCGGCGCCCCCATGCAGGACTTCCCCCTTGAGTCCCTGCTGACGCAGGTAGGAGAGAATCTCCAGGGAGGCCGCCAGCGAATTGCTCTTGCCGGAGGTCAAAAGATAATAGCGTTCCGTCCCCCGGGCGAGCATTTCCGGGAGCAGGCTCTTGAAGATGCCCTCCGCTCCCCCGGTCCGGACATAGATGAGGTCCAGGCTATGGCTGCCGAAATCTGAAAAGTCATTCCCCCGCATCAGGAAGTTCCCCTGCGGGAAGATTTCTTTCAGGAAGGCGTCGGACAGGGCGGACACGGCCGTCTCGTCGTGCAGGGAAGAGGTGATGGTATAAATGGCGATCATAACAAAAAAGGGAAAGCTCCTTACATCGCACCGCTACGACCTCCTACCCTTGCTACATTCCTGTCCTGGGGGACTTCAGAGGGAGCTGGTCGTGTAAGACTTTCCCGGGTGCAAAGGTAAATATTTTTTCTAAACTTTCAAACTGTCGAAGATAAAAGGCAGCAGATCGTCCACCTTGGAGAACTTGTAAAGCCGCTTGCTGCCAATAAGAATAATCTTCAGGGGCCTTTTGAATTTTTTCTGGTATTCGGCCATGACCTGGCGGCAACTGCCGCAGGGCGTAGCGGGACTTTCGCACAGGACGCCATGGTCCGCCCCGACGACGGCGAGCGTGTCAAAGGCCACACCGGGATGGTTGGCGCTGGCCCAGAACATGGCCGTCCGTTCGGCGCAGAGACCGGAAGGATAGGCGATGTTCTCCTGGTTCGCTCCTTTGACGACCGTACCGTCCTCCAGCAAGAGGGCGGCGCCGACCTGAAACTGCGAATAGGGGGAATAAGTCCCCTTCTGCGCCTCGAGGGCCGCAGCGACGAGGGCCTGGTCTTTCGGCTCCATTTCCGAGACGCTGCCGTACTCGATATAGTCTATGCTCAGATGTCTGTCTGTCATAATCCCATGTTTTTACCCTGATGAGGTCCTGCAAGATAGGAATTAATTTTGAAAAGTGTTACTTTTGCAGGGAAAAAATGGACAAAATGGCATCTTTCAAGCCCGAAAACAGCAAAATAAAAGTCTGCGTCGGCCTTTCCGGCGGGGTGGACTCTTCCGTCGCCGCCTACCTGCTGAAGCAGCAGGGATACGATGTGTTCGCCATGTTCATGCAGAACTGGCATGAGGCGGATGCGACCCTGCACGGGGACTGTGAATGGGAGGAAGACCGTTTTGTCGCAGAGATGGTGGCCCGAAAAATCGGCATTCCCTTCTATTTCGTGGACCTGTCCCGGCCGTATCGCCAGCGGGTCGTGGACTATATGTTCAACGAGTACTCCCATGGCAGGACCCCCAATCCGGACGTTCTCTGCAACCGGGAAATCAAGTTCGACGCTTTCTGGGAAGTCGCCCGAAAGATGGGCGCCGACTGCGTGGCGACCGGCCATTATGTCCGGAAGGAAGTCCTCCCGGGGGGAAGCTGCCGCATCCTGGAAGGTGCCGATCCGAACAAAGACCAGAGCTACTTCCTCTGCCAGCTGAGCCAGGAACAGCTCTCCCATGCCCTCTTCCCCATCGGGGAACTGGCCAAGCCCGAGGTGCGCCGCATCGCCAAGGAAGCGGACCTGCCCTCGGCCGAAAAGAAAGACTCGCAGGGCATCTGCTTTGTCGGCAAGGTGGACCTCCCGACCTTCCTCCAGCAGAAACTCACTCCCGTCGAAGGAGACATCGTCGAGGTCTTCGACCCCTGGTATGAGCAGGACGCGCTGTACCGCTTTCAGCAGGATACCCTTTCCGGCCTGCTCCGGGAAGGCGCAGACGTTGAAAGGACGGTCCGCTACGCCCCGGAGGAAAAAATCCTGACCACGGACGGCGCTCCGCTCGGGGAGTGCCCCTTTTCGGAAAGCGCCCTCCGAGAGCTCGACGACCAGACCCTGGAACGCCTCGCAGCGCCCCTTCGCTACGACATCCGCTTCGAAACCGAAGTCTACCGCAGCGGAAAGAAACATATCAGGAAAACCCGTTACAAGGACCATCCCTTCGGCAAAATCATCGGAAAGCACGAAGGAGCACAGTTCTATACCGTCGGACAGCGGAAAGGCCTTGGGGTCGGCGGCCACACGGAACCCGTCTTCGTGATTGCCACGGACACGGAGAAAAACATCATCTATGTCGGAGAAGGGCACCAGCACAAGGGCCTCAGCCGCTTCTGTCTTCGGATCGCTCCTTCTGAAATCCATTGGATCCGGCCCGAAAAGGCCCTCGCCCCCGGCGAAATGCGGCGCTACCGCGTCAGGATCCGCTACCGCCAGCCCCTCGAGAGCGCGACCCTGCTGATGCGGGAAAGGGGGCTTTTCATCCTTTTCGACGCCCCCCAGCGGGGCATCACCCCCGGCCAGTTCGCCGTCTGGTACGACGGGCAGGAAATGCTCGGCAGCGGCGTAATCTGAAAAATTGTTGTATCTTTGTGGGTTATGAAAAACTTTGTAGAAGAACTCAAATGGAGAGGCATGATCCAGGACATCATGCCCGGAACGGAAGAAAAACTCATGGAAGGTCCCCAGGCGGCCTATGTCGGCATTGATCCCACGGCGGACTCCCTGCATATCGGACACCTTGTCAGTGTCATGATCCTCAAGCATTTCCAGGCTTGCGGACACAAACCTTACGCCCTGGTCGGCGGCGCGACGGGCATGATCGGCGACCCCTCGATGAAATCCGCCGAACGGAACCTGCTGGACGAGGCGACCCTCAACCACAATGTCGCCGCCTTGAAGGCCCAGCTCGCCCGTTTTCTGGATTTTGATTCCGACGCCCCCAACAAAGCCGAACTGGTCAACAACTACGTCTGGATGAAGGACTACTCCTTTATCAACTTCATCCGCGATATCGGAAAACACATCACCGTCAATTACATGATGGCGAAAGACTCCGTGAAAAAACGCCTCCAGCGGGACTCCTCGGAAGGTATGTCCTTTACGGAATTCAGTTACCAGCTGATGCAGGGCTACGATTTCTACTGGCTCTGGAAGAACAAGGGCTGCGTCCTGCAGCTCGGCGGCAGCGACCAGTGGGGCAATATCACCACCGGCACGGAACTGATCCGCCGCATGGACGGCGGCGAGGCCTTTGCCCTCACCTGCCCGCTGATCCGCAAGGCCGACGGCACGAAGTTCGGAAAGACCGAGAAAGGCAATATCTGGCTGGATGCCGAGCGGACCTCGCCCTACGAGTTCTACCAGTTCTGGCTGAATGTGGCCGATGACGACGCCGAGCGCTATATCAAGATCTTCACCCTCCTGGACCAGCCGACCATCGAAGGGCTCATCGCCGAGCACCGGGAGGATCCCTCCCAGCGGAAACTCCAGAAGGTGCTCGCCCGTGAAGTCACCCTCATGTGCCACGGACAGCAGGCCTACGACAAGGCCGTGGAAGCCAGCCAGATGCTCTTCGGCGGTAATTCCGAGGCACTCCGGCGCCTGGACGAGCGGACCTTCCGCGCGGTATTCGCCGACGTTCCCTCCTTCGGCATCGCGAAAAGCGACCTGCCCTGCAACGTACTGGACCTTCTGGCTGTCCAGACCGCCATCTTCCCCTCCAAGGGCGAGGCGCGCAAGATGGTCCAGGGCGGCGGCGTGTCCATCAACAAGGACAAGGTGACGGACATCAACGCCGAGATTACGGAGCGTGACATCGTCAACGGGCATTACATCCTCGCCCAGAAAGGAAAGAAAAACTACTTCATCATCAACGTACTGTAATGGAGAAACCTGCCAGCACCCGGCAGCTGAAAGTGGGCCGGGAAATCCAGAAAGCCCTCGCCGAAATCATCCGCAGCAAAGGGATGGCGGCGATGGGCGGCGCCATGGTCACCGTCAGCGAAGTGCGCATGAGCCCGGACCTGTCGGTCGCCAAGGTTTATGTCAGCATCTTCCCTTCCGACAAACAGGCGGCGGTGATGGGCCTGATTGAAGAAAACGGCAAGGCCTGGCGCGGGGAGCTGGGCCATGTGACGGGCAAGCAGCTCCGGATCATTCCCGAGCTGGTCTTCTATCTGGACACCAGCCTGGATTATGCGGCCCATATCGAAGAACTGCTGAAAAAATGAACCTGCCGCTTCGCATCGCCTTCCGTTACCTCTTCGCCCGGAAATCACACAATGTGATCAACATCATTTCGGGTATCGGGGTCGCGGGCATGGCGATCGGCACGGCAGCGCTTATCATCATTCTCTCTGTCTTCAACGGCTTCAACGCCCTGGTTTCCGACGCCCTGACGGACGCCGATCCGGACATTGCCGTCAAACCGGCCGAGGGTAAATTTTTCGTGCCGGACAATCCCGCCTTTGAATGGGCCTATGCCCAGGATGCGGTTCTGAACATGTCCAGCGTCCTGGAAGAACAGGCCTTCCTCTCCTATGGTTCCCGACAGTCGCTCGCGCGGGTGAAGGGCCTGGACCGCGTTGCGGAAGAGGAGACGTCCCTTACGGGACACATCGTGGACGGCCGCTTCCTGCTCCACCGCGGGGACCTGCCCCAGGCCGTCGTCGGAGTCAGCCTGGCCTACTCACTCGGCGTGAATCCGCGTTTCACCACGCCGCTCGAAATCCATTATCCCGACCGGGAAAGCCAGATTTCGCTGTCCAATCCGGCGGCCTCCCTCCGGCGGGAACAGGTCATGCCCTCCGGCATCCTGTCCATCAATGCCGAACTGGACGCCTCGCTCGTGCTGGTGCCGATCGAGGTGATGCGCGAGCTGCTCGGCTGTGAAACAGAAGTCTCGTCCATTGAAATCCGCCTGAAGGACGGCACCGATGTCAAAAAGATGGTACGGGAACTGTCCTCCCGCCTGGGAGCGGACTACCGCGTCCTGGACCGGAGCCGGCAGAATGATGCCATTTACAAGATGATGCGCTACGAGAAACTCGCCATCTACCTGATCCTGATTTTCGTCGTGGCCATCATCGCCTTCAATATCTACAGTTCCCTGACGATGCTCATCATCGAAAAGCAGGGAGACATCCAGACCCTGCGGAGCCTCGGGGCCACGCCGGGAATGACCCGGCGGATTTTCCTGCTGGAAGGCTGGCTGGTGTCGCTGACCGGCCTGGCGGCGGGACTGCTCCTCGGCCTTGGGGTCGTCTATCTGCAAAGCCGCTTCGGATGGATCAAAATGCCGGGGAACTTTATTCTTTCCGCTTATCCCGTCGTCCTGAAAGGGAGCGACATCCTATGGACCGGACTCGGCGTCGCCCTGGTCGGTTACCTGATTGCATGGATACCCAGTAAACAAAGCATATGAAACGAATTCTGACACTCTGCCTGGCCCTTGCCGCCGGCCTCAACGCCCTCGCTCAAGGGATCGACGAGTCGCTCCTTGCCGAGATCAGCAAAGGCTACAGCGCCACCGCATCCGATAAGGCCCTCCGCAACGCCCTCAACGCAGCGCCCATCAACACCCTGGCCGCCAACGCCGCCCGCGAGCAGATGGACCTTCATTTTTCCGACATCGTAAAAACCCAGGGACGCACCGACCAGAAATCCTCCGGCCGCTGCTGGCTCTTCACCGGACTGAACGTGCTCCGCGCCCAGATGATCGAGAAGCACGATCTGGACGCTTTCACCTTTTCGCAGAACTATCTCTTCTTCTATGACCAGCTGGAGAAAGCCAACCTCTTCCTCCAGGCGGTCATCGACACGAAGGACCTGCCTTTCGACGACCGGAAAGTGGACTGGCTCTTCCAGCATCCGATCGGGGATGGAGGCACCTTCACGGGGGTAGCCAACCTCGTCATGAAATACGGCGTCGTGCCTTCCGAAGCCATGGACGAATCCTATGCGGCCAACAACACCGCCCAGCTCCGCTCCCAGCTTTCGCTGAAACTCCGGGAAGACGGTCTCCGCCTCAGGGAAGCCGCCGCCGGGAAGGCCAAAGGAAAGCAGCTACAGGAGATGAAGAAGGCCCAGCTCACAGAAATCTACCGCATCCTCTGTCTCACGCTGGGGGTGCCGCCCACCTCCTTCACCTGGCACCGCCAAAACGCCAACGGCGAACGGGTCTCGACGAAGACTTATACCCCGAAGGAGTTCTACCGGGAATTCCTCGGCGAGGACCTGGAAAACGGCTATGTAATGGTCATGAACGATCCCTGCCGCGAGTATTACAAGGTCTATGAGATTGAATACGACCGCCACCTGTACGACGGCCAGAACTGGGTCTACCTGAACCTTCCGATGGAGGAGATCAAACCGATGGCCATCGCTTCGATCCAGGCGGGACGCGCCATGTACTTCTCCTGCGACGTGGGCAAATTCCTGGACCGGAAAACCGGCATCGCCGACCTGGAGAATTTCGACTATGAATCCCTGCTGGGCGTACGCTTCGGCATGGACAAGCGTGAACGGGTCATGACCCATGCCAGCGGTTCCTCGCACGCGATGACCCTCATTGCCGTGGACATCGTGGACGGGAAGCCGGCGAAATGGATGGTCGAGAACAGCTGGGGCGCTACTTCCGGCTACAAGGGAAATATCGTCATGACGGACCGCTGGTTCGACGAATACATGTTCCGCCTGGTTGTCGAGAAACGCTTTGTTCCGGCCTCCCTCCAGGAGCAGCTGAAACAGAAACCGGTGCTGCTGCCCGCCTGGGACCCGATGTTCGCCCCGGAAGAGTAAAACGGAAGATGGCTGGCCCTCTCTGACATGAACCCCGAAAGTTAGACAAAAAACTTTCGGGGTTTTGTTATGAAACACAAGTATGAACAGTTGCTGCATTACATGCATTTAATGGAGGCAGGGTATAGTGCATGGAGTATTCACCGCCGGTACGGTATTAATAA
>JAEEHS010000074.1 GCA_016281015.1 Bacteroidales bacterium
TAAAGAATTTCTTATATTTGTAAGACCAGACTCTAACCAACCAATTATATCACAATGAAAAGATTCATCTTTGCGGCAACAGTGCTTCTGATGGTCTGCTCCTGCAGCCCCAAGCTCTACAACGTCACCAAATCCTACGATGACAAGCATTTCGAGAAACTCCAGGCGGTCATGGACAACCCCACCACTCCCAAGGGAACGGGCTACAGCTTCACCGAGGCGTCGGAAATCGGCCTCGTGGGCAAGATGTTCTACGACACCCCCAACCCCTACCACCGTGTCGATACGGTCAAGTACAAGGGCATGACCAAGGGCGAGAACTTCCAGGCGCGCTGCTCCGCGGGACTTGCCGTTATATTCAGCACCAATTCCAGCACCATAAGCGTAAAGACCCAGTGGGGCCAGCTGTACACCTCAGTGGCCACCATGCCCATAGCTTATCGCGGCTACGACCTCTATATCAAGAACAAGAAGGGCGAATGGCAGTGGGCCGCAGCAGGCGCCACAAAGCCCGAGAAGGGCGAGGATAACCTCGTGCTTATCAAGGACATGGCGCCCGGCGAGAAGGAGTGCATCCTGTATCTCCCCAACTACTGCGAAATCGTTTCCTGCAAGATCGGCGTCGAGGTAGGTTCCCATATCAAGAAGCTCGACGGACAGTTCCGCAACAAGATAGTCTTCCACGGTTCGTCATACACCCACGGCATCAGCACCAGCCGCCCTGCCATGAGCTACCCCATGCAGTTCATGCGCCATACCGGCATGCAGGTGCTCGGCTTCGGCATGAGCGGCAACTGCAAGATGCAGCCCTACTTCGCCGCGGTGCTTGAGAACGTTGACGCCGACGCCTACGTGTTCGACTCCTTCTCGAACCCCGACTACAAGATGATCAAGGAGCGCCTGCAGCCGTTCATCGACAGGCTTATCGCAGCGCATCCCGGCAAGCCGCTCATTTTCCAGCAGACCATCTACCGCGAGAGCCGGAATTTCGACCACGGCAGCGATGATTTCGAGGCCGCCAAGCAGCACATGGCCGATTCCCTGATGAAAATCGCCGTCAAAAAATACAAGGACGTCTATTTCATCCAGACGAATCCCGATGACGGTCTCCACGAATGGTCCGTAGACGGAACGCACCCAGATGACTACGGTTATAGCCTCTGGGAGCGTTCCATCGAAAAATCCCTGCTCCGGATTCTCCGGAAATATGGAATCAAGTAACTATTCGACCACCGGGACAACGGGGACGACGATGGTCGTATCTTTGACAGCTTCGACCGCCTCGTTCGTTTCCTTGACCACCTGCTGGACGGTTTCAGCGGACTGATCCACCTTTTCGGCAGCCAACTCGGCCTTGGCCTGGGCGGCCTCTGCCTTCTTGGCAGCCTCTTCGGCTTCCTTCTGGGCTTTGATCAGCGCTTCCTGCTGGGCAGCGATGTTCTCCTGGGCTTTCACTTCTTTCTGGGCGGCCTTGACTTCCTTCTGGGCAGCCTTCACCTCTTTCTTGGCGGCAGCAGCCTCCTTCTTGGCAGCGGAAATCTGCTTCTGACCATCCTGGACGGCCTTCTTGCTCTCCCCTACCTTGGCAGCGGCTTCCTTGTAGTCCTTCTGGGCGATCTTGTATTCTGCCTGCAGCTGCTTGATTTCCTCTTCGGCCTTCTTGATTTCCATCTTGTCGTTGGCATCGAGTTTCCCGTCGTCAATCTTGCGGGCCTTCTTTTCGAGTTTCAGGGTTTCCTGCTTGGCCTTGATGACATTCTGGCGGGCCTTGAGGGCATCATTCATCACGGAAAGATTCTTCTTTCCCTGCTCATACTGGATCTTGGAAAGCTCCACCTGCTTGGACAGCAGGTCAATCTGCTGCTGGCTTTCCTTGGCCGTCTGGTCGCTCTTGCGCTGGGCGTCGGCGAGCTCTTTCTGCTTTTCCTGGACCTGCTTTTCAGCAGCCTTGATGGCTTCCTTGTTGGTCTGGGCCATGGCCGGGACCACGAGAAGAGCCGCGAGGGCGAGAACAAAAATCTTTTTCATATCAGTGTGTTTTAAAATTTGTCCATTACAACGCACAAAAGTAAGGATTTTTCATCAGAAAACAAACATGACACCGATGGTTGCCTCCGGCTCGGCAAACCAGCGGCGCGTTCCTTCATACAGGCGCTGCCGTCCACCCCAGCCGCCGAGGCCGAAGTCCAGATTCAGCCAGGGACAGAGGATGAGCGAATAGCCTCCGCTGACTCCGATGCCATAGGCTTCTCCGATGCCGGATGACTTCACGGGGATGCCACTTCGCTTGAATCCTTCCACACGCGCACTCCCCTTCAGCCACCAGCCCGAATAGATGTACCAGGGCCACCAGCGTGCTCCGAGGGAGAAACTCTGTGCCTTGTCGTAGAGATTCTCTTTCGGCATCCAGGGATTCAGGCGGAAGGCTCC
This sequence comes from Bacteroidales bacterium, assembly GCA_016281015.1. Lineage (GTDB taxonomy): Bacteria > Bacteroidota > Bacteroidia > Bacteroidales > UBA932 > Cryptobacteroides. Next base: position 2,431 of record JAEEHS010000074.1, read on the forward strand.
TTCCAGGCTCCAGTGCCGGGCGATGCCGTATTGGATGGAGGCAGAGCCCGTTCCGAAATCCACCAGGTCTGCCAGGTTGACGGACACGGCCCAGTTGCGCTTGTCCCGCGCCTTGGATTCCTCTTTCTCGATGGACTCGAAACCACGCTCGCCCAGATGGTAGCGGAGCCCGGCGAAGGCGGACACGAGATACGGTTTCCCCAGGGAGATATCTCCTTTGAGGTAGGTTCCCCGCACATCGCCCGTCAAGTCCATCCGGGAAGACAGGCGCACTGCGCCCAGAAGACCGGCACCGGCGGCGAAGTCCCTCTCATGCAGTCCCTTCCGGTCCAGGTTCGCCTCATTGAGAATGCCCATGTGGACATAAGGAATGACGGAAAGCAGGCGATCCGCCTTGTAGCCGAATACACTGTTGGTGAAGTCCCATAGGAAGTCTCCATGGATATAATGCAGGCCATAGGCCGGTCCCTGGGTCCCGCGGATGCGAAGCCCCTGCCAGCCTCCCCGCGCACCCAGTTCGGGTGAGAACCATTTGCCGAGCGACAGGTCGGTGGCCAGTTGGAAACGGCCGGCATACTGGGCTCCGCCCGAGAGGCCCAGGAACCAGTGGTCCAGGATAGAGCCGGCTTCAACCCGGGGACGCTCTCTGGCAGACGGATCGAAACTGTATTGCAGGCCCAGAAGGAGGCTGCCTGCTCCGCCGATTCCAATATGTTTGTCCACACTGGCAGCGCGGGTCAGGAGGGTTCCCCGCAGATCCGCCGTCACGGCGACATTCTCATGGACATGGAAAAGATTCAGAAGGCCCGCACCGGAAGCGAATTCCCTCTCCAGCCTCTTCCGCGGCGCAACGGCGGTATCCCACTCATACAACACCCCGAAATGCATATAGGGAACAGCCTCCCAGAAATGCTTTTTCAAAGAGGTCACGCTGCGCGAAAAGTTCCACAGAAGGTCCGCATGGAGATAGCTGTAACCCTCTGACTGTCCATTCATTCCAAGAGAAATGCCTTGATAGCCGGCACGGAACCCAAAGTCCGGAGAGGCCCATTTTCCGATGGCGACTTCCCCACCTCCGGTCGGAGCCCCAAGCAGACGGATTCCTTTTCTACCCGGGTCCACTCCCAGGTTGGCCCCCGCTGCAACGCTCACGAACCAGTTGTCCGCAAAAGCGCCGAGTCCAAGGCCGCTGTGAGAGATTCTGCGGAGGGAGACAGCCTCCGTTTCGACGCCCCATACTTCCCAGCCACGCTGTCCCAGATCCAAGGATAGGCCGCCGAGCAGGGACAGCGCCAGGACACGTCCCTGGATCGATGGACCCGCTGCACCGGAGGGCAAAAGGGCGCCACGGGCATCCAGAATCAGGTTCAGCCCCTCCGCGAGACGATAAGATCCCAGTAGACCCGCACCCGCGGCATAGGTCCGGTCCACAACCGTGCCTCCCCCGGTCTCTGTCTCCCGCAGATAACCCATATGGAGATAGGGTGCGAAGTCCCATCTGCGTTCGCGGGTGTAAGGAATCCAGGTATTGAGCACGTTCCAGACGACGTCACCGTGGAGATAGCCAAAGTCCCTGCGCTCCCCGGAGGAGAGCTGCCAGGACAGTCCCTGCCAGCCCAGGCGAAGGCCAAACTGCGGGGAGAGCCACTTGCCCAGTGCGAGGTCCACCGCCGGTGAAACACGGCCGTCAAAGCCTTTCAGGGACCCGATGCTGTTGATTCCGCCCAGTATGCTCAGCCACCAGTTCCGCTCGATTCCGTTCATCAGGACATCCCCCTTTCGCGCCGACGAGAGCGGATCCCAGCCATATTTCCCGAGCGCGTACTGTACACCGAGCTGAGCGGAGAGTCCCAGCGGGTGGCTGTCGCTGCGGTCCAATCCGGAAGCGGCGGTCATCACGGTTCCGCGAAGATCCAGCAGCACGCCGAGCCGGTTGGTCAGCCACATCGAGGCAAGCAGCCCGGCACCGGCTGCGTATTCATGTTCATACAGACCGTTTTTCCCGAATTCCGAAAGGACGCCGAAATGCAGGTAGGGATACAGGTCAAACGAGCGGAAGGGATCGTAGCCATACAAGGTATTGCCCAGGTTCCATAGCACGTCACCATGGGCATAGAGCATACCGGCGCTCTCCCGATAAGAGCGCGAACCATGCCACTGGCCTTCTTCCGAACGGACGGCGGCCTTGGGAGACGTCCCCCACGCCGACAGCGAAACGCCCCCGAGGCCGAGGCGGACGGCAGCATAGGGCGAGAGGAAACGGCCGACACCTCCGTCCAGCGCCGGGGTAAAACGCCCGTTGAAACGGAGTTTCCGATGGAGCGACCAATACGTATTCACGCCGACCCCACCCCAGACAAACCAGTTATCCAGGAAACGGTCAGCCAGGTAACGCTCCTGTTCAGCCGGAAGGATGGGTACGGGACGTTTCCAGCCGCTTCTGTTGAGGTCCAGCGTCAAGCCGCCCAGTGCGGCAAGTCCAACGGAATGGGTCTTTCCGCGGGAAGCGGCGGCTGTCAGGAGCTGTGCCCGAAGGTCCACGAACAGGCTGACCGGACCCCCGAAGCGGATTTGGTTCAGGAGTCCTCCGCCGGCGGCGTATTCCCGCTCCAGGGTCTTCCGGGTGGACGGGTCGTATTCCCAGATGAGGCCGTAATGGGCATAGGGTACAAAGGACCAGAACCGGTCCAGATCATAGGGATGGACGGTATGGCTGAGATTCCAGAGAAGGTCCAGATGGGGATAGAAAAAGCCGAAATTTGACATCCCCACACGGCCATAGCGAAGCCCCTGTACGCCGGCGCGCAGGCCCACCGCGGGCGTCAGCCATTTCCCGGCACTCAGCTCCGCAGCCGGAGCGAAGCGGCCGTCCAGGCGGAAATCCTGGAAATCCACCGTGTTCAGCAGCGTCACCCCCAGGCCGGCCGACAGGAACCAATCCTGGAAGAAGCCGCCCTGGGTCACTTCGGATCCGGATGAACGGTGCCAGAGGCGCTCGTTGAAGTCATAGCGGGCGCCGAGGGTCAGCGCATTTGCCGTGGCGATTCCCAGTCCCTGCGTCGCCTTGCCGTTAAGAAGCGTCATGCGTCCGTCTGCCGTCAGCGACCAGGCCCCCCCGCCCAGACGGAGCGTCCCCATGATTCCGGCACCCGCACCGAATTCCCGCTCCAGCAGCTGGCCGCCCCTGCGCTCCAGGACCAGTCCGAAATGGCCGTAAGGCAGGATGGACCAGTTCCGGTCCCTCCGGTAGGAGGAAAACAGATTCACAGGATCCAGGAGCAGGTCGTTATGGAGATAGAAATAATTGAATTTCTCCGTGTTGAAATGGCCCATGGGACCGGCCTGAAGACCGACCCGGGCCCCGAACTCCGGCGTAAACCACTTGCCGCCATAGACTTCGAAGGAAGGCGAAACGACCCCTCCGTCCAGCAGCCATTCGCGGCGGTTGATATCCAGGAAGCCCTGTATTCCGGCCCCCGCGCCGACAAACCACCCGTCTGAAGGGCGATTCACAGCCAGGGAATCTCTCCCCCGGGCCTGGGCCGTCAGGGAAAGACACAAAAGGAAAATGGAAAGATATCTATTCATGACTTCCGTCCTCCTGCCGGTTCAGTCCATAGGTTTTGATCAAAACAGAAATCTCCGGATCCAGATTTCCCCTCGGAATATAGGATGGATCCTGCCGGCAGGCTTCCAGGTACGAGTCCACGGCCTGCTGGAAGTCCCCCTGGCGCGAGTGAAGAATCGCCATCAAGTAGAGAACCTGCGGGGAAGGCGCCTCTTTTTTCAGGATTTCCATGGCATTGTAATTTCTGTCCATGGCCAGGTAAGCCACTGCGGCATTGTAATCCTTGTAGGGGCCCAGGACCTCGACGGCCTTTTCGAAATCCCGGTCTTTCAGCGCCTGGAGACCGTCCATATAGACATCGTCGATGACCGTGGTCTGGACCGTATCCTTGACCATTCCCTTCCGGTGGAGATGGAAATCGAAGACGACAGTCCGCAGCAGCGGATACAGGCTGTCGTGCATAACCGGATAGAAAGACTCCCGGTGCATCAGCCAGTCCCGGCGGTCAGGGTCCTTGATCTGGCGGTACTTCCGATAGGATTCGCGCTCGGACGCGGAGAAATGGACACCGCTTTCCATCATTTCGTCCAGGGCCTCCCAGTTCTCTGCGTTGGAGCGGGAGATGAAGCGGATGCGTTCCACCGTCTCCGTGCGGACACGGCCGGTGGTATCCACGGCAAAACCCCTCTCGCTCCTGATGGAATCCCGGACCGAGGACATGAAGCGGCCGAAATAGGAGGAGACGCTCCCCGCCCTGCGCTCACTCAGCTGCGCATTCTTTCGATACAGGCCGTCCGGAGAACTGTTGGCCGTGACCACAATGCTGTCCAGGTCATAGACTTCATTGGAGAGCAGGTGCCGCAGATTCTGTTTGATGCTGCGGATTTCCTCTTCGTTATGCCCCAGATCCTCCCGGATTTCCGCTTTGCCCACCGGGAAGAGAATCAGCGAGGACATATTGGCTTCCGCCCTGCGGTACACGACCTTCGTCTTGTAACGGACTACGTCGCGGACAAAGCCCGACAGGGTGCTGATATAGAAAGTCAACGTATCTGTCGAGGGAATCTCGTAAAGGCGCTTTCCCTGCCGCCGGATATCTCCGGACACGACCACATCCACCTTTCTCAGCTGGGGCCGCGTCTTGACCGTCTGCAAGTAATTGTAGACAAAATCGCCGTCTGATGCCTGCCAGACGGTATCCAGCCGGATCCCCTCGGAAAGAATCGGCGCCTTCACCAGCCGATGGAACTCCGCCTGTGCCCCACTGGCCTTTCGCTCGTTGCGACGGCGGAGACAGTGATTCGTGTAATGCTCCACGGCCTCGTCGAAGGTCACCCCGTAGAAAGCACGGAAGCTGCCGTCGTCCACATAGGAAGAGTCGTTGCGGTAGGCATAAAGCTCCGGAATATTCCGCTCGATATACCGTTCCAGCAGGCCGCGGTTGACAAAGACGGACGTATCCGTGATGATACGGTTGATATAATCATTGTATCGCTCATAGCCCTTTTTCTGCGCAGCGCGGTGAGCGCGACCGCTGATGACGATGGGTTCGAGGGAGAGCGAATCCCCCAGCAGGAACATATCCGGATGGAGGGTCATCTCCCAGTTTTCGTCCAGCATGAGGGAAGGAACCTTGATCTGGAATTCCAGGTCTACCTTGCCGTTTCGCTCGGCCTTGTTCCGGAAACGCGCCGTCACGATGGCGGCTTCGAGGACATCGGTCGCGACCATCTCGCCGGTCGTCGTATCCTTAACGGCCCTCAGCAGAATCTGGTTCCTTCCGTCTTCTCCTTTCACATACAGGGTATCGGCAGGGCGGAATACCTCCCCGCTCACATTGTCCGGCAGATAGTCGGCCTCACGGGGCAGCTGGATTTCCACCTTCTCCTCCTGGAGCCGGGCCAATTTCTTTTGTGAAGAACATGCCGTCATGACCAGCAGCACAGCGGCGGCTGTCATCCATGGTCTTAAAGTCATTTTTCAGGTATTATAACCTACAAAAATACAAAGAAAAACCCGCTCCGAGTAACGCGAAGCGGGTAATTTATGAACAGGCAGCTGTTGATTACTGCTCGTCCGGTCCCTGGTCAGGGCCACCAGGCTGAGGTCCCTGCGGACCGCCCTGGAACGGACCCTGCGGGCCGAAAGGCCCTTGTGGGCCACCCTGCTGGGCACCGGAAGATGCCTGGTACATCTTCTCGAAGGCTTTGTTCAGCTGCTCGGAGTACCGGTCGATGTCGGCGATATTCTGAGCCTTGACCGCTTCCTTGAGGGATGTGACGGCACTCTCGACTTCGCTCTTGATATCGGCGGGCACCTTGTCTCCGTTGTCCTTGAGGAACTTCTCGGCCTGGAAGGTCAGGGCATCCGCATTGTTGATCTTGTCAATGCGCTCCTTCTCCGCCTTGTCTGCCGCCTCATTGGCCTTCGCCTCGTCCCGCATGCGCTGGATTTCGGCATCGGACAGACCGCTGGAAGCTTCGATGCGGATGTGCTGCTCCTTGCCAGTCGCCTTATCTGTCGCAGAAACGTTCAGGATACCGTTGGCATCGATATCAAAGGTCACTTCAATCTGCGGGATGCCACGCGGGGCCGGCGCGATGCCGTCCAGATGGAAGATACCGATCTGCTTGTTGTCCTTGGCCATCGGACGTTCGCCCTGAAGGACCACGATCTGGACACCGGGCTGATTGTCGGCCGCCGTGGAGAAGATCTGGGACTTCTTGGCCGGGATGGTCGTATTGGCTTCAATGAGTTTGGTCATCACACCGCCGAGGGTCTCGATACCGAGCGACAGCGGAGTCACATCCAGCAGGAGGACGTCCTTCACGTCACCGGCGAGGACACCGCCCTGGATGGAGGCGCCGATGGCGACGACCTCGTCCGGATTCACGCTCTTGTTGGGCTCCTTGCCGAAGAAGTTCTTCACGAGCTCCTGGACATAAGGGATACGGGTGCTGCCGCCGACGAGGAGGACTTCGTCAATGTCGGAAGGCTGCAGATGAGCATCCGCGAGCGCCTTGCGGCAAGGTTCGATCGAGCGGCGGAAGAGCGCATCCGACAGCTGCTCGAATTTCGCACGGGTCAGGGTCTTCACCAGGTGCTTCGGCACACCGTCCACCGGCATGATGTACGGAAGGTTGATTTCCGTGGAGGTCTGGCTGCTCAGTTCAATCTTCGCCTTCTCGGCAGCCTCTTTCAGACGCTGGAGGGCCATCGGGTCCTTCTTCAAGTCGATACCACCGTTCTCGGAGGCGAACTCGCCGGCGAGATAGTCGATGATCACCTGGTCGAAGTCGTCACCGCCAAGGTGGGTGTCACCATTGGTCGAAAGCACCTCGAACACTCCGTCACCGAGCTGGAGGATACTGATATCGAAGGTACCGCCACCAAGGTCGAAGACCGCCACCTTCATGTCCTTGTCCTTCTTGTCCAGACCATAGGCGAGAGCGGCAGCCGTCGGCTCATTGATGATACGCTTCACGTCCAGGCCCGCAATCCGGCCGGCTTCCTTGGTCGCCTGCCGCTGGGAATCAGAGAAGTAGGCCGGAACGGTGATGACCGCCTCGGTCACCTCCTGGCGGAGGTATTCTTCCGCCGTCTTCTTCATCTTCTGGAGAATCATGGCGGAAATTTCCTGCGGCGTATACAGCTTGCCGCCGATATCCACACGCGGGGTGTTGTTCTCACCGCGGACCACCTTGTAAGGCATCCGCGCTACTTCCGCGCCCACCTGCTCATAGGTCTCGCCCATGAACCGTTTGATGGAGAACACGGTATTGTTCGGGTTGGTGATCGCCTGGCGCTTGGCCGGAGATCCGATCTTGCGCTCGCCGCCGTCGGTGAAAGCCACGACGGAAGGGGTGGTGCGCTGTCCTTCATTGTTGATGATGACGGTCGGCTGGTTGCCTTCCATCACTGCGACGCAGGAATTGGTGGTTCCGAGGTCGATTCCGATAATCTTTCCCATAGTATTCTGTTTTTATTTGTTTGCGTTTCATTGCCGCCCACCCTGGACGGCGACCCCAAAATATCGAACTTCGTGCCACCGCCTCCCGCCTGCCAAATTGTCAGAAACGCTGTCAGACAAAGATGGCCGTCTGCAACCTCACAAGCAGACGGCCATCCCCAACAATTTATAAGGATACTGTGTTTTTTCGTTGGCAAAGGTACGGCGGTTTTTCCCTCTTGTCAATCCCAATTTGTGGGGATAATAGAAGGAACGGCCTCCCAATCAACGGTCTCTGCTGCCGTATGGATATCCGTAAAAGAAAAATCTGACAGATAGCGGCGGAGTTTCGACTCAGCCGAAGCAAGGCCATAATAGGATTTAAAGCGCCTGATGGGCGGAAGCCCTTGCAAGACAGGCTGGCCCTTATCCAGGTCTCTGGGATGGATATAGGCCAGATTATAAGAGGAGCCATCCGTCCATTTCCGAATGAGAGAATAGGGAAATAAGCGGAAATACCCGCCGCCGGAAAACACGAAAGGATGACCAGCCAACGTCCGGCAAGGCATGGGAAACTCCTTGATGTCCGAAGTCCGGGTCGCGATTCGGACCGGACCGTCAGCAGGGAAACCCGGCCACCCCCCATGGGATGCCCGTGCCGGAAAGATGGAACTATCATAACGGATTCCCACGTCGACAAGCGTTTCAAACACCCACGCCTCTGAGGGCCTGATGGAAAAACCCGGCGCACGGAATACTTCGCAACGCTTCCCGCTGATATCCTCCAGGCGATGGATGGAATCCACCAGATCCCGCTTGAACTCCTCCGGTTTCTGCTGCCACACCAGCTGGTGGTTTTCTGTATGGGTCCCGAGCCTGTATTTTTCCGCGATTTTCCGGACCAGATCAGGATACTGTCTTGCGATCCAGCCAATGACAAAGAATGTCGCCTTGGTGCCCGAATCCTCCAAAAGGGTAAGGATTCGTTCCGTGTTCTCATAAATACGGACTTCGTACCGGCTCCACTGCTCTTCGCCGCGCGTCGCATCAAAGTCCAGCAGATGGAACCACTCTTCCAAATCGATGGTCAGAACATGCATGGCGCCTATTGTTTTTTCTCTTTCATTTTTCTCCGGAAATCCCGCAGGCCTTCCAGCAGAAAGGCAAGCCAAGGGAGCGGATCATCCCAGAAAAACATCTGTTCTTTCACTTTGTATCCCAACTTTCGGGGAGAGAGGCGGAACCGGTTCCGAGATGTCAGAAACCACAGAACGTCTGTCTGCAGAATGCGTGAGGATATGTCCCACCGCTTCGGTTCCATCGCGGTAACCTCCTCGCCAAACGCATCTTCCAGCACCTGCCGGGCATGATCCATACCGGCAAAGAACCCCAATGCAATACCGTGAACTGGTCTCGGGTTGATCTCAATCACCTTGCCTTCCCCCGTTCTGCCGTCAATCATCAGATCCACGCCGACAATGCCCCTCAATCCCATCAGGCGGACCAAACGATCACATTCGGACCGGATGTCATCCCGTTTGAGCAGGGCATTCAAGGTACTCGTACCACCATTTTCAGGAAAGACATGTTCACAGCGGTACAGATAGGAACTTTTAATGACACCTTCACGGTCAATCATCTGGACGCTCCCGGCCACACAACTTCCCTCCGGGATATACTCCTGCATGACATATTGATCCCGTTCAATATGCTTCTCCTCTATGTACCGGATCAGTTCTTCCCTGGAACGGCAGACATGGAAACCACGTGCGCCATACTGGTCGCGCGGTTTGAGAACCAGTGGGAATGCTAGATTCTCCATGGAAAAATAGGTGCGCGGGCACGGGATATCATGCTCCTGGCAGGTCTTCATTACCTCTTCTTTGTCATTGGCCTTCCGGAAAACGACTTCATCGTTTGCGTATAGCAGCGCATAAGCGGACAGTTCTTCCTTGTGCCGGGACAAAATACGGGCAGAAAAGTCAAAAGGTGGAAAGACAAGGTCATAATGGCCCTGCTTGATCAGAGAAACGATATAAGCCTCCGATTCCGACGGCTTGTGCGGATCACAGACTCCCAGGATTCGATGGTCCGGGAACCGGGAAACGTAAGAACAGTCGAGACGGGAGGAACACAGGACACTCACTTCGCAACCGGCCTGCTTGAACCCCCGCAAAAAAGGAAGACATTGCTTGCAGTAGCCCTCCAGAACGAGTACGTGTTTACCTTTGAATTCCATGATTGTGTTTCACGCCGGTCAAACGCCGGAACAAAATCTGTCCCATAAACTTAATTAGGATGAACGTATGGCTGACATACCATTTGAATTCTTTCCGGAAACTGGAATTGCGAATCATCCGGAGGCCGCCCAGACCAATTCGCTGCCAAACGCCACGTTCCATCTTCAGATCCCCGATTTCAACCCGGAAAGCAGCCCCGACCCCGATGCACACAACACCGTCCGGAAGGAGTGGAAGCAACAAAGATGCGAGAATATCCTGTTTGGGGGCCCGGAGAGATAACCAAACCAGCTGGGCGCCAGAGAGCCGGATACGATCGGCAATCTCCTGCAAATCATAGGTCTCAATGGGGGCAAAAGGCGGAGAGAACATGCCGGCGACTTTTGTGCCATACTCCTGCTGTACGCGTTCTGTCAAGCGAGATAGCACCTCCTCCGTATCTCCGAGAAAAAACTGGGAAAGAGATGTTTTCAGAAGGGAGACAAAAACATCCGGACCCGCAACACGCTCCACTTGCCGAAGCCCCCATAGTTTTCCGCACCACACCAAAGGAGTACCGTCGGGCGTATTCAACAGAGAGTGCTCCATCACACGGAAATAGGCGTCGTCCTTTTGTGCCAAAGCAACCGTTCTCATATTGGAGATACAGATATACCCTTTCCGATCTTCCGAAAGAGTATTCACGACGGTATCTCGGACACTATTCACCGACACCAGATGAATGGGGACACGGCCGACACGATAAAAATCAAGCATTCCCAAAAAAACGTTTCCCTTTCTCGATACTATTCGTCAAAATCAGCAGAACCAGATAATAAACGACCACGTCTGCCACCAGCAAGATATTGACATTGACATACATGGACAGATAAGCATTGGCAAGGATCAGAATAACATCGGCCGAGAGCAGTATCATCAATGCCTGATGCGGCGAAGCACCTAACTGAATCAGTTTATGATGGACATGATTCATATCTGCCTGGAAGGGATTCCGATGATGTTTAAGGCGGAAGATAATCAGGCGAACGACATCCAGAAGCGGAATCATCAAAGAGGATAAGGCAATGATAAAATACTTGCAGTTTCTTGTCAGGCCATTGTGCCCCTCAAAAGTTCCCAGATTCAGAATCAAAAAGCACAGGATCAGGCCCAGTGTCAAGGAGCCCGTGTCGCCCATATAGATTTTAGTCTTCTTTTCCGTAGACCCGAAAACATTGAAAAACCAGAAAGCCAGTACAGCGCCCAGTGCAGAGAGAGAGGTCATCGCCAACGAAAACTGCCGCTCATAGACAAAGATAATGGACAGACATGTAAGCGAAATGATCACGATACCCGAGGCCAAACCATCAATCCCGTCAATGAGATTGATGGCATTGGACACAAACATAATTACCAGCAAAGACAGAGGAATTCCGATCCATGGACGAATCTCATGGATGCCAAACAGTCCATAGAGATTATTGATCCAGATGCCGGAGGAAACGATGACGGCGGCCGCAAAAAACTGAAAGAGGAATTTTGTCTTATAGCCCACCCCGATCAAATCATCCCCCAGTCCAATCAAATACAGAATCATCGCACTTCCTGTCATATACAATAGCCGGACGAAGACGACATTCTCCGTAAACTGATGGCGGACAAGGTTATAACGATACAGCGTAGCAATGCAGAACGCGATGATGATCACCATCGTTGGCAAAAAAGAGACCCCACCCAGGCGAGGAACCGGGACCCGATGGATTTTCCTCTCATCCGGAATATCGAAAATACTCCTTTGATAAGCGATTTGCGCTATCAGACGGACGATTACTGCTCCCAGCAAAAGAGAGAGAAGAAAGTCCGAGAATAGAATAAAGAATGATAGCTCCATGACTAATAGTTCTATTATAAATATCTACCTTCGTACAAGTAGTCAAGTAATTGTCTTTTTGTCATATGGCCAATACCAAGATAGTCCAGGTTGTAACGCGTCTCCTCAAAGAAACTTTTTTCATGGAATGCACCGCCGATGACAATCATGGCATCGATAATTGGGGTCGGGACACTGAACTTGACGCCCAGGACAGCAATCGGGCAATCCTTCAGATAGGTCAGATCTTTGTTTCTCATTCGAATGTATCGTTTTGAGTTATACTTTCATTAAACATGGCTCTCCACTGTTCGTCCCATTCCTCTCTCAGGGTACATTTGTCCAAAACCACATTGTTGCGAATCTCGCTCTGAGAATCCCGCTTGCGTACATATAAACGGCAAGGAGCATCCGTAACATTTGCAATCACACGATTGTGCAGATTACAACAAGTAACGAAACTCCCTTTTACCCGAGTGTTTTTACTGGATTGCCGCAGGTCAATCGGGTATGAATTATCGACATTCAAGACCAGATTCTCATATAGGCACACATTGTTTACCCCATCATCACACAAAATACCCCTGTTCCCATGATAACCATAAATATCATGAACATAGTTCCCTCGAATCAGCATGCCCACATTCTGCGTATACACATAAATGGCACCGCCATCAATGAGAGAGCGCATCGGTTTTCGGGAGAAGTCCTCTGTATGAAAGATTTCATTATACTGAACGACACCGGACGCCCCCCCCTCACAATCAAAAGAATAATGGGCTCCGACGGATATGGCAGAATAGGTGAAATCCGATATCCTGTTATGCGATATCAACAAGTTTTTTCCCATGCAGAAAACGACAGGGTCGTTGGAAAAAGCCAAAGCATTATCCGACAATTGGTTACCGGTTACCCGGATGTCATTGGAATAGGGATCGGACCAAAAAACGGAACGAAAACAATGCTTTGCAACATTATCCCTGAAATAAACATGACCGGATCGATAAACGGCGACGACTTGATCACGAATGCCCTGCATCCGGCAATGGGTAATCATCACAGAATCCGCATGGACCTCACGAAGACTAAGCAAAGGCCGTGAACCTGAATTCCCCAAGAATTGACAATCCCGGATACGGACTGTTCCTAATTCCGCACGCTCCATTCTTAGAAATGAGGACGTTCCCGAACGATAGATCGCTTTCGGGGAATAAAACCGGCCATTCTTGATATATGATTCCTGATGCCCAGGAGCATTTAAAAGACGGTACCGGGGCAGGCATCGCCCAAAACGTAGTTCAGAATACCATGGGGTCCCGGCATAATGGATCCGATGATAAAAAATATAACCATGGCGGATTCTGTCCACCTTATACACTTCCCCTTTGAACCATTGCGTAATGAGGACATATACATCTTTTGCTTCTTCCTCATCCATATCGGCTTCATGGGTTGGCAAACGGAAGGATTTACTGCGGAACAGACGAGGCAAAGGGAAAAAGCGGGCTTGACGGATGGCGCTGCCCCAATCCTGTGATTCCATCGTATCCGGATCCACCCAGCCTGCTTTTCTGTTGTATGGGCCCGTGACATCTCCCGGATTTACCATCTGTCCCCTTCCTATAAAGCGAGCCCCATTCCCATCCAGGGTAATATGAACATCCGCCCACTTGACATCACTGAGGTCAATATGATTCTCCCTGAAATAATAGATACTGGGAGCGAACTGTATATCAATCTCTTTCTCCCCCTCTGAAACACATTGTCGTATACATTCATTCAGCGAATTGAAGGCATACTGCGATTCGACTCGAAGGATTCTGGCCGAAACCCATGTGCTCAGGAAAAGGCAAACGGACAATGTCGTCCATTTAAGATGGATTCCGGCGAAGTTCATGGAACAATGCTTCCAAACATGATTCAAATTGGAGAGGCAGCAAAGATGGCCGAAGCTTCTCAGACAAGCACAGTGTCGAAGGAATCCAGCGGCTCAAAGCGCTACGCCACTGCTTCTCATCAAGAGGATCGGCAATACTACCATTCACTCCTTCCTGTACAAGGAAAGAAGACCCCGCGCGTTTCGAAACAATGACCGGGCTCCCATACGCCAGGGCTTCTCCTGTTACGGCTCCAAATGCTTCCTGTAAACTGGGAAGGACCAGCAAATCGGCCATCGCAAACCATGTAGCCAGTTCTGCGCCACCGCATCTTCCTGCAAAGATAACAGATTGGCCGGATTCTTTAGCCAGCTCCTCCAACGATGCACGCAAAGGTCCATCTCCAACAAAGGCGACATGGATATTCCTTCCTTGCAAAAGCCGCAACAGGAAAGATAGATTTTTCAAAGGGATCAAACGACCGACGAAAAGGACAAGCGGCCGGTCATCCAATTTCATCTGTTTCCTGCGCTGCACGGAAGCCCCGAAGACCGTTGCGTACATTCTCCGCAATCGCTTCTCATCTGCAAGAATGGGCATAAACAGGCCTTTCCCATATTGGTGGCGATACCATTGTAGAGCCTGTGGATTTGCCAGAATCAATTGATCAACCATCTTCGGGACAATATAACGAGCCACACGATGAAGGCGGCTGAAATCATTCCCCTGAATCATGTCCCAACTGTCGTCGCAGATAGAGATAATCTTGAAATGCCTGTTCAGAAGAAAACGAATCATGCAGACACGGACCGTGGTCAGAGAAAACTCGCTCGTAAAGACATATTCCGGCTCTTCATCCCGAATCAACTGCACCAAACCCTTCAAAGATTTTAGTCCCCATCCAGAAGCATAACGCTCAAACGGGAAACGACACTGGCTCTGCACCTCTTCCGGGTCAAATGCCAAGTTGGTGACATCCACCTCTCTGTGAAAGATACGGCAGTTGAAACGCTCGTACAGCGCATTGCAAAAGTCTACCGCATAGGGAGCTATCGTGACACCGAAATACAGATTCATGGTTTCAAATAATACGTCTCGCCCACGATGCATCCATCCTCACCACCTCTACATTCAAAACGTATGGGGCCATCCACATAGTTGTCTGATAACTCGTTGCAGACATTGGTTTTCTTAACCACAGACCCTTGTTCCGTTTCGACAAACGACACGCGACGAAGATCAATGGTATAAGAATTGGCAACATGCGAAATATGGTTTCCCACAAGGCGGGTATGGACCGTGCCATCATCGCATAAAATGCCGCGATTATCCCCCGGTCCATTGATGTCGTGAATCACGTTGTCTCGAATTGTCACATCTGTCTGCCGAGTCCACAAATAAATGGCACCGCTATCCATCAATCCCTCCATCGGCGCCTTTCGATAAGACGTCGGGGTCAGATAGATGTCATTGTTTTCCACGCTTCCACTGATTGTGTTGTCTGCGGGCTCAAGATAGTGGCAGCCAATTCCAATGGCCGAATAACCAAAATCCACCAGTATATTATCTGAGACATGAAAGTCTTCCCCCCTGCAGATAATGTTAAATGACTGTTCCAGCCCCCAGCCATTGTCATGAAAACGATTGCGTCGAATATGGGCATGTTTGGCTCGAATATCCGCCTGTACGACAGAGCCTCTGCACCCGATGACTGTATTCCCCTCGAAAAACAAAGAATCTGTTCCAGTGGCATATGCCGCATAATTCATCAAACCCTTGAAACGGCAGTTACGGACATGGTATTCTCCTGACGAGCAATAAAAGAAATCGAGCAGCGATTCCTTCTTTGCTGAATTACCAAGAAACACCAAGTCTTCAAGGGTAAAGGATTTGACAGACGCTCCCGACAGAAGCAGAAACCGAGAAGCCTCACAGGCATGCAGTCCGGCAGCACGAACAGAAGGCACGTTGAAAAAACGGTATCTAGGCATCTGTTTGGCATAATAATAATCCGCATCAGGATGATATGGAGATCCATAGGGACACTGCAGACTGTCAATAAAATAGACCTTGCCTTTGTCAATTCTCTCAACAGGATATACTCTGCTTGTAAACCATTGAGACAACTGGACATAGACATTCCTCCCTTGCCGAAGATTCAGCTGCCGTATGCCGGTCTCCAGGCAATACAGGCCCACAGCAGGACTAATTGGACGGATGCGTTCTTTTGCCCTTTTCATGGGCGTAACCAACCTATTGACGCCCAACGTATCATCCAAATAACAAACATCCATCTTGAAATCCACTCCGGAATACAACGCATCTTTTCCTGCGCCGACTATCTTCGCATCATGGCCACGAACACAGATGGAAACAGAATCCCAGTGAACATTTTTGAAGGCGAGGTGATCTTCTTGAAAAAAATAAGTCCCGGATGCTAAATCAACGACGATATCCGATTCTCCGTCGGAAACAGCCTGCTCTATCCGTTCACCCATCCGATCAAAATCAGACTGCTGTCTTATCCGGATGAGAAAAGGGGCCGCCTGCAGCTCCTGCAAGCACAAAGTGAAGACAATCAGTATCAAGGACGCACGGATCATACCTGCTTCTTGTTATAGCCGGTGTGGCCTTTCAGATACTTGAAATACACCTTCCGGACGAGTACATTGTTTCGAAGGAGGTCCTTTCCTGCCTGGACGACGCGGCGGACGAGGGTCGGATTCTTCACGACGACCTTCGACACCCTCCGGCCGAGATCCCGCTCATAGACCTCCCGGAGCAGTTCCCCATAGGGAACGAACATTTCCCGAAGGGTCTCGCGGCGGAAATGCTTCTTCTTGCAGCGAAGGACGACCCGCTCCCCTTCCAAGTCGACACCTATGCCGTGGAAATGGAAAAAATACACCGGGAGGCGTTTTCCCTCCCACTGGATACAGGCACCCAGAAGGAAACGGTACTGCTCCTCATTCCAGGGGGCGACACCGCAGCCACGGTCTTCGATTTCCCGGACGCCCGGGAAAAGCCCCGGCATCCGGTCCAGATAGGCCTGGTCGCCGAACAAGCCGTTTTCATAGCGGTCATAGCACCAGGCCAGGCACTGGTTCTTCCACCAGCAAAGTGCCGAACGGCCAGCCTCGTCATTGCGGAAAAACACGAACTGGACACAGTAGCGTCCATACAGGCCATTGTCAAAGAAATGCGGCGAGAGACCGACGGAAGCCCCTTCAAGCGATTTCAGCAGCGGCGAAGGGTCATGGAAAAACATCATGTCCGCGTCCACATAGACGATATGGTCCAACCCGTAACGCGTCATGAAGTACCAGGTCACATTCGAGCCGCAGGTCCAACAGTATTCGTTGCGCTTGCGTGTGGCCTTGCACGCGGCGATTTCCTCCGTCAGGAAAGGACCAGATTCATTTTCCACCACCATGTGCGGCAAGGCAAGGGCGGTCAGTTTCCGGAAGGATTCCTCGTCAAAGGCCATCACATAGAGGGTGAAATCGCTGCACACCTTCTCCAGGGACCGGTAAAGTGCCAGCCCTTTGTGGATGTAATACGCATCGAAAAGTGTACAGAAATTCATCATCCCGGGAAGGAATTGACCAGTAACGCGACGGTTTCAAGGTCTTCCTGCGTCATCACCTGTGAAAGCGGAAGGCTCAGTTCCTCCGCATGAATCTGTTCCGTAATCGGATAGACGCGCTGGTTCCACTCTTTGTAGCAGGCCTGCTTATGCGGCGGAATCGGATAATGAATCAGGGTTTGGACCCCGTTTTCTTTCAGATACTGCTGCAGGGCGTCCCGTTTCGGACAGAGTACCGGGAAAATGTGGTACACGTTGCTCTCCGGCTCCATCCACCGGGGCAGATGCACCAGCGGATGCCGGAGCTGCTGGTAGTAGTACGCCGCTCCTTCCGAGCGCTTCCGGTTGTCTTCGTCCAGGTATTTCAGTTTGACGGAAAGGACGGCCGCATGGACCTCGTCCAAGCGACTGTTGCGTCCTTTGTACGGGAATACATATTTTTTTGAAGATCCATAATTGGCCAGGGTGCGGACAATCCGGGCAAGATCCTCGTCGTCTGTGGTGACGGCACCGGCGTCGCCGAGCGCACCCAGGTTTTTGCCCGGATAGAAACTGTGGGCCGCGGCGTCGCCGAGCGAGCCTGTCCGGCGCGCAGCGAAGCGGCATCCATGGGCCTGGGCATTATCTTCCAGCAGTTTGAGACCATATTTCCGGCAGATTTCGCCGATTTTCTCAGTATAGGCGCAGCGGCCATACAGGTGGACCATCAAAATAGCGCGGGTACGGGGCGTGATATGCGCCTCAATCGCGTCAGGGTCCATTTCCAGCGTATCCAGACGCGGCTCCACCAGTACCGGCACCAGCCCGTTCTCGCTGATGGACAGAATCGTCGCGATATAGGTATTGGCCGGAACGATGACCTCATCACCTTTTTCCATCTGGCCCAGTTCCATATAGCCGCGAAGCATCAGGATCAACGCATCCAGGCCGTTGGCGACCGCAACGGCATGGCGGGTACCGATAAAGGAGGCATAAGCCTGTTCGAAGGCTGCGTTTTCCTCCCCCTGCAGATACCAGCCGCTTTCCACGACCCGGCGTACGGCATCCTGGATTTCCTCGGCGTGGGACGCCGTCACCTGCTTCAGATCAAGATAGGGAATCATGTTTGTAACGGATAAAGTCTTCATAGCAGCGGAAATAGTCCGCTTCATCATAATGGTCAGAGGCGAGGACCAGATACAGGACGTCCTCGGAATAATTCTTTTCTGTCGCCCAGATGCCCGGCGGGATCAGCAGGCCCTCCGAAGGCTTGTCCAGATGGACGGTACGGACCGTTTCACCGTCATCCAGTTCCACGTCAAGGCTTCCCTTCACCGCCACGATAAACTGCTGGCAGGCGCGGTGGGCATGGCCGCCCCGGACAATATCCTGCGGGAGACGGGTAATCCAGAAGAGACGTTTCACGTCGAAGGGGACATGTCGTCCGCCTTCGATCACATACAGATCGCCCCGGTGGTCGGAAATGTCCTGAAAAGGATACAGCAAGGCATCCTGCACAGTGGTTTTGTCAATCATAGAAAAGATACATGATGCGTGAGTACAGACGCAGCGGAAGGGAATGGTACCACAGGCTGCGCCGGATGATACGAGGGTCCGTCAGGCCTTCGGGCGGGAAACGGTAAGTGCGATGGGCCTCCGGTTCCCATTCAAAACGGAAACGGCTGAATTTCCGGCAGTTGGTCCCGTCTCCCGAAAAACTCCCGGAATTGTCCACCAGACTCCGGTTGGGGAACAGGGATAGCCCGCCGGTGAGGTATTCGGCGAAGCAGAAACGGATGGCCCAGGAATGGTTGCGTCCCCTCAGGCAGCCCAGCAGCATCTTGGAGCAGTCCGAGCCGCCCCACCTCCGGAAACCAAACCAGTGGCGGAACAGTTCTGATCGCGTCGGAGCCCAGTCCACCTTCTCCCAACGGTCTTTCCAGGTCCCCCAGCCCCAGGAGGAAGAGCGCGTACAGAAATGGGCGTCATACGGATAGCCGGCGGGAATCCGGATACGGTTCGTATAACCACAGACGGAAAACACAGATGGCTTGTCCCGGTACTCCTGAAGGGCGGCATTCATATAAGAGAGGAAAGAGGGATGGACCCGGAGGTCATCCTCCAGGACAATCACGGCATCGGCCCCCTCCAATACTTCCGTTACCCCGGAAATGATGGACTCGGCCAAACCCTTGTTCTGCTCGGAAAAACGGAGCGTCACCGAAGCGAAGCCCCTCGCCTCCCGGGCCACCCGGCGGGTTTGGGCCACTTTCGAGGCATCAGCCGGGCTACGAGGCCCGTCCACGAAGATATACACCGGTGTCTGTGGCGCCTGAGGATTCTCCGCAAGCGCTTCCAGGGTTCGCCGGAAAGCCTCCGGACGGTTATAGGCAAAAAGGGCAAGCGGGGTCATACACTCAGATACTGTTTCATCTCCGCCACACAGGCGTCAAAGGAAAACGTTTCTTCATAACAGCGGCGAACCGCTTCAGCATCAATCCGGGATGACAGCATTTCGTCGAGGGCCTTCCCGAAAGAAACTGCATCCTCGTAGACAAAAAGACCCTTCCCCAGGAAACGGTGATAGCCACGGGCCGATACCGCATGGGTCAACACCGGAAGTCCATGGCTCAGTCCATCCATGATACGGAGTTTGATGCCACCGCCCCGATCCGTCGGACAGATATAATAGCGGGCACGCCGGAGGATGGGTTCCATTTCAGGCGGAGAAGGAATCAGCTCCATCCCCTTCTCCCGGCAAAGCGCAGCCAGACGCGCCGAAGGAGCCTGCCCTACGAGAACCAAGTGGGCATCGGGAACCCGCTGTTTTAAAACGGGATAACAATCCCGGATCCAGGGCAGCAGGGCATCTTCGGTCTGCTTTGCGCCAAGGTTCCCGCTGATGACAAACACGGGATCCGTCACCGAGGAGGAGGGAGGAAGCGGCAAGCGGCGGTATTCATGGACCCCGACGACCTCGATCCGGGCCTTCCGTCCGGGGTCATACATCCGGTACAGGAGCTCCCTGTCTTCCGGGGTCAGCGTCAGGTTCAGATCACTTCCCCGTACGGCCTGCCCCTCGCAGCGCCGGAGCCAGAACAGCATCAAGGGCCGGAGGGCCCTGGACGTGTTGTCCCGGGCGTACTCCCACTGGCAATTATGGTGGATGGTCACAATCCGCGGCACGGCCTTCCGAACCTTCTTCAGCATGCGGAAGGAAGGATAGCAGGTGTCGAAAACAACTTGGTCATACCCCTCATCCAAATAGGGTTCCAGTACGCCGAAATAGCGATGGATCCGCCCAAAAAGAAGGTCCAGGCCCTTTTTCCAGCGGGGAAGCGCATAAGGAACAGGAATCGCCCTCACCCGAGGGTCAATCTCTTCCGCACGCTCCTCCCCTTTCACCGGATAGAGCAGCATCACCTCCGCTCCTGTCTCGGCAAGGGCATTGATAAAGCTCCGGCTGGCAAAAATGCCGCCGCCTTTGCCGGAGAGATAGTGATGGGTAACGAAGAGGATTCTCATGACTGAGCACGATAAAACAGCCCATCCCAGGCACCACAGATTATTGCCTGCCCAAAAGCATAACTTCCATCACGTTTACCATGGAATAAAGCTGAACGGAATTCATCGATTCCCCGGTATACATGATAGAGAAAAACAACCAAACGACGCCATGATGAAACATGTTTTCCAGCCAGATAAACAGCATTCCTCCCCATCAAATAAGCAGCCCTGGCATTGCGCTGTGGACGCCCACTGGCATTGACATGTTGATGCCATGCCCGAATCTCGGAACTAGCCATCATCCGCAGCCCCACCTTCTTCACGCGCAGCGCCATATCAATTTCATCGGCATACATGTTCAATGCCTCGTCTTGAATACCGTAACGTTCGTAAAAAGTCCGTTTAGCGATAAAAACGCCAGCGGGCAGCGCGTCGACCTGTTTTGTTTCTATGGGGACTTCAGCAAGGCTGGCCCCAGCATCCAGATGGACGAACTGAAATGTCTTTCTGTTAACAGAGCATCCAAAACAGTCAATCACGTCTGAATCCTTTTCTAGTAAGACCGGAGAAACGGCGAAACAATCCACTTGTCCAAAGAGGATGTCATATAGCTTCCTGATACCACCGTCCTCTATACGGATATCATTGACAATCTGTCCGATAGCATCGATTTCGGGATGCTTGAGAATCTCCTTCAAAGCCAGATTGTAAGATGCCATCATATTAGAAGTCGGACTCTCCAAAACCATGGAGTCAGGAAAGCGTTCCTTCAACAACTCCGTATCCGCCGGATCTCCATTGTTGACGATAACATGAAGCGCTATTCCATCCTGATACTCGTCGACATAGTGTCGCCAGGCATCCAGACGGAAACGCTCCCTACAAAAAAGAGTAATCGTAGCAAGATTCATTGCTGCTCAGAAAAGAAAAGATGAAGAATCTTCCGTCCGAACTCTGCCGCGAAAGGTTCCACCCATCTATGGTAAGCCCAGGCCAGCATCACGATCAGACCGGCACTCAAAAGAAACAGTACTGACATCGTCACGGTCGAAACACTCATCCACCCTTGCAAGAACAACCAACAGGAAAAAGAACATATCACCGGCCAATGGAAAACATAAATACCCATGGAAATCCGCCCTGCCGCATCCATGACGCGAAGACTGAACAGCGTACGCAGAAGCGGTGACACAAGAACCGATAAAATGAAACAGCTCGCAGAAAGAGCATTCAGGTGGATATTAAACTGAAAGACCCCTTCCTGTAAACAACAAAGAGCGATCGAGAGGCTGAAAACAAGGAACGACAGAAGATGCCGCCAGCCATTTTTAAGCGGGGTCATCTTTATTTCGATTTCTCTAAGCAGCACTCCGGCCAATGGACATGCATAATAGGGATGATAATAGTAAGTTATCGAAAGCATGAATAAAAGAAACAAAATGCGCTTCCCCATAGGAAGTTTCCCGCAGACAAGATGGACCAGCATCACAAGATAAGATCCAAGCAAAATGGCGTCAAGCATCCAGTAGGGGCCATTTAAAATGCTATATCCGAAAGGGGCCAAGACCAGCGAGGCCAGGAGATGATGAGGTTTTATATCTTGATAGTAATCAACGGTCATCCCGTTCATCAATTCGGTGGATACTTCATGGATACGAAACAAGCCGAAAGAGTACAGCAAGAAGGCAAAAAGCGTAGGGACAAGCAATGGCAAAGCGAGTCGCAAATATCGTTTCGGAATGGCTTCACCGTAGTCAGAAAGCGAATGAAAAGTGGAACACTGCAACGACACCAGATAACCGCTCAAGATTAAAAACAGGCAGACCGCGAAGTTTCCGTTCAAAAACAGATTGACGACAGGAATATGTTCTACGCATGAGATGGTTTGTCCCTCCTTCAAAAACAAGGGATAAAAACAATAAAAGAAGTGATGGAACAGAACAATCAGTGCTCCCATCCCTTTCATTCCGCTGATATGTCTCAAGTAGACCGTACTCATACAGACAAGGACCGATATCTTTTCATAATCTTTTGGATGCGAATCTCATCCTGATGTCTCTTGGCAATGACATATTCTGTATCCGTTTCATAAAGAAACATGAACAGGCAAAGCCATAAACTCAAACCGAAATCATGGAAATACGAAATCGTCAGGGAACACAACAATATATGTAGTCCATTCGCACGAACTGTAAATTCATGCAAAGAGGAGATGGATTTGACACATAGCGTTACAATGACGATCACCGGAATCAGGCCAAACTGATGCCAGAAACCGATCAGGCCCAGGTCTGAATGATAAATCCCATCCAATCGCAGATTCTCCATGATTGGATTCACCTTGCCCGAAATGAAGCCATTCCCCAACAAGATAGAAAGGAATCCATTTTCTCCGGATGTAAAATACATGAATGCCTTGATGCGATTATAATCCTGGTCACTCAACTGTTCGATTGTTTCATTAACAAGTTTATCAATAAAGTGATACATGAAAACAATCGCCAGCGTCAACAACACCAGAATGAATGACCCCGTAATCAAGCGACGTCTTGCGGATTTGTTTGCCAGGGCTGCGAAGATTGTCAAAACGATGCAACTGAACAGGATGGAACGGTTTTGAACCAAGAAAATAACCAGAAACACAAATACCGCCATGAGACTGTTCTTGATTCCTATCTTCTCTTTTCTCAAATCGTCAAGTGAAAAGATATAAGCCAATGGCAAAAACTGAATCCCACGCAACATATGGACAAAGTCGCCCTCTTCTATGAATTCAAAACCTTCTTTTTCCTCAAAAACGATAAAACCAGGATTGACGAATGAAACATAGAACGTGCAGATGCAATAAATGACCGTAAACGCATATAGTGCCATTTTCAACTCATCACGACGTGGCTGGACAGACAAGAACGCAAAGAAAGCAAAATAGCCCAAGAAATGACGATACGCCACGACCGAATAATAAAGATGCTGTCCATAAAAAAGATAAGCAGGAATAAAGGACAATAACACGCCTGCGAGCAGCCACCAGAGTGGTCGCATTTTTTTTGAAATACCCACTCGGAAAGAAAAGCCCATATTTCGAATGAAAAAATAAGCCAGCATCAGCATGTAGGTGATGATGATATTATCATTCTTGAAAAAGGGCTGGAAAAACCGGATATCGAAGAAAGAACACGACATCAGCAGGATCAGCAGCAATTCAAAACTGACCCTGAAACGGAAGTATTTCTTTTCAAATAAATGCATTACTAAGAGCGGAAGCGCGAGAGCACACGCTTCACCTGCATGGCAATCAGCGAATGAGGTTCGACGCCGAAATAATAGACCAGGAACCAAATCCCGGAAGCGATCGCTGCAACAACCAGCCGTATCCACATGCCGTTACACAAAGAGAGCACCAACATGCAAATGACCAGATAAGGTATGGCGACAAGCAAACGATTAATGACTAAACGGATTGGGAAGGTAAACAGATGCCTCCTTACAGCATACACAAAACTGTAAAGATTCCCGGCCAACTCCGAAATCAGGAAAACGCAGGCCGCACCAATGGCTCCCAGCGGCCTGATCAGGCATATGGAAAGAACGATACCGCTTATGGCTCCAAGGAAGGAGCTGAGCAGGATAATGCCATCCTTACGCATGGGGAAAAGCACTTGCATGACCCATATCTGAGCCATCGCGGAAAAGAACAATACCGGCATGATGATGCGCATGGGAAGTACCGCTCCTGTGAAATCCGGACCCGATAGAATGCGGATGATATCTCCCGCAAAAACTTCACAAAAAACCACAATCGGAAGTGAGGTAGATAAAACAACATCAAAAGACTGAGATATCTTTTTATCTATTTCTTCCTTTTGTTCGTCTGCCAGAAGATTACTGATCCTAGGGAACATGACCGCAGCAAAGGCGGAGAAGAAGCCTAAAACCAAGTACATCAACTTTTTGGATGCATAGAAATAGCCAACCTGGTCATCACTCGCCACAAATCCCAGATACACCGATGTAAAATAAGTGTACATGGACACCATAATACCATATGCTCCGAGGATTAGAACAGAACGTATATAAAGAAAAGGCTTTGCCAGGGAAAAAGAAAAATGGACAAGACGTCTTGTCGTCAAAATATTTACCAGGGCATTCAAAACAGACATCAATGCCGTCAAGGAGAAATAAACAATAACATCCTCTTTTGACCTGACCAATATAAAGACGGCGACAACATATAACATCTTAATCGCCAAGGTACGAATCGTTATATACTTGAATCGCTCAATCCCCTGATAGAACCATTCCATCAAAAATGACATGGATACAAGGATAGATGATCCGAGTAAAAACAGATTCTGGTCTTGAATAAAGCGAGGGACAACAAAGCACGCACACAAATACAAAAAAAGAACAATGCCTGTCGTACCCATCAGGATGGAAACAAGGGAAGAGAAAACAATGGACCGTTTTTCCAAATCCTGTCCGCAAGCCGCTATTTCTCTTGTACCGACTGTAGCAATGCCCAAGACAGAAAACACAGCGAAATAGTTCACGCATTCCGACACATAGCCAGCCTGTCCGATCCCTTCAGCCCCAAGCACTCGCGTGACATACGGGAAAAGAATCAGATTGATTGCGTACGAAGAAACCGTCAAAGCGGCATTGAATATGTAATTTGTGGAGATTGACGACACCGTCTCTCAGATTAAACCCGGAGGATTATCCCTCCAAGAAATATTTTGTTTCAGTATCCGGGCTGGCGTACCCCCCAGTAAGAGATTCGTTGAAGGACCATAATCTTTGTTGAGCAATGAACCGGCCGCAACAACAGAATGAGAGGGGATGCAGCTTCCTTTTAATAGTGAACAACGCATACCAATCCAGCAATGATTGCCAATAACGATGGCAGATGGAGGGTTAAGGACAGAGAACTCTCCTTGATCATCATGGGTGACAATGCTGTGAAAATCCGTATCTGTCACGATTGTATCCCATCCAATCAGCGAATCATGCCCCACTATAATGGAGCCATAAGCGATCATTTTTACGGCATTGCAATGGACATGATCCCCAAACACCATTTTTCCCTTTTCGCCGATAGACAGGGCGCTGTGATTACTAATACGACAAGATCCCTGAAACACGATTTCTCCCCCCTTGTTCTCATAAATGAAGCCATCGTTCGGATAAATGCCTATCGACAAAGCTCCCATCACGATCATGCCCGGGCGTACCCTCCCTTCGATCCGGATGCTCCCTTTCGTGCTGCACAGATGTGGTTTGTACAGCAGGATCGGCAAACGGACCGCCTGCCGGAAAGGCAGATAATGGAAATTGAACCACAGGGTCTGCGGAAGCGAGCGCAGGGCCCAGCGGAAACTCCAGATCTTAGCGAATCGGTTCATCTCTTTTCCAAACAATCCTTCAGCGAAGCATACCAGTGCGGGATGGCGATGCCGAAGGTGGTTTTAAACAAAGTTTTGTCCAGGACGCTATAGTGTGGACGGGAGGCGGCGGAAGGATATTCGCTGCTTCGGATGGGAAGGATATTGCAGTCGCTGCCGGACAGGTCCCGCACCGCACAGGCGAAGTCATAACGGGAGCAGACCCCTTCATCGGCATAATGGTAAACACCGGTTTTGTCCATCTGGCGCGTCTCGATGATCCGGCAGACAGCGTCGGCAAGATCCGCCGCACGGGTCGGCGAGCCGACCTGGTCATAGACGACTTTCAGTTTCTTCCGCTGCATCGTCAGACCCTTCATCCGCGTCATAAAATTGTCTCCCTCAGGAGAATACAGCCAGGAGGTACGGATGACGACCGCGCGGCAGCCGGAATTTCGGATGGCTTCCTCTCCCTGGAGCTTCGTCACCCCGAACGCCCCGGAAGGAGCCGCCGGGAAATCCTCCCGGATCGGAATGGGGATCTCGCCCCTGAAAATACGGTCCGTCGAGAAATGAATCAGCAACGCATTTCTTTCCCGGGCGATATCCGAGAGGTAGCCGGGAGCCACCCGGTTCAGCAGCTCGGCCATCCGCAGATCCTGCTCCGCCTTGTCAACGTCCGTAAAAGCGGCACAGTTGATGATGATGTCAACCCGCTCGGAGGCGCAGATGAGCTGGATAGCATCCGGATTCGTTACATCCAGCCAGACCGTATCCAAGGAAGGGTCCGACGTGATATCCGTGAAGATATAGTGATCGGAGGAAGCCCCGGCCCTGCGGCGGAACGCCCTTCCCAACTGCCCATTGGCACCTGTCACCAGAATATTCAATATAGCATATGTTTATATTCCCCCGCCTATAAACGAATAAGCAGGGCAATAAGCCGGAAACGCCTTTCCTGTCCAGGAAAAACTTCTCTTCCGGCTATATTTCCTCCGGCACCGCCTCCATCAGAGGCTGTAAAAGCCGGAGGATGTCTTTCCCGAGTTCCCGAGCGCCGTACTGCCTCTCCACGACGGAGAAACGGTGACAGTCGGAACCGGAGAGGTCATACCATCCTCTCTTCAAAAATGCTTCCGCCTTCTGCCGGGCATGGGAGCCATAATATCCGACAATGGAAGGAAGATTAAGCTGGAAACGGCAGCCCATTTCCTTCAGGCGCCGGTACTCCTCTTCGCGCATATAGCGGTAACGTTCGGGGTGGGCAATCAGCGGACGGTAGCCAGCGGACATCATCCGCTCCAGGGTCTCCCAAAAATCATAAGGAGGAGAAACCGTCGAAGTCTCCACCAATACCAGGTCTCCCCCATGGCAGAGCAGATCACCGGCGCGAAGCCGTTCGGCAAACAGGTTGTCCATCATGTACTCGGCCGACAGACGAAACTTCAGCGGTCCCTCATAACGGGCGGAAAGCTCGGCGAAACGCGCCTGCAAGCCTTCGGTCGTATTCGGGACGTCTTCCATGACATGGGGCGTGAACCAGACCTCCTTGAGGCCCAGTTCACCCAGCCACGTCAAAATCTCAGAAGACTCCTTCCAATCCCGTACACCGTCATCCAATCCGTAAAGGATGTGACAATGGTGGTCGGTCGCTCCCTTGAGCAGCTCAGAATCTATGATAGAAGAACGCTTATGGAACCAGCCGAACATCAATCTTCTTCTCCTTCGTTCCCATAGCCATAGCCATAGCCGTAACCATAGCCGTATCCATAACCGTAACCGTAGCCATAACCCTTCTTATGGGCATACACATCCACACCATTCAGGATCAGGGCCATACGGTGATAGCGGCCTTCGGCGTACATTTGCTCGACCGCCGGCAGGGCACGTTTGTCGAACAGGCCGGAACGGATGATGAAGACCGTGATGTCCGCCTGGTCGGCGATGATGGACGTATCGGCCACCAGATCGACCGGCGGGCAGTCCATGAAGACGTAGTCATACTGACTCTTCAACGACTGGAGCAACTGGGCGAATCGCGGGGACACGAGCAGCTCGGCCGGGTTGGCGGGGATTGAGCCCACCGTCATCAGGTCGAGGTTGTCCGCCAGGCGCTGGATGTGCTCCTTCGGATTGTCATATTTTCCGTTCAGGAAAGCAGATACACCCGTCGTGTTCCGGCCAAGGGCCTTGGACAGGGTCGCCTTACGGATATCCAGGTCGATGATCATTACCTTGGATCCCTTGAGCGCCATGGAAGCGGCCAGGTTCAGCAGGGTAAAGGTCTTACCGGCATTCGGGTTGAAGGAAGTGACCATGACCGTATGGGCATCACCGATGGAGTGCGCCATCAGGTCCAGGTTGGTCCTGAGCACGCGGAAGGCCTCGTTGATCATATCACGCTTGCCGGACTGAACGACAATACGCGTATTGTTGTTGTCGAAACGGTTGATCCGCATCCGCTGCCAGTAATTGCCATGCAGGCCCATCTGCGGGATTTCAGCCAGGAACGGAACATTGATTTTGCCGAGGTCGTTGCGGCCCTTGACCGTCGTATCGAGGATCTTCATGACATAGAAGACAGCGAACGGAAGACCGAAGCCCAGCACCAGGGCGACCAGCAGGATCATCATGCTGTTCGGGGCGATGGGACGGCTGGCACCGTTCGGGCGCATGATCAGACGTGTATTGCCGACTGTCAGGAGGCTCTGGAGCTCATTCTCTTCCCGTTTCTGGAGGAGGAAGATGTACAGCTGCTCCTTCACCTTCTGCTGACGCTCGATGGAGAGGAGTTCCAGTTCCTGTCCGGAGGTACTGGACACCCGGGAGAGGATGGCGCGCTCCTTGTCCTCGATCTTGTTCACCTCCAGCTGGAGGGTCGAGATCAGGTTGTCGATGGAACGGTTGATTGCCAGATGCAGCCGGTCCAGCGTATTGTTCAGGTCCTGGACCAGCGGGTTGTTCTCACTGGATAGGGTCAGGGCACGGTCGCGCTCCAACAGGGCGCGGTTGTACTCCGCAATCTGCGGCTCCACATTGCCGCCCTCCAGGCCGGAATTCGCCGGCATCAGGTCCTTGGCATGCTTGGGATCATTGATGAACTCCTTGATCATCTTGGCAATAGCCAACTGGTTGGAGGTCGCAAAAGCCTGGGCAGAATAAGTCGAAGACTGCTGCAGATAAGCGGTACCGGCCTGCTGGATGTTCGTGATCTGGTGCGTCTGCTTGTAGGACTTCAGGTCATTTTCGATGCCACCGAGTTCCCGCTCGATGACGTTCAGACGGTCGTTGATGAACAGGGAGGTATTCCGCACGCTCTTGTTGCGGTTCTCCACCCATTCCTCATTGTAGGCATCCAGGAGGGCGGACAGCACGGACTCGGCCCGGCCCGGGAAAGCGTCCGACATCGTCAGGACCACCACGGAACTCTGCTTGCTGGAAAGAGAGACGGCGAGGCGGCCGCAGTAGGCCTTTGCCCGGGAGGCAGCCCGCACCCAACTGACGGTGATGTCATTGTCCCAGTCTTCGTAATAGACGGTCGGAACGAGTTTGATGGCGCCGATCGGGGTCATCACGCTGTCTCCGGGCGTCACAATCAGTTTGTCGGCTTTGTAATCCTTACCGGCGACCGTATAGTCCTTCATGGTCATGGTCCCGTCCGCATTCTTGGACAGGTTGAACGAGAAGGAGGACAGGCCTTCCTCCAGGCGGATCATCTCCACCGGAGCATTCTTATACAGTTCGCGGGTCCGCATGAACTGGTTGGACACATAGGAGGTCTCCAGTCCCAGACGGGAAACGACGCGTTCCATCAGGTCCGGAGAGGCAAAAGCCTCCATCTCATTGTCCACGTTCGTACCGGAGTTAAAACGGTAACGGCTGCTGGCAAAGGAGGTCAGGTCACGCATCATCGAGTTCTGCGTATCCTCGTCCACGATTACCTTCAGTACGCGGCTGTAGGTTTTCGGCGTCTTGTAAAGATGGAAAGTGGCCAGGAACAGGAACACCAGAATGGAGAAAACATACCACCATTTGTGGTCCCAGACAAGCGCCCAAAGGTCGGTAAGCTGGATGGTCTGCTCCTCTTCCTGCGGAGACTGCACAGTCGTATTGACCGGAGTTTGATTGAATTCGGACATATTCGATAATGACTATTTGCTGTAACGGATAAGCGTGGCGACCAGGTTCGTCACACTGATGGCGATCGATCCCAGGGACACCCAGAAGGCGCCGGACTTGAAGTAGTTCTCGTTGATGGTGGACTGACCGGCCCGCACATCATTCGGGGTCACGTAGACCACGTCATTCTGCTGAAGGTAATAAGCCGGAGAATTGAAAATCTGGCTGTCCTTGAGGTCCAGGACATAAATCTGCCGGCGGCCATCCTGCTCGCGGACGACACGGACGTCGTTGCGCTGTCCATAAATGGTCAGGTCGCGGGCCAGGGCGAGCGCCTGGAAAATCGTAATCTTGTCGCCGGAAATCGTGTAGGTACCCGGAGAAGCCACCTCACCGAGAACGGAAATCCGGAAATTCATGAATTCCACCGTCACGCGGGCATCGCGGAGCATACCGGTCGAGGCCAGTTCCTGCTCAATCAGATCCTGTAGGGCCCAGCGGTTGATGCCGGCGACGTGAAGCTTGCCGAGAGCCGGGAAATTGATGTAGCCCTCATTGTCCACGACATAGCCGGTAACCCGCTGCTGGCCGGAGGAGCCGCCGATTTCGGATCCGGTGTACATCATGCTGATGGAATTGTTGAACTGGGCGGCCAGTTTCGGGTCGCGGCTCGTCACCGTAATCATCAGCTGGTCCTGCGGCTGGATGATGATGCCCTGGTTGATGGCCATCGTCATCGTCGTATCCTGCTCGACATCCTGCAGGTAATTGATCTTTTTCCATGTGGTCGGGTTGCAGGAGGCCAGCGAGGCCAGAACGGCAACAGCGACAATTGCTCTGAGTATATTCTTCATAATAAAACTTTGTTTTCTCTATCCTTTGTGCGATGCGCGCACAATAGCGTACAAAATTACTGATTTATTCGTATCTTTGCAAGCAAATGGACAAAAAAAGGCCACCCATCTATCTCTTTACCGACGGAGCCGCCAGCGGGAACCCCGGCCCCGGAGGCTACGGAGTCGTCCTGCAATGCGGTCCGGCGGAAAAAACCCTCTCCGGAGGCTTCCGCCTGACGACGAACAACCGCATGGAACTGCTGGCCGTCATCGTGGGCCTGGAGGCCGTCAAATGGGAGAATGCCGAGGTCCAGGTCTGGAGCGACTCCTCCTATGTCGTCAAAGCCCTGAACGAAGGCTGGCTGGAGAAGTGGAAACGGAGCGGGTTCAAGGGCAAGAAGAATGTGGACCTTTGGCTTCGCTTCGACGCAGTCTCTTCCCGGCACCGGGTCGCCTTCCACTGGCTGAAAGGCCATGCCGGACACCCGCAGAACGAGCGCTGCGACCGGATGGCCGTGGAGGCCTACCACCAGGAGAATCTACCTGAAGATCAAGGATATATCGCTGAAAATCAAGGATTGCTATGAATCAACGCAAACTCGTCGTCGGCATCACCCAGGGTGACAGCAACGGCATCGGATATGAAGTCATTATCAAATCGCTCCGGGACGAACGGATCCTCGACTCCTTCACCCCGGTTGTTTATGGCTCTTCGAAACTCTTCGGTTTCTACCGCAAGCTGGTCCACAACATCGAGCAGATGGACACCAACGTCATCGCCTCGGCTTCCCAGGCCCAGCGGGGACGGATCAACATCGTCAACTGCCTGAGCGACAACATCTACGCCGAACCCGGCCAGTCCACCCCCGAATCCGCCAAATCCGCCATCAAGTCGCTGGAAGTGGCCATCAAGGACCTCCGGGAAGGCAGCATCGACGTACTGGTCACCGCCCCGATCAACAAGCGGGCGATGGTCGCCGAGGGCTTTGGCTATGCCGGCCATACGGAATACCTCCAGAAAGAATTCGGCTCCCCCGAAATCGCGATGATCATGGCCAGCGACTCGCTTAAGATCGGCGTTGTGACAGGTCATATTCCCCTTCGCGATGTGCCGAAAGCCATTTCCAAAGAGACCATTCTCCGCAAACTGAGGATCATGAAACAATCCCTCGAACGGGACTTCGGCATCGACAATCCGAAAATCGCCGTCCTGGGCCTGAATCCCCACTGCGGCGACGGCGGCCTGCTCGGAGACGAAGAGCAGAATATCATCCTCCCCGCCGTCCAGGCCGCCCAGGAGGAAGGAATCATGGCCTATGGTCCCTATTCTCCCGACGGATTCTTCGGACTGGGCAACTACGGCCGCTTCGATGCGACCCTTGCCATGTACCATGACCAGGGCCTGGCGCCGTTCAAAGCCCTGGCTTTTGCAGAGGGAGTGAATTTTACCGCCGGCCTCCCCATCGTCCGGACCTCCCCGGACCATGGAACGGCCTACGACATGGCCGGACGGGACGAAGCCGACCCGCAGTCCATGATGCAGTCCATTTATCTGGCTATCGACATCTGGCATCACCGTCAAGAGTATGATGCCCTGCATGAGAAGAAGATCCGTCAGGCGTGACGCTCGATCCGGCAAGTCCGGTCACAATAGGCAGCGATTTTTTCGCGGTGGGTAATGAAGATCATCGTCTTACCCGCCGCTTTTTCTTTCAGGCTTTCCATCAGCCTCTCTTCCGTCTTGGGATCCAGCGAGGAAGAAA
The DNA here is from genome assembly GCA_016281015.1 of Bacteroidales bacterium. Classification (GTDB taxonomy): domain Bacteria; phylum Bacteroidota; class Bacteroidia; order Bacteroidales; family UBA932; genus Cryptobacteroides. Next base: position 35,085 of record JAEEHS010000074.1, read on the forward strand.
ACTCATCCAGGAGCAGGATGCTGCCGGGACGGAGCAGTCCCCGTGCGATGGCGATGCGCTGACACTGGCCCTCGCTGAGGCCGGTCCCGCCTTCTCCGGTGGGGCTGTCCAGTCCCTCCGGCAAATCCCGGACGAACTGGGCCTGGGCGACATCCAGGACCTCCCAGAGACGCTCTTCGCCGGCGTCGGGATCGCCCATCAGAAGATTTTCCCGGATGGTCCCGCTGAAGAGGGTATTCCCTTGCGGGACATAGACGAAGTTGCAACGGGTCGACGGTGTCGCTTCGACCGTATTACCCTCACTGTCATATAGTTCCACGGTCCCTTCAACGGGTTTCAGCAGCGCGAGCATCAGCCGGATCAGCGTACTCTTACCGGCCCCGGTCTCCCCGACGATGGCCGTGCGGGACAGCGGCGGAAAGTCAAAATCCAATTCCGAGAGAATCTCACGCTGCCCGTCCGGATAGCGGTAACGCAGATGCCTCACACGGATACCGGCGGGCGGACCGACCAGGACCGGGTCTCCGGCCTCTGCCTTCGGCGCATCCTCCAATTCCATCAGCCGGTCGATGGAGGCCGTTGCATTGACAAAAGCAGGAATCTGGCGCGTCAGGTTCACCAGCGGCCGCTGAATCTGCCCGACCAGCTGGAGGAAAGCCGTCATGATACCATAGGTCAGCGTCCCCTGCCAGATGCCATAAGCTCCCCAGAGGAAAGCGGCGATATAGCCGAAAGAGAAGGCAGATGAAACCATCGTCCGTGCAAAGACATTGTAGCGCGTCCGCTCGGCCACCTGTCCATACTCCATGTTCTGAAGTGTATCCAGCCGGGTTTCCATCCGCTCTTCATTCTCCAGGGACTGGATGACCATCCGGTGCTGGAGACTCTCCTGCAGATGGCTCTGGACCTGACTCTCGGTATCCCGGATCCCGCGGGTCATTTCCCGCATCCGGCGGAAAAAGGCCTTGGAGAAAACCAGGAACAGGGGCGTGACGGCGACAAGGACGAGCGCCAGCCGCCATTCCATCGTACACATGAACACCAGGGCGGCGATGAGTTGGACGACGGTCGTCACCATCTGGGGCACGTCTGTGCAGATGACCGACGTAACCGTCTGTACATCCGTCTCCAGGCGGTTCATCATATCTCCGGTATGCCGCTTTTCCTTTCCCAGCCATTCAGCCTGTAACAGACTGGAATAGATTCGTTTACGAATGATGAAATTCATCCGGGAAGTGGTCAGGTTTTCCACCCGGACATTGACGGCGGAAACCGCCAGCCGAAGGATGACCGTCGTGACGGTGAGAAGGGAAAAAGTAAGGATGGAGCCGGACACGACGCCGGTCGCAATATCCACAATCCGCTTGCAGAGATAGATAAACAGGAGGTTCAGCCCCACATTGACCAGTCCCAGAACGATGTTCATCACGATCTGGAAGCGCGCCCCTTCAGAATGGGAATAGAGCCAGCGGAGATATTTCAGCATGCTCCTCATTCGCCACGGGAAAGACGTCCGAGTCCATAGGCAAAAGCGCCGGCGAAATACCGGAGAGATTCCAGCGGGAAGGTCCCGAAGTGACGCAGCCGGTTGACCAGGACGAGAGAGTAGAACGAATGCAGCTTACGGATCAGGTACGGCTCTTTAACGCGGGCTTTCTCCGTTTTCTTTCCGAAATTTCCGCTCCGCTTCAGCCAGCCCCAGATACGGGGATACCGCCGGGCATAGCGGTCGGTATACAGCGGCATCTTCTCCGACGGACAGCCCAGATAGTCCACCGCAAAACCGGCGAAGGTCTGCCAGATAGCTTTCAAACCGAGGTCAGCCAATCTCTCTTCCAAAAGGATGGGATCGATCTCCCGTTTATGGACTGAAACAAAGACCATCCAGTCCGTAAGTTGGCGGAGGCCCACCCCGCCGGCCCAGAAATGGTGCAGGAAATGGACCAGGATGTAAATGGCGTTGAATCCGGGATTGGGAACCGGAATCTCATGTCCGTCAATGATTTGTATGCACGTTTCCCGCTTGTCGAACATCTCCGCCTGGAGCCGAGCCAGTTTCCGGTCCAGACGCGGAGACATCAACGTCTGGATACTGCCGTGGATCTCCACCTCAATGCTCCGGTAAAAGAAACCCTGGTGGTAGATTTCCTTCTCTTCCGGCTGGACCCTGCTTGCTTTGGGAAGGAGGATGGTCTTGGCCTTTTCATAGCAGGAAGGAGGCAGGAGAAGGTCGATGTCACCGGGCTGGCGCCGGAGCGGGTCCGGATAATCCTGGGAGAGCGACTGTCCCTTGATCAGAACGACCGGAAGGGGGGAAAGCGCCTTGAAAAGAAACGGCAGGAAACTGTCCAGCTGGCGATTCCGCTGCTCGGTCCCCATCAAGTCCCCCAGAAAAGGGTCCAACTCTTCCACCGAAGGCATCTCGGTCTCCGGCAGCAGATTGATTCCGTCCGTCACATGACCGACAATCGTCTGCTCATAGGCAAGCTGATAGATATCCGCCCAGGCGGCACCGCCGGCAAACAACGTAGCCGCCGGAACCTGATTCCAGATTCCAGCCGCGTGTAAAGCCAGCAACTGACGGTCGGTCAGGCTGATGCGATGAGCCCCACTTCGATCCATTTGTCGCAGAGGTCCTTGGCGTCCTTCAGGGCCGTCTCGGCATCCACCTCATATTCTTCCAGCAACAGATCCGCCATCGTTTCGGGCGTAAAATCCTTGTCCTTCACGCTGCGGAACAGATAGGCGGCCGATTCGTTCAAGCTGATCAGCTGGGAAAAATTCACATTGGCCGTACCCTCACCAGAAATGACATGCTGGCCGCAAATGGTCCTGAGGATGAAACCTTCTTTGATTCTCATATCGTAAAACTACTTAACTCGCAAATATAATGATTATTCTCCTTTTAACCAACGGCGGTTCCAGGGAAAATGCCAGTAGAAAAAGAGGAGGTACCGCCTCAGCGGGCGAAGGCGCTGCCAGAGATGGACCCGCCGGAGTTCCTTTTCGCTGTAGGGATCCACATCCACTCCGTCCCGGATGATGCTCACCACCTTTCCGAGAATCTCTTCCCGAAGGGGATACTCGCAGTTTTTCGGCACCCCGTCTCCCCGGATGATGTACTTGTCGGCGTCCCTTCCGATGACCCGGTGCATGATATAACGTCCCCGGTAGTGGAAGAGGACGATGTCGTCCACCTTCACCTCCCCGGGCGTTTCAAGCCAGACTTCATCTTTTTCACCCCGGATAAAGGGCAGCATGCTGTAACCCTTGACCGGAATACGGACGCGCTTCCCCTCGCCGAGCATCCGGACGACCTCGGCAAAGAAGGGATCATTTGCGATGACCATCTTTTCCATTTCGAAAGGCAAATATCGCAATTTTTTTGTATAATTGCAGTATGAAGATGGAAACCGACATACAATATCTTCCCGGCGTGGGGCCCAAACGAGCCGAACTGCTCCGGGGAGAACTGGGCATCGCCACGGTCGGTGACCTCCTTCACTGCTATCCGTTCCGCTACATCGACCGGAGTTCCCTGCAAAAAATCGCGGACCTCCATCCCGACCAGTCTTACATCCAGTTCCGGGCGACGGTACGGAAGGTCCGCCTCCTGGCCAAAAACGGGGCAGAACTGCCGGATGGTCCCGTCAAATACAACCTAGCCAGCCGGCTGAGTATCCTGGTCGGCGACGAGACCGGAGAAATCGAGGTGGTCTTCTTCAAGGGTATCAAATGGATGCACACACGCCTGGTGCCCGGTGCGTCCTTTATTTTCTTCGGCAAACCTTCCCTCTTCAACGGCCGGATCAACATGGTCCATCCCGAAGTGGACCCTCCGGACAGTTTCAGCGCCGGAACGCTCTCCGGCGTGTACAACTCCACCGAAAGACTGCGCAACGGCGGCCTCACGGGGAAAGCGATGCTCAAACTGATGAACGCAGCCCTGGAGATGGTCCTCCCGACGCTTCAAGAGACGCTGCCGGAAGACGTGCTGCGCGAAAAAGCCCTCTGCCCCCTCTCCTTCGCCCTGCGGCAGATCCATTTCCCCAAGGACCAGGACGCCCTGGCCCGGGCGACGTACCGGCTGAAGTTCGAGGAACTCTTCTACCTCCAGCTTTCCCTGGTCAAACAGAAATACATCCGCTCCCGCAGCGCCGTCGGCATTCCGATGCCCCATGTCGGGACAGCCTTCCATGCCTGTTACCATGCCCTCCCCTATTCGCTGACCGGCGCCCAGCAGCGGGTCATCAAGGAAATCCGCGAAGATCTCGTGAGCGGACACCAGATGAACCGGCTCCTCCAGGGAGATGTCGGCTCCGGCAAGACCATGGTCGCCGTCCTGAGCGCGTTGATCGCCATCGGGAACGGCTACCAGGCCTGCATCATGGCACCGACGGAAGTCCTTGCCCAGCAACATTTTGCCAATATCTCCCGCTATCTGGAACCGACCGGCGTCAAGGCCGTCCTCCTGACCGGGACGAGCGGTGTCGCCGCCCGCCGGGAAATCCACGCCGGGCTGGAAGACGGGTCCATCGGCATCGCCATCGGGACCCATGCCCTGATTGAAGACAACGTCCGTTTCAAGGCCCTCGGCCTCGCCATCATCGATGAGCAGCACCGCTTCGGCGTGGAACAGCGCTCCCGCCTCTGGGGCAAGGGCGCCGGCGGCGTCCCGCCCCACATCCTGGTCATGACGGCCACCCCGATTCCGCGGACCCTCGCCATGACCCTTTATGGCGACCTCGACGTCTCGGTCATCGATGAGATGCCCCCCGGGCGGAAACCGGTCCAGACCATCTGCGTCGGCGAAAACAAGCGTCACGCCATGCACAATTTCATCCGGGAAGAGATTGCCAAGGGCCGCCAGGCCTTCATCGTCTATCCGATGATTTTCGAAAACGAAAAGCTGGACTACAAGAACCTCGAACTGGGCTACGAGGAAATCGTCAAGGCCTTTCCCCTCCCCGATTACAAAGTCGCCATTGTCCATGGACAGCAGACCCCGCAGGAGAAGGACTTCAACATGAGCGCTTTCGCGGCAGGACGGGCCCAGATCCTGGTCTCCACGACGGTCATCGAGGTCGGCGTCGACGTGCCGAATGCCTCGGTCATGGTCATCGAAAGTGCCGAACGCTTCGGACTCAGCCAGCTCCACCAGCTGCGCGGCCGGGTCGGACGGGGCGCGGACAAGTCCTACTGCATCCTGATGCGGGGCAAGAAAGTTTCAAAGGAATCCCAGCGCCGGCTGGAGTTGATGTGCGCGACGGAAAACGGCTTCGAAATCGCCGAAGAAGATATGAAACTTCGGGGGCCCGGGGACCTGGAAGGCACCCAGCAGTCCGGCCTTCCCATCACCCTCAACATCGCTTCCCTGGCCAAAGACGGCCTCATCCTGTCTGACGCCCGGACCTACGCCGAATACATCCTGGAGGCGGATCCGACATTGACAAAGCCCGGCCACGAAATTCTCGCAGCCGAGCTCAGGAAAGACAAATACAATCTGAAAGACTTCTCGCAGATTTCCTAGGCGCCGAGACGCTTTTCCAGGCGCTCGCGGATGGCCTGGAGGAACTGCAGGGAGGTCAGGCCCTTCGGGGTGATTCCCTCGGAGAGGTTCACCAGGTCCTTGGTCTCCAGCCCCTCGTTCAGCGTATCGAAGCAGGCCTGCTCCAGCTGGTTGGCGTAGTTGACCAACTCAGGGAGCTGGTCCAGCTCACCCCGCTTGCGGAAGGCGCCGCTCCAGGCGAAGATGGTCGCCATCGGGTTGGTGGACGTCTCTTCTCCCTTGAGGTACTTGTAATAATGGCGGGTCACGGTACCATGGGCCGCCTCGTACTCATACTTGCCGTCCGGGGAAACCAGCACGGAAGTCATCATGGCCAGCGAACCGAAGGCCGTGGACACCATGTCGGACATCACATCGCCGTCGTAGTTCTTGCAGGCCCAGATGAATCCGCCCTCAGAACGCATCACACGGGCGACGGCATCGTCAATCAAGGTGTAGAAATACTCGATGCCCGCCTTCTCGAAGGCTTCCTTGTAGTCGGCCTCGTAGACCTCCTCGAAGATGGCCTTGAAACGGCCGTCATACTTCTTGGAGATGGTGTCCTTGGTGGCGAACCAGAGGTTCTGTTTCACATCCAGGGCAAACTTGAAGCAGGAATGGGCGAAGCTGCGGATGGAGTTGTCCGTATTGTGCATGCCTTCGATGACGCCGGGGCCCGCGAATTCATGGATGATCATTTCCTCGCGCGCGCCGCTGACCCCTTCGAACACGAGTTTTGCGACACCGGGCTCATGGGTCTGGATTTCCACATCGCGGTACACGTCGCCATAGGCGTGGCGGGCGATGGTGATGGGCTTTTTCCAGAACTTGACGGCCGGATGGATGGAAGGGATGGTGATCGGCGTGCGGAACACGGTACCGTCGAGCATCGCGCGGATGGTTCCGTTCGGGCTCTTCCACATCTGGTGGAGGTTGTACTCGCTCATACGCTGGACATTCGGCGTAATGGTCGCACACTTGACAGCAACGCCCAGACGCTTGGTCGCATTGGCACTGTCGATGGTTACCTGGTCAGAAGTCTTGTCGCGGTTCGGCAGCCCCAGGTCATAATACTCAGTCTTCAGGTCCACAAACGGGAGGATTAGTTCATCCTTAATCATCTTCCACAGGATGCGGGTCATTTCGTCGCCGTCCATTTCGACCAGCGGCGTGGTCATTTTGATTTTTTTCATCTGTTATTTATGGTTTTTGTAATAATTCATCAGACAACCGTCGGCAAGGATCTGCCGCTCGTCTTCGGTCAGGCCCCGGAAATACAGGGTAAGGGGGCAGCTGCGGCCGTCCCGGGTGATCACGCGGGCGTCAATCTGTTCCGCCCCGCTGAGGATGGCTTTCCGGATACCGGGAACAAAGACAAAATCACCCACTTCATAATCGAAAGGCGTGTCCTTGTCCAGCGTGAAGGGAACGATGCCCCAGTTGATGCAGTTGCTGCGGTAACGCTTGGTAGCATATTCATAGCAGAGATTGGCATCGCCGCCGAGCACCTTCTGGCAGGAGGCAGCCTGTTCGCGGGCTGAGCCGTCGCCGGGCTTGTTGGCGAAGACACAGGAGCCGAAGGAAGTGCTCTCCGGGGTGGACCCGGCTACGGCAAGCGCCTTCCGGAGGTTCTCGGAGAGGACGCCGGAGCGGCGGTCGCGGTCCTCGGCCTGGATGCGTTTGCTGCGGCCCACATATTCAGGGACGCGGCGGCTGAGGGCGAATTCACTCAGCTTCAGCGGATTGGAACGGTAGCTGGAGGTCTCGCCCGAAGGAATCAGTTCATCGGTGGTGGTCACGGGATCGTGAATGACCGCGGCGAGTTCCAGCAGCATGTTCTCCTGCATGGCCGGCATTTCGGGCCAGTCTTTGATATTGGGTCCATAGCGGAGTTCTACGGAGAGGTCCGCCTTGCCGAAACCATTGTAGACACGCTTCTCATAAATGCGTCCGTCGAACTCGTACGGCTTGTGGGTATCTTCGTACGCGATGTCCGTCGCAGCGGTGATGACACCGCCGTTAGAGGCCGTAGCGGCAATGGAGCGGGCGTCCATCAGCGCCACCATGGAGATCTGTCCCTGGCCCGGCTTGGACCCTTCCCGGTTCGGGAAATTGCGGGTGGTATGGCGGATGCTGAAGCCATTGTTGGACGGCACGTCGCCGGCGCCGAAGCAGGGGCCGCAGAAGGCGGGCTTGATCACCACACCGGCTTCCAGGAGTTCTTCCGCGATATGGGAACGGGTCGTGGCGAGATACACGGGCGTACTCTGCGGATAGGCGCTCATCGTGAAATAATCATTGCCGATGGACTTGCCCTTCAGGATGGTCGCCGCCTCGCTGAGGTTGTCGTAGGTTCCCCCGGAACAGCCGGCGATGATGCCCTGGTCGGCATAGACCTTTCCATCCCGGATCTTGGAGACCAGGTCGGGATGGACCTTGTCGCCAAAACGCTTCCTGGTGTCTTCCTCGACGGCCTTCAGGACCTTGTACGGATCTGCCTGGAGTTCGTGGATGGACACGGCGTTCGACGGATGGTACGGGAGGGCGATCATGGACTCCTGACTGCTCAGGTCAATCTTGACCACGGCATCGTACCAGGCAATCTGGCCGGGCTTCAGCTCTTTGTATGCCTCGGGACGGCCATGCATCTCAAAGTACTTCTTCACTTCAGCGTCCGTCACCCAGATGGAGGAGAGGCAGGTCGTCTCGGTCGTCATGACATCGATGCCATTGCGGAAGTCGATAGGGAGTTCCTTCACGCCGGGGCCCGCGAATTCCAGGACCTTGTTCTTCACGAAGCCGCTCTCAAACACGGCTTTCACCAGGCTGATGGCCACATCGTGGGGACCGATGCCCCGCCGGGGCTTTCCTTCCAGCCAGACCAGGACCACTTCGGGCGCGCTGATATCCCAGGTGTTCTCCAGCAGCTGTTTCACCAGTTCACCGCCGCCTTCGCCGACACCCATATTCCCCAGCGAGCCGTAACGGGTGTGCGAGTCGGAACCCAGAATCATGTTGCCGCAGGCCGTGAGGGCCTCACGGGCATACTGGTGGATGACCGCCTGGTTGGCCGGAACATAGATACCGCCGTATTTTTTCGCCGCCGACAGGCCGAAGACATGGTCGTCCTCGTTGATGGTGCCGCCGACCGCACAGAGGGAATTGTGGCAGTTGGTCATGGCATAGGGAAGCGGGAAGGTTTTCAGACCGCTGGCACGGGCCGTCTGGATAATGCCGACATAGGTGATGTCGTGGGAGACCATGGCATCGAAGCGGATGCGCATCTGGGGGCCCTTGCCTCCATCCACGTCATGCTTACGCAGGATGCCGTAGGTGATGGTGTTCTCGCGGGCCTCGTCCTTGGAAAGGGGCGAGGTGGTCGCGAACGTTTTTCCATCCAGGAGAAAAACTCCTTCAGGGTGCAGTGTAATCATAATATTGAATCAATAAATATCGTCAATGCAAGCATGTCTGCCGCGCCGCCGGGAGAGATTCCCTCCCGGGCATAGCGGATGCAGAGTTGCTTCAATCCTTCTTCCGAGTAGTTGTCCAGCAGGGCGGCGGCCTCCTCCCGGACGCGCTGTGCCCGGACAGCTCCCACCCGGTGCAGGACGCAGGTATCCTCCAGGGTAGACATGATCCGGAGCAGGGTACGCTGGGGCGAACGGGTCTGCCGGTACAGCGGCAGCCAGTCCCGGAAAAGCGGCGCGTAAGCCTCGGCAGCCAGGGCCCTGGCCCCATGAAGGTTTTCGAGCGTGAAATGTAATTCGCTGTCACTGAATTGTTTACGCAAAACAACCTCTGCGATTTGACGTACGTTGTTTTGCATAACGTCCTCAGAATGAAGCGTTTCCATTTCACGCCCACCGGCAGCGGCAAGTGCAATGCCGAGGCAGAAGATGGCGCCCCGGTGGGTATTCACCCCGAGCGTCGCGGACAGCATCTCCTTTTCGGCCGCCAAGCCGAGGTCCACGAGCTGCTCCGCCGTCTCAGCACAGGCCATGCGAGACAGATAGGGGCGGATGGCCGCAATCCCCCGCTGCATCAGGCCGTAGTCCATGTCGTGATGGGCACCGGAAGAATCCGGACCGACCAGGCCGGGCTTGAGAGGCGTGTCCAGCTCCATGCGAAGGGCGCGTACGGCAAGGGCTGACAGCAGGTAAGGATGGACGCTCCCGGGAGTCAGGCGGGCGGCGTCGGCGAAATGTCCCTCCAAGAGGGCACGGCGGACGCGGGAGGCACTCACCACAACCCCGTCCAGGCGAAGGCGCGGGACAACGACGGTCGAGATGCCAAAGGAGGGCAGCATCTGCGCCATCAGGCTGTTGTAACGGGAGGTAAGGGCATCTTCGGGCTCTTCCCCCACAAAACGGACGCTGACCCCAAGCGCGGGCGCAATCTGCCGCGCAAAAAGGTCGATATCCAGTTGCATCTGCGTCTCGGATGCTTCTGAAAGGTCTTTGAGGAAATAGGTCGGGAATGTCGCCGCGGAAATCTGGTAAGCGGATCCCTCGGCCAGCACCACCCCGGGAACGGCTTCCAGCATGGAGCGGCGTTCGGCATAAGGAAAGAAGGAAACATCCTCCTTTACTGGCAGCACAAAAAGCGTATCTACCTGTTTCAAAGCCACTTCCAGCAGATGCCGGTGACCCAGGGTAAAGGGATTGGCATTCATCACCACGACCCCGCAGACGCCTTTTCGGGGCAGTGCGGCCAGATAGCGGACATATGCTTCCAGTCCCCCGCCGTTTTCCAGCAGGATGGCCTTCGGGGCCTCGGCAAGCAAATGGAAACCCAGGCTCTCGAACACCGTGCGGTACTCCGGTTTCGTGAACACTTTCAGGTTCCGTCCCCCCTGGAGGCCGATGATGTGCGAAATCAGCGGTGCCATCAATCCCTCACTGCGATGCTCCTCAGCCACGGCGACACACTTGATGACGTCACCCTTGATGCCGGCTCCGGACAGGATGGCCCCCTCTCCGTCCGTCACCACAAAATACGAATCAACTTCCTCAAAGGCAAGGGCATTGTCCCCGAGGAAGCGTTCCACCTGTGCGCGGAAAAAAGGAGTGCCCAACGGCATCTCCGCTATGTGATAATCCTTATACTGTTCCATCCCTTCAGCAAGCATTCCAATACTCCCGGTTCCGCCTGCCATGGAATCACGATGCGAATGTACGGATTTATTATCGATTAGGCAAGATTTCCTTACAATTTTGTATAATTCTCCACCCTTCGATGGATTTCCCGCAGGAGTTCTTCCCGGGAATGCGTCTGGCTGCGCATGCAAAGACGGACTTCCCGCTCACACAGCAGGCAGCGCCGGGGCTCCTCCCCCACCTCCTGCCGGGAAACCGGAATCCCGTCCTGACCGAAGACGTCCATGTCCATCAGGCGGCCCAGCGGGTGGGCCGCTTCGATCGCGCAACAGTTCTGCTTGACCAGCCGCTCGGGAAGGGGCAGCAGCAGATAAGCCTCATAGCCTGTCGGCAGGTCCCGGACCTGGACATGGCGGAGGACGCTGCCGAAACGGTCCAGCAGCGCAGCCAATCCGGCGCCGCCGATCAGCAGTGAATCGGCACTGCGTTTGATCTCCCCGGGAAGCTGGACTGTCAGGCAGACCAGGCTGCAGCCAGGATAGGCGGCGAGCAGTTTGCGCTGCAACGCCGCCCTTTCATCCCGGCTTCTGAGAAGCTCTTCCAGCGTCATTGAATGTTGTAGATCTTGTCCAGAACGGAGCCGTCCCGGTTCATGACGATACCGACGACCTTGTCACCGAACGGAAGCGGCTCCGGCGTCCCGATAATCGAGGAAGCCTTTTCGGCCAACGACTTGATGTCCACGACTCTCAGACCCGCAGCCTGCAGTCTTTCTGCAATTTCAGGACGGGCGGGATTGACTGCGATGCCATACTCGGTCACCACGACATCCACGCTCTTTCCGGGGGTGATGAGGGTCGTGACCTTCGGGACTACGCAGGGAATGCGGCCGCGCAGGAGCGGGCATACGATGATACTCAGCGCACTGTCCGCCGCCGTATCCTGGTGGCCGCCGATGGCACCGCGGATGATGCCGTCCGAACCGACGAGCACATTGACATTGAAGTCCACATCCACCTCCAGGGCACTCAGGATCACGATATCAAGGGCGTGCGTCGCACTCCCGAGGTGCTGTCCGCTGGCATATTCCACCGCAGACACCTCCTGATGCGTGGGATCATTCTTCAGAGATTCGGCCGCCACCTTGTCAAAGGACTGGACATCCACCAGGCGTCCGATCAGCCCCTCTTCATGGAGTTTGACCATGTGGGCCGTGATGCCGCCAAGGGCGAACGACGCCTTGATACCCTGCTGCAGCATCTGCTCCCGGATGTATTTGACCACCGCCAGCGAGGCGCCGCCGGTACCGGTCTGGATGCTGAAGCCATCCTCGAAGTAACCCGAATTAATCACCACTTTGGCAGCCTGTTTTGCCAGCAGGATATCGCGGGGATTCTTGGAGTCCCGGATGGCGCCGGCAGAAATCTTGGAACTGTCACCGACGCTGTCCACAACCACCACCGACTCAACGTCCGCAGCCGAAATGGACATGGGCATGTTCGGATAGGCGACGAGGTCGTCCGTAATGACCACCACATGGGCAGCATAACGGGCGTCCGGCAGGGCATAACCGAGGGATCCGCAGATGGACTTGGCACAATCGCTGCGCGAATAGCCGCAGGCGTTACCGAGTTCGTCCGAAGACGAAGCGCCGAGGAAGGCGACATCAATCTTCAGCTCCCCGCTGGCGATGGCACTTCCCCGCCCGCCGTGGCTGCGGAAAACAACCGGCTGCTCCATCAGTCCGCGGGAGATGGCGTCGGCCAGCTCACCCCGCAATCCGGAAGTGGAAATACGGCTAATCACCCCATTCTTAATATGTTCGATCAGGGGCTTATGGACATCCGACAGGCTGGACGCCGCCAGATGAAGGTCCTTGAATCCCATCCGGGACAGACAGTCCACCACCAGGTTGACCACTTTGTCACCGCCACGGAAATGGTGGTGGAAGCTGATGGTCATCCCGTCACGGAGGCCGCTGCGGCGGATGGCCTCTTCCAGGGTCGTAAGTTTACTGTTTCTCATTGCAGGTCCTCCTTCGTCAGTACGCCGGCGGCAAGGGCCAGCGCAATCGTTCTTTCCGCACGGATCACCACCGGACGGTCCACCATCTTGCCGTTCACGGCAATCACGCCGGAGCCCTTCGCCTGCGCCTCCTTGATGGCGGCGAGGATGGTCCGGGCCTTGAGGATTTCCTTCTCCTTCGGCGTGAACACTTCATTGACAATCTCGATCTGACGGGGGTTGATGATGGATTTCCCGTCAAAACCGAGCGTTTTGATCAGTTCGACCTCGCTGCGGAAAGTCTCCATGTCATCCAGGTTCGAATAGACCGTGTCAAAGCAGCAGATTCCGGCAGCACGGGCGGCAACGACAATCGTTTCCCGGGCCAGCAGGAGCTCCGCGCCCGAAGCGCTGCGTTGCGTCTTCAGATTCGCCGTATAGTCTTCTGCGCCGAGGGCGATGCCCATCATCCGGCTGGAGGCTGTCGCGATGGCATGGGCATTGACAATACCGAGCGCACTCTCGATGGCCGCCATGATGCGGGTCCGGCCGACGCAGCCGAGTTCGGTCTCCACCTTTACGATTTCCGCCTCCAGTTCCCGGACCTCGTCCGCCGTTTCGGTCTTCGGCATGCGGATGACATCCACGCCGGCCTTGACGACCGCCTCAACGTCCTTCCGCCCGTAAGGCGTGGACAGCGGATTGATGCGGACGACCATTTCCGTATCGCCATAATCGATGGATTTCAAGGCATTGTACACCAGCAGGCGCGCCGCATCCTTCTCGGCCATGGTCACGGAATCTTCCAGGTCGAGCATGATGCAGTCCGGCCCATAGATATGGGCATCCTGCATCATTCCGGGATTGTTGCCCGGAACGAACATCATCGTTCTTCTCAGTCTTTCCATACGTCTTTTCCACTTGCGCGGACGGCTGCCGCAGTTACCCGGGCGCGGATCGTGCAATCGAGCGCCCCCTTGTCCACGACCCTGACGGTCGCATTCTCTACGCCGAGCCCCTCCAGCGTCTCCCGGATGACCGCACGGATCCGGCGGCCGAACTGGGCCTCGACGCTCGACTGCAGTTCCACCTGCAATCCCTCACCGGGACCGATTCTCACCAGCATGTCCCCGGATTCGAGGGTGCCGGCCACAGCTTCTTTCAATTCCATAACTTTCTATGCTTGTTTATGTGCATCTCTGAGGAGGTCCAGGACCGTCTTGACCGGATTAAAGGTCTCCACGGGCACCTCCACGAATACGGTATTCCAATTCGACATCGCGCCGTTCCACAGTCCCGGAAGTTCGAGGGCCTTCAGTTCGCGTCCTTCAAAGCTCTTCGAGCTGATGAAACCGGCGTCCGGATCGACATACTTTGTCAGGTCGAAGCGCTCGCCCTTGTAATTGCGCAGGCAGCAGACGAGGTCCACCGGGTTGAAATGCGTGGCCCGGGCCATGGCGCCCTTCGCACCGGGATCCTCCGGATTGATCTGGACCGACTCCAGGATCTGGAGCGAGGTACAGCCATCCTTTCCGGCGATGATATACGGCCCTCCGCCCGGTTCCCCCTCATTCCGGACCATGCCGCAGACACGGACCGGACGGTTCAGTTTCTCCCGGAGCATCTCCACCCGCTCCTCCCGGCTGCGGGCCAGGGGCAGCTGGATGCAGAGCACGCGGTCGAGATAATCCTCGATTTCGTTGCAGCAGGCCACGGACGGATCCGCCTCCAGTTCGTCCAGGTACTGGAAAATCTGGTCCCGGACCATCAGGGCACTGCCCAGCAGAATCTCCTTGTAACGGGCCGTCACCGGGAGCAGTTTCTCCGCGGAGACATTGTCGATGTTCTTGATGGACACCAGTTCTTCTTCCACCTGGTTCAGATTGTAGATCAAGGCGCCATGGCCGGCAGGGCGGAACAGCAGGGAGCCGTCCCCCTTGCGGAAAGGTTTGTTGCGCGGATCCACGGCGATGGTGTCGGTAGCGGGGTCCTGGACCTGGAAACGGATGTCATAGCGGACGCCATAACGCGCCTCGAACTTCTCCCGGACTTCGGAAATGGCCGCCTCAAACAGCGGGCGGTGCTCCGGCGAGATGGTAATGGTCAGATGGCAGAGGTCGTCTTCGTCTTTCATATAGGTCGCCGCCTCGACCAGGTGCTCCGCAATCGCGGTGCGGATTTCATCGGCATAACGGTGGAAACGCAGCACGCCTTTGGGCTTGGCGCCATAGCCGAGTCCCTTGTCGGTCAGGAGCTTCTCCAAAATGTCTTTCGCCTCATCGCCCGGAGCAAAAACCCCCGCGTCGTAAAAGGCAAATTCCCGGATGTGCTCCACCAGGCGCGCAGCGGGTGCAGGGAGCGGCTTCCCTTCCTCCAGGGCATGGAGCCCGGCGAACATATCCTTGAACATACGGGAGGCCGCACCCGAGGCGGGTACGAACTTGCAGCGGCCGTCCACCCGGGCGCTCCGGTAGTAATCCACGCACTCCTGGGCACTTTTCTCACTGAGGACGAGGATGCCACGCTCCGGAGTGGCCGGGCCGACGATTTTCATCCATGGAAAGCCTTTGCTGAGAGTGGCTATCTGCTGTTCGACTTGCCGGACGCTGGAACCTCGCCCTTCAATCTGGCGGATGTCATTCTGTGTAAACATAGGTTATCAGTCAATATAGAATTCTCTGCGGTAACGGTATTCGCTGCGGAGCCGCTCAAAACTGAGCGGATCGCTGCGGAAGAAGAAGTCGTCTGTGAAAATAGGATAATTATACTGGATCAGGGCCGTAATCTCTCCCTGGGACTTGCCGGCGACAGCCAGATGGATCGGTTCCAGGTCTTCGCTTTCCGTCTCCGGGAAATAACTCTCCAGGGCGTCGATCCCGAAGTGGCGGGCGACGGAACGCACGGCCATGGCCGTTCCCATCTGCTTCCCCTGGTAGGAATAGCCGGCGATATGGGGCGTCGCAACATCGCAGACGTCCATCAGGTTCTGGTTCACGTCCGGTTCATTGCACCAGGTGTCGATGACCACGGCACCGAGTTTCGGACGGGCCCTGAGGAGAGCGGCCTCATCGACCACTTCCCCGCGGGAAGCATTGATGAAAATGGTCCCGGGGGCGATTTTCTGGAAGAACTCCTCGTCCGCCATGATCCGCGTCGAGTCGTCCAGGGGCGTATGCATCGTCACCACCTGCGAATTGTCCAGCAAAAAGTCCATGCTGCAGAAAGCGTCGGAGCCCTCCCGCTGTGCGCGGGGCGGGTCACAGAGAAGCACCTGGAAACCCAGCTTCCGGGCGGCCTCCGCCACCCGTTCTCCGACATGGCCCACGCCGACGATGCCGATGGTCGTCCCCTCGAGCCGGATGGCCCGGCGGGAAGCGACCCCATACAGGGCAGACAGGACATAATTCATGACGCCGCCGGCATTGCAGCCTTCGGCATTATAGACCGCGATGCCTTTTTCCCGGCACCAGGGGAGGTCTACATGATCCATCCCGATGGTCGCCGTAGCGATCACCTGTACGCGCGTTCCCTCCAGCAGGGCCGCGTCACAACGGGTCCGCGTCCGCGTAATCAGCACATCCGCGTCCAGGCAGTCCTCCCGCACAATGGCACGTCCCTCCTTGTAAACCACTTCCCCATAGGGTTCGAACACTCCTTTCAGAAAGGGAATATTCGTATCTGCGACAATCTTCATGTCCATCCGTTCAAAAACGTAACAAATATACGGCTTTTCCCCGAATAATCTATTTTATTCTTAAATTTGCATGCCAAGAGACTGCTATGCTGAAAAGAATACTTTGGTTCCTCTGCCTTTTTCTCTGTTCGATGCTCAATCTGTATATGATGCATCGCTTCCAGGCATGGGAAGGCATCTTTGAACTGGGCGGAAACGACGTCTCATGGGCCAGGGCCTGGTTTTCCATCCTGCTGGATGTGACGGTGCTCTTTGCCCTGAGCCTTCCCCTCACCGGATTCCGCCTCAGGGGAAGCCTCCTGCTGTGTTTTTACCTCTCACTCGCCCTCGCCCTTTGCAATGTCCTCTACGGAAGGTTCTTCCACCTGTACTTCTCCCCGCTCCTGCTGCTCGAATGGAGAAACGCCTCGGACAGTTCGCTCATCACAACCGTCCTCGCCGGGGCGCAGTGGAAAGATCTGTACTTCCCCCTGGCGGGAATCGTTTTCTTCCTGATCTGGAGAAGGAGTAAAGACCAAGTCGGGGCATGGATTCCCTCACTGGGAGCCCTCTATGCCTTTTTCGGCATTATTCTCGCCGCTTCTCCAAAGACTCCGGATGACTTTATCCACAACAAGTCCCTCACGGAGCTCTACCCCAACAGTACCACCTTCCAGATTGGCCTGATGCGCTTCTTCAAGGCGGAATGTGAACGGCTCGGGACCACAACCCTCTCCCAGGAAAGGCAGGAGGAAATCCGCGCCTTCTGCGAAGACCGCCGCGGCAGGGTGAGCGGCAGGACGGCCGCCCCAGGGATCGAGAACCTGATTTTCATCCTCGTGGAATCCTACTCCACAGCATCCTGCGACCTCATGGTGGACGGAAAAGAGATTACCCCCTTCCTGAATGGACTCAGGCGGAAAGAGAATGTCTATTTTAATGGCCATATGCAGGAGAATATCGTCAACGGCGAATCCTCTGACGGACAGATCATCTATATGACCGGCCTGCTGCCCCTCCGCAAGGGCGTTACCGTCTCCCTCGCCCGCAACAACATCTTGCCCGGCCTGCCCGCCCAAGCGGGTTATTCCCCGCAGCAAAGCAGGATTCTTGTCCCCACCAACCCCACCCTCTGGCAGCAGGAGCGGATGAACGAAGTGTACGGCCTCGGGCAGTGCTACTCCTACAAGACCTATCCCTGGGAAGGCGAGTATTTCCCCTATCTGGAAGATCCGCGGGTTTTCAGCTATGCCGCCCAACTGGATTCCGCCAGTGCGAAGCCCTTTTTCTCCCTGGTCCTGACCCTGTCCATGCACTCCCCCTACACGGAGCCCCGCTGCAAGGACTTCACCCTCGCGGACGAGCGTCTGCCGGAGCCCTACCGGAACTACCTCATTGACTGCCACATGACAGACCAGGCCATCGGGGAGTATTTCGCCCATCTGGAACAAGACGGTCTGCTCGACAAGAGCCTTGTCGTCATTACCGGAGACCATGCCCCCCACACCCCCTATCTGGAAATGGAAGGCCGGGTCAGCGAAGAGCTCCCGCTGTACATCGTCAACGGCGGTTTCGACCCCCAGAGCGCCCGGCAGGACACGATCCAGCAAGTCGACGTCTACACCTCGATCCTGGACATCCTGGGCTCCGACGCCTCCTGGCGTGGAATCGGCCACTCCATCCTCTCCCCCGACTACACCCGCATCAACGAAGAGAGCTGGCAAGTCTCCGAAGACATCATCCTCTCCGACTATTTCCGCGACAATCGCTAATTTTTTTCGAAAAAGTTTGGAACTTCCGAAAAAGTTCGTACCTTTGCATTCCCGAAAGGGAAAAATGGGGTATTAGCTCAGTTGGTAGAGCGTTTGAATGGCATTCAAAAGGTCAGGAGTTCGATTCTCCTATGCTCCACAAAAGGCCGCTGATTATCAGCGGCTTATTTTGTTTTGTTACGGTTTTTGGGACGCCTTACGTTGCCGCGTTGACAGTCAGAGTGCTGTAGAATTGTGATTTTGTGTCAATGCGGCAATCAAATTGCCCTTTTTGCCAGAAACGTTATCTCATGGTTTGTCATCTGGTATGTACCATGGAATAAAATGATTCATAAGCGTTAGGATAGGAATGAAAAGGATTGCGGTGATGCGAACATTCTTCATACTAAAACAAAATATAAGCATCATCATCCTCATGAAACAGGTTTTCGGTTACTGGACTAAAAGAACTTAGGCGAGCAGAATGGCGGTGGAGTGAGTGCCATCGGGATTGACAACAACAGTTTGTTGTGCATATGCAGATAAACTCACCATGCACAGAAGACTTAGATATATACGTCTCATGATGGCTGGATTGTCTGGAAAGACAAGGATGGATTACTACGCCAAAGCCGGCGCCATCTTCGACAAATATGGCTGGAACGAGAGCAATTCAGTTCTGTGGTACAATATCGGCGAGACCTGGATGGATGAGGGCGAACTGGCCAAAGCGAAAAAGGCCTATGAAAAAGCGGTAGATTACGCCAAGGCATCGGCCGCCTGTACACGGAACAGGGGCAGGTGTGCATGACGTACATCTTTATCATAGGAACTACTTTTTATATCCGTCTTTGGTGACAATGGGCTTGCCGTCGGCGTCGATAAGCGGGGTAAGGCCTCCGCCGTAGCCACGTCCCACATAGAGATAATTCACACCGGTTACTTTGTCAACGACGATCATCGTTTCCGTAAGGAGATTCATCGTAATCTTTTCTTGAATGTCAAATCTGTCTTTTGCCATGATGAATTCAGTTTAGCAAGACAAATTTACATTTTTTCTACGAGACTAATAGCAAGGCCGCAGACTTGTTCCGCCTGTCGGGCGCTTGCGACCTGTCCGATGTGCAGACGGGAGTTGGTGGGAGCGGAAAAAATGACTAAATTAGTGGCCAAGAAATCGATAGTTTAACTATGTCAAACAAATTCTTTGACAGAAACTGGTGGAAGGACTTTGTAGTTGCTATCCTAGCCACTACCGTTTCTATTGTCCTGACCTTCGGCACAAGCAAATTGGTTGAACGTGGCAATCAGAAGAAAGAACGCAGACTCACTGCCTTGATGGTTATGAGCAGCATCGAATCCTTTGCCCGCAGTATTGATGAATCGGCAGAAGTATGGGACCGGTTGGACAGCGTTGCCGTATGGCTGCTTCGCATGCCCATAGAAGAATATGGGCAATTTCCAGTTCGTGGACAATGTCGGGGCATGCTTTTCACAGATGAACTGGATTGAAGAGAAGATTAACGAAGAATCTGTTGCGTACAGTAATACTCAAGTGCGGATATTCAATAGCTTTTCCGATTATCCCGGCAATACCTTCACGGAGAAACTGCTAAGGGATGAACAGGCGCGGAAACAGTTACAGATGCCTAATTCATTCAAGGCCTGGCTCGCGTACTGTTCAGATAATCTGCGGCGTATGAACCGCAAGAATATGAAACTGATAGGAATTCCGGAGGAAGAGGTTCTTGCATTTACGGATGCCCGTGCAGATGTCGCCATAGAGGAAGATCCCAGGCCGGATTATTCCGTATTTATGAAACCTCACCCGGACAAGGAATCCATCGACTCCAACCTTGACTATGCCCTGCAGTTGGACAGCCTTAAAAACGGGCATCGAACGCAGAGATGAGTTTAAAATGACTATCTTGGCACTGTGAAAAAAGTAGATCTCACCATATCGGGCAAAAATTGCAGGCTGTTCGGGTCTGACAAACCGGGATGTCTGCTCATTCAGCCATCGGCCAGGCATGAGAATGCAACGCTTGAGGCAGAGGCAGCACAGATTGCGGAGCTCTCAGGCGTCCCCTTTGTCCTGGCCACTATTGAGCTGGAGGACTGGATAATAGACCTAATGCCCTGGCCTGACGCCAATATCTCAAGAGAGCCGGAGGCCGGAAAACACGGGCAGGACACCCTGGAATACGTCCTTCTGTCACTGATTCCGGAATTGCAAAAGCGCTATGCCCCCCTGCCTGTTATTATTGGCGGATATTCTCTGGGTGGTCTCTTCGCCCTATGGGCATCGGCGCAATCGGACAGTTTCAAAGCCGTTGCAGTGGCTTCACCGTCTGTCTGGATCAAGGACTGGATTCCGTTTGCAAAGAAGCATGCGCCCATGGCAGACGCAGTTTATCTGAGCCTGGGAGCCCAGGAGGAACACGTTAAGAATCAGGCCATTGCGCGCGTTGGCAACTGCCTGAGGACGCAGTACAGCCTGCTGCAGGAGCAAATAGGCGCCGATAACTGTACCCTTTTCTGGGAACAGGGTGGTCATTTCAACGACAACGAAGGCAGGCTCGCCAGGGCATTTGCCTGGTGCATCGAAAGATTACTTTCAGACCGCGTAAATCATTCTTAGGAAGTCGAAAAAAACTATAAGATGCTTGCCATTCATATCCATAAGCTTTGTCAGTGCAAAGGTAGGAGGTCTTTTGGGCGATTTTTGTCCAATTTCTACCCAAATCGCAGAATTCTGCATATTTTTCTATAATACATACCTTTTCAAGCAGGATGAAGAACATCCTTCATATTTCCAACCCGAATGTGTACAGCCGGTCCATTACCTTACCTTTTTCACCACTTTACAGGGATTGCCCACGGCTACGCAATCGGCAGGAATGTCCTTCGTCACGATGCTACCTGCTCCGATGACAGCGTTGTCGCCGATGATGATCCCGGGTAGGACATGGACGCCGGCGCCGAACCAGACGTTGTTCCCTACGGTGATGGGCTTGGTGTATACCAGCCATTGTTTTCGCTGGTCCGGGTCTATCGGATGGCCGGCAGTGTGGAAATAGCATCCGGGGCCGATGAGAACGTTATCGCCGAAGCGAACTTTCGCTCCGTCCAGGACTGTCAGGCCATGGTTGGCAAGGCACCCCTTTCCCATCTCGATGTTGTAGCCGTAGTCGCACCAGAAAGGCGGATAGATGACGCTGTCATCCCCTATCTTTCCTAGCAATTTCTCGAGGACTACGTGCTGTGCCTTGAAATCCGTCGGCCGAATCTGGTTGTACTCATAGCACAGGTCTTTTGCCTTGATTACTTCGTCAAGGAAATCGGAGTCTTTTCCGGCATAGTAGAGCTCTCCGCTGTCGCGTTTTTGTTTCTCGGTCATTGTTTGAAGACTATGTGAGGTTGACTTTCTCGAACTTGTAGCCCAGTTTGTCCAGCCAGATGGCGGCGCCTATCTTGTACATCACTTCCACGCTGATGAGGAAGAAACGATAGGCATCGGCGGTGCCTGCTTCGGCGCCGGATTTCATTAGGAAATGGAAGGCTTCGGCCGATAGGGAATGCATGGCTGCGACGCTGCGCGTATTCTCCCTGAGGATGTTGCCGGTAATAAAATCATCCATATCGTCGAATCCTTTATCGCTCTGGAAGAAGCTATAAGGCGAGTCCATGTACCTGACCCAATCCTTATCCCAGAGATGTGCCACGGCCATCCCAAGATAGCCTGCACAGGCGAGGCAGTATTCCGGATAGCCGTTGAATTCATGTACGGCGTCGCCGTAAAAAGATGGCGCATAGCGCTGCCAGGCTTCGTCCAGGTCAGGCGTATGCAGCAGTGTCCCTTTGAGGTAGCCGTTACCGGTTGCAACTTCCAGGAGATAGGCGGTGAGGTCCTCGCGGTATTGTTCGTTGGTGGTGCTCATATCGACTGCGAATTTACGACTTTTTCCGGGATTTAGAGCTTGCGCAATGTCTTGGCACAAGCAAGCATTAGCTTTGCAGCAACAAATGATGTTAGCCATGCTTGAGATTATTATTTCCGTTGCTTTGTATTTAGGCGCTCTGGTTCTTCTGGTTAAGGGTGCTGTAGCTTACTGCAATCATGACCGCGTTGTCGCTGAACCGTAGATCTTTCACCGCGGTTCCAGGATTTTTTCGTACCTTCGCGTATATGATTGGACCGGTGGGACCGGTTTGTACCTCGAGGCCCGGCAGAAGACCGTCCGCCTGAGTCCCGTCAGCAACTTTCTCGCCTTTTTCGCGCCGCCATCTTCTACCAGATAGAGCGCTGGGAATATGAGCTGGACAAGTATAAGGTGTACGCCCGGTTCGTCCTTATAGACACGGTGACCGGCTATAGAAGCCAGTCACAGGACTATTCGACGATTATTTTTGCGCGTTAAACGGCTAATAAAGGAGACCAAACATCCATAGCGGAATTCTAGCACCATATCCGGTTTCTATACCATCTACGGCTAAATAACTGTTGGGGATATCTGCAATTTGGTCAAAACACTTTTGGAAAAGCGAAATTATTTTCAAAAATCACTTTTGGAAAAGTGAATCCTCCGTTTTACTTCTCCATCTCCTGCTCGCCACGGTGCACACCGGTCCATCGGCCAGCACCCGTGGGCTCAAACGGCCGTTTTGAGCACACCCTGCCATAAGAGTGGACCGGTGGGAACGGTTTGTACCTTGCGGCCCGTCCGATGTGCTGACGGGAAGTTGGTCGGAGCGGGAAAAATGGCTATCTTTGTGCGCCCTCAGAAGGAGACGCCGGGTATTCCTGCCGCCCTCGGAAGGGACAAGCAAGATTATGAACTGGATCATTCTGATTGTTGCCGGGCTGTGTGAATGCGGGTTCACGTTCTGCCTGGGCAAAGCAAAGCTCGCAAGCGGATGGGAGGCAGCCGGATGGTATGCGGGATTTGTGGCGGTGTCGGCGCTGAGCATGTTGCTGCTGGCGAAAGCCGCAAAGACCCTTCCCATCGGGACGGCTTATCCCGTCTGGACGGGCATCGGGGCCATCGGCACGGTGCTCATCGGCATCCTGGTATTCAAGGAGCCCGCGAGTTTCTGGCGGCTGTTCTTTATTTTTACATTGATTGCGTCCGTGATCGGGCTTAGAATGGTATGACCGAGGGAATACGATCAGAAAGAATTCAATAACTCCGTGAACTGGACGCGGATTTCGGCAAGAATGGAGCGCCAGTCCTTCAGGCTTCCGTCCAAGTTATCAGATACCGCCTTAAGGCAGTAGAACGGGATATCGTACATCTTGCAGAACTGGGCTACGGCGTAAGCCTCCATGTCAAAGAGGTCGTACTGCTGCGAGAGTTCCTTCACCTGCTCCGGGCTGAAGGTCTGGGTGCTCATGAAATAATCCCCGGAAAAGACGCTGGCGCCATTGCCCGGAAGTTCAATGCAATCATGCACCAACTCGCAGCCGCCGTTGATAATACGGGTGCAGTTGACAATGGTGCCGATAGGATATCTGGCCGACCCGGCGCTGCCCAAGTTAAGGACAACGGGATTGCTTCCTTCAGGCAGCGTTTCGTGCCATTTCACCAGGCCGCTGAACATCCGCATCTTTCCCATCCCGGTGAAAACTACGGGGAATGGTACTTCGGCAGGAGAAATTTCATCTTGATCGGCCACAAACAGGACCACGTCACGGCCTTTGCAGCATTCTATGATTTGAGCTATGTTCGAGTTTGTCATTTTCGTTGCTTATAAAGTCTTGAAATGGTGGCAAGTTCATCTTCTCTTCCGATAACTGATGACGGGTTCATTTTATAGCTAATTATTTGACACAAAAGTAATACAATATTTTTATTCTTTCTAGAAATCGGGCCAAAATGAGGCATTTTCCCGATTTTGGCCCGATTTCTCCCTTTCGGCTATGACCGTTTGAGACCGCGAACGAGTGCCCCCGCGATGGTGAGGCAAAACGGGGGGACAAATTATTTTTTTGGCGGATTGCGCGGGAATGATTAAATTGCACGAGATAAGATAAAACCTCATGAAGAAGTTAAGCTTGATTTTCGCCGCGCTCGTCATCGCCTCCTGCGGCACGACCAATAACTCATCCGTGACGGATGGCAACAAGTATGTCCCCTACGGCCAGCGGGACGGAGAAGAAGCCGTGGTCTATTTTACCCGCAATCTATCGGCGGAAGGGCTGATTGCGGCCTATGAGCAGGTAAACGGCGAGATCAGCGGAAAGGTGGGGGTAAAGCTCCATACCGGCGAGCAGCATGGGCCCAACATCATTCCCCGCGAATGGGTGAAGGCGCTGCTTGAAAAAGATCTTCCGGATGCGGCCATCATCGAGACGAACACCTATTACAAAGGGGATAGATACACGACCGAAGCCCACCGCAAGGCCCTTCAGGTGAACGGATGGACCTTCTCCCCTGTCGATATCATCGACGAAGAAGACACCCTTACCCTCCCGGTCGAAGGCGGGAAATGGTTCCAGAGGATGTCGGTGGGGAGCCATCTCGTCCATTACGATTCCATGGTGGCGCTCACCCATTTCAAAGGCCATACGCAGGGCGGTTTTGGCGGCGCCAACAAGAACATCGGCATCGGATGTGCCGATGGCCGCGTCGGCAAGGCATGGATCCACACCACGCCCGGCCAGCCCAACCAGTGGGACATCAAGGAGGAAGAGTTCATGGAGCGGATGACCGAGAGCACCAAGGCCACCATCGACCATTTCGGCAAAAAAGTCACCTACGTCAATGTGATGCGCAACATGTCGGTTTCCTGCGACTGCGAGGGGGTCGGCGCCGCGCCGGTGGTCACGCCCAATGTCGGCATCCTGTCCTCGACGGACATCCTGGCCGTTGACCAGGCCTGCGTCGACATCATCTATGCCATGACCGCCGAGGAGCACCACGACCTCGTGGAGCGCATTGAAACGCGCCATGGCCTGCGCCAGCTATCCTACATGAAAGAGCTGGGCATGGGCCATGACAAATACGTCCTTATCGACCTGGACAACGGCGGAAAGCCGATCACCGCGGCCGATGCTGCAAAAGGTCTGAAGCCGTTTGTGAAAGAGCTGTAAGAGCAGCCGTTTCTGCTTCCGGAGCTCCTCCGGCCGCAGCTGTTGTTCCGCGCCTCCTTCCCCGGCAGATACAACAATGCCAGCGAGGTGGTTCGGTCTGGTCTTCGACTCCTTGAAGATCAGGAATATGCATCACGCCTTGCGGCACTTCGTTATGCCATTGACGAGGGCGAGGCCAGTGGTGATTGCCACAGCCAACCTAAATGATATCTGGGACTACACTTACGATACATGGTCGGCGGAGCATGCGAACATCAATTATGCGGGTTTGACTTGCCAGAGACTATTTCTTTCTATATGGCTTCCTGTATTTTGAATTGAGATTAACAAATACAGTTTCTTGGTAATCACAGCCATATTTCTCATTCGAACAGATTAAGACTGAGTACGGATTACCGTTCACTGCCACGCCTTTCTTGGTGACTATTACGCGCCCGCAATGACATTTAGGGCAGCGCTCCGATTCGGGGATGTCAGATCCGGGTTTTGTGACGGGATCCAAAGTCTTGACAAACTCTTTTACAAAAGGAGACGGATTGTTGATATCATACAGCACCCACGTGTGTTTCTTGGCTCGTGTAATTCCGACATAAAAAACTCTTCGTTCCTCGCTAAAGGCATACGCGTCCGGCTCGCTAAGAACATACTTCAGTACCGGGCTGTCACTGATTTGGGAGGGGAAACCAATGGTCCCGCCATTGCAATTGATCAGGATGATGTAATCGCATTCCAGGCCTTTGGATTGATGGACGGTCATAAAGTTCATCTGCCTGGAGCCATATTTGACATAAACCCGGTCTTTGGTCTCATGAACGATAAGGTCTGTGTTCTTGAAAATGTTCACATCAAAACCATATCGGCCCAGCAAGAGGATCTCCTTGTCAGCAGGAATCTGATCTGCGATAAATTTGACGGTCTCAATTACGCCATCGCGTCCTTCGGTAGACAGGAAGTCCAGTTTGGTTTCGGAATCCAAGCGGAAGGAGTGTACATTCTTAACGGCCTGTTCTGGATTTGCAAGGATGAATCTTGAGGACTCCGCAATCGCGGGCTCTCCAAAACGATAAGTGGTTTCCATCAAACACTTTTTCGTGTAGCCGAAGTAATCCTCGAACTGCTTAAACAAGGCCATGTCACTCCCTGCGAATCGATAAATAGACTGCCAGTCGTCTCCAACGCAGAAAAGCTTTGTAAGAGGCCTATCGCGCCTCAGCGCCTGGAGGAAGCGATATCGGTCCATTGAGATGTCCTGGAATTCATCCACAAGAATATAATCGTAGTCCGGCCGATGTCCATTGTTGCAAAGATTGGTAGCACGAATAATGGCATCAGTAAAATCAATCTCATTATTCTCTTCCTCCATCCTTTGGTAGGCTTCAATAAAAGGAGCAATGATGTCATTGACGGTAACAGCATCCGGCCCACTGCCAACCTGGGAGGAAATCTCCTCCATCGACCTGTCTCTTGACTTAAGGAGGAAATTGAATGATGTGAGCATGGCAAGGATGTTTTCTTCTTGCCTAAGCAACTCTCTGGAGACATTCTCGCTTGTAGCCTTGCTAAAAACAGCGCCTTGCTCCAGGAGTTGTTTGCTAAGATTTTGGAAAACATCACCTCTCTGGAATCCGGCACTGGATGTTTCCAAAAGAATGGTACCTCTGTCCCTGTGACATTTTCTTTTCCATTCTATGCCTTCCAAGTATTTGTACTCCTCATCATAGGTAAACCAGTTTGGGCAGTGTCCAGACTCGTTGACTGCAAAATGCTCCAAATAAACGCGTTTTGTCTGACCGTCTGAGCCGTCAATATAGATGGAGAAATCCGGATTGTATTGCCGGTATTCTGCGTCTACGGTATTGAACTCATATTTTTCCTCATAGCGGAATTTGATGCCTCGGGAGCCCAGGAAATCACAGATCTTACTTTCCTCGTCCGACTTACAAAAAACAGGACGCCCGTCCATGTCTTTGAAGAATGCGTGAATTCCATGTTTCTGACGGTCTTGCATATAGTCCTGCATCGATGAATACTCGAATTGGTCTTTCATCGTATATCGGGACCTTAAGATATAATCCGTGATAGCCTGCCGGAAACAGGGATGCTCGTGAGACAACTCATGATAGACCTGGACTGAGAAATCGGGTGGAGTAATTGTCGGTTTTTCTCCGGTGGCTTCTCCAATGATATCGAGTGCAAGTTTGTGAAATGTACGGCATTTCAAATCTTTCTCACCGAGCCTTTCGGAGAGCGATTCCGCCGCTTTTCGTGTAAAGGTAATAAGCAATATCTTATTGGCCGGGACATGTTGGACATCAATAAGATAGCGCACCTTCCCAACGGTGGTCATTGTCTTTCCGCTTCCAGCACTACTGATTACCAGCACATTATCTTCAAGCGATACGACAGCCTCTCGCTGTTGAGCATCCAGCGGATATGCAAGAACGGTGTCGAAATAATGTGCGCAGGCGGCGAGCTGTTTCTCAATAAAATGGTCGTTGTTGTTCTTCTTGTGGGCCGATGTGTCGGTCATCGCATTGAGAAAACGCTGGAACACCTCTTTGTCGGGGCACTCTTCAAGCTCGCGCCATTTCAAGATGGTTCTTACCTCATTGGCAAGGTCGGCATACTTCTCTTCCAGATAAAGACGTTCAGATTCTGTGATGTAATGGCTATACTTGAACAGACTACTTATCTCCAAGAAAGAGTCCTCCACTCTTGGCGTAAGCGATGCAATGGTGTCAAGCCTTTCCTGGTGCCTTTTTTTACGCTGCCGTAAATGCAATGCAATGGCAAGCCCCAGGATGAGGATTGCGATAATTAGTATTGCAATTACGGTGTTCATCATGATTCAAATAATAAACGAATCCGGAGGACTTCTTCAATCTTCATTTATAGCTCATCTGTGGCAGCTGCAGTGCTGGTCTGATAGATCTTCTCGTCCATATAGTATAGACCGCACATAGCGCCGTCATCAATTTTGTTCATTATGGGAACGACTGGTTGAATGCAAAGATAACAAAAAGTCTTCATTTGAGACACCAGTACTGAAGCGAAGAAACCTCCAGGCCGCCGCTCCGCTGATTGAAGACCTGGACACCAAACCGTGCCGGCATTTTGTATTTTGGAGTCAGTATTTATGACAACAGTCCGTCAACTGTATTTTACGATATCATTTTGTGGCACTTTCTTATACGGCTTTACATAATTATTTGTTAAATTTGTCAGAATAAGCTACAAAGAAACACATAACCCCTTAATATGGAAAGTTCCCACAGTCAGATGGTGAGCCTCATCTGGAACATTGCGGACGACGTACTCCGCGACGTGTTCCTCCGCGGCCAGTACCGTGACGTTATACTCCCGATGGTTGTACTCCGCCGTCTGGATGCCCTCCTGGAGCCCACGAAGGAAGAAGTGGACGAGGAAGTGAAATCCCAGCAGGAAATGAAGCTGGAAGTCCTGGACGAGGATGCCATAAAGGACATCACCGGCCTCAGCTACTTCAACACCAGCAAGTGGACGCTGAACCGCCTGAAATCCCAGGCCACCGACAACAACGACCTCCTGTACGACAATTTTGCCGAGTACCTCAACGGCTACAGCGAGAATGTCCGGGACGTTCTGAAAAACTTCGATTATTTCACCAAAGCAAAGAAACTGGCCGATAATGACCGCCTGCTGGCCATCATCGAGCGCATCACCGACCCCCGCATCAATCTCACCGATAAAGATGTGAAGGGTCCTGACGGCCTGAAGATACCCGCCCTAACCAACATCGGCATGGGCACCATCTTCGAGGAACTCCTCCGCCGTTTCAACGAAGAAAACAACGAGGAAGCGGGAGAACACTTCACCCCGCGTGACGCCATCACCCTGCTGGCCCACTTGGTATTCGAGCCCGTGAAGGACAACCTTCCCAAGATTATCTCCCTGTACGACCCTGCCTGCGGATCCGGCGGCATGCTCACGGAGGGCTGGGAATATCTCGTCGGCATAGGCGTCAATCCCAATGCCATCCAGCTCTCAGGAACAGAAATCAACCCGGAAACCTACGCCATCTGCAAGTCAGACGCTATCATCAAAGGCGTGGACCCCTCCGGCATCCATCTGGGCAACACCATTACCGAGAATCACTTTGCCGACCAGTCTTTCGGCTTCATGCTCACCAATCCTCCCTATGGCAAATCCTGGAAGGAGGACAAGAAAAAGATATACCACGAGAAGGACCTGCTGGACGACCGCTACTGCCTCACGCTCCTGAACTATGCAGGCGAGGCCGAGGTCCTGGACTGCACGCCCCGCACATCCGACGGCCAGCTGCTTTTCATCCTGGAAGAGGTGAACAAGATGAAACCCATCGAGTTCCAGCCGCAGGGCAGCCGTATCGCCTCCATCCACAACGGCTCCTCCCTGTTCACGGGCGATGCCGGCAGCGGAGAGAGTAACATCCGCCGCCACCTGGTGGAAAGCGACCTGGTGGAAGCCATCATCCAGTTGCCGAACAACATATTTTACAACACGGGCATCTCCACCTATGTCTGGCTGCTCACCAACAAGAAGAAGTGGGACCACGTGGATAAGATTCAGCTCATCGACGCCTCCCAGGCCTTCGAGAAACTTCGCAAGAACCAAGGCAGCCGCAACTGCACCATCGACCCCAAGGCACGCGAAATGATTCTCCGTGCACACAAGAACTTTACCGATGAAGAAATCGTTGAGGGCGACCACAAAGTTGTATCCAAAGTCTTTGACGGTGACGACTTCCGCTACTACAGCGTAACCATAGAGCGCCCGCTCCGTCTCCGCAGCCAGTTCAATGCCATCAAGATAGATGAACTCCTGTTCGATAAGGGCAACCTGGAACTTTCCAAGTGGCTGTACGAAACTTACAAGGAACAGGTTTTCACCGGTCTGGAATCTGTGATGACCGACATCAAGGAGTACCTGCAGGAAAACGAGATCAAGGTCACGGACAAGAAACTGGCCGGGCTTGTGGCTGCTGCCAAGTGGAAAGAGCGCAAGGCCCTGATGGAAGCCGCTAAGGCACTGCACAAGGAGATTGGTAATGATGTCTTTATGGACTACGCTGTCTTTACCGATAAGATTGATGCTGCCGCCAAAAAACTGAAACTGGGCCTGTCTGCGTCAGCGCTGAAGACCATTGCCCGCGCTATGTCGGAAACAGATCCGGAGGCCAAGCCGGTGGTGAAGAAAGAACTCAAGGCCGATGCAAAAGACCTGGAGGCATTGGAAAACACTTTCAAGGTTCCCCGCGAGCGCTTTGCCGACTATGGATACCACCCGGCAGCAAAGGGCAAGTACATAGAATACGAGCCGGATTCCGACTTGCGGGATACGGAGAAGATTCCTGTGAAGGAAGACATCTACGAGTATTTCCAGCGTGAGGTCCGTCCCTATGTGGCCGATGCCTGGATTAACATAGCCCCCACCAAGATCGGCTGTGAGATTTCCTTCAACAAGTATTTCTACAAACCGGTTCCGCTTCGTACGCTGGAAGAGAACCAGGCCGACATCATAGAGCTGGATAAGAAGAGTCAGGGATACATCAAGTCGCTGTTTGAACTGCTGTAATTGATGAAGTATGGCACAATACCCTTCATATAAAGACAGCGGATTTGACTGGATTGGGCAGATCCCCAGCCATTGGGGGCTGCTGAAATCTAAGTTCCTATGGCGTGAATCCTTCAATACTTCTGCAACCGGCACGGAAGATTTGCTATCCGTCTCTCAGCACGATGGCGTCACGCCTGCCAACGGCTCCCGCAGCGAATCTCTGGTCGGTTACAAAGTCGTTGAAGAGAACAACCTTGTCATCAATATCATGTTGGCTTGGATGGGTGGACTCGGCGTGTCTGCATACAATGGTCTTGTCAGCCCGGCATATTGCGTGTACAAGCGGCAGGGAGACAATAACCCGAAGTACATGCACTATCTGTATAAGACGCCTATGTATCTTGCTGAATTTGCTCGGCATTCCACAGGTGTAATCCCGTCCCGGTGGAGAATGTACACGGATGATTTCGGACAGGTTCTTACATTGATCCCGCCTCGGAAGGAACAGGATGCAATGGTTGAATACCTCGATGCCGCCACCGCCAAGATAGACGAAGCCATCGCCCAGCAACGACAAATGATAGAACTCCTCAATGAACGCCGTCAAATCATCATTTGCAGAATTATTACAAAAGGCTTGGATGCCAAAGCTAAGATGAAGGATAGTGGAATTGAGTGGGTTGGAGATGTTCCGGATTCTTGGGAAAAGCGCAGGATCTATTATACGATTGACCGTCGTTTTGATGGGGCGTGGGGGGATGATGAAAAAGGCAATTCTGATGATGTTATTTGTTATAGAATCGCTGACTTCGATTATCAAAAAGGCTATCTGGATGATAAGAAATTCACTCTTCGCAACGTAGACCCTGAGACCCGGAAAAAGAAACAAGTACAGAAAGGCGATTTATTAGTAGAGAAATCTGGAGGTGGCGACTTGTATCCTGTTGGAAGAGTTGTCTCTGTGAATTATGAGCAAGATGCTATTTGCTCCAATTTCATACAAGCATTGAAAATAAAAGATGGCTTTGACAGTCGTTTTATTTTCTATGTATTCAAAGCTATGTATTCCAAGAAGGTGAATATCCCCTTTTTCAACCAGACCACAGGAATTCAAAACCTTCAGGTGAAAGAGTATTTGAAAAACGAGATGTTTTATCCTTCCTACGAAGAGCAGTGTAAGATCTCCGGTTTTTTAGATAGCATATCCAATTCGATTCAAGATGGAATCGAGGATTGCAACAGAATGATTACTTTGCTTCAAGAGCGCAAGCAAATCATTATCAACGACGTAGTT
This sequence comes from Bacteroidales bacterium, assembly GCA_016281015.1. GTDB lineage: Bacteria > Bacteroidota > Bacteroidia > Bacteroidales > UBA932 > Cryptobacteroides. Next base: position 67,121 of record JAEEHS010000074.1, read on the forward strand.
ACAGGTAAAGTTAAGGTAGTATGAAAGACGGCTACATAGATTTCGACGAGTATATCAGGCAAGGAGAACCTGATAAGA
>JAEEHS010000075.1 GCA_016281015.1 Bacteroidales bacterium
ATCTTCATGCGGCCGGTCTTCTGGACATTCAGATAGTTGACGAAAATGCCCTGGGCGGATTCCGGACGCAGGTAGATCGTGCTGGCGCCGTCGGCCGTGGAACCCATCGAGGTCTGGAACATCAGGTTGAACTGGCGCACTTCGGTCCAGTTGCAGGTGCCGCTGATGGGGCAGACGATGTTGTTGTCGATGATGATCTGGCGGTACTCGGCGAGATCGTTGGCTTTCTCGGCGGCCACATAGCGGTTATGGACCTCATCCCATTTGGCCTTCTCGCGAAGGACGTTGGGGTTGGTGGCGCGGAACTGGGCCTCGTCGAAGGCCTCGCCGAAGCGTTTGCGGCCCTTGGCCACCTCTTTCTCGATCTTTTCCTCGATCTTGCCCAGGAAATCCTCGATCAGCACGTCGGCACGGTAGCGTTTCTTGGAATCTTTGTTGTCAATGAGGGGGTCATTGAAGGCACCCACATGGCCGGAAGCCTCCCAGATTCGGGGGTGCATGAAAATGGCGGAATCGATGCCGACGATGTTCTCGTTCAGGCGGGTCATCGCCTCCCACCAATAGTTCTTGATATTGTTCTTCAACTGCACGCCCATCTGTCCATAGTCATAGACTGCGGCGAGTCCATCGTAAATTTCGCTGGAAGGGAAAATGAAGCCGTACTCCTTGCAGTGGGCTACCAACACTTTGAAAAGTTCATCCTGTGTCATATTCATTCAATTATATCATGCAAATTTAATCAAATAATTCCGGAAATGCCGCTTTGAGAGCAGGTTTTGCGATCTCGGCGAGCGGCCGCCTGACGAATTCCCGCTGGGAGATGCCGGGATGGGGAATCGTAAGGCGCTGCGAATCAATCGTTTCCTTCCCATAAAAAAGGATATCGATGTCGATGGGGCGGTCGTGATAGATGCGCTTTCCTTTTGTATCGGTTTCGCCTTCGACCATCCTGCCGAGCGAACGCTCCACCGCCTTGCACCGGTCCAGGATCCAGGTTGCATGTTCTTCGGGGGCCCCCAGGCGAGGGAGCCGGTAGAGCACACAACCGTTCAGGAAAGCGGGGCCCTCAAAGCCCCAGGAGGGAGATTCCATCCAGCGGGAAACGGCCTTGAAATGGGTCCCGAAGGCTTCGTCCAGCCGGAGGAGGGCCTGCCGCAGATTTTCTTCCCGGTCACCGAGATTCGATCCCAGAGCAAGATATACGTCGACAAAGGCCATCTCAGGCGTCCAGTTTGCCGTAATCGTCCTCGTCGTAATCCAGTCCCAACTCCAGCCGCGCTTCTTCGGAGAGCATGCTCTTGTCCCAGGCGGGTTCGAAGGTCATTTCGATCGTACACTTCGTGATGCCGGGCACAGCCTCGACGCTTTCCCGGACTTCCGCGAGCACCTGGTCCGCCATCGGGCAGTTCGGTGCCGTGAAGGTCATCAGGATGAAGACCTCATGGGCCTTGCTGATAGTCAGCTCGTAAATCAGGCCCAGATCATAGATGTTGACCGGGATTTCCGGGTCATAGACTTCTTTGAGCGCGGCGATGACCGCTGTATAGTAGGGCTGGAGGGCGGCGACGTCCTCTGCACGGAGCACTTCGCTGTCCCGGGCCATCTGGCGGATGGTCTCTATCATGGACACCAGCCCGTTGGCGCGGGTCGGGGAAAGGTTTTCCTTCAGGCCGATGTCGGCGATGAACGCAAAATCATCCCCGGCAATTTCCTTGGGCGTACGGCCGGAATAGACATCGATCAGCAGCGAAATAATGCCTTTCGTGATGATGGCATCGCTGTCCGCCGTGAAGTAAAGACGCCCGTCCCGGAGCTCCGCATCGAGCCACACCCGGGACTGACAACCCTTGATCAGCCTGTCTTCGGTCTTTTTCTCCTCCGGATAAGGCGGGAGATCCTTTCCGAGTTCAATCAGGTACTCATATTTGTCCAGCCACTCTTCATACAGGGAGAAGGCTTCAACGATTTCCGCTTTCTTTTCCGCTAGTGTCATACCAACATATCGATTGCCTTGTGGAGGCATGCTATAAAATACTTTGCTTCCTCCAGGGTGTTATAAGGCGCAAAAGATGCCCTCAGCATACCTGTAACGCCATAATGGTCCATCAATGGCTCCGCGCACATCTGTCCGGAGCGAAGGGCGATTCCCATCTTGTCCATGATCAGCGCCAGATCCTCATGGTGAGCGCCTTCGACCGTGAACGAGAAGAGAGGAATCTTGTCGGAGGTTCTACGTGGAACGCCATAAAGACGGATACGGGAATCCGAGAGCAGGGCCTCCGTAACGAAAGCACAAATCGCCTCTTGCTCTGCAAGCAACTCTTTGTCATCCAGGCATTTCTGACGAAATTCCAGAGCCGGCTTCAGGCTGGGGATGCCATTGAAATGCTGGGTGCCGGCCTCAAACTTTCCGGGAAGCGGCGCGAAGCTCGTCCCGCTGAAACGGACCGTTTCTATCATTTCGCCGCCGCCCATGAAGGGTGGCATGGCTTCCAGATAGCGCTTTTTACCATAGAGCACGCCGGTCCCCGTCGCCGCATAGACTTTGTGTCCGGAAAAAACATAGAAGTCGCAGTCGAGATCCTGGACATCGACCTTCCGGTGGACGAAGCCCTGCGCTCCGTCCACCAGGACCGGAACGCCATGGGTGTGGGCAATCCGGATGATTTCACGCGCAGGATTTTCGACACCTAACACATTGGAAATGTGAGTGATAGCGATTAGTTTGGTGCGCCGAGAAATCAATTTTTCAACCTGTGCAGGAGACAGCTCACCATTTTCGTCAATCTCAAGGACTTTAAGGATGGCTTTCTTACGGGAACAGAGGAGTTGCCAGGGGACAATGTTCGAATGGTGTTCCGCCTCTGAAACGATGATTTCATCACCCTCCGAAACGAAGGCTTCTCCGAAAGCATAGGCAACGAGATTAATCCCGGCGGTCGTCCCGCTCGTAAAAACAATCTCCTCCCGGGAAGCGGCGCTGAGGCACTGGCGGACCATCTCCCGCGTGGACTCCACCTCCTCCGTCGCTTTCGCCGCCAGGGCATGGACCGCCCGGTGGATATTCGCATTGGCGTGAAGGGAGAGCCTCGAAACGGTATCCATCACGGACTGGGGCCGCTGGGAAGTGGCCGCATTGTCGAGATAAACCAAAGGCTTCCCATATACGCTGTCTGAAAGCGCGGGAAAGAAACTCCGTATGTCTGCAGCCGTCATGTTTATGCTTGGATAAGTCTGCAAATTTACATAATTTTGCGATATGATTGAGTATATTAAAGGACAAATTGTCGAACTCTCGCCGGCAGAGCTCATCCTGGAAAACCAGGGAATCGGGTACAGCATCTTAATCTCCCTCCAGACGTATGAGGCGCTGGAGGGGAAAACAAGCGCAACCGTTTACATCCACCATTATCTTCGCGAAGAGGAGGAACTCTATTTCGGTTTTGCAACCAAAGACGAACGGGAACTGTTCCGCCTGCTGATCAGCGTCTCGGGAATCGGCGTCACCTCGGCGCGGATGATGCTTTCGACCCTGACGGCGGAGGAAATCCGCAGCGCCATTCTCTCGGAAGATGTCAACCGGATCAAGAGCGTCAAGGGAATCGGCCTCAAGAGTGCCCAGCGGGTGATTCTGGAACTCAAAGACAAAATTGTCAAGGGTGAAGGGAGCGACAGCGGCGTGATCTTCAAAGAGCCGAGCAGCGCCCTCGTGGAAGAAGCGACCACCGCCCTGGTCATGCTGGGATTCTCCAAGGCCAATATCGGCAAAGTGCTTCCGGCCATTTTGAAAGAAAACCCGGCGGCAAAGGTCGAAGAACTGATCAAAGCGGCCTTAAAACGATTATAGTCTCCGGAAACTACCTCCCGAAATAGACCAGCAGAACGGCAATGTCGGCAGGGGAAACACCGGAGATACGGGAAGCCTGCGCAATGGTGGCCGGACGATAACGACCCAGTTTCTGGCGGCATTCTATCGATAGCCCCTGTAATTTTTCAAAGTTAAAATCTGCAGGAATCCGGATATACTCCAGGCGATTGTTCTTATCCGCCTGGAGTTTTTCTCGCTCAATATAACCTGCATATTTGATAGAAATCTCCACGGATTCGACCACTTCGTCCGAAAATGTTCCACGTGGAACAAATTGCATCAAATCTTTCAAAGAAATCTCAGGGCGAGACACCAGATCGGAGAGATGCTTGGACTCCGCAACAGGGGACAGCCCCAGTGGCTCCAGGACCGGATTCAAAGCAGTCGGACGGACCTTGGTGCCTTCACAAAGGGCCTGAAGATCCTCCGTCGCTTCCATCTTCCGACAAACCGCCGCATAACGCTCTTCCGAAGCGAGGCCGATCTCATGAGAACGAGGTGTCAGACGGAAATCCGCGTTATCCTGCCTAAGTAAAATTCGATATTCCGCCCGGGAAGTAAACATCCGATAGGGCTCGTCAACGCCTTTGTTAATCAGGTCGTCAATCAAAACACCGATATACGCTTCATCACGGCGAAGAACAAAGGGGTCCTCTTCGCAAACAAAACGATGGGCATTGATTCCGGCCATCAGACCCTGCGCTGCCGCTTCCTCATATCCTGTCGTACCATTGACTTGACCGGCAAGGAAAAGGCCCCCGACCACCCGGGATTCGAGCGAAGCCTTCAGATACTGCGGATCGAAATAGTCGTATTCGACCGCATAGGCCGGCTTGAATATCACGACGTTCTCGAGACCTGGAATGGCGTGAAGTGCCTCCAACTGCACTTCCAGCGGAAGGGAAGAAGAAAAACCCTGGAGGTAATACTCCGGATTATCCCTGCCTTCCGGCTCGAGAAAAAGCTGATGGGAGTCTTTGTCCGCAAAGGTCCGGAGCTTGTCTTCAATGCTCGGACAGTAGCGCGGTCCCCTCCCGTGAATCATGCCGGTAAAGAGCGGAGAACGGTCAAAACCCGTGCGAAGAATCTCATGGACCCGCTCGTTGGTATGCAGGATATAACAGCGCATCTGCGGCGCACCGGCCTGGATGGAGGAAGGACGGTCGAGGAAAGAGAAGCGGGCGGGAGAAGGATCGCCCTCCTGGGGAGGGAGTGCGGAAAAATCCAGAGAGCGGATATCGATGCGCGGCGGTGTCCCGGTTTTCATCCGGGCGGTCGGGATCCCGAGCGCCGAGAGCGAATCGGAGACATGATAGGACGCCGGCTCCCCGATGCGGCCTCCTTCGAAGGAGTGCTGCCCGATGAACATCCTTCCGTTCAGGAAGGTCCCGGCGGTCAAAACAACGGCCCGAGCCTTGAAAATTGCACCGGTAATCGTCCGAACGCCGCAGATTTTTCCATTCTCAAAGAGAAAATTTTCGACAAAATCCGCGTAAATACTTAATTTACAATTACTTAGCAAGACTTTTCGCCAATTCAGCGAAAAAGCAAGTTTGTCGCACTGCGCCCGCGGACTCCACATCGCCGGCCCTTTCGAACGGTTAAGCATCCGAAACTGGAGGGTCGAGGAATCCGTCACGAGTCCCATGTATCCGCCGAGGGCATCAATCTCCCGGACAATCTGTCCTTTGGCGATTCCACCCACGGCCGGATTGCAGGACATCCGGGCCAGACCGTTCAAATCCGGAGAAATCAGCAGGACGGTGGATCCCAGGTTCGCAGCGGCCATCGCCGCCTCGCACCCGGCATGACCGCCGCCGACGACAATGATATCAAAACTCATACAAGCTCGCGAAGCGACAGATAATAATTCTCCTTGGAGCGCATGACGGCAATATCTTCCTTGGTATGGTCGTCGTACCCGATCAGGTGAAGCAGTCCATGGACAATGACGCGGTTGAGTTCATCCTCGAATTCCGTCCCATAGAAGGAAGCATTCTCGCGGACCGAATCCACGCTGATAAAAAGGTCGCCGGAAAGCCGATCCCCTTCACAGTAGTCGAAGGTGATGATATCCGTAAAATAGTCGTGCTGGAGATACTTCATATTGACGTCCAGAATATAATTGTCCGAGCAGAAAATGACGGACACATCCCCCAGACGCCGGATCTCACTCTCGGCAACAAGCTTTAACCACCTGGAAGTCAGGCGTTTCTCCTTAAAGGAAAACTTCGTGTCTTCGGTAAAATAAGAGACCATGGCTCAAAATTTTAGGCAAAATTAATAAATAATAGGTAAATTTGCGACTCTATGAGTGAATTCAAGACCAACAAGGCCGTATTTGTCGGCGTCGTCCTGGAAAAGGGCGGAGAAAGGAAAGTCAAGGAATATCTGGACGAACTCCAGTTCCTGGCCGAGACGGCCGGGGCCATCGGGGACAAGATGTTTACCCAGCGGCTCGACCGCCCGGACAAGGCGACGTATATCGGCCCGGGGAAGTTGGAGGAAATCAAGCAGTACTGCAGCGAGAACGAGATCGAATACGTCATCTTCGACGATGAACTCACCGGGATGCAGCAGCGCAACATCGAGAAGGCCATCCAGTGCAGCGATGTCATCGACCGGACCAGCCTGATTCTGGAAATCTTTGCCCAGCGGGCCAAGACCTCCTACGCCAAGATGCAGGTGGAACTGGCTCATTATCAGTACATGCTTCCGCGCCTCGCCGGTATGTGGACCCACCTGGAGCGGCAGCGAGGCGGCATGGGCACCCGCGGCGGTATGGGCGAGACCCAGATCGAGGTGGACCGGCGGATTGTCAAGCAGAAAATTTCCAAACTGAAGGAAGACTTGAAGAGAGTGGACAAGCAGATGGCCACGCAAAGGGGCAATCGCGGCTCTCTGGTGCGTTTGGCACTCGTCGGCTATACCAACGTCGGGAAAAGTACTTTGATGAACCTCCTGGCCAAATCTGACGTTTTTGCGGAGAACAAACTTTTCGCGACCCTGGACACCACCGTCCGGAAAGTCGTGATCGAGAACTGCCCCTTCCTGCTGAGTGACACCGTCGGTTTCATCCGGAAACTGCCCACCCAGCTGGTCGAAGCGTTCAAGAGTACCCTGGACGAGGTCCGGGAGGCGGATGTGTTGGTCCATGTCGTGGATATTTCCCACCCGGACTTCGAGGAGCAGATGGAGGTCGTGGAAAAGACCCTTCGTGAAATCGGGGCCGTCGACAAGCCCGTCTTTGTCGTTTTCAACAAAGTGGACGCCTATACCTACGAGCCTTACGACGAGTTCTCCCTGGAACCGAAAAACGACCGGAACCGCACCCTGGACGAGCTGAAAAACAGCTGGATCGCCCAGGAGAAGACCCCCTGCATCTTCATCTCCGCCAAGGAGCGCATCGGCATAGAAAAACTCCGCAACGATCTGTACAAGATGGTTGCGGAGATTCATGCAGGTCGTTATCCTTTCGATAACTTCCTTTGGTAGGATTTTACTTGAAAAGAGGGCTTACAGGGCCGCGATTTCTTCCGGAAACTGCATTCCCGGAATAAACCACCTCGGCTTTGTGAAGCTTTTCTCCAGTCTTTTGACCCTTGGAAGCAACTACCCGATGATTCAGGCTGTGCAGAACCTTCTTCAGGTTGTACTTCTTCTGGATGGCCTTTGCCGGAGCCGGTGCAGGGTCAGAAGGAATAAAGTCGGTAATATCCACGATATTCGGATCCACCAGCAGGATGTACTTCATACTGGTGAACCAATCTACGAGTTCACCATCCTTAAAGGCACCGAACCATAACTGGACGAAATTCTCTTCCTCGGCGGAAACAAGGGCGATGACTCCTTCCTCCACATAACCGCCGACCATGAGATAATCGCTTTCTTCGTCATAAATCTCACCATCGTCCGTCAGGCAGACAGGAATAATGTCAAAACCATAAGCAGAACCGACCTTTTTATTGGCAAGCGTGTAGATGCTTCCTTTATACCACTCCATATAAAGGGCATCGTTAAAGCCATAGTATTCACCTCCGCCATAGGAGAAACCATGAGCAATAATCCGGTCAGAGTCAGCGGCAACATCATCCGCCTCCTCAAACGTAACAGATCCGAGGTATTCGCGGTCGATAGGATCGCCTTCCTCTGTCGAAATCGCAGCCCAAGTCGTTCCAAAGAGTTTTTCTTTGGTAATCGGCTCTTCCAGCAAATCATCAACGGAATACTCCAGTTTCAGCGGAGAAACGTCACCATACACGAAGACAATCAACTTCGCAAAATCAACCACGGGTCCTTCTTCATCCAACGGAACGGCCACCACGGAATATTTCCCGGGTTCGGAACCAGCCGGAACAGGAACTTTGACATAACCCTCTTCCTCGACGACAACAACGTTCTCGTTCTCGGCCTTAATCAGCGCAAAAGCATCTTCCGGATCATCACCAGGGATTACCACAAGGGCTACCTTCGCAACATCAGCACCATCGAAACCCAGGTTGACAAAAGCCGAATTTTCCTTTTTATTTACAAGGACTCCCTCAAAATCCAGGCTGATATTAAAGTCAGACAGGTCCACGCCAGGGAAGATGATTTGAATGAGACCATCCTCCTGGGACTTGTTCCAGCCGCCGACTCCCTCCATATAAGGGAAGGGAGCGATTTGAACGATCGCAGGAAGTTTATTCCCCTTTTCGTCCGCTTCCTGCCATTCTACAACGCAGTTATGCGTCCAGTCAGTTTCTGCCGGAGTGGATTTAAAACCGGAAGGATGGCAATAAAGGTGCGTTCCACCATTGCCAGCATCATAGTAACCGGTGCAGATATCATCATAGTATACCAGCGTAGGATCACTGATAGTAATGCTAACTGAGCCTACTTTATCGCCCGGCTGAAGAAGGGTAATATAAACATACTCGTCCGTAGGATCGGCATTGTCATTCGAGTACCCCTTGGCAGCCCAAAGGGTACCCCAAGGATCCTGCATACGGAAGCGATTGGGATAAAGGGCATTCTGTTCCATCACGATGGTCGCATCTACGCCGGTTTCCCTGTCGCGGGGATCATTGCTGATTTCCAGCCACTTATCAACGATAACGGCATTGCCAATCACCGTCCAGGGCTCCGGATAATCCACGATGACCGTCAGGGAATCCTGACCATAAGCGGAGGCATCGGACGGAATCTTGAAGCCGATGGCATACTTGGTTCCGATTTCCAGTTTATCCCGCACCACGGAGAAATAGAGTTTCGTCTTGTGGATCTTGGCAGGGAAATCAAATTTCGCAGTTTTATCGCTGAAGAAAATGCCGCTGGTATCGTTGACGGAGATCACCTTGGAAACCGGATCGGCATCCGTGCGGAAGAGTTCAATAAAGGGCTCTACATGGCTGTCATCAACAGCAACTGTCATTTCAGCACTGGAAAAGTAGAAATGGGCACCTTCCTCTTTCTCAGCAGGAGTGTACACCTCGTTCCTCTGGCAGGCGGCCAGAGCAAAGAGAGCTGTAGCAGAGAGAATAAGATATTTCATGTTTTTCATAGTCATAATCTTTAGAAGGAAGTGACAGGTTTATCGCTCGCATCTTCCGGTTTTTGCGGCTCCGGATTGTTGGTGCAGGAGAGATTGTAGTTCGTCTCAGTCTGGACGATCACAAAATTCATCCACGCGGGAGTCGTCTCGGAATAATAGTGGAAGTTCGGGGCATGATTGGAGCCCTCATAGTTACGGATAATACCCTTCTGGAGACGCTTGATGTCGTAGGTAGCCAGACCTTCACCCCAGAATTCAATTCTGCGCTGCCACCAGATTTCATTGATGAAAGCGGAAGTGCTCTTGTTGCCATAAGCCTCGTTGTGCTGGCCAAAGACATAGTTGGCGTCACGGGTCTTGGCAAAAGCCTCCAGGAGCGCCTTGCCCTCAGCCTCGCTTTCGCGGCCGACAGCCTCCGCCTCGATCAGGACCATTTCCTCAACACGCATCATGGGGACCGCAACGACAAAACCGATGTACTGGTTGTCCCGTCCGGCTTCGCCGCCGGCTGTACGGAACTTGACGTTCAGACCGCCGACACAATAGCCCAGGTCACCATATTGACTGATTGCCGAGCCGGTATTGAGAATCCATTCCGGATGCTTGGTATAGGCGGAAAGAGCCGCAATCTGAGCAGCCTCATCCATCTCATCGATCGCGAAATCCACATAGCATTTCTTGCGGAAGTCGGTGGCCGGGATGGTCTCATACAGATGACGGTCAATCAGGAACGGATCACCATAGTTGGCGGCATAACCGCAACCGGAGGTCTCCGGATTGATTTCGATGCACATCATCGAACCCCAGCTGGAGTCAGCGTCATTCAGCAGGATGTTGGGATCATCAGCCTTGTAGGTGGTACCGAGCATCCAGGAGGAATTCGGGGTATTGAAACCGGTCTCCCAGTTCGTATAGGCATCCTCATCCATGATCTTGTAGCCTTCCTGGGCCAGTTTGGCATACTTGGCAGCATCCTTCCACTGTCCCATCACGAGATAGGCACGGGCTTTCAGGCCATAGACCACGCTCTTGTCGGGCGTATAGACATCACTGCGCTTGTACCCGTCAAGCAGAACCTCCGCCTTGTCCAGGTCATCAATAATGAATTCGAAAATCTTCTCATTGGTTGCACGCGGATTCTGGGCAGCAGTTTTCGTTGTTGTGTTCTCATCCACGATAGGGACCGTGAGCGCATTCTTGTCCACCGTGTAGGTCTTGGCGCCGTACATCTGGGCAAGGTCGAGATAGAAGTAGGCCCTCATCGCGCGGGCGATACCGGCACCTACCTTGTTATCAGCAGAGGGTTCCTCACCGGTGAGGGAAAGAACAATGTTGCAGTTCTTGATCCACTTGTAATAGTAAGTCCAGGGAATCTGGGCGCTTGCCGTACCGGGACCAAGACCCTGTGCCTTATACCAGGCACCCCACCATCCGTTGTTGGACATATAGGAAATATCCTGTCCCATGACGTCACGGATCAGATAGAAGGTAGGAAGGCCAAAGTCATTGGCATCCGTATCAGAGCCGCTGTAGGTAAACTGACCGACCAACGTGGAGGTGATGGTATTCACCAGCAGGTCCGTAGACCCCGGAGCATCCGCCACCTGATCTTTGGTTACGACCGATGTCTGGGGAAAGATTTCCTTGATACATCCGGAAAGAACGGTCAGGGAAGCAGCCAGCGCAAGTATGGAAAGATAAATGTTTTTCATATTCATATCCTCCTTAAATTAGAAAGTGAGCTTCACACCACCCGAAATCGTGCGGACCGGGGAGTAGGTGTTCATAGCGGAAGTTTCGGAGTAAGAATACCTCGGATCGAGGCCCTGGCGGGCGGAAATGAAGCCGAGATTTTCTCCGACGACATAGACCTTTGCGCTGCTGATAATCTTCTTCAGGTTGCCCATGCGGTTGATCGGAAGATTATAAGTAATGGCAAATGAAGCGAAGTTCAGGTAAGAGGCATCCGTGAGCCAGCGGTCGGAACCGGCGGCTGCATAGGTGTCACCATACTGCCAGCGGGGAATATTGGAACTCGTGTTGGTCGGAGACCAGGCCTTCTTCCAGTCCTTATGATAGGTCTGGCCGAGATAGGAACCGGCACCGGCATAAGGCATCATCAGATAACGATAGCGGAAGTCATAGATTTCACCGCCGATCTGATAGTCGAAATTAGCGGAAATCTCGAAATCCCAGAGTTTCAGGGAAGTACCGAAGCCGCCGAACAGATCCGGAAGACCGCTCTTGGTCGTATAACGGGTCGCATTTGCTGTCGTGGCAACCGTACCGTCCTTGCTGTCGCCCGGCTTGCTGATGATATTGGTCTTGTTCTTCGGATCATCCTGGTTGCTCAGATCCGCATCATAGTAATAAAGAGCCTGTCCATAAGTCTTGGAATCAGGATTATTGTCAACACCGGCATAAGCATAGGTGAAGGTGCTGTAGAGCGGACCTCCCTCTTTGTACCAGAAACCATCCTCCGTAAAGCCGCCATTATCCAGGGTTTTCTCCTTCGGGAGTTTCAGGATCTTGGTGGCGTTGTGGGAAAGATTGAGGTTGATATCCCACTGGACATTGCTCGTGCGGATCGGAACGAAATTGAAGGCAGCTTCCACACCGTAGTTGGCGATGTCACCGGCATTGCCATAGTAACCGCGAGCACCCATGGATTCCGGAACGGAAATCCAGAAGAGCAGGTCCTTGGTCTTTTTGTAGTAACCATCAAAATTACCGGCAATACGGCCGCCGAGGAAACTGAATTCCGCACCGGCATTGAAGTTTGTCGTGGTCTGCCAGGTGATTTTTTCATTTCCAAGCGTACGGAAACTCGGAGACATCGTCGTCTCGGTCGCCTTGGACAGGGAATAGGTATCGATATAAGAGAATCCGGGGATATCGTCATTACCCTGCTGGCCGATGGAGGCCTTGAGTTTCAACTGGTCGATCCAGCCGCTGGCACCGTCCATAAAGCTTTCCTTGGAAATAATCCAGGCGCCGCCCACGGACCAGAAATTACCCCAGCGATGCTCAGGATGGAAACGGGAAGAAGCATCCCGGCGATAAGACAGGGAACCGTAGTATTTCTTGGCATAATTGTACTGGGCGCTGCCGAAGAAACCTTCCACATTGTATTCGGTGGTGTAGGACTCGGAGTCCGCCATCTTCGTCGCGAAAGCGTTGATTTCCCTGATGTCCGGATTGAAACTACCCTGGGCCTTCGCCTGCAGGAACTGGGAAATCTGATCGTAGTACTCGTGACCGACCACCACATTCACGCTGTGCTCGCCGAATTCCTGGGCGTACGTGAGCGTCTGGATATTGTTGGTACGGAAACCGATGGAGTTGCTGATTTTGACTTCACCGTTGACACCGGCCTTGTTGCCGAAGTAAGGATTCTCAAAGAGTTTGTACTGCGTCAGACCCCAGTTGACATTGGAGGTGATGTTCGCCGTCAGGAAAGGAGTGATGTAGAAATCCGCGGTGAAAGTACCGTTGAGGGCGTTTCCGACCCGCTTGTCCTCGTTGTAACGGTTGGAACCCAGCGGGTTACCGGTCTGGAGGAAGGCACGGCTGAGGCCATTGTAGTTGGTAGCGGCCACACCGTAGTCATACTGGTCGTTCCCCCTTGCATCCTTGTTGATCACCACATTTCCGTTTGCATCCACCACACGGACATAGATCGGGTAGATCGGCGCAATCATGGAGGTATAGTACATCAGGTTGGTCGAACCAAACTGATCCGCACTCATGTTCGGGTTGGAATTCTGGACACTGTGGGTATAAGCGGCATTGGCACCGAGTTTCAACCACTTCTTGGCCTTGTAGTCCGCCTTGATGCGGGCGCTGATACGCTCATATCCGGAATACTCGATGACACCGTTGTCGCCGAGATAACCGACACTGGCATAGAAGGAAGTCTTGTCATTTCCTGCCGTAGCGCTCACATTGTATTCCTGACGGAAAGCGGCCTTATAGGCAGCATCCCGCCAGTTGTCCGGCTGGAGATAATAGGTAACTCCGTCAGCACCGGTATACTTCCGGCCAATCGAGGCATACGGATTGACTTTTCCATTGATACCCACCAGGGACTGACCTTCCGGAACATCGTAAACATTATATCCCAGCAGGCTGATCAGATTCCTGTTGGCACTGGCATTGGCAGTCACTGCACTTTGTCCACGGCTCAGGAAATAATTGTTCAACTGGGTATAGAAATTCTCATAATACTCAGCCGGGTCAGTGATCGTGTCGTAGTCCGGAATGAGGCGGGTATTGACACCCCACTTCATATCCACGCTCACAACTGCGTCATTGCCATGGGCACGCTTGGTGGTGATCAGGATGACACCATTGGCACCACGGGCACCGTACAGGGCGGCGGAGGAGGCATCCTTGAGGACCGTTACGGACTCAATGTCGTCCTGCGGCAGGTTGGAAAGGCTGCCCGGGTACGGAGAACCGTCCACGATGATCAGCGGTTCCGTTCCGGCATAATCGGACGAAATGGAGGAAATACCACGGATATTCATGGCACCCGCCGTTCCACCCGGCTGACCGGAAGCACCTCTCATCTGCAGACCCGGAACGGCACCCACGAGGGCGTTGGCGACGTTCGAGGTCTGCCGCTTGGCCAGATCTTCCGATTTGACGACCGTCGCAGAACCGGTAAAAGCTTCTTTGGTCGTCGTACCGAAGGCGACGACGATGGTCTCATCCAGGACATTGAAATCTTCCTGCAGGACCACGTCAATTACCTTCTGGCCTTCCACCTTCTTGCTGACCGTCGAATAGCCCAGCATCGAGTACACCAGGACAGCATCCTGGGGAACATTGATGGAATACTCGCCGTTCAGACCTGTCAATGTGCCGCGGGAGGTTCCTTCAACGAACACCGCGACCCCCTGAAGGGCTTCGCCGGCGGCATCGGTCACCTTACCGGTCACCGCATGCTGTGCCATGGCATAAAAGCCTGACAGAAACAGCAATACCGCCGAAATGAAAATTTTGGATTTTTTCATAAGCGATTTTTTAATTGAACATAAATAATATATACACTACTGTTGCATTTTTCAAGCAAAGCATCCGGATGATACCAAGTTCCGGAATTGCAAAGAAAAGAATAAAAATTAAAATTTGCAACACTTTGTTAAATCTTGTTAAACATTGTCTGGTAGCGTTTTCTTCCCACAATATTTAATCAAAATAGGTATTATTAAAATTTTATATTAAAAAATTAAACCAATTTTCTTTTCATAATTACAATCTATAATCAAAAAGAAGGCAGGCAACTTTTTTACAGTTACCTGCCTTCATTGGGTTCTAAACGCCTTTTATTCGCTGAACCGGGCCTTCAGGTATTCCCTGTTCAGGCGGGCGATGTGGTCGATCGTCACATGTTTCGGACACTCCATCTCGCACGCGCGGGTGTTGGTGCAGTTACCGAAGCCGAGTTCGTCCATCTTCGCCACCATGGCGCGGGCGCGGCGGGCGGCCTCGGGTTTGCCCTGGGGCAGCAGCGCGAGCGAACTCACGCGCGCAGCGACAAAGAGCATCGCGGAACCGTTCTTGCAGGTCGCCACGCAGGCTCCGCAGCCGACGCAGGCCGCCGCGTCCATCGACAGTTCCGCATCATCGTGCGGAATCAGGATGGTATTGGCATCCTGGGCGGCGCCGGTGCGCACCGACACGAATCCGCCGGCCTGGAGGATCTTGTCGAAGGCCTGACGGTCCACCACCAGATCCTTGATCACCGGGAAGGCGGCGCTCCGCCAAGGCTCCACCGTAATGGTCGCTCCGGGTTTGAAATGCCGCATGAACAGCTGGCAGGTCGTCACCTGGTCATCCGGACCATGGGCACGGCCGTCGATATACAGGGAACAGGCTCCGCAGATACCCTCGCGGCAGTCATGGTCAAAGGCAATCGGATCAATTCCCTTCCGGATCAACTGGTCATTCAGAATGTCCAGCATCTCAAGAAATGAAGCATCTTCCTCGACATCCGTAACATGATAGGTCTCGAAATGGCCCTTGGACTTGGCATTTTTCTGACGCCAAACTTTCACATTATATTCCATAGTCGCTTAGTCTTTATAGTTACGGGTCGCAATCTTGATGTTCTCATACTTGAGTTCTTCCTTATGGAGTTCGGGCTCGACACCTTCGCCTTTGTACTCCCAGGCACCCACATACATGAAGTTCTGGTCATCACGCTTGGTTTCGCCTTCCTCGGTCTGCATTTCCTCGCGGAAGTGGCCGCCGCAGGATTCCTTGCGGTGGAGGGCGTCGCGCGCCATCAGTTCGCCGATGTCGAAGAAGTCCACCAGACGCAGGGCTTTTTCGAGTTCCTGGTTGAACTCCTCGTTCGTTCCGGGGACGCGGACCGTCTTCCAGAACTCTTCGCGGAGTTTTCCGATTTCCTCAATGCCCTTCTTCAGGCCTTCTTCGTTACGGGCCATGCCCACATACTCCCACATGATGTGGCCGAGTTTCTTGTGGATGCTGTCCACCGTCTCGGTGCCCTTTACGGCAAAAATCTTCGCAATGCGCTCTTTGACAGCTTTTTCCGCTGCTTCGAACTCCGGAGCGTTGGTGTCTGTCTTGGGCTCTGCAAACTTATGGGACAGATAGTCGCCGATGGTGTAAGGCAGGATGAAATAACCGTCGGCCAGACCCTGCATCAGGGCCGAAGCGCCGAGACGGTTGCCGCCATGGTCGGAGAAGTTTGCCTCGCCGATGGCATACAGGCCCGGAATCGTGGTCTGGAGATCGTAGTCCACCCAGAGACCGCCCATGGTGTAGTGAATCGCCGGATAAATCATCATCGGCTCCTCCCAGGGCGAGGAAGAAGTAATCTTCTCGTACATCTGGAACAGGTTGCCGTAGCGCTCTTCCACCCGCTGGTGCCCGAGGCGCTTGATGGCATCCGCAAAGTCCAGGAACACCGCCAGACCGGTCTCGTTGACCCCATAGCCGGCGTCGCAGCGCTCCTTCGCGGCGCGGGAAGCCACGTCACGCGGAACCAGGTTGCCGAAGGCCGGATAGCGGCGTTCGAGATAGTAGTCGCGGTCTTCTTCCGGAATCTGGGAAGGCTTGATTTCGTGCTTGCGAAGTTTCAGGACATCCTCCATCTTCTTCGGCACCCAGATCCGGCCGTCGTTACGCAGCGACTCCGACATCAGGGTCAGCTTGCACTGCTGGTCGCCATGGACCGGAATACAGGTCGGATGGATCTGCGCGAAGCAGGGATTGGCGAAGAAAGCGCCCTTGCGGTAGGCCTGCATGGCGGCGCTGCCGTTGGAGTTCATGGCGTTGGTCGAGAGAAAATAGGTATTTCCATAACCACCGGTCGCCAGCACGACGGCATGGGCGCCGAAACGCTCGATTTCGCCGGTCACCAGGTTCCGGGCGATGATGCCTTTGGCCTGTCCGTTGATAATCACCAGGTCCAGCATCTCATGACGCGGATAGCTCTTCACCGTGCCGGCGGCGATTTCCTTGTTCAGGGCCGCATAGGCACCCAGCAGGAGCTGCTGGCCGGTTTGTCCGCGGGCATAGAAGGTACGGCTCACCTGGACACCGCCGAAAGAACGGTTCGCCAGGTAACCGCCATACTCCCGGGCGAAAGGAACACCCTGGGCCACGCACTGGTCGATGATGGCCGCGCTGACCTCGGCCAGCCGGTACACATTCGCCTCGCGGGAACGGTAGTCACCGCCCTTGATGGTGTCGTAGAACAGCCGGTAGATGGAGTCGTTGTCGTTCTGGTAATTCTTTGCCGCATTGATACCGCCCTGGGCCGCAATGGAGTGCGCCCGGCGCGGCGAATCGCTGATACAGAAAATCTTGACGTTGTACCCCAGCTCGCCCAGAGACGCCGCTGCGGAAGCTCCGCCAAGACCTGTACCGACCACGATTACCTCAAGTTTGCGTTTGTTGTTCGGAGAAACAATCCTGATTTCGGCTTTGCGCTTCGACCATTTTTCGGCGAGCGGCCCATCCGGAATCTTGGAGTTCAGTTTAGTATCGGCCATATAAATTGTTGTTAGATAGTTTCAATTATCCTGCAATTTTACATATTTTTCGTCAAAAGCGCAAATCAAAACAGACTTCCGCCCTCATCCGGGCTATATTTCCGCTGATTCAGATACGCTTCCATCCCGAGATGCTGGTAAGCGAGTTCGGTCGCCACCCGTCCCCGCTGGGTCCGGACGAGAAAACCTTCCTTCAGCAGGAACGGCTCGTAGACTTCCTCCAGCGTTCCGCTGTCTTCGCTGATGGACGTCGCCAGGGTCCCGACTCCGACCGGACCGCCTTTGAAATTCATGATCAGCGTCTTGAGAATCTTGTGGTCGATGGAATCCAGCCCCCGCTTGTCAATCTTCAGTTTATTCAGGGCGAAACGACTGATTTCCAAATCGATGCGTCCGTCCCCCACCACCTGGGCAAAGTCCCGCACGCGCTTGAGCAGGGCATTCGCGATACGGGGCGTTCCCCGGCTGCGGAGGGCGATTTCCAGGGCGGCATCGTCGTCTATTTCCACATTCAGGATGGCCGCGCTCCTCACCACGATCCGCCTGAGGTCCTCCGTATCATAGTATTCCAGCGCACAGTTGATTCCGAAGCGCTCCCTGAGCGGGGCCGTCAGCAGGCCGCTCCGCGTCGTCGCGCCGACGAGCGTGAAAGGATTCAGGGCGATCCTGACGCTCCGCGCACCCGGCCCCTTGTCGATCATAATGTCGATGACATAGTCCTCCATGGCCGAATACAGGTACTCCTCCACTTCCGGAGAGAGCCGGTGGATTTCATCGATAAACAGCACATCCCCCGTTTCCAGCGAGGTCAGAAGTCCCGCCAGGTCCCCGGGTTTGTCGAGCACCGGTCCGGACGTCACTTTCATATTCACCCCCATCTCGTTCGCGATGATGTGCGCGAGCGTCGTCTTTCCCAGACCCGGAGGCCCATGGAACAGCACATGGTCCAGGGCCTCGCCCCGCATCTTCGCGGCCTTTATATATATATGTAGATTGGAGACAATTTCCCGCTGTCCGGTAAAATCATCCAATTCCTGGGGGCGGATTATTCCGTCCAATTCATTATCTTTGCGGTCGGTTGTGCTGTGCGGGTCGAATTCACTCATAGGGGGTCCGATTCATTTCAAGTACAAATATAGTTTATTTATTTTTATTAATGATTGTTGTTGTTATCGCTGTGAATATGTTGATAAGTATCAGAAATAACTGATAATCATTAAATTATAACTTAAATAAACCCGTTAAAAACTTGTTGGAAAAACAGCTGCGTATTGTGGAAAGAAAAATAGGCGCCGACTCCGGGTCGTTATCAACAGGCTTATCAACAAGCTTATCAACAGGTTTTCAACAGCAGAAGGAAACCTTCCTGAGCGGACTTTTCCTCTCCGCCCGGTGGATGTACCTGAGTGAATGGGCGAAGGAGGGAGTCCATATCGTCATTCTCCCCAGCAGGGAAGCGGCTGAATACTGCAGCGCCGACCTGTATCATCTGGTCGAAGGAGACTGTGTGTTTTTCCTGCCCGAGTCCGGAAAAAGTGTAGAGCGAAGCAACTACAAGTCTTCTCTCGGGGTCCAGCGTACCTGTGCCATCGGAAAACTGATGGAGGGAGCAGCGCAGCGCCTTTTCATCGTCACCTATCCCGGCGCACTGGAGGAAAAGATTCCCGCCGCCGCCGAAATCCGGGATGCCCTTCTGACCATCCACACTGGCGACCACCTGCCTTTCGAGCAGCTCAAAGAAAAACTCTTCGGGGAAGGGTTTGAGCGGGTCGACTTCGTTTCAGCGCCCGGCCAGTTCGCCATCCGCGGTTCGGTCATTGACATTTTTTCCTATTCTCGGGAGCATCCTTATCGCGTCTCTTTCTTCGGCAACGAAGTGGACCGGATCAATACCTTCGACTGCAATACCCAACTGTCCATTGAAAAGATGGAAACGGCTGATATTTATCCGGATATCGTCGCCGGCGAGGCGGGAGAAGTCAGTATTGTCAGTATTTTTCCAAAAGATGCGACCCTCTGGCTGGATTCCTCCGACATGTATAAGGAAAAGGAGTTTTTCTCCGAGTTGGAGCCTTTCCGCCGGGTCCATCTGGAACCGCCCCTCGGCCGGGATGTGGAGACGACTGCGTTCCATATCGCTCCCCAGCCTGTTTTCAACAAGAACTTCGACCTGCTGATTTCCGACATCCGCAGCCGGATGGAAAGCGGTTATAAAGTACTGATTTACGGCGAGAAAGAGTCCCAGCTCGAGCGGCTCCGCTCCATTATGCTCCAGGAAGAGCACGCCGTCCTACCGGAATTTGTCAAGGGAAAGAACCTCCATCAGGGATTCATTGACCATGACCGGAAGGTCTGCCATTATACGGACCATGAGATTTTCGACCGCTTCCACCGGGTCCGCCTCCGCCGCAGCGTCGAAAAATCCGAGCAGCTGACCCTCAACGACCTTTCCGCCTTCCATATGGGCGATTACATTGTCCATATCGACCATGGGGTCGGCATCTTCGGCGGCCTGGTGAAGATGACCGACGACAAAGGGCGGGTCCATGAAGTCGTCAAACTGATGTATTCCGGCGGCGATGTGGTCTTTGTTTCGGTCCATTCCCTCCATAAAATCAGTCGTTTCCGTTCCAAGGAAGGCGAAGCGCCGCGCATCAATAAACTGGGGTCCAAGACCTGGACCACCATGAAGCAGAGCGCTAAGTCCAAAGTCAAGGACATTGCCAAGGAGCTGATCCAACTCTATGCGAAACGGCGCGCTTCGAAGGGTTTTGCCTTCTCGGCGGACACCTATCTCCAGGAAGAGTTGGAATCCTCCTTCATGTACGAGGATACTCCGGACCAGGAAAAAGCCAACAAGGCTGTCAAGCAGGATATGGAGGACGACTGCCCGATGGACCGCCTGATTTGCGGCGACGTCGGTTTCGGAAAGACGGAAATCGCCGTCAGGGCGGCCTTCAAGGCCGTTGCCGATTCCAAGCAGGTGGCCGTCCTGGTGCCGACCACCATCCTGGCCCTCCAGCATTTCGAGACTTTCAAGGCCCGTCTCAAGGGACTTCCCTGTACGGTGGACTATGTCAGCCGGCTCCGCAGCGCCCGGGAAATCACCGATATCAAAAAACGGCTCTCCGCCGGCGGCATCGACATTCTGATCGGAACCCATAAGGTCCTGGGTTCGAACTTTGCCTTCAAGGACCTGGGCCTCCTGATTATCGACGAAGAGCAGAAATTCGGCGTCACGGCCAAGGAGAAACTCCGGCAGATGAAAGCCACCGTGGATACCCTGACCCTCACGGCCACCCCGATTCCGCGTACCCTGCAGTTTTCGCTCCTGGGTGCCCGTGACCTGTCCATCATCAATACCCCGCCGCCGAACCGCATCCCCATCCAGACGGAAATCATCCTCTTCGACGAAGACGAAATCAAGAGTATCTGCAATTACGAACTCAACCGCGGCGGCCAGATTTTCTTCCTGCACAACAAAGTGGAGCAACTCCCCTCCATCGAAGACATCCTCCATCGCCTCGTACCCGATATGAAAATCTGCGTGGCACATGGGCAGATGGAGCCGAAACAACTGGAAAACAAGATGTTGGAATTCATGCGCGGGGACTACGACATGCTCCTTTGCACGACCATCATCGAAAACGGCCTGGACATTCCGAACGCCAATACCATCCTGATCAACCAGGCCCAGAACATCGGCCTGAGCGACCTCCATCAACTCCGCGGCCGGGTCGGACGCTCCAACCGGAAGGCTTTCTGTTACCTGATCGTCCCGCCGCTGATTTCCATCACCGACGATGCCCGTCGCCGCCTCAAGGCCATTGAAGAGTTCTCCGACCTCGGGAGCGGCTTCAACATCGCCATGCAGGATCTCGACATCCGCGGCGCCGGCAACCTGCTCGGTGCCGAACAAAGCGGTTTCATCTCCGACATGGGCTTCGAGACCTACCAGAAAATTCTCGCCGAAGCCATGGAAGAACTGGGGGTGGAAACCGGCCTTTCCACCGCACAGGCGCGGGAAGCCTATGTGGAAGACTGTTCCATCGAAACCGACCAGCCGGCCTTTATTCCGGACGATTATATCGACGTAACTGCCGAAAAGATCCGTATTTACAAGCAGCTGGACGCCTTGACGGAAGAAAAGGAAATCGACCGGATCGGGAAGCAGCTTGAGGACCGCTTCGGGGCGCTTCCCCTTCAGGTGAAGAACCTCCTCTCGGTAGTGAAAATCCGAAATCTCGGATCCCGGACCGGTTTCGAAAAAATCATCATCAAAAATGGGATGCAGATCATGTTCTTCGTGTCCAATCCCATGTCGGGCTATTACCAGTCCAAACAGTTCGAGAAGGTACTGGACCAGGTCAACAAACAGTCCACGCTGTATAAATTCAACCAGGACGGCGGCCGCCTCAGAACGGTATCCCGGGGGGTGGATTCTCTCGATAAAGCCCTCGACGTTTTGAAAAGACTGCAATAATTGTTAATTTTGCGGGCTATGGCTTCTTTGCTGATAGAAATAGGTAACACCGCCCTCAAGGCCGCCTGGGCAGAAGGCATCACCCTCGGCAAGACTTTCCGTTACCAGGGAGAGAAGATGATGGAGTTCATCCTCTCGCTCCTGAAAAAGGAAAAACCGGAAGTGATGGTCCTTTCTTCGGTCCATGTCCTGCCGCAGGCGGACATCCAGCTGCTGGAAAAAGAGTGCGGCCGCCTGGTCGTGCTGGACAAGGACCATGGCTCCCTGCTCGTGAGCCGTTCCCTGCCGGAATACCTGTCGCCGGACCGCGCCGCGTCCATCCTGGCC
Organism: Bacteroidales bacterium; assembly: GCA_016281015.1. Lineage (GTDB taxonomy): Bacteria > Bacteroidota > Bacteroidia > Bacteroidales > UBA932 > Cryptobacteroides. Next base: position 22,242 of record JAEEHS010000075.1, read on the forward strand.
GCCCGCTACCTGTTCAAAGGCAAGGGCTGTACCCTCGTGGATTTCGGAACGACCCTGACCATCGATTTCATCGACGCGGACGGAATGTACCGGGGCGGCAACATTTCACTGGGCTGCCGGACCCGTTTCAAAGCCCTCAACCGCTATTCCCGGGCCCTGCCGCTGATCAATACCCCGGCTGATGCTCCGCTTGTGGGTCTTTCAGAGACCGCTTCCATCGAAGCGGGCGTGGTATCTGGCATCCAATTTGAAATAGAGCGCTACCTGGACCTTCATCCGGACAATATCGCCGTTTTTACCGGCGGCGATGCGAATTATTTTGCAAAAAGGATGAAAAGTTCCATCTTTGTAATTTCCAATCTCGTCATGATGGGATTGGCTTTAATGGCAGAAGAATATGGCCGGAAGAATGAGAAATAGACTGATGGTGACGCTTTCCGCACTGGGGCTCTGCCTCGGCGCGGCGGCCCAGACGGACGGTACCTACAGCGGGTACTCGCCCTATTCGGTCTATGGTATCGGCAATCTCCATCATAACGGTGCCGCCTGGCAGGCCCAGATGGGCGGAGTCGGCGTCGCATCGCGTACCAACCGCTACATCAACATCCAGAATCCGGCTTCCGTAACGGCCCGGGATACCCTCTCGTTCATGGCGGATATCGGCCTGAACGGCCGTTTCTCCTTCTTTTCGGACGGGGTTTCCCGCAGCGTCACTTCGGTCGTGAACATCGACAATTTCGTCCTTTCGTTCCCGATGTGGCGCAATACGGCCTTCATGGCCGGCATCAAGCCCTACAGTGACATGGGCTACAAGGTGTCCTATTCCGAATCCGGGGACAGCAGCACCGGCACGAGGACCTTCTCCTCCTCCGGAAACGGCGGCGTGTACGAGGTTTTCGCCGGAGCGGGCATCACCCTGTGGAACCGCCTTTCGCTCGGTGCCCAGTACTGCCTGTATTTCGGCGGCATGAACAAATCCGCCTCCCTGACGTTCGAGGATCCGAGTTTCCACAGCATGTCGGCCGGCGACTCCCTGCAGGTAAAGGGTCATACCGCCAAATTCGGTCTCCAGTACGAGCAGCCCCTTTCGGCGAAACGGTCCCTGGTCGTGGGTGCTACCTATAAACTGGCCACACCGATGCTGGGTACGGCCGTGGATTTCAGTTACAAGAACAGCATGCGGGCCAGCCGCAACGAAAAAACGCTCGGAAAGGATATTGCCGTGCGTTTCGGCAGCGAACTCGGCGCCGGTATCAGCTTCCGCGAGGCGGACCGCCTGAGCGTGGAAGTGGACTATACCTTGAAGGACTGGCGCAGCAGCGGTCTGGATGCGGTCAGAGGATTTTCCAATAGCAGCGCATCCGCCGATTTCAGCGCCTCCATGGGCCACGGCGTATCGGCCGGATTTGAATTTACCCCCGCCCGGAACGACATCCGTTATTTCTTTCGCCGCTGCACCTACCGCGCCGGCGTCTATTACGAGCAGTCCTACTACCGGGTAGGCGGCAAGAGCATCGATGCCGCCGGGCTGACGCTCGGCATGACCCTGCCTGTTTTCCGGGGATACAACGGTCTCTCGCTGGGCTTGGAGGCTGGACAGCGGGGCTTCGGCCCAGGAGTCGTGAGGGAGCGTTATTTCGGCTTTAACATCGGTTTCAATGTCTTTGACATCTGGTTCCAGAAACCACGGTATGAATAGTTTGGAACGGTAATTGTATTTTGAATCATAAAATGCTAACGATATGAAAAGAAGTTTGATTGTGTTGTTCTCTGCTTTTGCAGCGCTGACTTTCTCCGCGGCCGCCTATGCGCAGGAGAATCCTGAGTGCATCACCTACATGTCCTACTATCAGGAGTACTACAAGCAGAAGAATTTCAAGGATGCCTTCCCGAACTGGAGAAAGGCTTTCAACCTGTGCCCGCCGAACTACCGTCAGAATCTCTATATCCAGGGTTCTGCCCTGGTGCGTGACGCCATTTCCCGCAACCGCAAGGATCCTGAGGTGGTGAAAGGCCTGCTGGACACCCTCCTGCTCCTGCAGGACCGTCGTCTGCAGTACTATCCGACGGCGACCAAGACCATCAACGGCGTGAAGACCAAGGTGGACACCAAGCCCGAGATTCTCAACAACAAGGGCAACTATATGATCAACTACATTTCCTATCGGGAAAACGGATCGAAGTACCTGTTCGAGAACCTGTCGCCGATCGTCGCCGAACTGGGTTCCCTGACACAGCCGAGTATCCTGGTGAACCTGCTGGATGCGTCCATCGACCTCTACCGCAAGGGTGAACTCCAGGCGGATGACGTGATCGCGACCTATGAGACCGTCGCCGCCGCCATCGGCGGAAGCGACCTCGAGGTGGAAGACAACAAGGTGGCCAAGGCGAACATCGATATCAAGTTCGCGGACAGCAAGGTGGCTTCCTGCGACAACCTGATTGCGATTTTCACCCCGCGCTTCGAAGCGGATCCGGAGAATATCGCCGTGGTGTCGAACATTGTGCGATTGATGAACAATGCGGATGACTGCGCCGGCAACGACCTCTATTACAAGGCCGTCACCCAGCTCTACAAGCTGAACCCGAGCGCCGGTGCCGCTTATGGGCTGTACAAGCTGAACGCCGCCAAGGGGAATGTGGCCGATGCGACCCGCTACCTCGAAGAGGCGATTGCCTCCGACGAGTCCGACGCCGCGACGGATGCCCAGTACTACTATGAACTGGCCCGCTTCAACTATGCGAACGGCCTGAGGGGCAAGGCCTATGACGCCGCCCGCAAGGCTGTGGACATGGACTACGGCTATGCCGGCAAGGCCTACCTGATCCTCGGTGGTCTCTGGGCTTCGGCTTCCTGCTCCGGCGATGTGGAGAAATACGCCCGCTACTGGGTGGCCACGGACTACTACAACAAGGCCAAGGCCGCGGATGCGACTCTCTCCGACGACGCCAATGCGTCCATCAACAATGTCGCCCGCTACTATCCGCCGGCATCCGAAATCTTCATGTATGACCTCGGCCCCGGCCAGAGCTACACGGTTTCCTGCGGTGGTATGACCGCAACGACGACGGTCCGCGTGTCGAGGTAGTGCTGAGAGGCAGGAAATATCTCCAGACGATGGCAAGCGCGTTTGCGCTTGCCCTTGTCGTATTTTCTTGCAAGAGCAACCTCAAGGAGGCGGAGCACCTGGACCTGGACAACATTCCCCTGCAGCAGGTGGACGGTATGTTCTTTGTCCAAACGGAAAACGGTAAATTGAAAATGCGGGTTGAGGCACCTGTGATGCAGGTTTTCGAAAAGGATACGCTCTCATACGACCTCTTCCCGAAGGGCCTGGAAGTCTATGCCTACGCGGAGGACGGCTCCCTGGAGACGACCATCACCTCCAACGAGGCCCGGCACGACAAAATCGCCAGGACCGGGGCGGAAAAATGGTCCGCCTACGGGAATGTCGTCATCAAGAACATCATCAAAAACGAGACGATGGAGACCGATACCATCTACTGGGACCAGAAGGCCAAGGAGATTTGGACCGACTGCTACATCAAGATGTATTCGCCCTCCGGTTTCATGCAGGGATACGGGATGCGTTCGGACGAAATGGCCCGTAATTCCATCATCCTGCGTCCCTTCGACAGTTACGGTTTTGTGGAGCAGGATACGACGAAGGTGGTCATCGATACCGTCAATTTTATAGGGCCTCTGTTAAAAAAATAGTGATAAATCGGAAGAAAATCACTATCTTCGCACCCTTGACTGAATTTTAAAGGAAAAACTAAAAATAAATCATAACAATGGCAGCTCTTGAAACTATTCGCCAGAAATTCGGCATTGGTGCGACCATCATCATTGCCTTCGGCCTTTTGCTGTTCCTTGTGAACCCCGCCGATATCATCCAGACGATCCAGAATGCGTCTTCCAAGTATGATGTCGGCAAGATCGGCAGCAAGGGCATTTCTTATATGGATTTTGACCAGGAGGTCAAGCAGCTGGGTACGGTCAGCGAAATGATGACCGGCCAGAGCGCTTCTTCCGAGCAGGGGCAACAGCAGCTCCGCGAAGCGACCTGGCGCTCACTGGTGGACGAGAACCTTTTCATTCCGAACGCCCAGGCCGCAGGCATCCGCGTCGGTCATGACGAGATTGTCTCCCTGATGAACGGTGAGAATATATCCCCGGTGCTCGCTTCCAATCCGATTTTCCAGGAGGACGGCGCGTTCTCCCAGGAACGTCTGATGGACTTCCTCCAGAACATGGAAAGCGATGACAGCGGCCGCTACACCGCCATCTGGGACTACCTCCAGAAGACGGTGAAGACCGTCCAGTATTACAACAAGTACAACGCCCTGTTCACCTCCAGCGCCTACACCAACGCCCTGCAGAGCGAACGTGCCATCGCGGACAACAACACCTCCGCCGATGTCCGTTTCGTGATGACCCCGCTCGGCTATGCCAAGGACACGACCATCGTCGTTTCCGACAGCGAGATCAAGGCCTATTACAATGGCCACAAGGACCAGTACAAGCAGCAGGCGACCCGCGACATCGAATATGCTGTGTTCGAGGTAGTTCCCTCCGAGGCGGACATTGCCGCCCAGAACGAGGACTTCGTCAAGCACTACGAGGAGTTCGCGACCACGGATAACCTGCGTTCCTTCCTGCAGAAGCACGGGGACAACAAGCACAATCTGGACCTGAACCACTGGTACAAGACCGGTGAACTGAGCAGTGTCAACAAGGACGTCGAGGCTTTCGTCGCCGCCAACGCCACCGGTACTTCCCCGGTTTTCCAGAACAAGGAGACCTTCTACGCCGCCCGCATCCTGGGAACCCGCCAGCTGCCGGATTCGGTGTATATCCGCCACATGATGTTTGTCGGTCAGGACGGGAAACACCTCGCTGACAGCCTGCTTCCGCTGGTGAATAAGAACAATTTCTCCACCCTCGCCGCCCAGTATTCCGACGACAAGGGCTCCCAGGACGAAGGTCAGCTCGGAAACATCGGCTGGGTGAGCCAGAACATGCTGAGCTACCTGCCGACCGGTTTCGAGTCGGTGATCACCGCTCCGCTCGGCAAGCCTTATATCCAGAAGTCCAACATCGGCTACCACATCCTTGAGGTCACCAAGGCGACCAAGCCCCTTGCCAAGAAGCAGGTGGCGGTCTATGTGAAGGAATCCCTGGCCAGCAAGGAGACCTACAACAAGTTCTACAACCAGGCGAATGTCCTGGCAGTGCGCAGCGCCGGCAAGCTGGAGAACTACAAGGCGGCCTGTGACTCGGTCGGCATCTACAGCCACGTCATGACCATCAACGAGGGTACGGCCAACTATGGTGCAATCAACCACGCCAAGGAAGTGACCCGCTGGGCCTTTGACAACAAGCCGGGCAAGGTTTCCAGCATCATCACCGTGGACAACAACTACTTCTTCGTGGTCGCCGTGAAAGAGGCCCATAAGGAAGGTTATGCGAAGGTGTCCGAGGTGGCTGAAGGCATCCGCAACCAGCTCTATCAGGAGAAGTTCGCCGTGAAGCGTCAGGCAGAGGTCGCGGCCGAGATCGAGGGGCTCCAGACCCTGGATGCGGTGGCCGAGAAACTCGGAACGACGGTTTCCACGCAGGAGGACGTGACCTTTGCGTCGATGTCCCGTCAGCTGGATCCGAAGCTTGTCGGTGCCATTTCTTCTGCGAAGGAAGGGGTGGTGAGCGGCCCGGTGGCCGGTTCCTATGGTGTCTATGTCTTCGAGGTGACGGGCCGCGAAACCGGTGCCCATTTCACCGAGGAGGATGCCAAGTCCTACAATGACCGGCTCAACGCCTATGCCGCGCAGATGATCCTGCCGGTGATGATGGACGATGCCGACGTCAAGGACAACCGCGCCCGCTTCTATTAATCGTTCAGCATTATGTCACTGAAATGTGGAATCGTAGGCTTGCCGAATGTCGGCAAGTCTACTTTGTTTAATTGCATCAGTTCCTCCCGGGCCCAGAGTGCCAATTTTCCTTTCTGCACGATTGAGCCGAATGTGGGCCTGACGAATGTGCCGGATCGGCGGCTGGAGGTCCTGACGGACATTTGCCTGCCCAAGCGGACGATTCCCGCCACGGTGGAGATCGTGGACATCGCGGGATTGGTGAAAGGCGCCTCGAAGGGGGAAGGCCTCGGGAACCAGTTCCTTGCGAATATCCGGGAGACGGATGCCATCCTGCATGTCCTGCGCTGTTTCGATGACGGGAACATTGTCCATGTGGACGGTTCCGTGGACCCGGTCCGGGACAAGGAGGTCGTGGATACGGAGCTCCAGATCAAGGACCTGGAGACGGTGGAAAACCGGATCAAGAAGGTCGAGAAGATGGCGACAACCGGCGGGGACAAGGAGGCGAAGAAACTGCTGCAACTCCTGTTGCGTTACCGGGAAGCGCTGCTTCAGGGCAAGTCTTGCCGGACGGTCGTGCCGGAGAATGCCGAGGAGGCGCAGATGGCCCATGACCTGTTCCTTCTGACGAACAAACCGGTGATGTATGTCTGCAATGTGGACGAGGCCTCGGCGGCTTCCGGGAATGCCTATGTGGAGGCGGTGCGTGCTGCCGTAGCGGACGAGCAGGCGGAGATCCTGGTGATTGCCGCGAAGACGGAGGCGGAGATTGCCGAAATCGAGGAATTCGAGGATCGGCAGATGTTTCTGGAGGAGATGGGCCTGAGTGAATCGGGTGTTGTCCGGTTGATTCAGAGCGCTTATAAACTCCTGGGCCTGAGGACCTTCTTCACGGCCGGCGCCGACGAATGCCGGGCGTGGACCATCGTGGCGGGGGACAAGGCGCCCCGTGCCGCCGGTGTCATCCATACCGATTTCGAACGGGGCTTCATCCGCGCTGAAGTCATCAAGTACGAGGACTTTGTCGCTACGGCCTCCGGCCTCGGCGCCGAAGAGCGCCGCGGCGACGTCGGTGCCCGCGTGGAGGCGGCCGTCCGCGCCGCCGGCAAGATGGGCGTCGAAGGCAAAGACTACGTCGTCCAGGACGGCGACATCATGCACTTCCTCTTTAACGTGTAAGGGCTCCGTGTGCTGCCCCTGTTCCTTGTAAATAATGGGTACCCATTAAAATATTTGTCGCCGTCTGGGCCGGTCACAGCTTCACGTCCACGAAGACGGGCAGGTGGTCGGAGGCAACGGTGACGTCGCCTTTTTCAAAGCGGGTGGGGATCATGCTCTGGAGGGCCTGGACGGCCTTTCCGTGCCTCTTGACGAAGATGTAGTCAATACACTTGCTGGGGTTTTTGGCCGAAAAGGTGTTGCCGGTGGAAGAGATGATCTCGAAACCGGCTTCTTTCATGGCCGTGATGGGGGAACTCTCCGGAAGGCAGTTGAAGTCGCCGCAGACGAAGACGGGCTTGTCGGGATAGGTTTTGTCCAGGTATGCGGTGATGAGGCTGACGCCTTCCAGGCGGGCTTCGTCGCTCCGGTGGTCCAGGTGGGTCGTAGCGAAGACGAAGTCCTTGAATTCGAAGATGCCACAGGCGCGGGGTTCGCTGCCTTCTCCCTTGGGAATATGCAGGGTGGGACGGGCAAGGGGTTTGAAGTCAGGCCGGTGGAGGATGCTGAGGCCATATCCGCCGCCCTGGTAGTCCATGGCCTTGGCGAACATGTGCCCCCATCCGCCGAGCTGCCCGGCGATGGCTTCCGGCTGGTCCACGCGGCCGGTGCGGGTGGTCAGGGAGTCTACTTCGTTCATGGAAATGATGTCCGCATGGAGTTCGGTCAGCATGTCGGCAATCATGTCCACGGTGCTGCTGCCGGACTTGTTGAAGGCCCCGACGTTGTAATGGACCAGGCGGAGGACGCCCTCGCTTTTCGGATAGAGGTCGTTGTCGGAGGGGGTAGAGGGGGTGTCTGAGGAGACGGGACGCGGCGGCTTCAACTCCACGTGGACCTTCTTTTCGGAGCAGGCGCAGGAGATGAAGACGAGCGCGGTAATCAGCAGGGGTAGCAGGTGTTTCATGCGGTTCTCGTAGGTTATTCCTTGCAAAAATACAGAAAACGGCGGTTTTTTTAAAGGAACACCCTGAAAAATTTCGCCACATTTTTATGTTTCAAGGCTTTCCTTCGTTCCAAACGCCTTATCTTGCGGGCATGAATTATTTTGCTGTTTCATAGAAAATTATCTATTTTTGCGATGAAGAACACAGAACTGCACCGCATCCTCGTACAACACGGATGGACGCTGTTGCCGGACCGCGACAAAGGAAGTCACCGTCCCATTCCATAAGGGAAAGAAAATCAATAATATGTTTGCGAAAAGAATCTTGAAAGAATTGGGAATAGAACTATGAAACAAGTAGATATTACCATTTGTATGGCAAAAGACGGCACGTACAATGCCTATTGTAATGACTGTCCGGCGTTGTTCGGAATGGGTGAGAATGCCGTTCTGGCCAGAAAGGAGCTGGAAGAGACATTGCGCCTGACGCGAGAAGACGGGCCGCAAAAGGCCATGTTCTATCCGGAGTGGCTGGACGAGCCTTTTGAGTTTGTTACACACTGGGATGTCCGGACCATGCTGGAATACTACTCGGGCGTCATCACGCCTACGGCTTTGGGCAAACTCTCCGGCATCCATCCCAAGCAGATTTGGTCTTATATGCATGGATTGAGTCATCCCCGTAAGCAGCAGGTCCATAAAATCGAATCTGCGTTGCATGCGCTGGGGAAAGAACTGATGAACATCTCTTTCGAAGGGTAGTGATTGCGGGGTTGGTCGGGCTGCTGCTCCTGGTGGGGGCGCGCTCGCCGGGAGATACGCTGTCGGCGGTCTTTTGGAATCTGGAGAACTTTTTTGACTGGCGGAACGATTCCACGAGCGTGTCGGATGCGGATTTTTCCTCGCGCGGAAGCCGGCGATGGACCCGGCGGCGCTTCGGTGCCAAGTGCCAGGGGGTAGCCAAAACCCTGCTCTGGAGTACTTCTGTGACGGGTCGGCTGCCGGACCTCGTCGGGGTGGCGGAGGTGGAGAATGCCTTTGTCCTGCGCCGGCTGCTCCGGGATACGCCGCTCCGGAAACTCGACTACGCCATGGTCCATTTCGACTCGCCGGACCGGCGGGGCATCGACGTGGGGCTTCTCTACCGGAAGGGGGTGCTGGAACTCGTGGATGCAAAGCCCTGTCACCTGTATGATGATTCCCTGCGGGTGATGCCGACGCGGGACATCCTGCTTTGCCGGTTCCGCCTGCGGGGGCGCGGCAGTGGCTCTCTTGATGGCGGCGAGGGAGGCACCGGAACGGGTCCCGCCGGCGGAGACTTCGCCGTCCTGGTGAACCACCACCCCTCGAAGTTCGGCGGGGCGGCGGAATCCGACGCCCGCCGGCGGGCTGCGGTCGGGCGGCTCCGCTTTCTCGCCGACTCGCTCTCGGGGATCGGTGTCGCGCGCATCCTCGCCTTCGGGGACTTCAACGACACCCCCGCCAACCCCCTCTACAAGACCCTGGAGCCCCGTCTGATGCCGCTCTATGGCCCCGTCCTCGGCGAAGGCACCATCCGCTTCGACGGCCGCTGGGAACTCATCGACTTGGCCTTCGCCAGCCCTGTCGCCCCAGTCAGCCCAGTCAGCCCTGTCGGCCCTGTCGGCCCTGCCAGCCCTGCCGCCCCTGCCAGCCCTGTCGCCCTCGGCTGGACCTCCCACATGCGGATCCTCCGGCCACCCTTTCTCCGCGCCCCCGACCGCGCCCATGGCGGCTGGAAACCCCTCCGCACCTACACCGGCCCCCGCTACAACGGCGGCCTTTCCGACCACTGCCCCATCCAGGTGGATCTCTACATGTGTACAGAGAAATGCTTTAGATTGGGCAAAATCAGTACACATACAAAGGAATCTATCGAAAATAGCCAAATTCAGTTAGACGTGAACAAATAATCCCAGCAAAACAACAAATCAATGTACACATAACAACGCTCAACGCCTATCACCTACATATACCTCACACAATGCTCCAAACCTATCACTTATCTTATACCTCACACAACGAGGTGATGTTCCGGAACCAGAAGGATATGGACACCGCTTTTAACTGTCTGTGCTCCGCCCTGTTTCGAACAGAGAGTCGCTGTCTGGCCGAGTGCTTCATGAGTGATCATCACCATGGATGTTACCAGACGCCTGACCCGGGAACGCTGATTCGTTTATTAAGAATGTCCTATTGCAAGTACTTTAACAATCGGTACCAGCGGGATGGATTGCTGGGAGAACGAGGGTTCTTTCAACTAGAACTAAAGGGTCTTCGCCATGAGCTGGCAGCTATTTCCTATACATTGAAGAACGCCTCTCATCATGGTGTTTGCGCTACGCCTTTTGCCTATCCATATTGCTCGGCGAATGTCTATTTCAGGGAAGCGCTCGGAAAAACAAGTCCCGAAAATCTGCTGAGCACGAATGAAATCCGTTCCTCTTTACCTCGCCGTGCTCAATTCGACGCAAGTTGGAAAATGGGACGAAATGGTGTTTTCCTGCGAGAAACCGTTATCGAGAAGACCCTTGTGGAAAACCTCTATGCGACCCCTCAAGCTTTTATGTACCAACTTTTTAGGCGCAGTGGAGAAGACTGGGTTCGGGAGCAGGAACTGGATGGTCCCGGTATGAAGCCCATTACATTGGAGCTAATAGAAGCGTCCCTTCTGCGGCAGGCATCTTCCCCGGAGAAGATGGTGGCTGAAATGCTGCGAAATGAAAAAGCCAGATACACGACGCAGACCCTGAATGATTTGGATGTTTGTGATATCATTGATAATAAATATGTTCCGCATTATGGAAAAGCGTCTGTCTATCATTTGTCCGTTTCGGAAAAGAATGCAGTGGCAAATGAGTTGTATCAGGTTTATAAAGCCCGTCCCCGGCAGATAAAACGCTGCCTGGTGTTCTAAAACGCTGCCTGGTGTTCTGATGAAGATGTGAACAGAAAAGTCCATGCAGGCGGGTTTTGAATGTACACATACGAATGAAAACTCACCAATAAGCCGATGATTGCTACATGTGAACACGAAACGAGCCATATAGATGTTCTAACTGTACACGTGTGACAAAAAAACGCTATCTTAGCAACATGAAAACAAAATGGATTCTTTACGCGTCCCTGCTTGTGCTCCTGGCGGCGGGATGTGCCGAGGTGGCGCCGGCGCCGGAGCGGCTGGAGCTGCCCGCGACTTCTCAGGTCAGCGGCCTGATGGATGCAAAACCCTCGGAAATACGTGAATACAAGGGTTTTACGCTGTCCTATAACCCCAATTTGCTCATTCCGAACTGGGTGGCGTATGAGCTGACGGAGGAGGAGACGAAGGGCCAAGCGACGCGCGAGGACAAAAACTTCGGGATGGACCTCAGTTACAAGGGAAAGCAGGCCCGGCGGGAGGACTACAAGGACAGCGGATGGAGCCGCGGACACATGGCCCCGGCCGGAGACTTTTTCTGGAGCGACGTGGCGATGGAGGAGACCTTCTATCTGATGAACATCTGCCCGCAGAACGAGACGCTCAACAACAAGGACTGGCAGTACCTCGAAAAGCAGGTCCGCCACTGGGCCAGGGATTATGGCCGTGTGTGGGTGGTGACAGGGCCCATCGTCGGGGAAAACCGTTACGGGAAGATCGGGGAGAGCGGCGTGACGGTGCCGGATGCCTTCTTCAAGGCGGTGCTGGTCCAGGACGACGGGGCTTACGAAGGAGTGGGCTTTGTCATGCAGAACGATGCGAAACGCTATTATCTGGAAAAATGCGCCCTCACCCTCGACGCGCTGGAGCAGATGACGGGCATCGACTTTTACCCCGCCCTGCCCGACCGGATCGAGGACTTTATCGAATCCACGTACGACCCTGCGGTCTGGGGGCTCCGGAAATAGCGTCCCGGCGTTTTGAAAAACCGACAAACTTGGTTATCTTTGTAAGTCTGAGACACTAAATAACACAAAACGATATGAAAACAAAAATTCAGGAAAAATTCAAGACCCTCTTCGGAGACGGTGCTGTGTTGTATGCCTCCGCCGGCCGGATCAACCTCATCGGTGAACACACCGACTACAATGGCGGTTACGTGTTCCCCGGCGCCATCGACTGCGGAATCATCGCGGCGGTGAAGCCCAACGGGACAGCCAAGGTCCGCGCCTTCTCCCTGGACTATGACGAATTCGTGGAATTCGGCCTCAAGGAGGAGGATGCCCCTCAGCAGCAGTGGGCCCGTTACATCTTCGGGGTGGTCCGTGAGACGATCAAGCGCGGCGGCAAGGTCGAGGGTTTCGACACGGTCTTTGCCGGAGACGTGCCCCTCGGTGCCGGCCTGAGCTCTTCGGCTGCTCTCGAAAGCACCTTTGCCTTTGCCCTGAACGACCTCTTCGACAACAAGATCGACAAGTTCGAGCTCGCGAAGATCGGTCAGTCGACCGAGCACAACTACTGCGGCGTGAAGTGCGGCATCATGGACCAGTTCGCCTCGGTCTTCGGCAAGAAGGGATCGCTTATCCGCCTGAATTGCAAAACCCTGGAATACAAGTATTTCCCCTTCGATCCGAAGGGCTACAAGCTCGTTCTGATCGACTCCTGCGTCAAGCATGAACTGGCTTCGAGCGCCTACAACAAGCGCCGCGCCTCCTGCGAAAACGCCGCCGCGGCCATCCGCAAGAACCACCCCGAGGTGGAATTCCTTTCGGATGCCAAGCGCCTGTGGCTGGATGAGGTCCGCGCCGAGATTCCCGAGGAGGACTTCCTCCGCGCCGAGTATGTCATCGGCGAGGTCCAGCGGGTGCTCGACGTCTGCGACGCCCTGGAGCGGGGTGACTACGAGACCGTCGGCGAGATGATGTACCAGACCCATTTCGGCCTGAGCCGCCTGTACGAGGTTTCCTGCGAAGAGCTCGACTTCCTCAACAAGCTGGCCCGGAAGATGGAGGTCACCGGCTCCCGCGTGATGGGCGGCGGCTTCGGCGGCTGCACCATCAACCTCGTGAAGGATGAGCTGTACGACGGCTTCATCGCTGCGGCCAAGGAGCAGTTCGAAGCCAAGTTCGGCCATGCCCCGAAGATCTACAACGTCGTCATCAGCGATGGTGCACGCCGTCTGTAGCCATTGCGGGGCGCAGCACGAAGTCAGCGCGTATCCCAGTATCAACACCGCCCAGGAGCCCGACCTGAAAGCCAGGGTCCTGGACGGTTCCCTTTTCGTGTGGGAATGTCCCTATTGCGGGGTGCGGAACCTCGTGAAATACGAGACCTTGTACCATGATCCGGACGGCAAACTCATGGTCTGGCTGCTTCCGGAAGGGAAAATGCCGCCGAAAGCGGTCGAGGAAGCCGTGAAAGCGCTGGACGGTTATACGCTCCGCCGGGTGGGGGAAGTGGGCGAACTGATCGAGAAGGTCAAGATCCATGAGGCCGGCCTGGACGACTGGACCATGGAACTCTGCAAGTGGGTGACCCGCCAGGAACTCTCGGCCAAGAATCCCGAGATGGCGGGCGCGCAGCTGCGTTTCCACCGCCTGGAGGGCGCCGACCACAGCCTGGTTTTCGTCTTTCCCCTGAATGGGTCCATGAATGAGGTCAGCGTGGGCTTCAACGTCTACGAGGACGCCAGCGGCATCCTGCGCCGGAACCCGCAGGCCGGGGTAGAGAGCGGCTTCGCCGTCGTGGACGCCGACCGTGTCTTACAGTTTTTCCGATGAAACGGGTTCTGGTCATCACGTATTATTGGCCGCCGACCGGAGGGTCGGGGGTCCAGCGTTGGGTCAAATTCGCCAAATACCTGCCTGACGAGGGCTGGGAGCCGGTCATCTATACCCCTGAGAACCCGGAGCAGACTTCGGTGGACGAGACCCTTGTTCGGGAGGTCTCCCCGTCGCTGGAGGTCATCCGGACCCCGATCCGGGAGCCCTACAATATTTACCGCCGCCTGATGGGAAAGGGCGCCTCGACGGACATGAAGAAAGTCGTGACCCCGATTTCCGGCGGCCGGAAGAGTCTCGCCCAGCGCCTTTCCCTCTGGGTCAGGGCCAACCTCTTTGTCCCCGATCCGCGGGTCGGATGGGTGGGGCCGAGCGTCCGTTTCCTGAAGAAATACCTGAAGGAACATCCTGTGGATGTGATTGTTACGACGGGTCCGCCGCAGTCGATGCACCTCATTGGGCAGCGGCTTCACCGCGAGACGGGACTTCCCTGGATTCCCGATTTCCGGGATCCATGGACCAAGATGTACTACCTGCGCTACCTGCCGCTGAGCCGCCGGAGCTGGAAGCGCCTCACCGAGATGGAGCAGTCCGTCGCCCGGGAGGCGTCCGCCGTCCTGACCGTCACCCCGATGGTCCAGGCGTACTTCCGCGGAGTGACCGGGCGCCCTGTCGCCATGATCACGAACGGCTACGACGCTGAAGATTTTGCCGGCGATGCCCCCTCCCCGGACGGGCATTTCAACCTCACACATACGGGTCTTTTCGCCGCGGACGGGAATCCCCGCATCCTCTGGAAGGTCCTGGGGGAGAAAGCGGCGGCGGACCCGGCGTTCCGCCGCGCGCTGCGCCTCCGCCTGGCGGGGAAGGTGGACGAGGAGGTGATGGCTTCCATCCGCGAAGCCGGCCTCGGGGACAGCGTGGTGGACCTTGGCTACTGCGAACACCTCGCGGCGGTGGGGGAGCAGCGCGCGGCGACGCTTCTTCTTCTGCCCCTTCGCAACGATCCCGAATACCGCGTTATCCTGCCCGGGAAACTCTTTGAGTACCTGGCAGCCCGCCGGCCCATCCTCGGCATCGGCCAGGAGGACGGGGCCATGGCCGAGGTTCTGAAAGAGACGGGCGCCGGGACCATGGCGGACTGGACCAACGAGACGGCCGTCCGCTCCTTTGTCGATGCCGCCTGGGAGGCTTTCCAGAAGGGCGGCGTCGCTGATACGAAGGGAGACGTGGCCCGCTATGAGCGCCGGTCGCTGACCCGGGAACTGGCGTCGCTGCTGGAAACGGTGGCCGGGAAGTAAAAAAAAGAACCATGGACAAGAAAAACTGGAAAAGAATCGCAGTCGCCGCAGGCGTGGTGCTGCTGCTACTGGGGCTGAGCTATGGCTTCGTCCCGGAGGTACTCCGCGGGAAAATCGTAGACCAGAGCGACATCTCCGGCTACAAGGGGATGGCGCAGGAAATGGTCCAGTGGAACCGGGAGCATCCCGATGACATCACCCGCTGGAGCGACTCGATGTTCGGCGGCATGCCGACGACGGCGATCGATGCCCAGCGCGAGGGCGACTGGACCGATCCGTTGTACAAGCTCCTGCTGAAGGGGCGCCGGCCGGCCACCTACCTGTTTGTGGCCCTTCTGGGCGCCTTCCTGCTCCTGCTTTCGTTCGGGGTCCATTGGCCTCTCGCGCTCGGCGGGGCCGTGGCCATGGCCTTCTGCTCCTACAATTTCCAGATTATCCAGGTCGGGCACAATACCAAGATGCAGGCCATCGCCTTCATGACCTGGGTACTCGCGGCGCTGGTCTATACCTACCGCAAAGCCGTGGACCTGCCCTTCAAGGAGGTCCGAAAGGGTGAATCGCCCATCCGCGACTGGAAGGAATGGCTGCCGGGGACCCTTCTTGGGGCTTCGCTTTTCGGCCTGGCGCTGAGTTTCCAGATCAAAGCCAACCACCAGCAGATCACCTATTACCTGGCCATCATGGTCTTCCTCTATGCAGCGGCGGTGCTCCTGGACATCCTTGTCCATCGGCGCAATGCCCTGGGGCGTTTTTTCACGGCCAGCGCCCTGCTGCTGGTGATGGGAATCGCAGGCATCGGGACCAATGCCAACAAACTGCTTCCGCTTCAGGAGTACACCCCTTACACCATGCGGGGCGGCAGCGAACTCTCCGGCGGCGGAGCGGGCGGCGGCCTGGACCTCGGCTATGCGACGGCCTGGTCCTATGGCTGGGAGGAGCTGCCGAACCTGATGATTCCGAATTTCAACGGCGGCGCTTCGGCCCAGGCCGTGGATCCGGACAAATCGGAGACGATCCGCCTGCTCAAACGTTCCGGCCAGCGGAATACCCGCGAAATCGCCAGGGCCCTGCCCCTGTACTGGGGACCGCAGCCCTTCACGGCCGGGCCCATGTATATGGGGGCGATCTCGGTCTTTCTCTTCCTGCTGGGCCTGCTGTGCTACCGGGGCAAAGAAAAATGGTGGCTGCTCGTGAGCGTGATCCTGGCGGTGCTGATGGCTGTCGGAAACCATTTTATGGCGTTCACCAAACTCTGTTTCAATGTTTTACCGCTGTATAACAAATTCCGGACAGTGTCCATGGCCCTGGTCCTGCTGCAGGTTGCGCTGCCACTGCTGGGCTTCCTGACCCTCGGCCAGCTGCTCTCCGCTCCCGACCGGCGTCCCTACCGGAAAGGCCTCGTCTGGGCCTTCGCGTTGACAGGTGGCGTATGCCTTTTGTTCTGCTTGTTCCCGGGCCTGGCCGGGGATTTCACGGCGGCCTCTGATGCAGGACAGCAGGACATCCTGGTCGATGCTTTCCGCGCCGACCGCCGGATGCTGCTCCGGCAGGATGCCCTGGGGTCATTCCTCTGGATCTCCGGTGCCTTCGCCCTGCTGTGGTGGGCGACCTCCCCGCGCGCTGCTGAGGGCCGGAGTGTCTGGATTGCCGCAGCGCTGGGTCTTCTCGTGACGGTCAACCTTTTCTCGACCGGGAAACGCTACCTCAACGCCGCTCATTTCACCACCCCGAAAGATTTCGACAAGCCTTTCGCCGAGCGCCCGGTGGACCAGCTCATCAAGGCCGACCCTGACCCGTCCTACCGGGTGCTGGACCTGACAGTCAATGTGTTCAACTCCTCCGTCCCCTCTTATCACCACAAGAGTGTCGGCGGCTATTCTCCGGCCAAGCTCCAGCGCTATCAGGACCTGATAGACAAGTACTTGAGCGGAGAAATCAATGCGATCTACCGTTCCCTCCAAGGGGCCCGGACTGTCCAGGAGGCCGAGGCGGCCCTGCCGGCGACTCCGCTGCTAGATGCCCTCAACACCCGTTACCTGGTGCTGGACGGTAACGCCGCCCCTGTTCGGAACGCTTCCGCCCTCGGGACGGCCTGGCTGGTGGACGAAACCGTGAAGGCGGCGACGGCGGATGAAGAACTTTCGCTCCTCGGGAGCGTGGACCTTCGCCGCCAGGCCGTCATCGGGCCGGACTTCGCCCCCGCCCTTCCGGCCCTCGCGCCGTCGGGAGCGGCGGAAGACAGCATCCGCCTCGTCAGCTACGCCCCGAACTGCCTCCGCTATCACTACCGCGCCGCGTCGCCGCGCCTTGCCGTCTTCAGTGAAATCTATTATCCGAAAGGCTGGAAAGCCTGGGTGGAAACGCCTCAGGGACAGGAAGAACTGCCGCTGCTGCGCTCCGACTGGACCCTTCGCGCCGCCGCCCTTCCGGAAGGGGAGGGAGACATCGTGATGCGCTTCGATCCCGAGAGTTACCGCACCGGCGCCGCCATCTCCCGCGCGAGTTCTCTCCTGCTGCTCCTGCTGGTGCTCCTGTCTCTTGTCGGCTTCTGCCTTCCGACGACGGTACGGGGTTAAGGCCTACAGCAGCAGGTTCGTCAGGAAGATGATGACGATGCCGACGGGGGCGACGAAGCGGATGAGGAAGCCCACGACCGGGAAGGCTTTCTGATTGACCTTCCCGCCGTTGGTGAATTCGTCTTCCACGTCGGAGCGTTTCATTTTCCATCCGACGAAGAGGGTGAACATCAATCCGCCGAAAGGCATCAGCCAGTTGGAGCAGAGGCTGTCCAGGAAGTCAAAGATGCTCTTTCCGAAGACATGGAACCCAGACAGTGGACCGAAGGAAAGGGAACAGAGAATGCCGATGATCCAGCATCCCCCGGCCACGGCAAGTGTCGCCAGGCGACGGCTCATGCCTTTCTCTTCCGTCAGATAGGCCACACCGACCTCGAACATGGAAATGGCCGAGGTCAGGGCCGCCACCAGGATCGTGAGGAAGAAGAGGATGGCGATGATGGCGCTGATCCAGGGAATGCCTGCGCCCATTTTGTTGAAGATGAAGGGGAGGGTGTCGAAGACCAGGCCCGGTCCGGCGCCCGGAGCGATCCCGGCCGCAAAGACCGCCGGCATGATGGCGAATCCCGCCAGGATGGCGAACAGCAGGTCCGCGACGGCCGTTCCGACGCCCGAGACCAGCAGGTTTTCATCTTTCCGGACGTAGGAGGCGTAGGTCAGGATGGTCCCGACCCCGAGCGAAAGCGAGAAAAAGGCCTGGCCCATGGCGGAAGCGATGGTTCCGGCGCCGATCTTGGAGAAATCCGGTTTCAGGAGATAATCCACGCCGGCGCGGGCGCCCGGCAGGGTGAGGCCGTAGATGGTGATGGCGACAATCAGCACGAACAGCATCGGCATGGTCACTTTCGAAAACTTCTCGATGCCCTTGCGGACCCCGCCGAGGATGATGCCGGCGGTCAGGGCGATGAAGATGGTATGGGCCACGACCGGTTCCCAGGTGGAGGAAATGAAGCGGGAGAAAAAGCCGGTGATCTTCTCGGGCGGGACGCCGGTGAAGTCGAAGGCGAGGGCCTTGAAGAGGTATTCCACGCTCCATCCCCCGACGACCGAATAGTAGCTCAGCACGATCATGGGCGAGAGGACCGTCAACACGCCGACCCACTTCCAGGCCGTCCCCGGAGCCATTTTCCGCATGGCTCCGACGGCGTTGGACCCGCTCCGGCGGCCGATGATGTTCTCCGAAAAGAAAATGGGAAGGGCCAGCAGGAAACTCGCCAGGATATACAGGATGATGAAAGCGGCGCCGCCTTCTTCTCCGACCATATAGGGGAAGCGCCAGATGTTGCCGAGGCCGATGGCGCTGCCGGCCATGGCCATGATAACGCCGAGGCGTCCGCCAAAGGTTTCTCGTTTGTTCATTTGTTAAGTTCGTTTCTTTCTGATGAGCGCCTCAGCGCCGGCGATACACCGCGAAGGCGTAGCGGAGGCCGGTCTGGGGATCCGTCTGCTCCTCGCTCAGGCTCTCCTGTTCCCAGATCAGGGGATCGATATCGGGGAAGAAGGTGTCGGCGTCCTCCACGACCGTATGGACATGCGTGATATAGAGCGTGTCCATCTCGGGGAGCGCCGCCCGGTAGACGGAGGCGCCGCCGATGATGAAGCATTTTTCAGCGCCGGAAGCCTCGGCCACGGCATAGGCCTCTTCGAAGGAATAGACGCAGGACACCCCTTCGATGGGGTCTCCGCCCAGGTTGAGCACGATGTTCAGCCGCCCGGGGAGAGGCCGGCCGATGGAGAAATAAGTCGTGCGGCCCATGATGACGGGATAGCCGCGGGTCGTTTCCTTGAAATACTTGAGGTCGCCGGGAAGATGCCAGGGAAGGGCGCCTTTGACGCCGATGCCGTTGTTCTCGGCAATGGCCACGATGATGCATTTTTTCATACGGCAACGGGTGCTTTGATCGAAGGCCAGGGATCATAGCCTTCCAGGGTGAAATCTTCGTAGCGGAAGTCGAACAGGGACTTGACCTCGGGATTCAGGACCATCCGGGGGAGCGGCCGGGGGGTGCGGCTGAGCTGGAGGGCCACCTGCTCGAAATGGTTCCGGTAGATGTGGGTGTCGCCAGTCGTGTGGATGAATTCGCCGGGCTGAAGACCGCATACCTGGGCGAGCATCAGGGTCAGCAGGGCGTAGGACGCGATGTTGAAAGGGACCCCGAGGAAGACATCGGCGCTGCGCTGGTAGAGCTGGCAGCTGAGGCGCCCGTCCGCCACATAGAACTGGAAGAGGCAGTGGCAGGGCGGGAGGGCCATCCGGTCCACCTCGGCCGGGTTCCAGGCCGAGACGAGGATGCGGCGGGAATCGGGATGGTGGCGGATCTGGTCAATCACCATCGAAATCTGGTCGATGGTCCGCCCGTCCGGTGCTCCCCAGGAACGCCACTGGTGGCCGTAGACCGGCCCCAGGTCGCCGTTTTCATCCGCCCATTCGTCCCAGATGGAGACGCCGTGGTCTTTCAGGTACTTGATATTCGTATCTCCGGAGAGGAACCACAGGAGTTCGTAGATAATGGATTTGAGATGGACTTTTTTGGTCGTCAGAAGCGGGAATCCTTCCGCGAGGTCGAAGCGCATCTGGTAGCCGAAGACGCTCTGCGTCCCCGTACCGGTGCGGTCCTCTTTCATCACGCCATGCTCCCGAATATGCCGAAGTAAATCAAGATACTGTTTCATAAGGCACAAAGATACGAAAAAATCATTATCTTTGCGCGGATACAGTAAGCACAACCATGGAAATCACGAAAGAGCTTTGGGGTATGGCCCCGGACGGAAAGGAAATCTTCCGCTACACAATGAAAAACGCTTCGGGCGCCTATGTCCAACTCTCCAGCCTCGGTGCCGGCATCACGGCCATCGTCGTTCCGGACAAGGCTGGAAAACTGTCCAATGTGGTCCTCGGGTATCCGAAGGCGCTGGATTATCTCTCGGACGGCCCCTGCGCGGGCAAGATTCCCGGCCGCTATGCCAACCGCATCGCCAAGGGAAAGTTCACCCTTGACGGCGTGGAATACAGCCTTCCCATCAATAACGGTCCGAACCACCTGCACGGCGGCCCCGATGGCTTCCAGAACCAGGTGTGGGAGAGCCGGATCGAGGGTGACGCGGTGGAGTTTCTGTATTTCGCCGCCGACGGCGAGGCCGGCTACCCCGGCAACATCAAGGTGATTGCCCATTACGCATGGAGCGAAGACAACGCGCTGAAACTCGTGATGACCGCCGAGACGGATGCGCCGACGGTGGTCAATCTGACGAACCATGTCTATTTCAACCTGGACGGGGAAGGCACTGTCCTGGACCATGAGATGGAACTGAATGCTTCTGAATATCTTCCGACGGACGAGACCCTGATTCCGACGGGCGAGGTGGCTCCGGTTGCGGGGACGCCGATGGACTTTGGCGAGCGCAAGAAAATCGGCCGTGACATCCGGGAAGACTTCCCGGCCCTGAAATTCGGCAAAGGTTATGACAACTGCTGGCTGATTGACGGCGCCCTGCCCGGGCAACTTTCGACGGCGGCGGAGCTCTGGGGACCCGTCTCCGGCCGTCACCTGGAAGTGCTGACGACCCAGCCCGCCGTCCAGGTCTATACCGGCAACTGGCTGAGCGGCTGTCCGAAGAGCCCCTCCGGCTATGCCTACCAGGATTACGACGCCGTGGCCATCGAGTGCCAGCACACGCCCGACGCCCCGAACCAGCCGGAATTCCCCTCGACTGTCCTTCGTCCCGGCGAGGTCCTGGAAGAAGCGATTATCTGGTCTTTTGATTAATCATTAACAATAATAACATGAAGAAATTACTTTACTTTGCAGCGATCATGGCGATGGCCATGGCCTGCGGCAAAACGGAAATCAACAAAGAGGAAAACAAGGGCGGGGACAACTCCGGCGGTGGCGGCGGAGAGCCGGAGCGGACGGAATGGACGCTGACCTATTACGTATGTCTTCCGAAAGCGACAGCCGCGTACATGGATGTCGAAATCTCCCACAAGAATGCCGGCGGAACAGAAGTTGCCGACGGGACCCTGACCGCTTCTTCGACCAGCGACGGGGCGCTGTCAAGCTCACTGAGCGCGGCGCTCGCCACAGAATTGGCGTCTCGTCCCACCATCCCGGACGGCGTTGCCACCCAGCTGATTGTCAAAAAGATCAGTGTCGGAAAAGTGAAAGAAAGCTATAAAGACGTCGAAAATGCGCTGCTCGTCAAGATCAAGCTCCACGACAACATCGCGGAGAATATCACGACCCCGACCATGATGCCTTTCAGCTTGTATGAACACGAGGACAGGACCTTCGTCGGTACCTTGACCTGCTTTGTCGTGAGTCAAAAGAGTCCGGACCTGAAAACCTACCTGACCCAGGAGGCTTCCTCCGGCAAGAAGATTACAGACCGCAACTGGGGCTTCGATTATATCGGCCTATAGCAGACGGGAGAGTTTCTCCATCAGACGGTCCTCCGGAGCATCCTTCAGGAGGACCGTCTTGTCTTTGTCCAGCAGGTAGATGGACGGAATGGCGCGGACCGCGTAGATCCGGTCCCCTTCGATGCGCCGCTGATGGTCATAGCCGTTGATCCACTCCTTCGGATAGCTCTCTCCGGCGGCTTTCCAGGCCGCCACGTCCTCGTCGATGAAGATGTCGACGACCTTCAGGCGGCCGCTTTCAATCCCCCCGGCGATCGCGGGCGCTTCCCGGAAGGCGGTCATCAGCTGCCGGCAGGCCGTGCAGTCGGGATTGCCGAAAATCAGCACCGTATAATCGGAGCGGATGCCGTAGAGGGTTTTCACCTGCCCCCTTAGGTCCGTAAAGGCGAAATCCGGCGCCGGGGAACCCGGCCGGTTCAACAGGCAGATATTCCTTTCCCATTCATAGGAAGGGACCATGCTGCTTTCCGCCAGGGGCGATGCGCAGAGCCGTGTGATGAAGCTCAGGTAGCACTCTTCGTCCCGGACGGGCGAGGAGGGGTCGTAGAGGTATTTCCGGAGAAGGTCCCCCAGGCGGAGCAGCATCCCGGAGGCGGGATGGGCCTGGGAATAGGCCTCCGAGAGGCTGAATACTTTTTCCATGGCGCGGCTCCGGGCGGAAGGCTGGGCCTGCTGGAGCAAGGTGGTGAACATTCCGACCTGTTTTTCCACTTCGTCGGTCGTGATGCCGTTCAGGTGGAGGGAATCCGAGACCTCGGAAACGGCCGGGTCCAGGAAACGGTCCCAGAAATGTTCCACGAGCCAGTCCATCCGTTCCTGGGGCTCTTCCAGAATCTGGGGGATTTCCGTGGAAGGGAAACTGCGGTTCGAGGATTGATTCTTTTTCGGAGCGCCTCCCCGGCAGGTAGCCAGGATGAGGGTCAGCAGCATGAGCCAAAGCATTTTTCGCATGTTCTTTTTATCAAAGCATCACAAATGTAAGTAAAAATTATTAGATTTGTCTCCTTATGAGAAAGTTGCTCGCGCTTTGTCTGCTGTTCTGTGCCCTTCCCCAGGCGCTTCCGGCCCAGATCTTCACCCATGGATCCGACCCGGGACACCTTCGGTGGTGGACGCTGGAAACGCCGCATTATGAGCTTCTTTTCCCGACCGGGCTGGATTCCCTCGCGCGCCGTTACGGCCTGTATCTGGAGCAGTACCGGGAAGCGACGGGGCGCTCCGCCGGCATGACGCCTGGAGCGGCGCAATGGATCCGGCATACCCCGGTGGTCCTTCACCCCTACCATGGCTTTTCCAACGGTTCGATGATGTACGCGCCGGTGAGGATGGACCTTTTTACCCGGATGGATCCCTATGATGCGGACCCTTCGCCCTGGGACCTTTCCCTTGCGGTCCATGAACCCCGGCATCTGTCCCAGCTCCAGGCGGGCTGGCGGCTGGGGAGACCGCTGAACTGGATCATCGGCGAGCTCTGGCCCTCGGCGGTCTGGGGGCTCTACCCCAACCAGGCTCTCTCCGAAGGAGATGCCGTGGCCGTCGAGACGGCCCTCACTCCCGGCGCCCGTACCCGCACGGCGGACTTCCTGAACTATTTCCGCGTCGCCCTGGACAGCGGAGACTACCGGGACTTCTACCGCTGGCGTTACGGCTCGTTCAAGCACTTTGCCCCGGATTATTACAAGGTCGGATACATGACCGTCGCCGGCGCCAGGGTCTTCTACGACGACCCGCTTTTCATGAAGAAGTATTTCGACCAGATCATCCGCCATCCTTTCAGTATCGGGAACCTCCAGAAAACGATGCGTCGCGCCAGTGGAAAGTCCTTCAAGGAGAGTTTTGCGGATATCCAGGCCCGTTTCCACAGCCTGTGGCAGGAGGAAGCGGCGGTGCGCGGGCCGTTTGACGAGCGGGTCCAGCTGACAGCGGAAAGCCGCTTCCCGACGGACTATTACGGCGGCGTGGCGGCTCCGGACGGCATCTATATGCTCCGCGAAGGCTATGTCCATGCCACGGAGATGGTCCGGATGGACCTGGACGGAACCATCCACCGCATCCGCCCTTTCTCCGGCTCGGCCGGTACCCTCTATTACGACCCCAACCTGGACCGTCTCTACTGGTCGGAGACGGTCGCGGACCTGCGCTGGGACCTCTGCCACAGCTCCCGCATCCGCTACATGGAACGGGGCAGCCGCCGTGCCCATGACCTGACCCGGGAGGGACGGCTCTACAACCCTCAGCCTTCGGATGACGGGGAGGAGATTGCCGCCGTCGAATACCCCTACACCGGCGGCAGCGCCGTCGTTGTGGTCTCGGCCCGGAGCGGCGAGACGCTCCGGCGCTATCCCGCGCCGGACGGCTTCCAGGCGACCGAAGCGACCTGGCTGGACGGAACCCTCTATGCCCTGGCGGTGAGCGGGGCGGGCTATGGACTCTATTCCCTGCCCGGATGGAAAACGGTCCTCTCGCCGCAGATTCGCAAGATGGTCAATCTGGGCAGCGGAGACGGGACCCTCGAATGGAACGCCGACCAGAACGGGGTCAACGAGTGGTACGAATACACCCCCTCGACCGGCCGCCTGCGCCAGATGAGTTCCAACCCGCACGGGGCGACGGATTTCAACCTCGTCGGCGACTCGCTGTACTATGCCGCCCAGACGCCGACCGGCATGAAGGCCTTCCGGACCTCTTTCAGCGGCCTGAACCCCCGGGAGGTGGATCCGAATGGAAGCCATGACTGGAAGGTGGAAGCGGCTCTGACGGCCCAGGAAAAAGCCCTCGGCCCCCTCTGTGATTCCACCGTCACCCCGCCCCTTGCCCAGCCGAAACGCTACCGTCGCCTGCTGCACCCCGGCCGCATCCATTCCTGGGCGCCGGTTTATTTCAATTACGACGCCCTCTCCTCCATGTCCTTCGACTGGAGTTACCGGACGGCGTCGCTGGGAGTGACGGGCCTTTTCCAGAATACGCTCGGTACCTCTTCCGGCTATCTCGGTTACGGGGCCCATCCCGATCCGGACGGCGGCAGTCCCTGGCGGCATTCCCTGCATGGAAAATGGACCTACACGGGCCTGTATCCTGTCATCGAAGCGTCCTTCGACTGGAACGACAGGGCCCGGAGCCAGTACAACATCCAGTATATTTCGACCCCGGAGGGGGCCATCGGACAGGCGACCCGGCATCTGCTGTCGCGGCCGCTGCTCACCGGTGACGTGTCCGTCTGGGTTCCGCTCAACCTGACGAAGGGCGGCCATGTCTCGGGCCTCATCCCGAAGCTCAGCCTCTCGGCATCCAACCATGTCTTTGATACCCGGGTGCTTCGCATGGCGACAGCCTCCGCGGTGGAAGGCCTGCCGGGGACGGTGAACTTCCTGGGCGCCGAACCGGGTACGCATCTGCCTATGATGATGGCCTCGGCCTCCCTTCGGGCCTATACGATGCTCGCGAAGGGGGACAGCCAGACCTATCCCCGCTGGGGGATCGGCGGCGAGATCGGCGGGGCCTTCCGGCCGGGCCTGACGCGCTTTTTCTCGCCGAATCTCTATGGCTACCTCTACGGTTATCTGCCCGGCATCGTCCGGGAACAGGGCCTGCGGCTGACGGGAATCGTCCAGCAGCGGGTGGGAAACGGCTGGTTTGCGGACCATTATGCTTCCGTTCTTCCCCGGGGCTTCGACAGCGAGAGCGGGGCGGCTATCGCCGGAATGCCGACCCAGTGGAAAGTGACGGCGGACTATGCCATTCCCATCTATGTCGGCGACATTTCCATCTTCTCTCCGGTGGTGTATATCAAGAACTTCCTCTTGATCCCCCATGTCGACGTCGCGGGCGGGACGAAGGCGCAGCTTTGGAGCGCCGGCGCCTCCCTGACGGCCGAACTTGCCAATCTTCTCTGGATTCCCTTCGATGCCTCGGTGGGCGTGAGGGCCTCTTATCTCGGCGGAGGCAGCGGCGATCCCTGGTCGGTGGAAATGGTGTTCAGTGTTGATATTTAAGCGTCAAATGATTATCTTTGCATGATAATGGACAAATTTTTCAAATCCATCATATTATGAAAAAAAGATTCCTTTTGTTGATTTCGGCCTTGCTCTTGACAGCAGGACTCGCCGGGGCCCAGAACAAAGTGGCGCTCAAGACGAACCTGCTTGGAGATGCTTCCCTGTCGCCGAACCTGGGGCTGGAATTCGCCCTGTCCCCGAACTGGACGCTGGACCTGTCCGCGACCGTCAATCTGTGGGATTCCTATGGAAAGACCTACAAGCATGTCATCGCCCAGCCGGAAATCCGCTGGTGGTCCTGCGAGCGTTTCCGCGGCTTCTTCGTCGGACTGCATGGATTCGGCGGCAAGGCCAGTTTCGGGAACCTCTATGATTTCAGCAAGTATTACAGCCGTTTCCCGGACTTGAAGTCGAACTATCTCCAGCGGAACTGGGTCTTTGGCGCCGGTATCGGCTGCGGCTATGACGTCGTTCTCGGCCGCCACTGGAACCTCGAATTCGAAGCGGGCGTAGGATATGCCTACGTGGCCGGCAAGGAACTGAAAAACG
Organism: Bacteroidales bacterium; assembly: GCA_016281015.1. Lineage (GTDB taxonomy): Bacteria > Bacteroidota > Bacteroidia > Bacteroidales > UBA932 > Cryptobacteroides. The sequence goes on from JAEEHS010000075.1 coordinate 48,782, forward strand.
GCAGAGAGGTCTCCAGCAAATCCGTTTTTGACTATGTCGGGCCGACCAAGCTCGCCATCAACATTGTTTATCTGTTCTGACGATGAAAAAGATTTTGACCCTCCTGGCGCTCGCCGCCGCCGTGCCGGCGCTGGCGCAGAATACGGTTCCCGTCAGTGACGTGGAGCTCAATCACGAAGGCGACAACATGGTCGTGTCCATGAACGTGGACCTTTCCGCCCTGAAACCGGACGGCTCCATCACCCTGGTGCCGGTCCTGTACAAAGGCGACACGTTCGAGAATCTCCGTCCGGTCGGCGTGTACAGCCGCGGACTGTTCTATCACTTCGCCCGCGAGGCGCGTTCCGACCAGCCTTTCGCCGAAGGTGAACTGAAATACCTCTCCTCCAAGGCCCCCGCATCGGTGCCCTATGTCTTCGCCCTTCCCTATAAGGACTGGATGGACGGCGCTTCCCTCCGGGTGGACACCGAGAAAGTAGGCTGCTGCGGCAAGCCCGGCGACAGCGTGACCGGAGAGCCTCTGGCCACCTTCGTGGATCCGATTCCGGAACTGATCAAGTTCACGCCGAAATACCTCCATGTCCGTCCGGGCGCAGAGGCGGTCGTCAAGGAGCGTTCCGTTTCCGGCGAAGCCTACGTCATCTTCCCTTCGGGCAAGACCGTCGTGGATCCCAAGTACCGGGGCAACGCCAGTGAACTGCAGAAAATCCGTGCGACCATCGACTCGGTCGCCGTGGATCCGGATATCCAGATCACCGGCATCGTGCTGCGGGGCAATTCTTCTCCGGAAGGCAAGTTCGCGAGCAACGAGAAGCTCTCCCAGGCCCGTACCGAGTCCATCAAGAGCTACGTCAGCGGCCTGTACCAGATGCCGGACGGCGTGTTCAAAGCCGAGGCGGTCGCCGAGAACTGGGATGGCCTCAAGGAGGCTGTTGAGGCTTCCAGCTATGCCAACAAGGAGAAACTGCTGGAAATCATCAATTCCGACCTCGATCCCGACAAGAAGGAAGCCCGCTTGAAATCCAAGTATCCGAAGGATTGGAAGAAACTGGTCGCCGACATCTTCCCGTCGCTCCGCCGCACCGACTACAAGGTCGGCTACACCGTGCGCAGCTACACCACCGTCGACGAAATCCGCCAGGTTATGCGCACCAAGCCGCAGAACCTGAGCCTCAATGAGTTCTTCCTGCTGTCCCAGGGCCTGGAGCCCGGTACACCGGAGTTCAACGAGATCTTCTCCATCGCCGCCGCGGTGTATCCGGACGATCCGGTCGCCAACATCAATGCCGCCAACGCCGCCATGGGCATCGGTGCCCTGGACCGTGCCGAGCAGTACCTGGACCATGCCGGTGACAGCCCGAAGGTGGTGTACACCCGGGGCGTGGCCGCCGCGCTGAGAGAGGACTATGCCGGCGCCTCCGCGATCTTCGCCGAGGCCGCGAAAGCGGGCGTGAGCGAAGCCAAGGCCGCCAAGAAACTGGTGGACAGCATCATCGCCCAGCGTGCCGAACTGAAGGCCAAGGGCAAACTGGAAAAAGCCATTGCTAAATCCAAGGCGCGTTAATGGCTAAGATGGCAGAGGATACTCCCCTCATCAAGCAATTCTTCGAGGTCAAGGCCCAGCACCCCGAAGCGATACTGCTCTACCGGGTCGGGGACTTTTACGAGACCTACTCAGATGATGCAGTAACGGCTGCCCGGGTACTGGGGCTTGTCCAGACGAAGAAATCCAACGGGGAAAAGGGGCCCATCCCGATGGCCGGCTTTCCCCACCATGCGATCGAGGGGTATCTGACAAAACTGGTGCGTGCGGGATTCAAGGTGGCCATCTGTGACCAGCTGGAGGATCCGAAATTCGCAAAGAAACTCGTTAAGCGCGGGGTGACGGAAATCGTCACCCCGGGCATTTCTTTTGGCGAAAACATGCTCAGTGTCAAGGAGAACAACTTCCTCTGCGGACTGACCTTCGAAAAAGACCAGTGCGGCGCGGCGCTGCTGGACGTATCCACCGGAGAGTTCCGGGTGGCGCAGGGGACGCTGGATTACGTCGCGACGCTCCTGGGCTCGCTGAGCCCGAAAGAACTGGTGGTCCAGCGGGGCTGCGAGAAAGGCATCCGGGACCGTTTCGGAGATTATTACATCACCTCCATCGATGAATGGGCCTTTGTCTATGACGCGGCGCTCGAGCGGCTCTGCCGCCAGCTGGGCGTGCGTTCCCTCAAAGGCTTTGCCATCGACAGCTGCCCGCTCGGCATCTGCTCCGCCGGGGCGCTGATGGTCTATCTCGAACAGACCCAGCACGTGGGTCTGAAAAACATCTGCTCGATCAGCCGCATCGACAGTTCGAAGTACGTCTGGATGGACCAGTTCACCCTGCGGAACCTGGAAGTCTTCCAGAGCGCGGCGGGACGGGAGGGCGTTTCGCTGGTCGAGACCCTCGACAAATGTTCCTGCCCGATGGGGGCCCGCCTCCTGCGCGCCTCCCTGGCCATGCCCATCATGGACATCAAGGAACTCAACGAGCGCTACGACATCGTCCAGTTCTTTACGGAGCACCCCGAGGTGCTGGAAGAGGTCCAGATGGACCTGGGCCGCCTGGGTGATCTGGAGCGGATCCTCGGCCGCGTGGCGACAGGCAAGGCCGTCCCGCGGGAAATCGTCCAGCTGAGCCGGGGGCTGAGCCAGATGGACCCGATCCGGCAGCGTTGCCAGGAGCAGGGCTGCGCACCCCTGGACAAACTGCTGAAGGGACTCCACAGCTGCACGAAGCTCCTGGAGCGGATCAGCGGCACCCTTGCCGTGGATCCCGCCTACCAGATCGGCAAAGGGCCGGTCATCGCCGACGGGGTGGATCCCGAACTGGACGAACTCCGCACGCTTTCCGCCGGCGGAAAGGATTACCTGCTCCAGATGCAGCAGCGCGAGGCCGAACGCACCGGTATCGCCTCGCTCAAAATTGCCTACAACAACGTTTTCGGCTATTACATCGAGGTGCGGAACACCTACAAAAACCAGGTTCCGCCCGAGTGGACCCGGAAACAGACCCTGGTCAATGCCGAGCGCTACATTACCCAGGAACTCAAAGAATACGAGGAGAAAATCGTCACGGCGGAAAGCCGGATCTACGAGATTGAATCCCGCATTTTCGCCGCGCTTGTGGCCGATATCCAGCAGCAGATCGTGTCCATCCAGACCAACAGCCGCATCCTGGCGAAACTGGACATGCTCGCCGGCTTCGCCTCCCAGGCCCTGGAACGGGGCTACTGCCGTCCGGTCATGGACAATTCCCTCGAACTGGACATCAAGGACGGCCGGCATCCGGTCATCGAGACCCTGATGGCTCCGGGCGAGGAATATGTGCCGAACGATGTCTACCTGGACTCCAAGACCCAGCAGATCATCATCCTGACGGGACCGAACATGGCCGGTAAATCCGCCCTGCTGCGGCAGACTGCCCTGATTGTGCTGATGGCCCAGACCGGCTCCTTCGTTCCGGCCCGTGAGGCCCGCATCGGCTGCTTCGACAAGCTGTTCACCCGCGTGGGCGCGACGGACAACATTTCCCGCGGCGAATCCACCTTCATGGTCGAGATGCTCGAAACGGCCATGATCCTCCACAATCTCAGCGCCCGCAGCCTGGTGCTGCTGGACGAAATCGGCCGCGGTACGTCGACCTACGACGGCATGTCCATCGCCCGCGGCATCGTGGAGTACATCCATGAATACGGCAAAGGGGCCAAGACCCTTTTCGCCACGCATTATCACGAACTCAATGACCTGGAAGGCATCTTCCCGCGGGTGAAGAATTTCCATGTCACCGTCAAGGAGGTCGGAAAGGAGGTCATTTTCCTCCGCCGCATCAAGGAAGGCGGTTCCGCCCATAGTTTCGGTATCCATGTCGCCCGGATGGCGGGGATGCCCAGAGAGGTGCTGGAGAGTGCCGAGCGTACGCTGAAGGTGCTCGAAAACAGCCAGGCGCTCGAGCGGATCGGCGCCCTCACCCCCGTCAAGCCCCATAACACGAAGGAAGGCCATGTCGAGAAGGACGGCAGCATCCAGCTGTCCATGTTCCAGCTGGACGATCCCCTGCTGGAATCCCTCCGCGACCGCCTCAAGGCCGTGGACCTGAACAATCTGACGCCCCTCCAGGCTTTCGACCTGCTGCGGGCGATGAAAGAAGAGTTGGGAATTTAACAAAAACAGATATGAAACGACTGATTGCATTTGTCGCCGCACTCGCCGTCATGGTCCCCGCCCTGGCGGACGAAGGGATGTGGCTTCTCCCCCTGTTGAACCAGATGAACAAGAAAGACCTCTGGGCTGCCGGCTGTCAGCTGACCCCTGAGGAAATCTACAATGTCAACAAAACCTCGCTGAAGGATGCCATCGTCCAGTTCGGCGGGGGCTGCACGGGCGAAATCATTTCGCCGGAAGGCCTCCTGGTGACGAACCACCACTGCGGCTATGGCTCCATCCAGGGGCTCTCCACGGATGAACACAACTATCTGATGGACGGTTACTGGGCCATGACCCGTGAGCAGGAAATCCCTGTTCCGGGCCTGACGGTCAAGTTCCTCCAGAGCATGACGGACGTGACGAAGCTCCTCGCGAAGAAAGACAAGAAGGAGCTGATCGCCGAAGCCGAAGCCGCCAACCCCGGCTGCACCGTCCTGGTGACCGGCTTCTACAACGAGAACGTCCAGTACCTGATTGTCTACAAGATCTACCGGGATGTCCGCTTTGTCGGCGCTCCGCCGGCATCGATGGGCAAATTCGGCGGCGAGACGGACAACTGGATGTGGCCCCGCCACACCTGCGACTTCTCCATGTTCCGGGTCTATGCCGGAGCGGACAACGAGCCCGCCGACTACGCCCCCGAGAACCGTCCGTACCAGGCCAAGAACCACCTGAAAATATCCCTCAAGGGCGTTCAGCCGGGGGATTACACGATGATTATGGGCTATCCCGGCCGGACGCAGCGTTTCCAGACGGCCGCCCAGCTTGAGCAGATGATCGCGGTGAACCGCATCCGCATCGACGCCCGCACACTCCGTCAGGGCATCATGTGGGAGGAAATGTGCGCCGATCCGTCCGTCCAGCTCAAATATGCCAGCAAATATGCCGGCAGCGCCAATGGATGGAAAAAGTGGCAGGGTGAAGAGAAGGCTTTCAAGGACCTGGACATCATCGGCCGGGAGCTCAAAAAGGAGACGGAATTCATGGCCTGGGTCGGGAAAAAGAAATCCCGCCAGGAATCCTATGGAACGGCTCTTTCCACGATTGAAGCCTCTGTCAGGAATATCGCTGCGGCTGAGCGGGCCGCTACCCTGCTGATGGAAGCGCCCCTGAGGATCGAACTTGCCGGCCTCGCCGGAGGCTTCCTCCACCTGGCCGAGAAAGACAAGGCGAAGGCCCTGGAAGAGATCCGCGGGGAATACCGCGACTATGTGGTGGCCCTGGACCGGAAAGAGGCTGTGGCCCTGCTGACCTATTACCGGGAGAAAGCCGCTCCGGAGGATATGCTGGGCGGTCTTGGAGAAGGATTCGAGGACCTGGCGAAACTGGATGTCGAGGCCTATGTGGACTGGCTCTTCTCGAACTCCGTCTTCACCTCTTTCGAGAAACTCTCCGCCGCCTCCGAGGATCTGGAAGCCCTCGAGAAGGACCCTGCGGCCGTGCTATATGGTGCCATCCTCGGAAAACTGATGGCCCGGAGCATGTCGGTCCGCGGGGAACGGGAACCGCTTGCCGCCGCAACCAAAGCCTTCGCGGCCGGCCTGATGGAGTGGCAGAAGGGAAAGCCCTCCTATCCGGATGCCAATTCCACGATGCGCCTCACCTGGGGCCATGTCGGGGGGTACAGCCCGAAAGACGGGGTGCAGTATTCCTATTTCACGACCCTCAAAGGCGTTTTTGAGAAAGAGGATCCGACCAATCCGGAGTTTATCGTCCCCGCCGATGTCAAGGCGGCATGGACGGCCAAAAACTTCGGCCGGTATCTGGATGCCGACGGCACCCTCCATACCTGCTTCCTCTCGAACAATGACATCACCGGCGGCAACTCCGGTTCCCCGATCATGAACGCGCGCGGCGAACTCATCGGCCTGGCCTTCGACGGCAACTGGGAGTCCATGTCTTCCGACGTCATGTTCGAGCCGGCGCTCCAGCGCTGCATCAATGTGGATATCCGCTATGTCCTCTGGATGGTGGACACCGTCGGCGGCGCCGGCCACCTTGTCCGTGAAATGGAACTGGTGAACTAGTAATACGACAGGGACGGCGGCAGAACTCCCGGGCCTGTGGCCACCCTCGGCCTCATAAGAGGGAGGGGCCCACGAAGTGGGAGGGGTCGAACGCAGTGAGACGGCCCGGGAGTTCTGCCGCCGTCCGAAATAGAAACTATGACAGAAAGAGAAATTTTCGAAGTGTTGGCCGGAGTCAAGCACCCCGGACAGGGAGACCAGGACATCGTCAGCCTCGGCCTCGTGGAGGAAGTGACCGTCGAGGGACAGAAAGTGACCGTCACCCTGGCCTTCCCCCACCGCCCCGACGCCTTGAAAAACTACATCGTCGGCGCGGTGCAGGCGGCCATCTACCGCCAGGCTCCTCCAGGGACGGAAGTGGAAGTGAAGACCATCACCCGCAAAGCCCCCGAAAAGCAGCCGGAACTGACCCTCGACGCCATCCGGGAAGTGAGTCATATCATCGGCATCGCGTCCGGAAAAGGCGGCGTCGGCAAGAGCACCGTCGCGGTGAACCTGGCCATCGCCCTCGCCCGGCTCGGCTACCGGGTCGGTCTCGCCGATGCGGACGTTTATGGCCCTTCGGTGCCCATCATGACCGGCACCGAAGACTATGTTCCCGATATGGTCAAGGACGAGAAAGGACGCGACCTGATGGTCCCGGCCGAGAAATACGGCGTCAAATGGATTTCCATCGGATACTTCTCCCAGCCGGGCCAGGCCCTGATCTGGCGCGGTCCCATGGCCTGCAGCGCCCTCAAGCAGCTGATTCTCCAGGTCGCCTGGGGGCCGCTGGACTATCTGCTGGTCGACATGCCTCCGGGAACGGGCGACATCCATATCTCTCTGGTCAGCGACATCCCCATGCAGGGCGCCGTCATCGTCACGACCCCGCAGGCCGTCGCCCTCGCCGACGTGGAAAAAGGCGCCAACATGTTCCGCAATCCTTCCATAGGCCGGCCCATCTTCGGCCTGGTGGAAAACATGGCCTGGTTTACGCCCGAGGCCCATCCGGACGAGAAATACTATCTTTTCGGTCAGGAAGGCGGCTTGAAGATGGCCCGGGCCCTGGACATCCCGCTTCTGGGGCAGATTCCCCTGGTCCAGTCCATCCGGGAAGGGGGTGACACCGGTTCCCCCATCGCCCTCGGCACCCGTCCCGACGCCCTGGCCTTCCTCGACCTCGCGTCGAAACTCGCCGAAAGCGTCAACCGCTAGAACAGCGACGGCTCCAACTGCTTGACGTGGAAACTCAGGCGGTGATGCGGGGTGAGACCGTAGCGGCGGATGGCTTCGATGTGCTCCGGTGTGGGATAGCCCATGTTCCGGTCCCATCCATACTGGGGGTATTCCAGGGCTAACTTTCGCATGAGCGCGTCCCGGTGGGTCTTCGCGAGGACCGAGGCGGCGGCGATACAGGCATAGGTCGCGTCGCCGTGGACGACGGTCCTGTAATCCTTGAACCCATAGGGTCCGAAGGGGCGGAATTTGTTGCCGTCGATGAGCAGGAACTCAGGCGCCGGATCCAGGCGCAGCACCGCCCGCTGCATGCCCGTGACGGAGGCCCAGAGGATGTTGAGGCGGTCGATTTCCGCCGGGCTGACTTCTTCTACGGCCCAGGCGATGGCCTCGCGTTCAATCACCTCCCGGAGCTCTTCCCGGGCGCGCTCGGTCATCTGTTTCGAATCGTTCAGCAGCGGATGGCGGAAGTCCGGGGGCAGGATGACGGCGGCGGCGAAGACCGGTCCGGCGAGCGGTCCCCTTCCGGCCTCGTCGCAGCCGGCTTCCAGCCTCGAAGGCTCCAAATAGGGCTTCAAATTCGGTTTCATCGTCCAAAGATACGCATTTCCATTGGATTTGACTGAAAAATCCTTATATTTGCAGGATGCCATGTCAAATGGCCTAAAATACGCGAAATACGTAAAATAATTAATAACTCAAATGAAGACTTATTCAACAAAAGACATCCGCAACGTCGTCCTGATCGGTGCTTCCCGCTGTGGTAAGACCACCCTCTCCGAGGCTATGCTCTACGAAGGAAAGGTGATTGACCGTCGCGGCAGCGTCGAAGACAAGAACACCGTCTCCGACAACACCGAATTCGAGCAGACCAACCAGAAGTCCATCAATGCGACTCCGCTGTACGCCGAACTCGGCGGCTGCAAGATCAACTTCATTGATGCCCCGGGATCCGACGATTTCTCCGGCGGTGCCCTGAGCGCCTTCAAGGTGGTCGAGACCGCGGTCATGGTCATGAACGGCACGGCCGGCATCGAGGTCGGTACAACGATCTTCTCTCGCTACGCCGACCAGTACGGTGTTCCGATGGTCATCGCCGTCAACCAGCTGGACCATGAAAAAGCCAATTGGGACGGAGTGCGCAGTGCCATCGCCGAAGAGTTCGGCAAGAAGGCGGTCATCTGCCAGTTCCCGGTGGCCCCGGGTGCCGGCCTGGAAGGCTTTGTCGATGTCATCACGATGAAGTTCTATAATGCCAAGAACGAGGAGGTCGACATCCCCGCCGCCTATGCCGACGAGGCCGAAGAGCTCCGTGCCGAGCTGATGGAAAAGGCCGCTGAAGGTTCCGACGAACTGATGGAGAAATTCTTCGAGACCATGGAACTTTCCACCGAAGAAATCCGCGAAGGCCTCCGCCTGGGTCTCCTCAAGGGTGAGACCATCCCGGTGTTCTGCGTCGCCGCAAAGGCCAACATCGGCGTCCGCCGCTTCATGGAATTCCTCGTCAACGTCACGCCTTCCCCGCTGGGCAAAGTCGAAAAGACCCTCGAGGGCGGCGAGACGAAGATCGACCCGGCCGGTCCCGTCAGCCTCTTCATCTACAAGACCTCCGTCGAGCAGCACCTCGGAGAAGTTTCCTACTTCAAGGTGATGAGCGGTACCCTCAACGAGGGGGCGGACCTGGTGAACCCGGAGACCGGCAACGGCGAGCGCCTCAGCGCCATCTACGCCGTCGCAGGCGCCAAGAAGGAGAAAGTCTCCTCGATCAGCGCCGGTGACATCGGCTGCGTCATGAAACTCAAGGCCGGCAAGACCGACGTGACCCTCGCCGCCGCGGGTGGTGAAGCCCTTGCCCATATGGTCTTCCCCGATGCCAAGTACCGCTGCGCCATCAAGGCCGTCGACAAGAACGACGAAGCCAAGGTCGGCGATGCGCTGAACAAGATCGCGGCCCAGGATCCGACCATCACCGTGGTCTATTCCAAGGAACTCCGCCAGACCATCCTTTCCGGCATGGGTGAGCAGCACATCAACTATGTGAAGTGGAGAGTGAACAACGAGTTCAAGCTCCAGGTCGAACTTTACGCCCCGAAGGTGCCGTACCGCGAGACCATCACCAAGATTGCGACCGCCCAGTACCGCCACAAGAAGCAGTCCGGCGGCGCCGGTCAGTTCGGCGAGGTCCATCTGCTCGTCTGCCCTGCCGAGGGTGAGCTGAACACGAAGTTCATGATCAACGGCAAGGAGACCGTCCTCCCCAGCAAGAGCCAGGATATCACCGACCTCGAATGGGGCGGCAAACTCGAGTTCTACAACTGC
>JAEEHS010000076.1 GCA_016281015.1 Bacteroidales bacterium
ATTCTTTTCTCTCAAGTCCTATATTGCGGTGGTTATAGCGGTGAGGATCCACCTCTTCCCATTCCGAACAGAGAAGTTAAGCTCACCCACGCCGATGGTACTGACCCACCAGTTGGGAGAGTAGGTAGCCGCCGTTCTTCGAGTCCCCGATCAGAGCAATCTGACCGGGGACTTTTGTATATTTCTCTTGCATATTTTATGGGGAATTGCTACCTTTGCGAGCATTAAATCCTAATCCTATGCTGCAGGTTTATTGCAAAAACACGCGTACTTCCTTGAAATTCCCGGAAGGAACCTCCCTCGCCCAGATGCTCACCGAGTTCGATTTCGAACGCCCCTATCCCATCGTGTCCGCGAAAGTGAACAATGTGTCCCAGGGCCTGAAATTCAAGGTATACCAGAATAAGGACATCGAATTCCTGGATGTCCGTGAACCGAGCGGCATGAGAGTCTATTGCCGCTCGCTTTGTTTTCTGCTTTTCAAGGCGGCGCGGGATGTTTTCCCCGGCAGCGAACTCTATATGGAGCATCCGATCTCCCATGGATACTTCTGTCACCTGCGCAAGGCCGACAAGACAGACATTACGCTGGATGACCTTCAGCTCCTGGAAGACAGGATGAAAGAGCTTGTTGCACAGGATAAGCCCTTCCACCGCTACGACGTCCAGACTGACCGCGCCATCAAGGAATTCCGCAAGGCCGGATACGACGACAAGGTCCGTCTGCTCGAGTCCAGCGGCGAAGCCTATACGGATTATTACACCCTGGACGACACGGCGGACTATTATTATGGAAAGCTGGTCCCTTCCACCGGATATCTGAAGGTATGGGCCCTGATGCCCTATTATGACGGGCTTCTTCTGAGGGTTCCGTCCTATTCCAATCCCAATGAGCTGGCGACTTACGTCGAGCAGCCCAAAACCTATGAGGTCTTCAAGGAAAACCTTCGCTGGAACATGATCATGGGCCTGAATACGGTAGGGGACGTGAATGAAGCCATCCAGCATGGACATGCGACGGAGCTGATCCAGATTGCCGAGGCGCTCCAGGAGAAGAAGATCGTCCAGATCGCAGAGGAAATCGACCGCCGCTATCACCGGGAAGAGAATCCGACGCGGATTGTTCTCATCACCGGCCCGTCATCTTCCGGAAAGACGACTTTCTGCAAGCGGCTCAGCCTCCAGCTCAAGGCCTGCGGACTCAAGCCCATGTCCATGTCTACGGACGACTATTTCGTCAATCGCGTGGACACTCCGAAATTCCCGGACGGCAGTTATGACTTCGATAATTTTGACACCGTGGACCATGACCTGATGGAAGGAGATATCATGAAACTCCTTGCCGGTGAGGAGGTTTTGGTGCCGGAATACAATTTCGTGACCGGTCTCAGGGAGTTCAACGGCAAGCGTTTGAAACTGGGCCCCGACAGTATCCTTCTCATTGAAGGAATCCATGCTTTAAATCCCGGACTGACGAAGGATATCCCCGAACCAGCCAAATTCAAGATCTTTATCAACACCCTGACGGGGATCCTCCTGGACAACCACAACTGGATTCCTACGAGTGACAACCGGCTGCTGCGCCGCATCGTCCGCGACTACAACAAGGGAGCGTTCACGGCGCGTGAGTCCATCAGCCAGTGGCCCAATGTCCGCCGCAGCGAACACCAGTGGATTTATCCCTATCAAGAAACGGCCGACGTGATGTTCAACTCGGCGTATCTCATTGAGTTCGCGGTACTTAAGAACCACGCCGAACCGATCCTCCGGAGCGTTCCGCAGAACTGTCCCGAGTACTCGGAGGCGCACCGCCTGCTGAAATTCATCCACTATTTCATCCCCGTGCCGGACAAGGAAATCCCTTCGACATCGCTCTTGAGAGAGTTCGTCGGCGGCTCGAGTTTTAAATAGACTTCACATCAATCCCCAGTTCCTTCCCCTCGTACATATAATCGAACCAGGGGAAGTTTTTCCATCGGTTGACATGGTAGCGGTGCATCTCCTCGGTGAGGATGATAATCTTGGAGGCGCAGCGTTTCTCGGTCGGGACGAAATCATAGTACACATCATCCACATACAGGGAGAAGGTGTCCAGCATAAAGGATGACGGATAGGTGAAGAGCTGGTTGTAGTCCATATCGAAGCTCCAGTCTTTTCCGTGGCGTGTCCCCTTGTAATGGACGCCTTTGTGGTCAACCGTATAGATGCCTTCGCCGCAAGGCTCGCTGGTTTTCAAATCCGTGAGCAGATGGTCGTTGGGCATGTATCCCAGTTGAACCTTGGCGGAGAAGGAATACTCCGGATCCTTTCGGATCTCATCGATGATGACCTGACGCTCCAGATGTTCCCACGCGGTCGGGGATTCCGGGATGACGCAGTCGGGGGAGGCCTTGTGGAAGCTGTAGTATTCGTCCATGGTGGCCTTGTTGCCGCAGTGGGTGCATTCGATGTAATCCTTTTCAGCCTTCATTTCGAACTCGGTGCCGCAGCGTGGACAGCGATAGCAGATATCGTCGAGATGGGTGCAGAGGCCTTCTTTTGACTGATAGGCGTAGTGATGCTCCTTGTTCCACTGGAAGTCGTCATGGCGGAATACCTCGTTGATTCTCTCCTCAATCTGCAGCGGGGTCATCTTCTTCAGGTCTTCGGGGGTGAAGAGAAGGCGGAGCTGGGCGCAGAACTTGCCGGGCCGGTCCTCATCGGTGAGTTTACTGGTGGAAAGATAGCCGCCCTGGAGCGATGCGAAATAGACGGGAATGCCGAATACCTGCAGGAAACGGCCCGTCCCCGGGACCGCCGGCTGGTTGTCACCGAATACGGAGGCAAAGCCCTCCGGAGCGAAAGCGACTACGCCGTTGCGCTTGATGACGTCGCGGATGGCCCTCAGGCTCGGGATATCGTTCGACAGGACCTTCTTCGGGATGATCTTATTGAGCTTGAACACATAGGAAAGGTGGCTCCGGAAGAAAGAGGCCTGTTCGGCGAGAAAGTTGATCCGCCGGGGCCAGGCGAGAACGGTCAGCATGGCGTGGTCGCGCCGGGACTGATGGTTCCAGATCAGAAACGCCGGCCCCTTGCAGTCCGAGAGCTTGTCATAGACTTTGAACTCCGGATGGAAGGGCCTCGTGATGATAAAGCGGCACGCAAACCAATAGATAAAGTAAAAGATCCAATTGGGCTTTTTGTATTTGCGCGAAGAGAGCTCGAGCTCAATATCCCTTTGCTTTTTCATCGCTTTTTCGCATTTTTCTCAAGAAAGTCCAGCACGTCCTGTACGGTGACAAAATGGACAGGTGCATTGAACACGACACCGAATTCTTCTTCCATGGCCATCGACAGCATCAGCATGCCGATGGAGTCCATTCCAAGGTCGGCCAACAGTCTGGATTGAGGGGTCGCCGAGGCGATCTTGTCTTCCGGAAGATACTTTTTAATGAGGTTCAGAAGTCTGTTATACATAGATGGTCTTGTTTTCGTTCAGGTTAATCAACATCCGGGCGGCATTCTTGATGGCCGTGCGCTGGCTGGAGCCGCGGCATTTCATGACGACTTTGCTGGTGCCGAGCATGATGCCGGCGCCGAGCGAGGCAAAATCGAAGCGGGACATCAGGTAGCCGGCGATTTCCTGGGCAGCGGGGACCTGATGGGTCTTGCCGTATTTGATGATCTCCGTAATCAGGTTGACGGCCATTCCCTCCGAGTTCTTGAGAACCTGGTTCCCGGCGAATCCTTCGCACACCAGGACGTCGCAGAGGCCGGAGAGGGTCTTGTTGCCTTCGATGTTGCCGACAAAGTGGATCCCTTCCTCCTTGGATAGCAGGGCATGGGTCTCTTTGACGAGTTTATTGCCTTTGGTGGGTTCGGCGCCGTTGGACAGCAAGCCGACGCGGGGAGCGTCCAATTTGTATAGCTGACGCATGAAATCGCTGCCGCGGTGGGCGAAGTCCACCAGCTGGGCGGGGCCGCAGTCGATGGAGGCGCCGGTATCGACGAGGCAGGTGAATCCGCCCTGGGTGTTGGGCAGGATGGCGGCGATGCAGGGGCGGACGGTCTTGTCGGCAAGCAGGTATCGGATGGCCCCGGCAAAGAGGGCTCCGGTATTGCCGGCGCTGATCACCCCGATGACGTCGTCGCAGCGGGACGCTTCTTCCAGTGCTTTGAAGACCGATACGGGTTCTTTGCTGTAAAAGGCTTCGATGGGATTGTCGAGATTGGTCACGGTCTTGTCGGCCTCGAGGATCCGGTAACGGCCCTCCGGCAGGGCGGCCGCCTCAATCAGCGCCCGCGGCCCGGACAGGACGACGCTGACCCCGGGAAACGCTTCCAGGGCCATCCTGGCCCCTTCCAGCATCTCTTCCGCCCCCCGGTCGCTGCCCAGGAGGTCGATGATGATTTCTCGTTTTTCCATATTAACGATGTTTGCTGTGGAATGCGACACCGACGCCGTTGGGGCCGCAGTGGCTGCCGGCGGTCGGGTTGACATAGACATATTCGATATCGAGGGCCCCGAAACGTTCGGTCATCATCTTGCCGATTTCAGCGGCAATTTCCGGCGCGTCCGTATGGCCGATGCAGATGCGGTATTTCTGAATCTCGTCTCCGATCTCAGCGACCGTGTCCACGAGGCGCTCCATGGCCTTGAAGCGGCCTTTCACGGTGCCGAGGGAAACCATCTTGCCTTCGGCGGACATGTGGATGATGGGTCGGAGGCCGATGAGCGTGCCCATCGTGGCGGCCAGTCCGCTGACCCGTCCGCTGCGGCGGAAGAACTTCAGGTCGTCGGCGAAGAAATACATGGCGAAGTGCTCGACCTCCGTCCGGGCCCATTCCAGCACCTCATCCAGGCTCTTTCCGGCCTTGAAAAGGTCGCCGATGGTCCTCACGAGGATGTAACTCATCGTCGTAATTCCCTTGGTGTCAATTTCTTCGAACCGAGCGGCGGGATACAGGGCTTTCAGTTCGGCGATGGCCTGGTCCATCACGTCGAAGGTGTTTGTCATCGCGCGGGAGAAATGGACATAGAGAATCTCGTTCCCGGCCTTGAAATCTTCTTCGAAATACGCGATATAGCGCTCCTTGCTGATGGCGCTGGTGGTTGGAAGCACCCCGCCGCGCAGCATGTCATAGAAAGCGTGTCCGTCAAAGGTATCGAAGTCCTCGTAGGGATAAATGGTTTTGGCATCCACGCTGTAAGGCATGGAAATGAGTTTGTAGCCGTACGATGCCGCCAGTTCGGGCGTCATGTCGGTGTCGGTGTCGGTGTAGATTTTCAGCATGGTCAGTATTTGGGTTCAGGATAAAATCAGGATATAGTCATAGACGCTCTGTCCGCCGTCCATGAGAATGGTTTCCGTATGGGGGAACCGGGCGCTCAGGAGGCGCTGGGCCTGCTGGGCCTCGGCTTCCGCTACATCTTCGCCGAAAAACAGGACGGCGATGTCATGCTCCCCGGAGTGGAGCGCCTCCGCGAGCTGGAGGAGACAGCTGACACGCTCGGCGTCGCCGGAGAGAATCTCCTTGCCGCTGAGTCCCAGATAGTCTCCTGCCCGGCCTTGCTCCGAGTCTCGGATGGCCTTCGAAACAAGGCCGGTCGTGACGGCCTCCGCCGCCTGCGTAAGGGCCGCAATCATTTCCTCCTCGGACAGGGACGTATCGAGACTTCCCAGGGAGAAATAGCCTTCACCGAGGGTCCGGGTCGGGATGACCTCGATGCGGGACTTGTCATAGAGGGAGGCTGCCTGGCGGGCGGTCAGAAGGATGTTGCTGTTGTTCGGGAATACCAGGATGGTTTCGGCATTGACGGCGTCAAAGGCCTTCAGGAAGCTTTCCACCGGCGGATTCAGGGTCTGTCCGCCTTCGATGACTTCGTCCGCCCCCATCTCCCGGAATGCCGCCGTCAAGCCGGCTCCGGTGGCGACCGAAACGATGCCGACCGCCTTACGCTCCCGATGGAATCGCTCGTCCATGTGGTTTTCGTGGTGCTGGAGGGTCATGTTTTCGACCTTGATGGTCAGGAATTCTCCCCATTGGCGGCAGTGCGACAGAACGGCGCCCGGATCCATCGTATGGACATGGACCTTGATGATGGAGCCGTCGCGGAAGAAAACCAGCGAATCGCCCTGGCCGAGGAGATAGTCCCGGATGACGCTTTCATCGAAGCGCTCCAGGTCCACTTTCGCGCGCTGCAGTCGCAGCAGGAATTCCGTGCAGTAGCCGAATTCCAGGACACTGTCCTCCGTGAATGCGTTGAAATCCACTTTCTGCGCCGTAGCGGCAGGGGAGGAGACTTCCAGGACGGTTTCACCGCGGAGCACCGCCCGCATGCCTTCGACAATCAGAAGGAGTCCGGCCCCGCCGCTGTCCACGACTCCGGCTTTTTTCAGGACATCCAGCAGCTCGGGCGTGTGCTGGACGGAGATGTCCATGGCCGCGGCCGCCCGGTCGAGGTATTCCTCCAGGCTGGCGGCTCCGCTGGCCGCATCGACGCCTTCTCGGAGTACGGTCAGAATGGTCCCTTCCACCGGAGTGGTCACGGCATGGTACGCCTCGTCGACGGCAGATTGCATGGCGGAAGTAAAGAGCTGGATATCAGCCTCTTCTGCGCCCTCAAAGCCCTTGGCGAGGCCGGCGAAGATGCGGGACAGGATGACGCCGGAATTGCCCCGTGCGCCTAGCAGCATGAGCCGGGAGGCCGAGGCGGCCATCTCGGAGAGGCTTTTGCCGCTGGCCTCGGTACCGGCAGCGATGGTCATATACATATTGTCTCCCGTATCCCCGTCCGGGATCGGAAAGACATTGAGGTCATTGATGCTTTGGCGGTTTTCGCCGAGACGGGCAGCGCCGCCTTTGATGAGGTTCAGGTATAGGTCAGCAGTCAGGTTCATGAAATCAGTCTTTTACACCGAAGCCCCGGCGCAGCAGCGGTACTTTCAACAGTTGCCGGAACACGAAAGGCTGCAGGGCATAGGTTATCAGGATGGTCGAGGCCATGCCGATGAGGGTGATGACGCCGATGGAACTGAGGGCGGGATGGACCGCGAAAATCAGGGAGCAGACGACAATCACCAGTACCAGCGCGGAGAAGAAAATAGCCACCTTGTGGAAGGAGAGCATGTTTTTGTCCCCGGTCCGGGCTTCTTTCAGCAGGCCTTCCATCACGAAGATGCTATAGTCCACCCCGATGCCGAAAATGAAGGTCGAGATGACGATGTTGATCAGGTTGAACTGCAAGCCGAAAATGGCCATATAGCCCTGCAGGACGTACCAGCTGATGCCCATCGGCAGGAAGGCAAGGAGGGCCGTCAGAATGTTCCGGAAGGACAGCAGGAGTACGAGGAGGACGAAAAGGGACGAGATCCAGAGCGTCGTGTTGAAGTCTTCATGGACAATTTCCACCATGTCCCGGCAGTAGTAGAACGGCTCCAGGACGAGGGTCCGGGGGCTCGCGATGACTGCGGCGATGGCCTTGTCCATGTCCTCCATGGCGAAGGAGACCTGCGTGAAGACCATGTAGCGGCCGGAGGCCTGGCGTTCGATGTAATTGGACATCAGTCCCGAAGGGATGGCACCGCTCTCGAAGAGATCACCCGGCTCGTAATCCGCATCCAGCAGGGAATAAAAGGGCGTAAAGTCAATCTGCCAGTCATATTCCCGGGCGGCGGCCCAGAGATTCCGCTTCATCTGGGCTTTCTTCCCCGGGGTCCAATAGGCCTTCCAGGCGGCGATCCGCTCCTGCTGGAGCCGTTCGCTGTGGAAAAGATAGGGGACCAGGGAGGCATGTCCCTTGATCAGTCCTGTCTTCTCCAGGGAATCCAGGCGGCGCTCCAGCAGTTGGTCGGCCTCGAGGGCTTCGTCCAGCTTGTCGGAATGGTTGGCAAAGTAGAGATGCTTGTAGCCGTCGGAGTTTTTCTCGTTGTAGAAATCCTGGGCTTCGGTCAGGAAATCAGCTTCATAATTGAGGTTCCTCAGGTCGCTGTCGAACTTGACCCGCGGAGAGAAGATGACCCCCACGATAATCAGGACGACCAGGCTGCTGAGTACCCATTTGTTGCGGTCCCAGGGCAGGTTGTTGATTCGGTCGATCAGGGGGAATCCCTTGGTCCGCTTGAATTTGACCTGGGAAGGACGGAGGAAGTGCGGCAGGAAAATAAGGGCGAACAAGGTGTTCCCGATGAGGGCGAAGGTCGCGAAGATGCCGAAGTCGCTGAGCAGTTCGCTTTCCGTGAACATCAATCCGCAAAAGGCGCCGATGGTCGTCAGGCAGCCCAGGAAAACCGGTGTGGATTCTTCCCGCAGCATCGTCTCCGCATCACCGACATAATAGAAGTGGATCAGGACATGGAGACAGTAGCTGATGGCGACGCCGAGGACGATGGCTCCAAGCCCGAGCGCCATGAGGGACATGTACCCCTTGATCCAGTACATGCAGGCCATGGCAAAGACGGCGCCGTAAGCCACAGGGACGATCTGCTGCCAGATGAAGGATCCTCCGTGGAAGCACAAAAGGATGATAATGAGGATGATGATGAGCGAAAGGCCCACCGTCATGAAGAGGTCTTTTTTGATGGTGCTGGCGTTGGAAACGCCGCCGAGCGGATTCCCGAAGGCCAGGACCCTCACTTCCGGATGGGCCGTCTCAAAGGTCTTCCGGGTCTGTTGGAGGAGGTTGTAAAAGCGGGTCGCCACGCCGGAATCCATCCCGTTGAAAGCCGGGTCCATGAAGGCGAGCGCCGCGCTCTTGTCCGGGAAGAAGAAATGCCCGTCCACAATCGTGTATCCGCCCACATTGCTGCTTTCCGACGGCATGATGCTGCTGATGAGGATTCCGCGCAGGTTGAGCGGGTCCATCGTGACCATCGTGGTGGCCGTTCCGTCTTCGTCATCCATGACGAGCTGGTAGTTTCTCTGCATCTGCGCTTCGATCGCCTCCGGGGTCAGCGCCTCGTCGAAACGGCTGTACCAGGCGGTGTCGATGAAAGAGGGGAGATGGGCGAAGGCATAGTCCGCCGCGCCAAGGGCCATTTCGGCGTCCAGCTTGTACAGGAGGCCTTTGATGTAGCGGCCGGCGGTGTCCCGGGCCTGAAGTTCGGTCATGAACTGGTCCATGTAGCGCCCCAGCTCCCGCGGAGAGACCGCGTTGTCGCCGGAGGCGGTCATCTGGATGAAGACTTTGTCCTTGAGGGCGACCTCGCTGAACGCGAGTTCATTATCCATCGAGGAACGCGGCAGGAGTTTGAGGATTTCCTCCTCAAAACGAAGGCGCGCTCCGAAGAAAAGGAAGAAAAGGAAGCTACCGATCATCAGGCCGTACATCAGCCCTTTACGCTTCTGGAAAAAATGATATATGGGCAGAAAAATCCGATGCATTTCTCACGTGTGTTAAATCCCACAAATATAAGCATTTATTTGGATAATACCTATAATAAGCGGTCTTCTTGGGACGTGTCCGGTATCAGGCGCCGGATGGGCTTGAATTCATGGAAAAAACGGCTGGCGACCACGCGGAGGACAGTGTAGGCGGGAATGGCCACGAACATGCCGAAAGCCCCGCCGATGTGGCCGGCCGCCAGCAGGACGATGAAGATCTCCAGCGGACTGGCTTTGATGCTGGTCGAGTAAATCAGCGGCTGGTAGACGAAATTGTCAATCAGCTGGGCGGCCATCATCACGCCGAAAATGATCAAGGCGAAAACCCAGATATTGACGTCCAGGCCCACTCCCGTTCCGTATTTGATAATCAGGCCCAGGACCACGCCGATGACCTGGCCCGCAAAAGGACCGACGTACGGAATGACGTTCAGCATACCGGCGATGAAAGCGATGCCGATTGCGTAGGAAAAGCCGAGGCGGGCAATCAGCCAGAGCCCGAGGAAGTCCACGAGCGCCACGCCGACAATTTCGATGATCAGGCCCACGAAGTAACGGGAAAGCAGGATCTCAATCTCCCCGATGGCCTTACCCACAGAGGCCTCAATTCGGTCCGGCACCAGCGCCCCGACAATGCGGCTGAACAGGGTGCTGTCCTTGATGAAGAAAAAGGATATGAAGATAATCGAGAAAATACCGACCGCCAGCGAAGTGACCACCGAGGCCACCGAGCCGATGACCGAAGAGACGGAGGAGAGGTTCAGCACCTGCTTGAGCTGGCCCATCAGGAGTTCCACCCCGTTGAAATCCTCCCCCAGGGCAGGGAACAAGCCGATCAGCCACTGGTTCAACTGCTCCAGCGCCAGGCCTTCCCCGGCGCCGGCATCGCTGAGCAGAGAAGCGTCCCGGATAATCCCGATCACTACCGGAAACGCCTGGGTGACAATGAGTCCCAGGATGGCGAAAATGATGATGATGGTCAGGATGGTCAGCAGCCAGTCCGGAGCACTGTGCCCCTTGATTCTCAGGCGCTTCAGGACCATCATGATAGGACGGCCGATCAGCGACATCACAAAAGCGGCGATGATGTAGATAAGCACGCTGCGGAAATACCAGCATGCGAGGGCGATAATGGCTGCGAATCCGAGCCAGATCAAGTACCGGGCCAGCCGGTCCAAACTCCTTTCTTCCATAGATTAACTTAACCTATGCAAAGATAAGAATTATTTACCATTCTGCTTGTATTTGGAGACGAAGAGTGGGGGAAAAAGGATGGGTGGTGCGGAGCATGGCGGCGGCGCGGCCGCAGACCTTCAGCGATGGCCCCTCTCTGAAGCGGTGTTTCCAGGCGGCATAGAGGCTGAGGAGCCCCCCGCGGCCATGGCAGGCGGGGACGGTGAAGTTGCCGGGTGCGTCGTGCTCGTAGAGATAGATGCGGTCGTCCCACTCATCCACGTGGAAGAGTGTTCCTCTCAGAAAGAGTGTCCATGCCGTATCTTTCCACCCTCCTTCCACAAAGCCGAGCGCACCCACCTTCCGGCAGAAGACACCGTTGACCCGCCCCCGGAGGGTCCATGCGCCGCTTTCCCAGGCAGCCTCGCCCCTGAGATCGAGCCGGTTGCGTTCGTAACTCCGCCACCGCTCATACGCGCGGAGTTTCACGCTCCATCCTCCCCGGAAGGGGATGGACCAGAGACCATAGACTTTCAGCTGCCGGCGGGAGGCGTCTTTTCCGGGCTGCGGAACCAGGGCATAGTCCGCCGTCAGGGATGCTGCGCTCCAGGCATAGCCGGCGGCAAAGGCATACTCGCCGTTTTTCTTCCCGCTGAACCGGCTCGGGATGACCCGCAGCTGAAAGGCGAGGTGGTCCCGGTCGAGAACGCTGATGCGGCAGCCCGCCAGGCCGGCATACGCCCAGGTCCCGTCTTCATACCGGGCAGCCGCTTCGCCGAAGCAGGTGGTCTGTCCGAAATGAAAGGTTCCGTCCAGGCTGAGCCGCCAGCCGCCGTTCACGTGAGAAGCCAGAAATCCGGCGTCGCCACTGCGCCAGATTCCCCGTCCATACAGCCCGGCGTGGAGTTTCTGCCAGTATCCCTCCAGGGACGGACTCCCTGCGAAGGCTCCCAGCCTCCATTTTCCCGGGGTCCATTCTCCGGCCACCCCACGGAGGGTCCCGTCCCCGGAAACCGACCAGGAGGGAACGATCCCGTTGCCTTTCAGCTGGAATGCTTCGACGCTCTCCAGACCGCCCAGCCGGAAGCCGGTCCACAGGGTCAGTCCTTGGGCGAAACGGGCGTTGAAATCCCCGGCTACGAGCCGTCCCCGGGGGAGGAACCATGCACCATGGGCCGTCCAGGACTTCTTTCCGTCGTAGTCCAGCCGCCCGGCCGCCCCGGCGAGCAGTTTTTCCGAGGCAATCCGGTATTTTGCCCGGACGGCCTTGAGGTCGGTATTCAGAAGGGCTGTCTGCGTCCATACCAGCGTGTCCCGCTGGAGCGGTGACAAGGATGGCGCGAGGGAAAGAAAGGGTGCCATGATTTTGGTCCATTTTTCGCCGAACCCGTCCACCAGGGAAAGCTCGGCCATCGAGAGCACATCGCCGTAAAGGCGCCGGTATTCTTCGAGCGACGCGACCTGGTACGGGGTGAGGATTCCTTCAGAAAGCAGGCGGGAGCGGCTTGCGCGGTTGAGCGCGAGCGGACGCTGCTCGAGCGCCTCCAGGCGCAGGAGGACACTTTCGTCCAGGGATTCGGCATCGGCGGCTCCCGTAAGGAACAGCGCCGCCCTCAGCAGCACATCGCCGATCAGTACATACAGTTTCATGGACACAAGTTACGCCACGGCACCGCGAAAACGGACCCTCCACCCTGCAAGTTTTTATCTTTGGCCCTGCTTTTTTCTGTTTTCGATATGCTTTTTGATTTTTTCTTGTTAATTTTGTGTCATAATTACACCCCGCGATGGAACCCAGAATCAAGCTTCACGACAAATCTTTCAAGTTATTTCTCCCTTATTCCGAGATTGAAACGGCCATCGACCAGGTCGCGGAAAGAATCAACAAAGACTTCCATGGATGCGAAGATGTCCCCATTATCCTCTGCGTGTTGAACGGCTCCATTCTCTTTACGGCCGAACTGATGAAACGACTGGATTTCAACGCCCAGTTCCTCTCGGTCCGGCTTTCTTCGTACCAGGGGACCCGGTCGACCGGTGAAGTCCAGCAGCTGCTGGGCCTGACGGAGGACATCCGGGGCCGGCGGATCATCATCATTGAAGACATCGTGGACACCGGAACGACCATGGAGAATCTCCATGGCATGCTCCTGGAGAAGGGGGCCGCGGAGATCCGGATCTGCACGATGCTCCTCAAGCCGGAAGTATACCGCAAAGCGCTTCCTTTGGATTATGTGGCCATGGAAATCCCGAACCGCTTCATCGTCGGCTTCGGGCTGGACTATGATGAGCTCGGCCGCAACTACAAAGATATCTATGTGTTAGACTCATGAAATATTACATTCTCTTTGGCCCTCCGGGTGCCGGGAAAGGTACCCAGGCCGGTGCCATGGTGGAAAACTACCATCTGTGCCATCTTTCGACCGGAGAACTCCTCCGCAGTGAAATTGCCGCGGGAACTCCTTTGGGGCTCCAGGCGAAGCAGTTGATTGAGAAAGGCTGCCTGGTTCCGGATGAAGTGGTGGAGGGCATGATCGAGACGCAGTTCGACACGGTCAAAGGCGTGGAAGGCTTCCTGCTGGACGGCTTTCCCCGGACCGTCGCCCAGGCCGAAGCACTGGAGGGGATTCTTGCCGCCCGCGGCGAAGTCCTGACGGGCGTCGTTTCCCTGATGATACCGGACGAAATGGTCCATGAACGCATTGCCCACCGGGCGCAGATCGAAGGCCGCGCCGACGACGCGTGTCCCGAAATCGTGGACAACCGGATCCGTACCTACCACGAAAAGACCGAACCGCTGATCGCCTTCTACCGCAAGATAGGGAAATACCATGAAATCGACGGCGCAGGTACCGTCGATGAGGTCCGGGCGCGGATTGCCTCCCTGGTGGAAACGCTTTAGCGCTGGATTTTCAGTTTCTGTCCGATCCGGATATTGTCACTCTTGAGTTTGTTCCAGCTCTTCAGCTGCTTGACCGTGACATGATGCTTTCTGGCGATGCCCCCGAGGGTGTCGCCTTTCCGTACCGTGTAAATCTTTGTGCCGCCGCCCGATGAGGAACTCTTCCGGGATGAGACCGAAGGCCCCGTCGTCTCGTTGCGGTATTTGTCCACTTCCACGCCGGAGAACATCTCCGCCGCTTTGTAGCGGTAGATGGAGTCTTCCAGGTCCATGAACGCGGCGGTGTATTTGTGCGGCAGGCAGAGGATCTGCTCGCCGTCCTTTCCGGGCACGATGTCCTTGTAGTATTGGGGATTCATGTCCCGGATTTCGTTCAGCGGCATCCCGATGACCTCGGTCAATTGAAGGAAATGGAGGTTCTGCCGGACATGGAAGGTGTCCACATAGTGCGGCAACTGGACAGGGGAGGGCTCCAGTTTGTATTCCTTGGCATACTGGCAGGCATACATGGCCCCGACCATCGCCGGGACATAACCGCGCGTTTCCCGCGGCAGGTACTGGTAGATGTTCCAGAAGTCCCGTGACCCGCCGGCACGCCGGATGGCTTTGTTGACATTGCCGGACCCGCAGTTGTAGGCTGAAATCGCCAGCGGCCAGTCCCCGAAGACGCGGTAGGCATCCCTCAGATAGCGGGCGGCGGCATCGGCGGATCGGATTGGATCCAGCCGTTCATCGACATAGGAATCGATCTTGAGCCCGTAGAGCCGCGCTGTGTTGTACATGAACTGCCACATGCCCGTGGCGCCGGCCCAGGAAACCGCCGTCGGGTTGAGGCCCGATTCGATGATGGCCATGTATTTGAGTTCCAGCGGCAGATTGTAGCGCCGGAAAGCCTCTTCGAAGATGGGCATATAGTAAGAAGAAAGGCCGAGGATGTGCCCCATGCGGGTCGGCATCTTCTCCGAATAGAGGATCATGTAGTTCTTGACGGTCTCGTTGTAGGGGAGAGAGATGAAGGCGTTCATGTCTTCCAGCCGCCGCACCAGGACCGAATCCGGCACATCGGTTTTGAAATGGACACTGTCCATGTTGTAGCTGCTGCCTTCACGGACATCGCGCAGTTGCCGGTGGGTGTACCAGATGGTCAGGAGGCTGTCGGTCTTCTGAGGAGAGTAGTCCGCCGGGGTCAGCGCCGAGGACATCTTGTTCTCGTTCTCTTCATACAGGCCGCTGAGCTCTTCCTGGAGGCGCTGCTTCTCGCTCTGCTCGCTGCGATAGCGCTCGATCTCTTCCTGCAGATGCTCGATGCGTTCCCTAA
This sequence comes from Bacteroidales bacterium, assembly GCA_016281015.1. Lineage (GTDB taxonomy): Bacteria > Bacteroidota > Bacteroidia > Bacteroidales > UBA932 > Cryptobacteroides. The sequence goes on from JAEEHS010000076.1 coordinate 14,759, forward strand.
GCTGGGCGTTCTCCCGTTCCAGTTGTTTGCGCGGTCTCCAGTCCTTGCTCTGCGCGCCGAGCGGCAGCAGGGTCACGAGGCACAGGGCCACCGCTGTTCCTATCCATTTTTTGTCCATGATTCCTAGAATTTGAGGCTCACTCCGACCCCCAGGGCCGGTGGCGCGAAGGCATAATGGTTCATCGGGATGACGGCCGGCTCGACGCGCAGCGAAATGTCATCCGAAATCTCAAAGTCCTGCATGTAGGCGAACACGTTGGCATCGATGACCTGCAGGAGGTAGAAGCCGGCCGTGAACAGGATGCAGTAATCCCTGAGCCGGCGGTTGGCGTCACGATAATACTTGGCCGCTTCCGCGGTGACCGGGGGCTTTTCCACATCGGGATCCTCACTGGTCGCCTGATTGTAGATATTCTTGTAACGAATGTAATTCGTGTGGTTATAGTCCAGGAAATAGACGGCGCCGGCAATCAGGCTCCAGTAAATCGGCACCTTCCAGGCCTCTCCGTTGTAGATTTGTCCGAGGCCCGGCAGGAGGAGCGAATAGAGGGTCGCCCGTGCCGGATCATGCTTGAGATGGGACGGATAACAGGCGACACCGTCCATCAGCGTCCCCCAGTAGACCGCTCCGGCCGCGATGAAGGACCAGGTACTCGCCGTCTTGAAGGCGGGGTCCTCCGTCGTTTTGTACCGCTGGTTGAAATAGATGCCAAGACCTACGCCGGCCCCGATACCGCCATAGGTGATGGGCAGTTTCCAATAGTCCTTGTTGTAGATCTGCTGTCCACCGACAAAGATTGTCGACCCCATGAAGAGGGTTTTCAGGCTGGCACTGCGCTGGTGGGACAGGCCGCCGAAATACTCCTTGAAGTTGAAGAGTTTGGAACTGTCCGCCGCCTCCTTGTCCGTGGAGTCGGCATAGTTCTGCGAGAAGGCATCCTGCTTGAACTGGGCATGGAGCAGGGGCCCTGTCATGAGCAGGACGGCAAGGAAAGATATGAGTCGCAGGAACCTCATCCGCGGCGCGTGTCCAGCGCCTGAAGGAGGCGTTCCATCTGCTCGTCGGAGTCGAAACGGATGGTGATGCTGCCCTTTCCGCTTTCGCTGCGCTTGAGGGAAATATTGTCCCCGAAGATACGGCCGACATTTTCCAACAGCCGGTAATACATCTCGGGCAGTTGCTGCGGCTCTTTTTCCGGAAGGGGATTCTTGGAGAGGGCCTTGACTTTTTCTTCCAGCTGACGGACGGACAGGCCTTTTTTGACAATCAGGTCACAGAGCGCTTCCTGAATCTCCGGATCCTCGATTCCGAGCAGTACCTTGGCGTGCCCGACACTGACGAGTCCCACTTTCAGGTCATGCTGGACCTTGGCGGGCAGTTTCAACAGCCGGAGCTGGTTGGCGACCGACGCCCGTTTTTTGCCCACGCGGTCCGCCATCTGCTCCTGGGTCAGGTTGCATTCGTCCATCAGGCGCTGGAAACTCAGGGCAATCTCGATGGGGTCCAGGTTCTCCCGCTGGATGTTTTCCACGATGGCCATTTCCAGCATCCCCTGGTCGGACGCGGCATGGATATAGGAAGGAATGGTCGTCATGCCCGCGAGGATGCAGGCCCGGTAGCGGCGTTCTCCGCTGATGATCTGGTAGCGGCCGTTGCCTTTCCGGCGCACGGTGATCGGCTGGATCAGTCCGAGGGTGCGGATGGAGTCGGAGAGTTCCTGGAGCGCCGTCTCATCGAAGGAAAGGCGCGGCTGGAAGGGGTTCGGGTCAATCAGGTCGGAGGGAATCCGGAGGACGTCGGAGGTGTCCGGCGCCGGGCTTTCTCCGATGACTTCCTTGTTGATGTATCCGACCGGTTTGCGGACGGGAGCGATGTCGTCGGCCCCGAGCAGGGCTCCGAGGCCTTTCCCGAGGCCATGAGGATTCTTAGGCATTTGCGTTTTCGTTTTTGTCGAGAACTTCTTTCGCGAGGTTGAGGTAGTTCGAGGTCCCGTTGTTCATCACGTCATACAGAATGATCGGCTTGCCGTGGGACGGGGCCTCGCTGAGGCGGATGGAGCGCTGGATGATGGTTTTGAACACCATGTCCTTGAAATGCTCGCGCAGCTCCATGACCACCTGGCTGTGGACCTTGGTCCTGCCGTCGAACATTGTGACCACGAAGCCTTCGATGTCCAGGTCCGGATTGACACTGCTCTGGACCAGGCGGATGGTCTGGAGCAGTTTGGCAAGACCTTCCAGCGCGAAGAACTCCGGCTGGACGGGAATCATCACCGAATCCGCCGCCGTCAGGCAGTTGACCGTAATGAGGCCCAGGGAAGGGGAGCAGTCGATGATGATATAGTCGTAATTGTCGCGGATGGGGCGCAGGGCGTTTTTCAGGACGCTTTCTCGCTCCGGCCATTCCAGCATTTCGATTTCCGCACCGACCAGGTTGATATGGGACGGAATCATGTGAAGGTTGTCCAGTTCGGTCTGGATCAAGGCGTCGGAGGCTGCGATTTTCCCGATCAGGATCTCGTACAGCGTCCTTTTCTCGTCGTTGTCCGGCGAGAAATTAAGGCCGGAGGTCGTGTTGGCCTGCGGGTCCGCATCAATGATGAGCACCTTTTTTTCCAGGACCGCCAGCGATGCGGCCAGATTGATGGCGGTCGTGGTTTTTCCCACGCCGCCTTTCTGATTGGCGATGGCAATTACTTTTCCCATAATTGTGCAAAATTACGGAATCTGCCGGACAATTACAAGAAATGTTCCACGAAGTTCCACGCCCCCTTAGGCGGGATCGACGTCCAGAGCGATGTGCCCATTGTATTTCCGCTCTTTTTCGAACGCGGCGACGCTTTGGGCAATCGCATCTTTTCGGGAGGTGAGCTGGCGGTCGCGGGGGAGCATCAGGCGGATGTGGCGGATATACTGCTCCGCAATCCGGTCCACGGCGGGGGCGTATGGCCCGATGACGCAGCCCTCGGGAAGAAGGGAAGAAAGCGTCCGGGACAGTTCCATGGCCATGTAGTTGACCCTTTTTTCGTTCGGATCCCTGAGCATCAGCTGGACGATGCGGGTATAGGGCGGATAACCGAACTGCCGGCGCTCCTCCAGCAGTTGTGCGCTGTCGTCCGTGCCCTCCAGGCGGGCGAAAACATGGTGGGACGGTTCCCGGGTCTGAATGATGAACAAACCGGGCTTTCCGCGGCGGCCGCTGCGCCCCCGGAACTGTTCGAAGAGCTGGATGGCGCGTTCGTCCGCCCGGAAATCCTGCTGGGAGAGGATGCTGTCGGCCTGCAGCACGGCCACCAGGCTGAGTCCGCTGAAATCGAAGCCCTTTGTGACCATCTGGGTGCCGATGAGAATGTCGGTTTCACCCTCCGCGAACGCACGAATCACCCCGGCCTCTTCTTTATCGGGCGTGTCGCTGTCCAGCCGGGCGATGCGGGCTTCGGGAAAGATGGCGGCGAGTTCCTCTTCGATCCGCTGGGTCCCGGCTCCCAGCGGGACCAGCGGCTCGCCGCAGTCCGGACAAAGACCGTCATAGGGCTCGGTATGGCCGCAGTAGTGGCAGACCAGGCGGTCCGGGTTGCGGTGGAGGCTGAGGGAGACATTGCAGTGGGGACACTTCCGGATGTGGCCGCAGGCGGAGCACTGGACGGAGGGCGCATACGAGCGGCGGGCTCTCAGGAGGATCGTCTGTCCGCCTTCGTCCAGCGTTCGACGAATCTCGGCGAGCAGTTTGAGGGAAAAACTGCCGGCCATGCCGTTCTTCCGGCGCTCCGCCACGGTGTCAATCACCATGAGCGGCGCCTCGTTCCCGCTGTAATAGCGCTCCTTCAAGTCGACCTTGGCAAAGCGGCCTATTTCCGCATTATAGAGCGATTCCAGCGAGGGTGTCGCGCTGCCGAGCAGCACAGACGCTCCCTGCAGGATGCCCAGCATGATCGCCGTTTCCCTTGCGTGGTAGCGCGGAGCAGGGGAGTCCTGTTTGTAAGAGCTGTCGTGTTCTTCGTCAACAATGATCAGCCCGAGGTTCCGGTGGGGCAGGAAAAGCGCTGAACGGGTGCCGAGGACAATGGAGGGAGCGGCGCGGCGCACCTCGTCTGCGACTTCCCGCCGGCGGACGGGGGATTCGCCGGAATGATAGACCATCACCTCCGGGAAAGCGGCGCCGACCCGCTGCTCCAACTGCCGGCTCAGGGCAATCTCCGGGACCAGATAGAGCACGCTCCTGCCCCTGTCCATCACTTCCCGCGCCAGGGCCAGGTAGATTTCGGTCTTTCCGGAGCCGGTTACCCCGTCCAAGAGCACGGTCTTTCCCTGACGAAATCCGTCGTGGATGCCTTCCAGCGCCTTTTTTTGGGCAGGAGAGAGGGCGTGTGACAATCCCTCCGGGCGTGCCTTTTCAGGATGCGCGAGCGCGTCGAGTTCCGCCTGGTAGCGGAGGCGCGTTTCCTCCCTGCGGGCTTTTTCCATCTTTTCCTTCAGCCGCGCAATCCGTTCTTCAAGCCGCGCCTTCTTCCGGACCTGGGTCTCCTCAGACTGGATTTTCATCGAAGGATATGCCGCCTTGTACACCTCTCCGACAGAGCAGAGATAATAGTGGGCCAGTTGCCTCCAGAAGGCGATTTCCGACTCGGCGATAGCTGGAAGCCCCGCTTCCGGAGCGTCCAGGGGCAGAATCTTGTCTATCAGGGTCTGCGGTTCGACAGGGCAGCGGCTCACGACGGCACTGTACGGTTTCCGGGCAAAATGGACCTTTACCCGGTCTCCCACCGCCAAGTCCATCCCTTCGGGAACCGCATAGTACGGCTCCCACGCCAGAGGGAGCGGCAAGATGACCTGTATGAACTTTTTTCCGTCCATTCTCACACAAAGTAACGGATTATTTCCCAAAATTGAAAAAACTTTTGGAAAAGTTTGTAAAGTCCAAAAAATTACCTATCTTTGCATTCCCTAAACGATGGTGCTGTAGCTCAGATGGTAGAGCAATGGACTGAAAATCCATGTGTCGGCAGTTCGATTCTTCCCAGCACCACAATAAGCCGCTGAAAATCAGCGGCTTATTTCTTTTTGTTACGGTTTTTGGGACACAGTGGTGCCGGGAGCACCACAAACGGATGTTCCTGTTGGGGCCGGGCCACGTTGACAGCTGGAAGACCTTGAAATGGTGTTTTATTGTCAACGTGGCAGTGGCGACAAGCAACCGCCCAAGCAACCGCCCAGGCAAGCAAAACCAGAAACCCTATCGCCTCAAGGCGCCTATTCGGTAAATCCCGCCGACATGTTTCTTGATGCAAAATCGTTCTACATCTATCGGGTTCAGAACGGTCTGGAACTTGCGGCGGATGTGGGAAATGTGCGATAAAAAGTTGGCGGAATCATCTTCGCACAAATCGTCTATGCGTCTTTCCATCCAGTCCTTGTCGGAAGATGCCGACTCCCGGCCGTATATCTTCAGCAGTTCCGAATAGTATTGCCAGCGCATATCCAGAGGGATACCTCCCGGATGCCGAAGGAACAGCCTGTAGATGGCGCGTTCCATCGGCGTCAGCTCAACGCGTGCTCCATTCGGAAAAACAATCCGCCGATGATGGACCCTTATCTCCCCAGGATCAATGTATTCTACCGGGAATTCATCCAGCATCCCCTCCTCTGACAATTGCTCATACAGACGCCACAAGGCCCATGCAAATTTGCTGTTATTCATGGTAAAAAAAGCAAAGTTTGTCAATTCCAAATAAATACAGCATGTATTCGTTACGATGGAAGATTCGAATTGCGCGACCTTTGCCAAAAAATCGCAGAACTATGTCTACACAATTCTATCTTACCGCACAAATGAACCGGGCCGGAGAATGCCCTATCCGGGTATCGGCCTATATTATGGGTAAACGATATGCTACCTCCGTGGGGTACAGCGTCTCCCCGCAGCAGTGGATTTCCGCCATCCGGGACAATCCCGGGGCCTACCACAGAAACAACATGTGGGTGCTTCCCGGGACCGAAAACAGCAAACATATTCCTGCCGAAATCATCAACAAGGAGCTGGCCGAAGTGGTCGCCTTCCTGGACCTTTACGCACTCCGTTGCAAGGAAAGGCCCACAACGAAAGAACTGCGGCAGAAGGTACGGGCCGCTCTGCAACGGGAAGACCCCCAGCTGAATCTGTCCATGGACCAGTGGATCAGCAAGTTTATCAGCGAACAGGGCCGGCAAGCTAGTTGGGAGCTCTCGACCCTGCATGCCATGCATACCTTCCAAAGGCATATCCGCCTGTTCGGCAAGGCGCACGACCTGGAATTCTTTGATGCCGATGGAATAGCCGCCTTCATCAAATACCTGCGCGAGAAAGCGCAGCTGCAGGAGGTCAGCGTGAAAAAGCAGTACAAGAACCTGGTCTGGTTCCTCAACTGGGCGCTCAGGAACAAGTATACAAAGCAGGACGATATCAAACGCTATCAGCCCAAATTCAAGATTATCCAGAAGCCCGTCATTTTCCTGACGCGGGAAGAATTGATGCGGGTCTATCATTACCAGATACCGCCCAATGGCACTACGGTAAAGCTGGTCGATTGGGACGGTACACCCTACACAAAAATAATCCAGGAAGCCGGCGGCATCGAAAAGGCCCGCGACCTGTTCTGCTTCTGCGCCTTTACCTCGCTCCGTTTCTCGGACATGTTCAAGCTATGCCGAAGCGATATCGACGAGCAGTATATCCACGTAGTGACGCAGAAAACGCACGACGCCATTCCCATCAATCTCAACAGCTACTCCCGTGCCATCCTGGACAAGTACAAAGACGGTAAATTCAAGGGAAACAAGGCTTTACCCGTCGTCACCAACCAGCAGATGAACGCGGCCCTCAAGGACCTCTGCGAGCTTTGCGGCATCAACGAACCCATCCGGAAAAGCAAGTACGTGAACGGCAACCGTATAGAAGAAGTCTTCCCCAAATGGAAACTCGTGGGCACCCACGCCGCCCGGAAAACCTTCATCTGCTACGCCTTGTCCATCGGCATCCCGCCCGTCATGGTCATGCGATGGACCGGTCACAGCGACTACCAGTCCATGAAACCCTACATAGACATTGCCGCGGCCGACAAAGCCCAGGCCATGGAGCAGTTTGACAAGACCCTGGAACCGCCGGAGGACGATGAGTAGCAGGCGGAAAGTGATGAAATCGGCCCTCGGGGCGGTGGGGGAGGCCGATGGACAATTTGTTTGTCGGCTTTATTCGGGTTTATCCCATTCAAATGCCTTTACAGAAGTATCCCAGCTCTTGATTTCGAAGGTGGCATTCTTGGATTCCTTATTCTTGTCCAGATAGTTGACGAACTTGTAAACGATCTTCGTGGCTTCATCGACCCAATAATCGGCTTTGACGACAAAGTCATAATCGTAGCGGGTGCATTCAACGCCGAGGATGGTTTCTTTGTCGGGGGTCGCCTCGCCATATTTCGTGCAGTTGCCGGCAGGAACACCGGCATCAAACAGGACGTGACACTCGGAGTTTTTGGCAAATCCCGCGAAATTCAAGTAACTTTCATCGCCGGAAGTAAGAAGATTGGTCCACTTAACCGTCCCGTCTTCCTGTAAGGCGCCGCCAAAGGCCTTCAGGGTTTTGCCGTCTTTGGCAAATTGGCAATAGAGATATAGTACATAACGATAGCCCCTGTTCTCATAGAACCATTCATTCCCTAATTTGATAAGAGTAATATCTTCTTCCGCAGTGTTGTACGAAGGCTGATTCTTCATCTCAATCCTCACATTGAGAGGGAACGTTGCCGCCAGGACTTTGGGTTCTATGGTCTGGTCTGTTTGCTCGGTCTGCCCGTTACCATTGCCGTTTCCGTTGTTATCGGGACCCGGTGTTGTCTCGCAAGCAGCGAACATGGACGCCCCGGTCAGGAGGAGCAGGATTGCCATAAAAATCTTCTTCATGTCTATGCGTTTTGGTTGGTTATGGCAAAGTTCGTCAATCACAATTATTTGAGTATTATACAAAAGTATAAAAATGAGTCTCCATTGTCGGTTTTTTACCCCTTGAATCCCGAGATTGCGGTGGTTTTGCTAACTTTGTCTTGCCATGAGACCTCTTTTCTTCACACTGCTTTTTATACCCCTTTTCGCCGGTTTTGCCAGGGCGCAGTACAACGACCACAGGGACCGGAAACTCGATTCCCTGGAGAACGTGGTGGCCGGATGGACCCCGGAACGCCTGGCCAATGCTCCCTATCAGACCAAGGTCGATGTGTGCCTTGCCTTTTCCCAGTTGATGTATGGATATGAACGCATCAACCCGGATCGCGCCATGTATGCTGCGCGAAGGGTCTACGGACTTGGCAATGAACTTGAGTCTCTCTACCAGCCCTACCTGGCTTCCAAGTTCGCAGGCCAGTTGTTCTACAATAAAGAGCAGTACGACAGTACCATCTTCTACTATCGCGTAGCGCTGGGGTATCTGGAACGGATGGCCGCCGGAGAGGCAGGTCCGGACACCCCGGATGGCTATCCGCAGGAAAAGATTGACGACGCCGCTTCCAGCCTCTATGGTAACATCGGCAACCTTTACTATGAAATGGACTCCCTGCCGCAGGCCTTGTCTTACTACGCTAAAGCAGGCGAAATCTTCAAGAAATACGACTGGAAAATCAGCAGTTCCATCCTTGAGCACAATTTGGGAGACATCTGGGCCGAAGAAGGCGACGATGCCAAGGCCATTGATTGTTACCATGCGGCCATCCGCTATGCGCAGGAAGCCGGGGATTCCCTCTGGGTAGCTTCCCCCAAACTGGGACTTGGTGCTCTATACTTGCGCCAAGGCAAAGTTACAGAGGCGCTGCAGTATCTTGGCGAGGCCGATGAATACTACTCCAAGCATCAAGACCAGGAGTATTACGACCGCATAGCGACGCTGGACATTATGGGCCAGGCGTACCAGACGCAAAAACGTCAGCGGACCCTGCTGGCTGCCGCCTTTGCCGTGCTGGCGCTGGCTCTGCTGGTTCTTCTTATCCTTACCCGCCGCACGCTCCACCTTGAGAAAGAAAACGCCGCTGCCGACGAGGCCATCGGAGAAGCCTTGAACGAACTGGAGGTGAATGACTCGCTGAATAAGCTGAAAATGGATAGGCGCATCGAATTGAGCAGGGGAGAGTTGGAGATTCTTCCGATGATAGCTGAAGGCCTGACCAGCAAGGATATAGCCAAGCGTCTCTTCCTCACCGAGCAGACCATCAAATGGCGCCGTCAGCGCCTGATTGCCAAGCTCGATGCGAAGAACACTGCCGAGATGCTTGCCAAAGCAAAAGAAAAGGGGCTGTTGTAAATTTCCACTTTTGTTCTCACTTCTGACCAACCTGCCTTCTCCTTTCACGTGGATGGCCGAGATCCTGATGTAAGAAGAAGAAGCGGTGCGACTTTTGGGCCCTGCCGGGTCCTCAGGCGGCTGGAGGAACGCCGCCCGCGTGCCTTTTGGGCCAGGTCGTTTTTTACGCTGGGTACCTCGCCCGCGGAAATGGCCTCTCAGGGCCTGTGTGGCACAATCAATGGGCGAGGTGTCGGGCATATTTTGGGATCTAGCCCGGAAACTATGCCATATCAGGCGGCAGGAATGGCGGGCTACAGGGACTCCGCGGGCAAGACGGCCGGGCCATCGGCGCTTATCCTTTTATTCTGATTAATTGATATTAATTGATAATATGCTCATAGTCGTTTGTTAGTTCGCTAAAAAGAATTAACTTTGCATAAGCGATTCTACGGATTCGCTGATCTCAAGGCTAGCGATTGTATTCGTTAGCCTTCCGTATTATATGGCAGTCGAACGATCTTGCCATCGTAGATAAATATTATTGAGATGAGGTAACAATCTGATAATATCCTTTAATAGTCCGAACCTGTTGTATCTAAACCCAACATCAGCCAAATCTATTTTCGCTTCACTCGGCAACGGGTTGAGGCTTTTTCTTATCTCGACGAAAATCGCTATATTTGAATTTCTTTATCACTGAAACTAGATAACATGGCTGAATTAACCATCGCCAAGTCCTTGAATAAGGCATATCGGCAGGTCCCTGTGGACCGGCCCGTCTTTGACGGCTTCAAAGCCCAGCTGCGTAACTACTACGAGCAAATTTCCGTCATCAACACGGAAGAAAAAATCAAGGGCGACTTGATGGACTTCCTCAAATTCACGTTCTACAGCCCGAATTACAAGGTTTCTCCCAATGGGGATATAGACTGCGCTATTCATCTGGGTGTCAACACTACAGATCCCGTGGGCGTCATCATTGAGGTTAAAAAGCCTACAAACGTAGGCGAGATGATTACAAAGGAGGACCTCAACCGCAAGGCCCTTCAAGAGCTGTTGCTTTACTACCTACGCGAGCGCCACACCAACAAGAACATCCAGCTCAAGCAGCTGGTTGTCACAAACATCTACGAGTACTTTGTCTTTGATGCCCAAGAGTTTGAACGCCTTTTCTACTCCAATAAGAAACTCATTAAGCGCTTCGAGGAATTCAACGACGGCGCCCTGACCTCTGAAAAAACCGACTTTTTCTACAAAGAAATCGCCGCCGACTTCATAGCCAAAGTTCTGGACCAAATCACCTATACATGGTTCGATATCCGCAAATATAAGACCTTCCTTGATACTGGCAACGACAAGCGCATCATCGAACTCTTCAAGTTTTTCAGCCCTGAGCACCTGCTGAAAAAGCGCTTCCAGAATGACAGCAACTCCCTCAATACCAAGTTCTACAGCGAGCTGCTTTACATTATCGGACTGGAAGAAGTGGTGGAGAAGGAGAGTAACAAACACATCATTACTCGCCGCAAAGAAGGAGAGCGCAACCAGGCCTCCATTCTAGAAAACGCCATTACCATCCTCGACAGCGAGGACTGGCTGGACAACGTGAAAGAACGTTATTCCTTCGGGAAAGACCGCCTTGAGCAACTGTTCGGTGTCGCCCTGGCGCTCACCATCGGCTGGGTTAACCGCGTCCTCTTCCTGAAACTTTTGGAGGCTCAGCTGGTCAAGTACCATAAAGGGGACCAGAGCTACGCTTTTATGCGCCCGTCCGTCATCCCGGACTACGACGAGCTCAACAAACTCTTCTTCCAGGTCCTTGCCAAGCGCATTGCAGATCGTTCCGAAAGCATCAACACCAAATACGGCAAAGTCCCTTACCTCAACAGTTCATTGTTCGAGATTAGCCCGCTGGAGCGCCAGACTATCCGCATAAGCAGTCTTGACAACAGCGAACTGCCCCTGTTCAGCGG
>JAEEHS010000077.1 GCA_016281015.1 Bacteroidales bacterium
AGGATCCACCTCTTCCCATTCCGAACAGAGAAGTTAAGCTCACCCACGCCGATGGTACTGACCCACCAGTTGGGAGAGTAGGTAGCCGCCGTTCTTCGGAGAGCCCGAGTCGAAAGACCCGGGCTCTCTTTGTTTTATGTCCCTCTTGTGATTTTTCTGAAAAATGTTTAATTTTGGACCACTAATTCCTAAAGTTTCTTTGATATGAAGAAGTACATTGCTGAATGCCTCGGAACTTTTGTTCTGACATTCCTGGGCTGCGGAACCGCGATGTTCCTCGGCTGTAACACCCCTGCCGGTGTCGTGGGTACGGCTGTCGCTTTCGGTCTTTCCGTCATTGCCATGGCTTATACCATCGGCTCGATCAGCGGCTGCCACATCAACCCGGCCATTACCCTCGGTGTCGCCTTGTCCGGCCGCATGAGCTGGAAGGACGCCTGTGGTTACTGGTGCGGTCAGGTCGTCGGTGGGGTCATCGCCGGTGCCCTCCTGCTGGCTCTGACCAAGGTCGTCTCCGCTCCGGATCTGACCGGCGGTCTCGGCTCCAACGGCGTCGCCAATGCCGGCGGCGTCTGGGGCGCCTGCCTCGTCGAGGTGATTGCGACCTTCCTCTTCGTCCTGGTGGTCCTCGGTACGACGGATGAGAAACTCGGTGCGGGCAAGAAAGCCGGTATCGTGATCGGTCTGACCCTGATCTTGATCCATCTCGTCTGCATCAATCTTACCGGCACGTCCGTCAACCCGGCCCGTTCCATCGGCCCGGCCCTGTTCGCCTGTGGAGATGCCCTGAAGAATGTCTGGGTGTTCATCTGCGCTCCGCTCGTGGGCGGTGCCCTGAGCGCCTGCGTCTGGAAATATTTCGCAAAATAGCGTTTTTCTTAACTGGTTTTCAGCCAGGTGTTTACGAGAAATTGGTTGGTCGGATCAGACCAACCAATTTTGTATAAAGCTCTATCAATCAGACGGTTACAAATTACGCACTACAGCCGTTCGCGGACGTTGTAGTCGTTGCGGCCTTCCGCGTTTCGGGAGATCATCTCTCCGAGGAAGCCGGCGAGAAAGAGCATGACGCCCAGCACGAGGGCGACCAGCGCCAGATAGAACAGCGGCTGGTCCGTTACCGCCCGGTAGCGCAGCCCCTGGGACTGGTGGACCAGTTTTACGGCGATGATCCATACGGTCATGACAAAACCGACGAGGAACATCAGGATGCCGCTCGTCCCGAAAAAGTGCATGGGCTTCTTGCCCCATTTGGACAGGAAGGAAAGGGACATCAAATCCAGCAGGCCGTTGACAAAGCGGTCCAGGCCGAATTTCGACACCCCGTACTTGCGTTTCTGGTGATGCACAGGCTTCTCGCCGATGCGTCCGTAGCCGGCGTTCTTGGCAAGGTAGGGGATGTAGCGGTGCATCTCCCCGTAGACCTCGATATGCTTGACCACATCCTTCCGGTAGGCCTTCAGCCCGCAGTTCATGTCGTGGAGATGGATGCCGGTAGCGCGCCGCGCCGCCCAGTTGTACAGTTTCGAGGGCAGGTTCTTCGTCAGGGCGTTGTCCTTGCGTTTCTGTTTCCATCCGGACACGAGGTCATAGCCCTCCTCGCGGATCATCCGGACCATTTCAGGAATCTCCTCGGGGGAGTCCTGCAGGTCCGCGTCCATGGTCACGACAATCTCACCCTCGGCGGCGGCAAAGCCCTCGTACAGGGCTGCCGATTTGCCGTAATTCCGCCGGAAAGAGATGCCGTGGACTCCGGGATGGGCGTCCGCGAGGGAGCGGACCACCTCCCAGGAGCCGTCCGTGGAGCCATCATCCACAAAGATTACTTCGAAGGAAAAGCCCTTTTCGAGCATGACCTGTTCGATCCAGGCGTAGAGTTCCGGGAGGGATTCCGCCTCATTGTAAAGGGGTATGACGATTGATAGGTCCATAGTTACTGGGTATCAGCATCTTCGTCCGGTCCGTGAAGAAACTTCTGCAGGAAAATGTAGCGGGAGAGGATGGACGAAAGAAGGGTTCCATACAAATAACAGTAAATCCACTGGGCAAAAAAGGTGACGGTCGGAAGATAATCCATGGCCGCCTCCAGCTGCTCCCGCCCTGAGGCCCCGAGCTGGGCCGCGGCGCTCTCCAGTAAGCCGGAGAGACTCTCCTGTGGCATTTTCAGGATAATCAGCGCCTCGACCGAAGCGAGAATCAGACCGCTCAGCAGGGCGATCCGTTTGCCCAGGCGGTAGCAGTCCTCCATCCCTGCCCCGAGGCGGTCCCTCAGCGACAGCATGCAGCGTTTCATCAGCAGGATGCAGCCGAAAAACTCCACGGCCCAGAGGAGGATGCCCGCGGCCTGGATGAGGAAGGTGGAGCCGGAAAGGGCCGCCGCCTCTTTCGCGCCCAGGCAGAGGGACGAAAACAGACCGAAGAGAAGGCCGGAGCGGGCCGCCTCGTTCCAGAGGGTATTGTTTTCGAGCTTCATCTCTACAAAGATAGAAATACTTTGGGAATAATCGACGGAAATTCAGCGGAAAGTGTTAAATTTGCAGGTTGTAAAGAAATTTTTGAAGATTATGATCAACATCCAGTTTCCTGACGGAAGTGTCCGTAGTTATGAGTCGGGCGTGAGCGGATATGACATTGCCATGTCCATCTCGCCCCGTCTGGCGGCCGACGTGCTGGCCGTGTCCATCAAGCGCCCCTCAGAGAGCGAAACTTCCAAAGGAACAATCATCGATGTGACCCGCCCGATTACCGAAGATGTGTCCATCCGACTGCTCAAATGGGAGGATGACGAAGCGAAGCACGTGTTCTGGCACTCTTCGTCCCACCTGATGGCGGAAGCCCTCGAGGCCCTGTTCCCGGGGGTGAAATTCGGCATCGGTCCGGCCATCGAGAACGGTTTCTACTACGATGTGGATATGAATGGCCGGACCCTGACGGACGCCGATTTCAAGGCCATCGAGAACAAGATGCTGGAGCTGGCCCGCGGCAAGGAGGATTTCCGCCGCATCGAGGTGTCCAAGGCGGAGGCCATGGCCTATTTCGCCGCCAAGGGCGACCCGTACAAGCAGGAGTTGATCTCCGAACTGGAAGACGGGACCATTACCTATTATACCAATGGACAGTTCACCGACCTCTGCCGGGGACCGCACCTGCGCAATACCGAGGTCATCAAGGCCGTCAAGGTGCTCTCGCTGGCCGGCGCTTACTGGCGCGGTGACGAGAAACGCCAGCAGCTGACCCGTATCTACGGCATCACCTTCCCCAAGAAGTCGATGCTGGACGAATACCTCGTCGTCCTGGAGGAGGCCAAGAAACGCGACCACCGCAAGATCGGCAAGGAGATGGAACTCTTCACCTTCTCCCAGCGGGTCGGCCAGGGCCTGCCCCTGTGGCTCCCCAAGGGCGCCGCGCTCCGCTTCACCCTCGAGAACTTCCTTCGGAAAAAGCAGGCCGAGTACGGTTATCTCCCGGTCGTGACCCCGCACATCGGCGGCACGGAACTCTATGTGACCTCCGGCCACTATGCCACATACGGCAAGGACTCGTTCCAGCCGATCCATACCCCGCAGGAGGGTGAGGAATTCATGCTCAAGCCCATGAACTGCCCCCACCACTGCGAAATCTACCGCAGCGCCCCGCATTCCTACCGCGACCTGCCGCTCCGCTATGC
>JAEEHS010000078.1 GCA_016281015.1 Bacteroidales bacterium
AGAAGATCGCCCTCTCCGGCTTCGGCAATGTCGCCTGGGGCGCCGCCACCAAGGCCAAGGAACTCGGTGCGAAGGTCGTCGCGATCTCCGGTCCGGACGGTGTCTGCCACATTCCGGACGGCATCACCAAGGACATGATCGACTACATGCTCGTCATGCGCGCCTCCAACCGCAACAAGGTGGAGGATATGGCCGTCAAATTCCCTTCGCTGGCGAAGTTCACCCCCGGGAAGAAGGCCTGGAGCATCCCTTGCGACATCGCCCTGCCCTGCGCTTTCCAGAACGAACTCTCCGAGGAAGATGCGAAGGAACTCAAGGCCAACGGCTGCTGGTGCTGCTGCGAAGTGTCCAACATGGGCTGCCAGCCCGGCGCGATCCACTTCTTCCAGCACAACGGGATTCTCTTCGCCCCCGGCAAGGCGGTGAACGCCGGTGGCGTCGCCACTTCCGGCCTGGAAATGACCCAGAACGCCGAACACATCTCCTGGGATGCGGCCGAGGTGGATGCCAAACTCCACTTTATTATGAAGTCCATCCACGAGCAGTGCGTCAAGTTCGGCACCCAGCCGGACGGCAGCATCGACTATGTGAAGGGCGCCAATATCGCCGGCTTCATGAAGGTGGCCCAGGCCATGCTGGAACAGGGAACCATCTAAGCAGATGCATATTTATGAATCCCGGTGCACAGGCATCGGGATTTTTTTGCTATCTTTGCGCCCCGTAATG
The DNA here is from genome assembly GCA_016281015.1 of Bacteroidales bacterium. GTDB lineage: Bacteria > Bacteroidota > Bacteroidia > Bacteroidales > UBA932 > Cryptobacteroides. Next base: position 727 of record JAEEHS010000078.1, read on the forward strand.
AACCATTACTCATCGTTATGAAGAAAATAGCTGTTGCATTGTGTGCATGTCTGGTTCTTCTCTCCTGCCACGAGTCCTCCCGGAACCCGCTCCAGAAGAAAGTGGACGAGTATGCACTCGTCAAGATTGCGACCCCGGACCTTTCCGGTATTACCGAAAATGGAAAAGAAGTGCTGCGCCTGTACCGCTGGGCCGCTGACGAGGCGGATCAGATCTACCGGAAGCAGATGACCCATGGGGATGACTATCTCGAAGGGATTACCGACCCCTCCGTCCGCGCTTATGCCGAAATTAATTATGGTCCCTGGGACCGGATGGACGGAAAAGCGTTTATCGATGGCTGGGGGGACCGCCCTGCCGGCGCCGGTTTTTATCCCTCGGACATGACGCCCGAAGAATTCGATGCCCTGGAAGATCCCGCCAAGAACAGCCCTTATACGCTGATTCAGCGGGGCGAGGACGGTGCCCTGCAGGTCGTCCCCTTCCACGAGGCCTACGCCCCGGAAATCCAGAAGATCTGCTCTTTCCTGCAGAGTGCGGCGGATTTGACCATCAAGCCGAGTGTGCGGGAGTATCTGCTCCGGAAGATGGACGCCCTGCGCAGTGACAACTACTACGAGAGCGACCTGGCCTGGCTGGACATGACGGATTCGAAGATGGACCTGATTATCGGTCCCAACGAGACCGAGGATGACCAGCTTCTCGGCCGCAAGGCTTCCTATGGCGCCTTTGTGCTGCTGAAGGAACTGAAGAAGACAGAGCAGATCGACCAGTTGACCGACATGCTGCCGCAGCTGCAGGCCTCCCTTCCCTGCCAGGATGCGTACAAGACCTTCGTCCCGGGAACGGAATCGGACATCTATGCCTACGACGCCCTCTACTATGCGGGTAACTACAACGCCGGTATCAAGGTGATTGCCGTGAACCTGCCTTACGACGAGCGGGTCCAGGCCGAGAAAGGTACCCGTACCGTCCTGCTCCACAATATCATGAAGGAGAAGTTCAACCGGATCGTCTTCCCGATCGGCAACCTTTTGATTGTCGGAGACCAGACGGCCCATCTGAACGATGACGCCTTCTTCTGGAACATCGTCTTCCGGGAAGTGGCCCACGGACTGGGTGTCAAGGAGACGGTCAACGGAAAGGGAACGGTCGCCGAGGCGCTCGGCAACGAAGCCCTCCTCATCGAAGAGATCAAGGGAAATGTAGTCGGACTGTATCTGGCCTGCAAACTCATTGATGAGCACCGTCTTTCGGGGATTGTCACGAAGGAGGACGCCCTGACGACCTTTGTGGCCTCGCTGGTGCGCAGCGAACGTTTCGGCGAAGGCAGCGCCCTGGGCCGTGCGAACATCATTATCTATAACTACCTGGTGGAAACGGGCGCCATCGCGCGCAACGAGGCAGGCCGCTATGTCATCGACTATGCCCAGGCCCAGTCCTCCATCATGGACCTTGCCTCCCGGGTGCTGGGAATCCAGGCGACGGGCGACCGCGAGGGTGCCGCTGCCCTGGAGGAGCAGTATGGGAAACTCTCCCTGGTGTTCAAGGGAGATCTGAGGAACATCCGCCTGGAAGGCATTCCGGCAGACATTCGTTTTGAATTTGAAAAATAATACAATATGGCTACCAAAAAACTGAACCTCAAGTTCTGTGTATTCCTGCCCATCGTGCTGCTGGTCACGATTTTCCTCTGGGCGGTTCCGGTGTCGTTCTTCGGTATCGAGGAACTGACGGTTGTCCAGCAGCGGGTCATTGCACTCTTTGTCTTTGCCGCACTGATGTGGATTTTCGAGATTATCCCGAACTGGACCACCTCCCTGCTGGTGATTGTGATTTCTCTCTTGACGGTGTCCGACAAGGGTCTCGGTTTCTTCTGTGATCCGAAATTCGGCCAGCTCGTCAGTTTCAAGAGTATCATGGCCTCCTTTGCGGACCCGGTCGTGATGCTGTTCATGGGCGGCTTCGTGCTGGCCATCATGGCGGAGAAATACGGGCTGGACGTGACCATGGGCCGCGCCCTGCTGTCCATCTTCGGGACCAAGCCGCGCATCGTCCTGCTGGGCTTCCTGATTGTGATTTCCATCTTCTCGATGTTCATGTCCAATACGGCGACGGCCGCGATGATGCTGGCCTTCCTGGCTCCGGTCCTGGGAACCCTGCCGTCAGATGACAAGGGTAAGATCGGCCTGGCGCTGTCCATCCCGGTGGCGGCCAACCTGGGCGGTATCGGGACCCCGATCGGCACCCCGCCGAATGCGACGGCCGTCCGTTTCCTCGCGGAGGCCAATGCCGAAATCTCTTTCATGGACTGGATGGTCCACATGGTTCCCTATGTGGTCGTGATGATTCTCGTCGCCTGGGTCCTCCTGCAGCTGTTCTTCCCCTTCAAGACCGAAAAACTCGTGCTGGAAATCCCTGAGAACAAGAAAGAGAAAAGCTGGAAGTCCACGGTGGTGTGGATTACCTTCATCGGAACCATCCTCCTTTGGATGACGGAAAGCATCACCAAGATCAACTCCAATATCGTGGCCCTCATTCCGCTCGGCGTCCTGACGGCCTGCGGGATTTTCACCAAGGAAGATATCAAGGAAATCAACTGGAGCGTGCTCTGGCTCGTGGCCGGCGGCTTCGCCCTCGGTACCTGCCTCCAGGGAACCGGATTGGCGAAAGTCCTGATCAATGCGATTCCTTTCGGCTCGATGTCGGTCGTGCTGGTGCTGGTCGTTGCCGGACTGGTGTGCTACTTCCTGTCGAACTTCATCTCCAACTCCGCTACGGCGGCCCTGTTAATTCCGATTCTGATTGTCGTCGCCGAGGGTATGGCCGATCCGGAGGCTGCCAACAATGCGCAGTTCCTCTCCCTGGGCGGTTCCCGCGCCATGATCGTGTTTATCGCCGTCTGCGCGTCGATCGCCATGCTTTTCCCGATTTCTACCCCTCCGAACGCCATCGCCTCCTCGACGGGCCTCGTCGAAACCAAGGATATGGCCAAGGTCGGTATCCTCATCGGTGTCATCGGTTTTGTGTTCGGCTTCTTCTGGCTGACCAAGATTTTCCCTTTTGCATGATATGAAAAAATTATTGCTGTTGACCCTTGCCGCGCTGCCCTTTGGCAGCGCAGCTTTTGCCCAGGAGGAGACTCCTGCCAAGTTCAAACTCTACGGCTTCATCCGTAACTATACGATTGTCGACACTCGTGAAGTCAAGGCCGGTACCAACGACCTGTATTTTTACATGCCGCAGGATGTCAGTCTGGCTCCGGACGGAACGACAGACCTGAATCAGGGGATCAACTGGCGGAGCCTTTCCCTGACCACCCGTCTCGGACTGGACGTGTCCGGCTATCAGTTCGGTTCCATGAAAATCGGCGGAAAGGTCGAGGCCGACTTCTACAGCCTGAACGGCACCGGAGCGGCCCAGACCATTGCCCAGCTGCGCCTTCGTCAGGCCTTCGTGGCCCTCGGCTGGAATTTCACGGAGGGCGACCGTCTCGGCCTGACCATCGGACAGGCCTGGCATCCGATGGCGGCCGATATGCCCCATATGACCAACCTGGAGACCGGCGCTCCTTTCAATCCCTTCAACCGCAGTCCCCAGATGAGGCTGGATTACACTGTCAGTGGCTGGACTTTTACCGGAGGTCTTCTGTACCTGAACCATTATCTTCCGATGGACGCCCAGGCAGGCGGAAAGAGCGTCGCTCCCTTTAAATATGGTCTCCCCGAGGCCTATGCGGGCGTCAGTTTCAGCCGTGGTCCCGTGCTGGCCCGAGTCGGCGTGGACATCCTGAATACCAAACCTTTCCGTACCTACACTGTAGAGCAGAATGTGCTGAATGCTGACGGTACTCCCAAACTTGACGGCGAGGGAAATCCCGAAACCAAGACTGTGGTGGGCGGCAAGGTAAGCAGCCTGATGACCGCCATCTCTCCCTTTGTATTTTTCCAGTACACCCAGGGTATGTTCCAGCTCCGGGCCAAGAGCATCCTTGCCCAGAGCGGCGAACATCTGAATCTCCTCTCCGGTTATGGCATCAACGCTTACGACATGGCCTCCCACAGCTACACGTACACTCCGATGCAGACTTCGGCTTCCTTCGTCTCCTTCCAGTATGGAAAGAAGTTCCAGGTCATGATGATGGCCGGGTATTTCAAGCAGCTCGGAACCACGAAGGATCTCAATAGCCCCCAGAATCTGTATATCAACACGGCGGCCGATACCAAGATCCAGCAGGCTGTCCGCGCCACGCCTACCGTGGCCTGGAACCTGGGCAAATTCACCGTGTCGCTGGAATACAATATCACGGCGGCGCAGTTCGGTGAGGGTACAAGAGATGCGCGCGGCATGTTCTCCCAGTATCACTGGGTTTTGAACCACCGCTTCATCAATATGGTGAAATTCAATTTTTAACGCACGCGGATCTTTTTGCCGACCCTGAGGATGGAGGATTCCTTCATGCTGTTGAGGCGGCAGAGCTCCCGGACGGTGGTATGATACTTCCTGGCGATGCCCGAAAGGGTGTCGCCAGATTTGATGGTATGCCATTTCATGGCGGCAGCCTCTGCAGCAGCCCGGGCGGCGGCATCCTTCTTGGCCTGTTCTTCGGCGGCCAGGCGGTCTTCCTCGTCGGTGCGGAAGATCTCGTCTTCGTCATCGACGGCCTGGACATAACGCTGGTTCGGGTTGAAATACCAGGAACGGATTTTCAGCAGGCGGTGCCGGAGGGTCCCTGTCTCGAAGTCAATCAGCCACGAGGGGTCAAAGGCTGCACCCTTGTAGCGGGTCTCGAAGTGGAGATGGGGGCCGGAGGAGCGGCCGGTGGAGCCGCCGAGTCCGATGACGTCGCCGGCGCTGACCCAGTCGCCGGAAGAGACATCCCGGCGGGAGAGATGGCCGTAGCAGGTTTCCAGTCCGTTGGGGTGCCGGATGACGATGAGGTTGCCGTAGCCGCCCACCCAGTCGGAGATGCGGACTTTCCCGTCAAAAGCGGCGTACACGGGCGTGCCGGTCGGGTAGGGAAGGTCCACGCCCTGGTGCCGGCGGCCGTGCCGGTAGCCGAATTTGGAATAGACGCGGGTCTGGTTCGGGCAGCAGTAGGCGTCGAGCGTATCGACAATCCAGAGGGAGAAACGCTCCGGGATCGGTGCGCTGCTCCGCCAGGGATCGACACTGCGGGTGTCCCAGTGGTCGGAGAAGATTTCGTCGCCCTGGACGGCTTTCGGGTCTTTGACGTATTTGTAGGTCCCGTTGTTGTAGAGCACAACCTTCACGGCGGGATTGCCGGTGTCCAGGGTGTCTGCATACGGGGTGCCGACATTGCGGGCGGAAGGGACTTGCTGCCGCCCGTAGCTGTAGCGGAGCGAGTCTGTCTGCCGGTCCGGCGCGGTAGTCGCCATCAAGACGGCGAGACTGATTAAAATACTGATTGTCATTACGAACGGATGGCGCCGAAGCGCTTCGAGAGCAGTTCTACGGTTTCGTCAATCTTCCGGGCGAGGAGTTCTTCGCTGGTCGCTTCGCAGAGGAAACGGAGATAGGGCTCGGTATTGGACGGGCGGATGTTCAGCCACCAGTCGGGGAATTCGATGCGGTAGCCGTCGAAATCCATGAACGCCGTTGCTTTCTCGGCCGCCATGAAATGGTCCTTGACCGCGTCCATCGCCGCTTTCTTGTCTTCGACGCGGAAATTGATCTCGCCGGAGTTCTTGTAGCGGACAATGCCTTCGATGGCCTGGCTGAGGGTCTTGCCTTCGGCTTTGAGTTTGGCGACGATGCCGGTGATGATCATGGAGGCGAGCAGGCCGCTGTCCGAGTAGAAGAAGTCACGGAAATAGTAGTGGCCGGCGAGCTCCCCGCCCCAGACACCGTCGATTTCCCGGAGTTTGGCTGCGGCGAAAGCCCGTCCGACCTTCCAGGTCTCGATGGTGCAGCCCATCGGGGTGAGGTATTCGCCGACCGCTTTTGAGGAACGGATGTCCTGGAGGACAATCCCCTTCAGGCCTCTTTCTTCCACAAAGTAGTGGCCCATCAGGGCGATCATCAGGTCGGGGGAGATGAACTGCCCCTTCTCGTCGACGAACATCACGCGGTCCGCATCGCCGTCGTAAATGACGCCGACGTCGGCCTTGACCTCTTTGACGAGGTCTTTCAAGGGCTGGACGTTCTTCTGGATCAGGGGATTGGGCTCATGGTTCGGAAAACGGCCGTCCAGGGTGTCGAAGAGGTAATGGACCTTCGGACCTTCGCCGAAGATGGCCTTTGCGAAGAGGTTGGCCATGCCGTTGGACAGGTCCATGGCGATGGTCAGGTTCTCCAGCGGTTTGGCGAATTTGCGCATGTAGGCGATATAGTCGTCCAGGATGTCTTTCTGGTATACTTTTCCGCGGGTCGCGGCGGCCGGGGTCGGAATGCCGGCGTCAATCCAGGCCTTGATCTGCCCGAGACCGGCATCGAAACCGACGGCCTGGGCACCGGTCGTGGACACTTTCATGCCGTTGTATTCGGCGGGATTGTGGGAGGCCGTAATCTGGACGGAGGCGTCGAAGCCATAATTGGCCGTCCCGAAATAGACCATCGGGGTAGAACTCAGGCCGATATCGTAGACGTCGGCGCCGGCGTCGGTAATGCCCCTGAGGACCGTATCGTGGATTTCATCTGAAGAGACGCGGCAGTCGCGTCCGACCAGCACCTTGGAGGCCTTCAGAAGTTTTGGAATAAAATAACCTACCTTGTAGGCGATGTCGCGGTCCCAGTCTGTTCCCCAGATGCCGCGGATGTCGTATGCATGGAATGCGCTTGCCATAATTACTTGAGTTTAGCGTTATAGTGTGGATGTACTTTTCCTTTGGTGATGTTGTTGAGTTTGGCGGAAATCATCTTTTTCCGGATGGGAGGGACGTTGTCGGTGAACAGGTTCCCGTCCAGGTGAGAGAGTTCGTGCTGGACCATCCGGCAGCAGAACTTGTCAAGGGTCTCCGTTACTTTTTCCAAGGCTTCATTGTAATACTCGACGGTTATTTTCGCCGGGCGGGCCACGTCGCAGTAGATGCCGGGAATGGACAGGCAGCCTTCCGAATAGGTCGTCTTTTCCGGACTTTCCCAGGTGATGACCGGGTTGATCAGGGTGCGTTTGAAGCCCTTGCAGTAGTCGTAGACGTCAGAGACGACGTCGCCGTCCACGATGACGACCCGCTGGCTGACGCCGATCTGGGGCGCCGCCAGTCCGCAGCCGTCTGCGCGGGAGAGGGTGTCCTTGAGGTTCTGGACGAGGGTGGCGAGCCCCTCCTTGTCGCCGAGGTCGGCGGGCAGGGCTTTTTTGCGGAGCACTTCCGCGCCATATAGAAAAATAGGTTGGATCATCTTTTGTTGCGTGTTTTGTTGCGCGACCGGGAGGGGGGAACCGCATCGGGATTGACGGTATAACCCGCTCCGCTGCTCCGGTCCAGATAACTCTGGAGAATGATGGCGGCGCTGATTCTGTCCACCGATTTCTTGTCCCGGCGTCCGGAAGCCTTCATGCCGCCGTCGATCATGACCTGATGGGCCAGGACCGAGGTGAAACGTTCGTCCTCGAGACTGACGGGAACAGAGGGAAACGCCTTCTGAAGCTGTTTCAGGAAGGCCTCCACCGCAGGAAGCGACGCAGAGGGAGAACCGTCCATATTGACGGGATAACCCACTACGAAGCGGGATATTGTCTCCCGGGAGGCGTATTTTTCAAGATATTCTATTATCTTTGTAGAATCGACCGTGTCCAGGGCAACGGCAAAGATGCCCAGCGGATCGCTCGCGGCGAGCCCCGTGCGTTTCAGTCCGTAATCTATGCCGATCAGTCTGTCCATCCGATATCTGTCGATAGATTGCAAAGATAACATTTTTTATGGCAAGTGACAATACCCAGGCGAAGAAGACACGCATCTACCGGCTCTCGCTGGTGGACGGACAGTCGCATGAGAGGCTCTGGTCCCTTCGCTTCAACCGGACGACCTTCATCATTGCGGTCGTCTCCGCCGTGGTGGTAATCCTCGTCGGCATCTTCAGCCTGATAGCCTTCACGCCCATCCGGACCTTCATCCCCGGTTACCCGGATGCCCATTCGAAGCGCCAGGCCATCCAGAACGCCATGCGCATCGATTCGCTGGAAACGCGCATCGTCCAGTGGGAACTCTATACGGAGAATCTCAGACGTGTGGTGGCGGGAGCAGAACCGATTCGTCTGGACAGTCTGATCCACCTGGGCGGCGCCGGGACGGGAGAAGCCTCGTCTGTGCTTTCCGAGCGGGATTCGCTGCTCCGCTCACAGTTGAGCGCCGAACAGGCCTTTGAGATCAGCGGACAGCCCTCCCGCCGCCTCCCCATCGAAGCCGTCACCTTCTTTCCGCCGCTCAAAGGCGTGATCTCCACTGATTTCGACCGTGCGGTCCATCCCTGGGTGGAGATTACCGCCCCTTCCCAGTCCACCGTCCTGTCCGTCCTGGACGGAACCGTGGTCTTTACCGGATGGGACGAAAGTACGGGGTATATCGTGGCCGTCCAGCACGAAGGCGACATCCTTTCGGTCTATCGCCACAACCGGAACCTGCTGAAAAAAGAAGGGGACCGGGTCAAGGCCGGAACACCGCTGTCCATGGCGGAAGTGCCGCTTTTCTTTGAATTATGGTATCGCGGCGAGGCCGTGGACCCTGCCCTGTATATCAGTTTCTGAGATGAAAAAGAGAATTGCCATCCTGGGTTCGACCGGGTCCATCGGACAGCAGACCCTCTCGGTGGTCCGGCAGCATCCGGACCGTTTCGAAGTGGTGCTTCTTTCGGCAAACAGCCGTGTGGATATCCTCTCCGGCCAGGCACGTGAGTTTGCATCGGCGCACCTCGTCATCTGTGATCCCGAAAAATATCCTTCACTCCAGGCCGCGCTTCCCGGAAGAGCGGTCCATGCGGGCATCGATGCCCTCTGCGACCTGGTACAGGGAGAGGACGTGGACATTGTCGTGGCCGCGATGGTCGGATTCAGCGGGCTCCGTCCCACGCTTTCGGCCATCCGCAGCGGCAAGACCATCGCCCTCGCCAACAAAGAGACCCTGGTGGCGGCCGGAGCCATTGTAATGGGCGAGGCGGCGCGCCGCGGCGTACAGATCCTGCCCGTGGATTCGGAACATTCCGCCATCTTCCAGTGTCTGGCGGCGGCCGGGGAAAATGTGCCGGTGCGACTTCACCTGACGGCCTCCGGCGGTCCTTTCCGGACCTGGGAGCGCTCCCGCATCGCCGAAGCCCGGAAGGAGGATGCCCTCCGGCATCCGAACTGGAGCATGGGCGCCAAAATCACCATTGATTCCGCGACCATGATGAACAAAGGTTTCGAGGTGATTGAAGCCCGCTGGCTTTTCGACATGCCGGTGGAGAAGATCCATGTCGTTGTCCATCCCGAATCCGTCATCCATTCGATGATCGAGTTCTCGGACGGCGCGGTGCTGGCCCAGCTGGGCAGTCCGGATATGCGGGAGCCCATCCAACTGGCCCTTTCCTGGCCGGAGCGGCTGACGCTGGACAACCGGAAACTGGATTTCGGTGCGCTCGGAAACTTGTCTTTCGCCGAACCGGACCTGGAGAAGTTCCCCTGCCTTTCCCTCGCTTTCGAGGCCATCCGGCAGGGTGGAAACCTGCCCTGTGCCCTGAATGCGGCCAACGAGGCGGCCGTCGCGGCCTATCTCCGGGACCGGATCGGATTCTATGATATTCCTGCCATCGTCCGGGAGGTTCTTTCGCGCACGGATTTTGCAGACAATCCGTCCCTGGAAGCGATTTTTGCCACCCACGACGCCGCCTTTGCGGCAGCCCGGGAACTGATATGGTCGTAGTCATCAAAATACTGCAGGTCATCCTGGCCCTTTCCGTCCTCATTCTGATCCATGAGGCGGGGCATTTCATGTGGGCCAAGTTTTTCGGCATCCGGGTGGACAAATTCTTCCTTTTCTTCGATGCCTGGGGGGTGAAGCTTTTTTCTACCCGGCAGGCGTGGTTTGTCCGCCTTTTCCCCAAGACGGCTTCCTGGGAGACGGAGTACGGGATCGGCTGGCTTCCGCTCGGGGGCTATTGCAAGATTGCCGGCATGGTGGACGAGTCCATGGATACGCGTTACCTCCGGCAGGAACCCCAGAGCTGGGAGTTTCGTTCCCATCCGGCCTGGCAGCGCCTTATCGTGATGGCGGGCGGTGTGCTGAACAATTTTCTGCTCTCTATCATCCTGTATATCAGTATTCTCGCCATCTGGGGGAATGCCATCCTGCGCAATGAAGGACATGCCATTTATGTCAATGAACTCGCCTATGACATGGGTTTCCGCAGCGGTGACCGGATCCTGCGCTTCGATGATTACGAGCCGGAGGACTTTTTCATGCTGCAGGCGGACCTGGTCCGGCGGGATGTGAGGACGGTGACCCTCCTGCGCGGGGCGGATACCCTGGTCCTGTACATGGACCAGTCCCGGATCGGAGAGGTGCTCAATGCTCCGGGAATGTTCGATCTGGCCGTTCCTTTTGTCGTGGATACGGTGCTCGCCGACAGCCCGAATGCGGGACGCCTCCGGCGGGGTGACCGGCTGATCGCCGTGGAAGGAGAGCCGGTGGAGTGGCTGCAGGATGCCCGGAAACTTTTCTCCCGTTCGGCGGGCGCCCAGTCCGCCGTGACGCTGCTCCGGGACAAGGATACCTTGCAGATGGCTCTTTCGGTCGACTCCCTGGGCCGGGTCGGGGTCTATACCCGTTTCCCGGACTATGAGATCCGGCACTACAATGTGCTGGAGGCAGTCCCTGCGGGATTCAAACTGACCTTTTCGACCGTGGGCGGATACCTCAAGGACCTGCGCCTCGTCGCGACGCCGCGGACCGAGGCGTACAAGAGTGTCGGCAGTTTCATCGCCATCGGACAGGTATTCCCGTCCCGGTGGAACTGGTATCAGTTCCTCCAGCTGCTCGCCCTCCTGTCGGTGATGCTCGCTGTGATGAACCTGCTGCCGATTCCTGCCCTGGACGGCGGGCATATCGTGATCTGCCTCTACGAGATCATTACGCGGAGGAAGCCCTCCGACCGTTTCCTGATGGTCACCCAGATGATCGGGATGTTCCTGCTCGTGGGCCTGATGTTTCTGGCCTTCGGCAATGATATTGGACGCTTGATAAGATGAAACGTTTTCTGACCCTTCTGGCCGTCATCCTGGCGGCCCTCCTCGCGGGAGGCTGCAAAGGCGGCCCCAAAACCAAACTGCTTCCGAACGTCAGCGGCAAGGCCGGCGAAGTTGTCGTCGTCATCGACCGGGACAACTGGGAAGGGGAGTGCGGCAGCGCCATCCGGGAAATCCTCGGCGGCGACTGCCCCTACCTGGCCCAGCGGGAACCGCTTTTTGCCCTGGCCAATGTGCCCCCCGGCAACTTCAACAACATGTTCAAGATGCACCGGAACCTCCTGATTCTGCACATCGACCCCGAAGTGCGGAAGGAAGGAGTCCAGTACCGGCGCAACCAGTGGGCCCAGCCACAGGTGATCGCCCAGGTGGATGCGCTCACTCCCTCCTCCGCCCTTTCCGTAATCCGGGAAGAGGGGGCTTCCCTGGCAGAATTCTTCGAGCAGGCGGAGCGGGACCGCATCGTTGCGAATGCCATCCTTTACGAGGAAAGTTCCCTGAAGGATTGCGTTGAGCAGCTTACCGGCGGAGTCCTCCATTTCCCCAGCGGATACAAGCTCAAGAAGGCGACGGACGCCTTCCTCTGGATTGCGGACGAGAAGCAGTATACCATCCAGGCCGTGCTGATCTACCGCTACCCGGTGTCTGGGGGCGACCTGGAGACTGGGAAGATCATCCAGCGGCGGAACGCTGTCATGCGGGAACAGGTTCCCGGCATGTTTGACGGCACCTACATGACGACCTCTGCCGCTGTGGCGCCCACGTCCCGGAGTCTCCGTTACCATGGGATTGACTTTGTCGAGACCCGCGGCTTCTGGGAAGTGGAAGGAGATTTTATGGGCGGTCCCTTCGTGTCCCACTCCTTCTACAGTCCCGACGGAAAGGATGTGATTGTGCTGGAAGCCTTTGTCTATGCCCCCAAGTATGACAAACGGCAGTATCTCCGTCAGGTGGAAGCCTTGCTTTTCTCTTTTGAGTGGAAAAATATTGAAAAATAATTTTGGATGCTTGAAAATTATTTGTACCTTTGCAGTCCCTAAAAGAGCGCCCGGCTCTTGCAGGGGTGATTTGGTGGGTTCGTATAACGGTTAGTACTCGGGATTTTCATTCCCGCAATAGGAGTTCGATTCTCCTACCCACTACCAGAATAAAAAAATAAAGTAATGGCAAACACAAAATCTGCACAGAGGGCCGCTCGTCAGAGCGAGAGGCACAGACTGCATAACAAGTATTATGCAAAGACGACACGTAACGCGATCCGCGATCTCCGTAACACCAGCGACAAGACGGCTGCTGCCGAAATGGCTCCGAAGGTCTACGCGATGATTGACAAACTTGCCAAGATCGGCGTCATCCACAAGAACAAGGCCGGCAACCTCAAGAGCGGTCTTCAGGTGTACATCAACAAGCTCGCCTAGCGTTAGTATCGGGATGTAGCGCAGTTGGCTAGCGCACTACGTTCGGGACGTAGGGGTCGTCCGTTCGAGTCGGATCATCCCGACAAAGGTCAGGAATTTTTCCTGGCCTTTGTTGTTTATTCATAAATTATTACTATCTTTGCAACCCCAAATGACCGAAGAGCTCCCGAAGTGGCGCCGAAGGGGGTGCCCGCTCCCGGTTGGAACTTTTAAAGTTTGTTTTTATAATGTACGCAATCGTTGACATTGCAAGCCAGCAGTTCAAGGTAGAAGCTGGAATGGACATCTTCGTCAATCGCCTGAAGGCCAAAAGCGGAGAGTCGGTCGAGTTCGACAAGGTCCTCCTCGTCCAGGATGGAGAGGCGGTCAAGGTCGGTACTCCGTATGTAGAAGGAGCCCTCGTGAAGGCCACCGTCCTGGATGACGATGCCAAGGCCAAGAAGGTGCTCGTGTTCAAGAAGATCCGTCGTAAGGGATTCCAGACGCTGAACGGCCACCGCCAGAAGCTCACCAAGATCCACATTGACGCTATCGCTTAATTTAATGGGAGAAACAGATTATGGCACACAAAAAAGGTCAATCCAGTTCGAAGAACGGTCGTGAATCTCATTCCAAGCGACTCGGTATCAAGAAGTTCGGTGAGCAGGTCGTGAAGGCCGGCAATATCATTGTCCGTCAGCGCGGCACGGTCCACAACCCCGGCGTCAACGTCGGAATGGGCAAGGACCACACCCTGTACGCTCTCGTGGACGGAACCGTCAAGTTCACCCGCAAGAGAGAGGACAAGTCCTTCGTTTCCGTGGTTCCTTTCGAGAACTAAACCGGAGGATGGAAAAAAGTGAGAGGACTGGTGCTTCCGGTGGAGCGCGGTCCTCTTTTGTTTTGAAAACCAGATAGAGGAAATATGCTTACACTCAAATTGCTTCGTGAGGATCCGGAGTTTGTGATCCGGAAACTCGCCGTCAAGAATTTCGATGCCCGGGACATCGTCATGGAGGTGATTGCCATGGACGACCGGCGGAAGGCTTATCAGACAGAATCGGACGCCCTGCTATCCGAGCAGAAGAAGGCCGCTGCTGAAATCGGCGCCCTGATGAAACAGGGCCGCCGCGAAGAGGCGGAGGCCGCCAAGGAGAAGGTGGCGCAGCTCAAGGCCCGTTCTACCGAGCTTTCCCGTCTCTCCGACGAGAATGACGCGGCCCTCCAGGCCAAACTCGTCCTGCTGCCGAACATCCCCTGCGACCTCGTTCCGGAAGGGAAAGGTGCCGAGGACAACCTGGTCGTCAAGATGGGCGGTGAAGAGCCGCGCCTGCCCGAGAATGCCCTGCCGCACTGGGAACTGGCCAAGAAGTACGATATCATCGATTTTGACCTGGGTGTCAAGATTACCGGCGCCGGATTCCCGGTCTACAAGGGCAAGGGTGCCAAGCTGCAGCGGGCGCTGATCAATTATTTCCTCGACCGCAATACGGCGGCCGGTTACCAGGAGGTCGAGCCCCCGGTGATGGTCAACGCCGCTTCCGGTTTCGGTACCGGCCAGCTTCCGGACAAGGAAGGGCAGATGTACCATGCAAACCTGGATGATTTCTACATGGTTCCGACGGCGGAAGTCCCGGTGACGAATATTTTCCGCGATGTCATCCTGACGGTGGACCAGTTCCCCCAGAAACTTACTGCTTATACGCCCTGCTTCCGCCGGGAAGCCGGTTCGTACGGTAAGGATGTGCGCGGCCTGAACCGGCTGCACCAGTTTGACAAAGTGGAGATTGTCCGCATCGAACGTCCGGAAAACAGTTATGCCGCCCTCGATGAGATGGTTGCCCATGTGGAAAGCCTGGTGAACGAACTCGGCCTGCGTTACCGGATCCTGAGGCTCTGTGGCGGAGACATGAGTTTCACTTCGGCCATTACCTATGACTTCGAACTCTGGAGCGCTGCCCAGGGCCGCTGGCTCGAAATCTCCTCTGTCTCGAATTTCGAGAGTTATCAGGCCAACCGGCTCAAATGCCGTTTCCGTGACGAAAACGGAAAGATGCAGCTGGTGCATACGCTGAACGGAAGTTCGCTGGCCCTGCCGCGGGTCGTGGCCGCCCTGCTGGAGGACAACCAGAAAGACGGTTACATCGAGATTCCCAAGGCGCTCCGTCCTTACACCGGTTTCGACCGGATTGATTAGGATGGCCCCGGAGCGCATCATACTCGGCATCGACCCCGGAACCCAGCTGCTGGGTTTCGGGGTCGTGCGTGCCAGTGGCAAGAAAGCCGAGTTTGTGGACATGGGGGTGCTGGACCTTCGCAAAGAAAAAGATGCTTACCGGAAGCTCCAGGCCATCTACGACTGCATCAGCGAGGTCTGCAAAAGCTATCATCCGACGGAACTGGCCATCGAGTCGCCTTTCTACGGGAAGAATGCGCAGGTGGTCCTGAAACTCGGCCGGGCCCAGGGAGCGGCGATGATCGCCGCGCTGGAAAGCGGAGTGGGTTCCGTGACGGAATATGCACCCCGCAAGGCGAAGGAAGCCATTGTCGGCAATGGCGCCGCCTCCAAGGAGCAGGTACAGATGATGCTGGAGAAGAGCCTTGGACAGGCCCTTCCGGCGGAGCACCTGGACGCCACCGATGCCGTGGCGATTGCGCTGTGCCATTTTTTTGAAACAAACCGTCCTGTCGCCATCCCCAGGGGAAAGGGCGGATGGGAACAATTCCTGAAAGACCATCCGGAGCGGGTCAAATAATGATTCTCCGGAATTAAACTTCACACGCGCGCTCGTGTCTAAGAAAAACGTATATTGAACGAACGTATGAACAGATTCTTTGCAGCCATTCTGGCTCTTTTCCTTTCTGTCGTGGCTTTTGGCCAGACTTATTCCGTGAGCGTAAAACTGCAGGATGCCGCCAGCGGCGAACCTGTCGGCTTTGCGACGGTTTCCCTGACTCCGGCCAAAGGTTCGGCCAAGTATGCCCTTTCCGACCATGAGGGCAAGGCCGTCGTCGAAAAACTTCGCGAGGGAACCTATACATTCAAGGCGGAAATCATGGGCTATAAGCCTTTTACGCAGGAGGTGAAACTGGAAAAGGACCTGGATCTCGGTACCGTCCGGATGGAATTGGACCAGGAAATCCTGGATGCCGCCAAGGTGTCTGCGACGGGCAATCCCATCGTCATCAAAAAAGATACGGTGGAGTACAATGCCTCTTCGTTCAAGATTTCCGACAACCACGTCCTGGAGGACCTTCTGAAGAAACTGCCCGGCATCGAGGTGGCGGAGGACGGGTCCATCACGGCGAACGGCGAGACCATCAAGAAGATCACCATTGATGGCAAGACCTTCTTCCTGGACGATCCGACCCTGGCCTCCAAGAACCTTCCCGCTAAGATCGTGGACAAGGTCAAGGTGGTGAAGAAGAAATCGGAGCAGGCGGAATTCACGGGCATCGATGACGGCGAGGATGAGACGGTCATCGACCTCAGTGTGAAAAAGGGGATGATGAATGGTATTTTCGGCAATGTGATGGCCGGTGGCGGTCATGACATTCCTTCCGATGCCGCCGCCATGAACGACTGGCGTTACCAGGGCGCTTTCATGGGCGGCCGCTTCACCGAATCAAGCCAGATCAGCATCCTAGCCAACGGCAACAACACCAACAACCGGGGCTTCAACGACATGGCCGGCTCCATGATGAACTCCATGATGGGCTCTTCCGGCGGCATGGGCCGCGGCAGCGGCGGCTTCGGCCGCGGCAGCAATGGCGTCACGACCTCCTGGATGGGCGGCGTCAACGGGAACTGGGACCTGTTGGACAAAAAGATGCAACTCGGCGGGAACTACCTCTACAATGGTTCCAAGACCGATGTCCTGGAGGACAGTTACAAGGAAACCTACCTGACGGACGGCTCCACCTTGATCAATGACAACGACGGTTTTTCCAACCGGAACACCTACGGTCATCGTTTCGGCATCCAACTGGACCATAAGTTCTCCGAGAATACGTCCATCCTCTTCCGCCCGCAGGTGAATTTCGGCGGCGGAGACTATACCCAGAGTTCCCGTTTCTCGACCCTGACCCGCGCGGCGGATGCCGAGAAGGCGGACACGACCAACCGGGGCTTCACGAACAATACCGGCGCCAACAAGAACTGGACGGCCAACGGATTTTTCCTGCTGCGTCAGCGTCTGGGTATTCCCGGCCGGACCCTGTCCCTGAGCGCAAATTACAATTTCTCCGGTAACAAACTGGGCAGCTACAACCAGAGCGTCACGCAGGGCTATGCCTCCAACCTCCCTTCCGGCACGCCGGAGCTGGTGAACCAGCGGATAGACCAGCAGTCCAAGTCTTCCAGCATTTCCTCCCGGCTCGTGTATACCGAACCGCTCGGGAATGTCTTCTACCTGGAAGGGAGTTACCGGATTTCATGGAACCGCAACACCACGAGCAAAGACGCTTTCAATAGCGGCCTGCCTTTCGATTACAGTCTTCCGGGAGCCAGCATGACTTACCTGCCGGACGGCGAGGTCCCGGATCCGGATTACACCAACGCCATCCTGAACTGGAGCCTGAATCACAGCGCCGGCGTGGCCTTCATGTACCAGCAAGGAAAGAACCGTGCCCAGCTGGGTGTGTCCATGAATCCGACCAAGACCCACAACGAGACCAACGGCCGTAGCTATGATGACTTCCGCATCAACTGGGCGCCGCGTGTGATGGTCTTCCATGACTTCACCGACAATGCCAATATCCGGCTCTTCTATTTCGGCCGGAGTGCCCAGCCGTCCACCTCGCAGCTCATGCCGGTGCTGGACAACAGCAACCCCCTGTCCATGGCGCTCGGTAATCCCTACCTGACGCCGTATTTCAACCACAATGTCCGTGGTGATCTGGAATACTCCAACAAGCAGACCTTCTTCTCGGCCCGTCTCCATCTGGAAGGTACCCTGGTCCAGGATCCGCTTGTCAGCGCGCTCTGGTATGAAAAAGGCCGGCAGTATTCCATGCCGGTCAACGGACAGAACTCCTTCTCATCGAATGTCCGGCTGGTTATCAATGCGCCGATCGCGAAGTCGAATTTCTCGCTGATGAATGTCATGCGGGCTTCCTATTCCAAGTCCGGCAGTTATATCGGTTCCGCCGCCACGACGGGTATCGCCGACAAGTATTTCAACGCGGACAAGACCTCCTTTGATTACGAAGGGTTCCATAAGAACGAGGATTTCAATGCCCTCTTCGATGTGAATACGACCCGTTCCCTGACGGTCATGGAGCGTTTCCGGGCGACCTTCCGGAGCGACAACCTGGAGATCATGCTGGGCGGCCGTACCCGCTTTAACAAGCCTTGGTACACGCTGGAGACGGCGGTTTCCAATGCGACCTGGTCCAACCAGGTGAATGGGTCCATCAGCTGGACCATCGGGGACAGCGGTTTCGAACTGACCACCGATGCGGACTACAACTGGTACCGCGGCTACACGACGCCCCAGCCTTCCGAACTGGTGTGGAATGCGACCCTTTCCAAGCTGATCCTGAAAAAGCAGGCGACCATCGCCCTGAAGGCCTACGATATTCTGGACCAGGCCAAGAACCTGACGGTGACTGACGCCTCCAACTATCATTCCGAGGTGCGGAACAACACCCTGGGCCGCTACGTGATTCTTTCCTTTACCTGGCGCTTCGGCAATTTCGGCAAGGCCGGGCAGCAGATGCGCGCCCGGATGGGCCAGGGTGGCCCCGGCGGCGGCCCCGGTGGCCGTGGCGGCATGATGATGGGCGGCGGAGGACGGCGTTTCTAATCAGCGACGCATGAACGTGATGGCCATCAGCGGTAGCGCAATGATGGCCATCGTTGCGCTGATGGGGAGGTAAATGCCGAAAGAGGCGTATTGGACGACCAGATAGGTAATCAGCAGGAGGCCGATCCCCATGGCGCTGGAAATCAGATAATGCTTCCGGATATCCGCGGATTTGCAGAGGATCCGGCTGATGTTCGGCACCCCCAGTGAAATGAATCCGATCGGGCCGCAGATACTCACGGCCGAAGTCACCAGGCACATAATCATCAGCAGCGAGACAGCTTTCCGGAAGTTCGACAGTTCGATTTCTCCCTGGAAGTGTCGGGACAGGTCGCGGGCGGAAAGGAGCGCCGCAGCGACGCCGGCGGCAAACAGGCACAGGGAGAAAAAGATATCGGCGGTGGTGACGCCTTCCAGCCGGAAATTCGCTGCACCCCAGAGATAATACTGCTTGAGGAGGTCTCCGCTGGGAGCATTCGTCACGACAATGGTTCCGAGCGACCCGATGAAAGTCCCGAAGAGGATGCCGAAGGTGATCAGATTCTGCGTAGACACCCGGAGCGTCACCAGGAAGCAAACGAGGGTACAGACCAAGGTGCAGATGAAACTGCCCACGGTCAGCGAGCACCACCCGCTCATCGTCGCGGCGGCAGCGCCGAGACAGGCGGCGCTGCCAAGTCCGAGACTGTACACATCCCCCAGCTGGTTCCTCCAGAGATACTGCATCTGGATGCCGCCGACCGGAAGGGCGATACCGCTGAGAATAACGTAGAGAATGCTGAGCATTATTCGAGGACTTTCAGGGGATTGATGCCTTTGCTGTCAAACGAGGCCGCCTTCTTTCCCGTCGTGAGGTCGAATAGATAGACATCTCCGGTGTTGGTGTAGTCCGAGCAGCCGACGGCCAGATAGTGCTGGCTGACGCTGAGCGAATAGGCTTTCGGGAGGGTCGTCCCGTCGGTGACGAACTGGCCCTTGCGCTCCAGGGTGGCTGCATCATAGATCCATACCGTTCCGGGAAGTGGCTGCCAGTCCGTATCATAGCCGCCGCACAAGACATAGAGTTTGCTCCCGTCCGAGGCGATGCCCGCGGGGCTTCCTTCTACGGCAAGGTCTTTTACTTCAAACGTTTCTGCATCAATACACTGGACTTTTTCATTGACCGCCGGATTTGTGTAATCCCCGAAACTGAGCACAAAGAGGTTCTTTCCGACGCTACACATCAGGGAGGGGTCGGTGTTGACCGTAATGGTGGATATCGGCTGGAGGGTGGCGGGGTTGATGACAGAGACCGTGTTGTTGAATCCCGGCAGATAGCCGCCGGAATCGGCCGTGAAGATTTTCCCGCTGCACCAGACGACGGCGTCCGGATTGGGGCCGACCTCCGTGAGCCGCACGGCATAGGTGGTAGGGTCGATTTCGCCGAGATAGCCTTCGTAATAGGTCACATAGACCTTCCCGCCACCGGAGCAGAGATAGCGTGGAGAGAGCGTCGTCTCACCCTTTTTGGCCACGATGGACTTTTTGATTTTCAGGTTCCGGTCCGTTACGAAAACGACCTTGGATACGTTGACGGAAATATAAAGCTGTTCGCCGACGGCGATGAAGTCCTGGGCCGTATCGCCCAGCGGCATGCCGTCATTGGCGGCGGAGAAGGCGTTTGACGCAACACTCCGGGTCTCGGGATCGTAAAGGCTGATGGAGGCGTTGTTCTTTTCGAACGCGCCGTTGTTTAGGACATAGACGCCCGGGAAAGTGACCACCGGGTCGATGATGCGCGTCGGCTCCTCCTTTTTCGTGGAACAGGAAAACAAAAAGAGCGCGGCAAGCAGCAGGGCAGATACATTGGTTTTCATGATATGGGAATTAATATTGAATTTTCATGCTAAGGCGCAGTTGCCGGGAGGGCATGGGGTAACTGCGGACAATTTCATATTGTACTCCGCCGAGATTCAGGACTTCTGCCCCGAGGCTCAGGTTCATTCCTCGCAGGGAAATCTCCCAGCGGAGGGAAAGGTTCTGGTCCAGATAGGCCGGAAGCAGGTTTTCTTCGATATTCTGCGGCTGGAAGTAGCGCTTCCCGACGGCGATGAGCGTATATTGCAGGGAAAGCCTCCTGGAAATAACTGACAGCGAGGCGCTACCGCTGTGAAGCGGGGAATAGGGAATCTGATGGCCATAATTCTTGGCCGTGGGGTCGGAACGGTCCACGGCTTTCATCCAGGACCAGGACGCCTCGCCGCGCATCCGCCAGGGTCCGATGAGGGCCATGTTGACGCCCGCGGAGAGGTCCACCCCTGTCATCCGGACCTTTCCCAGGTTCCGCATCCGCCAGACAAAGAGGGTCGGGACGGCCAGGATCTTGTCTTTTACCCGGTTGTAGTAGCCGTCTGCGGTCAGGTGGATTTCCAAGGGGCCGAAGACCTGCTGCCAGGTCAGCCCGCCGCCGCTTTGGAAAGCCCGCTCCGGGGCCAGGGAGACGGTCCCGATGCGGTCGTAGTAGAGGTCGTTGAAAGTCGGGACGCGGAAGCCATCTTTGACAAATGCTCTGAGCCGGAGTCCCTTCACAGGCATCCAGGACAGGCTGAACGCCGGGCTTAGGTGTTCCCGCTCCGGGGCCGCTTCTCCTATTTCGACCCATTCGTGCATGAGCGTCCCCGCCAGGGAAACCGTGGCCTTGAAACGTTCTGTCTCCCATTGGGCGCTCAGCGCCCCCACGCTGCCGAAACGGCTTGGAAAGGGACAGGAGGGGAGAGTCGCCCAAAGATGGGCCAGGCTGAGGTCTTCGGCGCCCGCTATGCGGAACACGCCCGCTCCCAGGGGAAGGCTGTACTGGAGGATGCCGCCGAGGGTCAGGCTCTGCTGCTCGTAGCGGTCATCGACGGTCTCCGGATAAGCTGGGTCCGTGTCGGTAAAACGGGTCCAGGCATATTGATAGCGGCCGGCAAGGCGGAGTTTCCAGCGTCCGCTTTCGCGGGTGTAGCTTCCCCGAAGGCTGGCATTCCGGTCCTGGAGCCGCTCGGTCGCGCCCCGCGCATAATAAATAACAGGTCCGGGCAGTCCGCGCCCGGACAGGATCCCTTCAGCCGCGACGAGGATCTTTCCGCCCCGTCGGGTGTTGCCCGTCAGTTGCAGCGAAGGCTTGACGGTGGAGACATCGCCGCCTTCCCGCCGCTGAATCTCTTCCTGTCCCGTTTCCAGGCTCCGTGTCCGGAAAGGATAGTCTCCCCGGCTGGTCAGGTAACTGCCCGAGAAGGAAATGCCCCAGCCCGGGGCCAGTTGTCCATCCAGCCGGAGGGAAGGTTTGAATGTCCGGAAGGAACCTCCCATGAGCGAGGCTTCCATCCGGAGAGGGGCCTTGCTGAAATCCGGTTCTTTGCTTTCCAGGGAGAGAATGCTGCCGGAAGTATAAGTGGAGGCAGGGCGGAAAATCTCATCCGAGGATCCGATTTCCATGAGGATGCCTTCGGTCTGGTCCAGGTCGAGGTCGGAAAGGTCGATGCTGCCATGCTGGCTGTCGCTGAGGAGAATCCCGTCCAGGCAGAGGACCGTATGCGCGGCGCCGAGGCCCCGTGCGGACACGGTTTTCAGTCCGCCGATCCCGCCATAATCCTGTACCTGAAGGCCGGGCAGCGTGCGGAGGGCTTCGTGGAGATTCCGCATCCCCGCTCTCTCCAACTCGGCGGCGGAGACGCTCCAGGCAGGCGCTCCGCTGTCCAGGAGGGAGCGTCCTTCCCGCCGGCCCACGGTGCGGGCTGCGGCGAGGGTATCACGCCCCCCCGTCACCGTCGAGTCTGCCGGTGCGTGCAGACAAAGAGTAAGCAGTAGGATGGCTGCCGGTAACATCTTTTACAATCCGAGTCCTGCCTGCCCCCGGGCAAGAACCTGGTTTGACTTGATCCGGGCAGGTCTTCTGACTTGTTCCACCATGCAGCGCCTTCTCGCCGATCCGGCAATGGCCATGGAATCTGCATGGGTGTGGGGGAACTCACAGCTGCGGGCACAGTTCCGGATTTTCACCGGCTTCCCTTTTCACCTTCCGTAGCGGAAGACACCTGGATCCGGTACAAAGTTAAGAAAAATTACGCTAAATAAGCGCGCCACTTTTCAATCAACTCCTGCATGTCGGCGGGAAGGTGCGAATCGAAGTGGAGGCGCTCCCCGGTGCGGGGATGGGTGAATCCGAGGGTGCGGGCATGCAGGGCCTGGCGGGGACAGATTGCGAAGCAGTTCTGGATGAACTGGCGGTATTTGGCATAAATGGTTCCCTGCCGGATCTCAGCGCCGCCGTAGCGGGCATCATTGAAGAGCGGATGCCCCAGCGAGGACATGTGGACGCGGATCTGGTGGGTCCGGCCGGTCTCCAGCCGGCATTCCACCACAGTGATGAAGCCATAGCGCTCCAGCACCCGCCAATGGGTAACGGCCCATTTCCCTTTTTCGGGATCGTCGTAGACCCGGAAGCGGAGCCGGTCGTTCGGATCCCGGCCGATGGTTCCTTCGACGGTTCCCTCGTCCTCGGCGAGGTTACCCCACACGACGGCGGTATAGATGCGGTCGATGGAATGGACGAAAAACTGGTCGGCGAGGTGGAGCTGCGCGGCCGGGTTTTTGGCGACGACCAGAAGGCCGCTCGTGTCTTTGTCGATGCGGTGGACCAGTACGCCCATCCGTTCGTCTTCCGCGTCGGGCCCTTGCGAAAGGCCCAGGTACCCCGCCAGTGCATTGACCAGCGTACCGCTGTAATTGCCATGGCCCGGATGGACGACCATCCCGGCGGGTTTGTTGATCACCATCACATCCTCGTCCTCATAGACAATGTCGAGGGGAATGTTCTCCGGGAGGATCTCCACGCCGCGGCGTTCGTAGGGCATCACGAAGGTGATGACATCCTCGGGCCGGACGATGTAATTGGCCTTGACGGTCTTGTCGCCGACACGGACAAAGCCGGCTTTGATGGCAAGCTGAACCCGGTGGCGGGACGTGCGTTCCTGGTGGGAGGCGATGAATTTGTCGATACGGAGCGGTTCCTGGCCCTTGTCGGCGATGAGGCGGAAATGCTCATACATCTCTTCCTCACCATCGATGCTCAGTACGGGATCGAATTCGTCTGTCATTGGGCGGGAATCTTGGCGGGATCCAGTGTCAGATAGATGTCGACACTGCTGCCGAGGGTCTTGACAGCGCCCGGGGCATCCTGCTTCCAGACCATGGCCTGGGTGGAGTCGGCATAGCTGCGGATCTGGCCGTCGCAACGGACCCGGCCGACATTGAGGCTCTTGTCATGCAGGGCGTCGACGGCCCGGATGTATTTCATGCCGATGAGGCGGGGGACCGTCGTCGTGGCGCCTTCAGAGGAAAGGCCAAGGGTCAGTTCAATGGCTGAACCGCTGACGACCATTTCGCCGGGAGCAACATCCCGTCCGTCCAGGCTTTGGTGGAGGACCTGGTTCGTGGCGATATCCCGGACATAGCGGAGGCGGCCGAGGTCCAGTCCCCGGTTGTGCAGTTCCGCCTTGGCTTCACTCAGCGAGTAGCCGACGAGGTTCGGCATCACGACTTTGCGGGGAACAATGGAGTTGATGGTCAGGAAAATGCTGCGCCCCTGCTTGACCGTGGCCCCGGCGCGCGGGCTCTGCCGGTACACGATTCCGCCTTCAAGTCCCTTGACGAAGACCGAGTCGGTGACTTTGATGCCGACTTTCCCCTCCGAGGCGGCGCGGGCGGCCTCGGCGAGGCTCATATTGGTGAAGTCGGGCGCCACGACCGTCTTCCCGTGGCGGGTGATGCGGTTGAGCCCGACAGAAATCCCTATGACGACGGCGACGACAAAGAGCAGCGCGCCGGAGAGATTCCAAAGTATCCAGTGTTTTTTCATACCGTCTGCGAAGATACGAAAAATAATTCATACCTTTGTCATGATGAAGAAGGGAACCCGTACCATGCTGCTGCTTGCCCTTGCAAGCATCGTCCTCATGAGCCTGCCATTTCTGGTCAAAGGCTGCGGTCCGCTTGCGCTGGTGGGACTGGTTCCCCTGCTCGCGATGGAGCGCCTTGCCACGCTGGAAGGGCGGAAACATTTCTGGTGGTGGCACTATGGCGTCTTTGTCCTTTGGAATACCGTGACGACCTGGTGGGTGTGCAATGCAACGGTCGGCGGCGGGGTTTTTGCCGTTCTGGCCAACGCTCTCCAGATGTCGCTGGTCTTCGGCTCTTTCCGCTGGGTGAAACGCCGTCTGGGCGGTGCCCTGCCGTATCTGTACCTGGCTTCGGCCTGGATCGCCTGGGAGAAGTATTATCTGACCATTGCCCAGATTTCCTGGCCCTGGCTCGTGCTGGGAAATGCGTTTGCGGACACGACCTCCCTCATCCAGTGGTATGCGTTTACCGGGCATCTTGGCGGTTCGCTCTGGGTATGGGCATCCAACCTGGCGGTGTTTGGCCTGATGGTTACCCTGTCGGACGGCCGCTTCGCCGCCTGGAACGCCAAGGCACGCTTTGCGGCGGTCTCTGCGGCGGTGCTCGTGTTTTTCGGCCCCATGGTCTTGTCCCTCTGTCTCCGCCCCCGGGGAGAAGGAGAGGCGGTAAGGGTCGTCATCGCCCAGCCCAACCTGGACCCTTATGAAAAATTCGAATCCCTGACCCAGGAGGAGCAGAATGACCGCCTCCTGAATCTGCTGGACCAGGCTTCTTATGACGGGACGCCGACCCTGGCGCTGGCGCCGGAGACCTTTACTTCGGATATCCTGACGGGGGAGATTCCGTCCTCGCCGACCTTCCACCGCTTCCAGGGCTGGCTGCAGTCCCATCCTGGGGTGAACCTCGTGTTCGGAGCGTCGGCCCATGACCGGATCCTGTCCGTGGCGCAGCCTCATCCGTTAGCCTACCAAATCGGAGATGTGATGGTCGACGGAAAGCGCAAGCATGTCTGGGTCCAGTCCCGCAACAGCGCCATCCTGACCGACTCCACCGGCCGTCACGAGATTTTTCATAAATCCAAACTGGTCGTCGGCGTGGAAATGACGCCGTATCCGAAACTCTTCCAGCCCCTGGAAAAGCTCCTGGGGGGGAATCTGATGGGCCGCTGTATCGGACAGGCTCATCCGACCACGCTCCATTTCCACAGCGGGGAACAGGACTTTCCCCTGGGCTGTGCCGTCTGTTATGAGTCGGTCTTCGGGGAATACTGTACCGGCTATGTCCGGGAAGGCGCCACGATGATGACCGTTATTACCAATGACGCCTGGTGGGGCGATACGCCCGGATACCGCCAGCACCTGAATTACAGCCGCCTGAGGGCCATCGAACTCCGCCGGGACATCGCCCGCTGCGCCAATACGGGCATTTCTGCCCTCATCGACAGAGAGGGGCGGATTGTGGCGCGGACCTCCTGGTGGGAACCGGCCCTGCTGGAAGGAAAGGTCCATTTGTCTGAGGAACAGACCTTCTTTGTCCGCTACGGTGACATCACGGGCCGTATCGCGGTGTTTTTGTGGATTCTGCTGGGCGCGGGGGCCATCGTAAGCCGCCTGCGGCGCTCATAAAAAAAAGAGAAGCCCTACTCGAGCTTCTCTCCTTTCTCATTGTACATTTCATGTTGGAGGACGGAGAAGTCTGTGACTTCCACCACTTCCAGCCGGACTTTGTAGCGCTTTTTCCATTTCGTGACGAAAGAGTTGAAAAAGCCGCGTTTCAGATAAGCCCCGAGGATGGGACTTGTCTTTATTGTAATAGACCGGACACCTTTTTCGATGACATAGAAGGCGAGCTTGCGCTCAATCTCTTCGTCGATCACGACGGAGGAGTGGATCTTTCCGGTGCCATGGCACAGCGGGCACTGCTCCTCGGTGTTGATCTCTGTCACGGGGCGAATCCGCTGGCGGGTGATCTGCATCAGCCCGAACTTGGTCAGCGGCAGCACATTGTGCTTGGCCCTGTCTTCTTCCATCAAATCCTGCATCAGTTTATGGAGGGCATTGCGGTGGTCCACCGACTCCATGTCGATAAAGTCCACGATGATGATCCCGCCCATATCCCTGAGCCTCAGCTGCCGTGCAATCTCTTCTGCGGCAATCTTGTTGACCTCGAAGGAATTCTCTTCCTGGTCGTGGGTCTTGGTGCGTGTGCCGCTGTTGACGTCGATTACATTCAGCGCTTCCGTGGTTTCGATCACCAGATAGGCACCCTGCCGCATGGGCACCACCTTCCCGAAAGAACCCTTGATCTGCCGTGTGACCTCGAAATGGTCATAAATCGGCTGCCGGCCTTCATAGAGGTGGACGATTTTTTCCTGCTCGGGGGAGATCAGCGAGATGTATTTGCGGGCTTCGTCGCAGACTTTCTCGTCGTTGATCCAGATATTGGAGAACGAGTCGTTCAACAGGTCTCTCAGCACCGTCGTCGTTTTGCTGTACTCCGTAAAAAGCAGTTGGACGCCTTTGTTTTTGGCGATCTTGTTCCAGGAGCTCTCCCATTTTTCGATGAGGGACTGGGTTTCCGCAATCAGTGTCGAGGCGGTCTTGCCTTCGGCTGCGGTGCGGATGATGGCCCCGTAGTTCTTCGGGAGAATGCTCTTGACCAGTGTCTCGAGTCTACGTTTCTCTTCCTTCGATCCTATCTTCTGGGAGATGGATACTTTGTCGGCGAAGGGGAGAAGTACAATGTTCCGTCCTGCCAATGAAATTTCCGCAGTCAGTCGTGAACCCTTCGTGGAAATCGGTTCCTTGACGATTTGGACAACCACCATCTGTCCGGGCTTGAGGTAATCCTCAATCTTTCCTTCCTTGGGCAGCGGCGTTCCGGTATCGATCTTGGAATAGAGGTCCTTGAGATCGGTTTTCGGAAGCGCTTCCCGTACGAACTGGTCGAAAGCGGGGAAGAAGAGTCCCAGGTCGAGATAGTGGATGAAGGCCTCTTTTTTGTCTCCGATGTCCACAAAGGCAGCATTGAGATTCGGGAGCAGTTTTTTCACCTTTCCCAGGTGAACGTCTCCTACCGTGAATTTGTTCCCAGTGCTGGACTCCGTGTTGTACTCAATCAGCCGGTGATTTTCCATCAAGGCGATGTGTACTTCGGTCGATGAAACATCGACAATCAGATCCTTGTCCGGTTTCTCAGACTCCATTTGGAAATTTTAGTTTAACAAGACAAAAGGGCTTCCGGATTTCCGGACAGCCCTCTCGCTTTCTTAAGACAGCTAAAATGGCTTACTTCTTCTTGTGTCTGTTCTTGCGCAAGCGCTTTTTACGCTTGTGCGTAGCCATCTTATGTCTTTTTCTTTTTTTACCGCTAGGCATAATGATGTTTGTTAATAGTTATTATTTGCTTTCCTTGACAGCATTCACAAACACCTTGGCGGGCTTGAAAGCCGGGATGTTGTGAGCCGGAATCGTCATCGTGGTGCGCTTGGTGATATTGCGTGCGGCCTTCTCGGCGCGGTGCTTGATGATGAAGCTGCCGAATCCGCGGACGTACACCGGTTCGCCGGCGATGATGGAATTCTTGACGACCTTGGTAAATTCTTCAATAACGTTCTGTACCTGAATTTTCTCAACGCCAGTTGCTTTTGCAATTTCGTTGACGATCTCTGCCTTTGTCATAATGCAATTACTCTTAAAATGGTTACTTTCTTTCTTCCATTATTGGATTCGAGTTGCAAAAGTAAGGATAAAGTTTGATAAATCAAAGTCTTGTTGCGAAATTTGTAGGCGGAAAACCACCTGGCACGGAGATTGACGATATATCCGGCCAGACAAAAAAGAGCGATTGATATGACAAAATGTCAGAATATACTGTTTTCACCCCGCGGAATGGAAGTCAATATCATGCCGGTCGTCGGGGAAGGAATGCCTGCCAAACTGGATGAGTCCCGGCTCCCGGACGCCCTGGGCGTGCTGGCGCTCCGCAACGCCGTCATTTTCCCCGGCACGGTGTTTCCCGTGACGGTGGGTAGGGAAAAATCCATCCGGGTGGTCCGGGAAGCGGAACGGCGGGACGGCCTTCTGGGCGCGGTGCCCCAGAACGACGTGACGGTGGAAGACCCGCATGCGTCCGACCTGATGCCCCTCGGCACGGTCTGCAAGGTGCTTAAGACCCTGGAGATGCCGGACGGCTCGCTGACGGCCATTCTCCAGGCCTTCTTGCGTTTCGAGGTGGTTTCGGTCCTGGGCTATGAGCCGTACATTACGGCGACCGTCCGTTATCTGCACGATACCGTTCCCCAGGAGGAAAGCCAGGAAATCCATGTCCTGTCCGAATCGCTCCGGGAATATGCCGGAGAGATTATCGAGAGTGCGTCCTTCGTGCCCAAGGAGGCGGCAGCCGCCCTCGCGTCCATTGACAATTTCCCCTTCCTGGTGAATTTTATCGCGACGACCGTCGAGGTGGAGAATTTCACGGAACGGGCCGCTCTGCTCCGTTATGATGACGTCCATGAACGCGGGATGGCCCTGCTGAAAGTGCTCGAGACGCAGATCCAGCTGCTCCATATCAAGCAGGAGATCAGCCAGAAGGTCAAGTCGGATATCGACCAGCAGCAGCGGGAGTACTACCTGAACAACCAGCTGAAGACCATCCAGGAAGAACTCGGGATGGATGAGACCGAGGACTTCGCCCGCCTCAGGGAAAGGGCGGCCGGGAAGAAATGGCCGGATGAAGTGAAAGCCATCTTCGACAAGGAAATGGCCCGGCTTGAAAAATACAATCCTTCCACGCCGGACTACAGCATCCAGTACAATTACGTCCAGTTTATGCTGGATTTGCCCTGGGGGGAAATGTCGGAGGACAATCTGGACCTCAAACACGCTCAGGCCGTGCTGGACGAAGACCATTACGGGCTGGATACGGTCAAGGACCGGATCATCGAATACCTGGCCGTGTTGAAGCTCAAGGGGAACATGAAATCCCCGATTCTCTGTCTCTGGGGCCCTCCCGGTGTGGGCAAGACCTCGCTCGGAAAGTCCATCGCCCGTGCCCTGGGCCGCAAGTATGTGCGGATCTCGCTGGGCGGCATGCATGACGAGGCCGAGATCCGCGGCCACCGCAAGACCTATGTCGGCGCCCTGCCGGGCCGGATCCTGAGCGGACTGCAGCGGGCCGGGACCTCCAATCCGGTGGTGGTCCTGGACGAAATCGACAAACTCTCCTCGGACTTCAAGGGAGACCCGTCCAGCGCCCTGCTGGAGGCCCTGGATCCGGAGCAGAATGCCACCTTCCATGACAATTACCTGGACATCGACTACGACCTGTCGAATGTCCTTTTCATCACGACGGCGAACGGCACCGCGACCATCCAGCCGGCCCTGAAGGACCGGATGGAGATGATCAACGTGACCGGATATCTGGCGGAAGAGAAACTGGAAATTGCCAAGAACTACCTGGTTCCCAAGCAGTTGAAAGAGCATGGCATCGAGGGGATGATTTCCGTCAGCAAGGCGGGTCTCCAGGGCATCATCGACCAGTATACCCATGAATCCGGAGTCCGCGGCCTGGAAAAGCAGATTGCGAAGATCGCCCGGGTGACGGCGAAGAAAATCGCACTGGAGGAGGACTATCCCAAGACCATCGAAAAGAAGCACCTCAAGGAGTACCTGGGGCTACCGACGGCTTTCCATGACAAGGTGGAGGGCAACGAAGGGCCGGGCGTCGTGACGGGCTTGGCCTGGACGGAACTGGGCGGAGAGATTCTCTTCGTGGAATCGTCCGTTTCCTCCGGCAAGGGCGTCCTGTCGATGACAGGGAACCTCGGCGATGTGATGAAAGAGTCGGCTCAGATCGCCTGGCAGTATCTCAAGGCGCACCCCCAGCTTGCCCGGATGAATACCGAAGAATTCATGGCCAGGGACATCCACGTCCATGTTCCCGAAGGCGCCGTGCCGAAAGACGGGCCTTCTGCCGGCATCACCATGGTGTCGTCCATGGTATCGGCCCTGCGGGGCGAGCCGCTCAAAAAAGGCATCGCCATGACAGGCGAAATGACCCTCCGCGGGCGTGTGCTGCCGGTCGGCGGCATCAAGGAAAAGATCCTTGCTGCCAAGCGCGCGGGGGTTACCACCATCCTCCTCAGCGAGGAAAACAAAAAAGATATCGAAGATATCAAGGATATTTACATAAAAGGTCTTACCTTTGTCTATGTGAAAGAGATCGGCGATGTAATCGACTATGTCTTTTAGATGGATGTAAAGATAGAACAGACTTGGAAAGAGGCGCTCGCCCCGGAGTTCGGCAAACCGTACTTCGAGGCGCTTGTGCGTTTTCTCCATGAGGAAAAAGCCGCCGGGAAAGTCATCTATCCTCCCGGGGGGCAGATCTTCCGTGCCTTCGAACTGACACCGCTGCCTGCGGTCAAAGTCGTCATCCTCGGGCAGGACCCCTATCATGGGCCCGGCCAAGCGATGGGGCTGTCTTTCTCGGTTCCGGATGGGGTCCCGGCACCTCCCTCGCTCCGCAACATCTTCAAGGAAATCTCGGACGACCTTGGCATTCAGATGTCCGGGCGGCCGAATCTGGAGAAATGGGCCCGGGAGGGGGTTCTCCTCCTGAATACGGCCCTGACGGTCCTTGCTGGCGCCCCGGCATCGCACAGCCGGATCGGCTGGCAGGAGTTTACCGACGAGGTCATCCGGACGGTGTCCAGCCGCTGCGATGGGGTGGTGTTCCTCCTGTGGGGACGCTATGCCCAGGGGAAGGCGCCGCTCATCGACCAGACCCGGCACCGGGTCCTCTGTGCCGCCCATCCTTCGCCGCTTGCCGGCGGAGCTTTCTTCGGATGCCGGCATTTCTCCCAGACCAATGCATACCTTATCAGCCGGGGCAAGACCCCGATAGACTGGCAATTATGAAAACGAAAGCACTTTTCCCCGGTTCCTTCGATCCGTTCACGGCCGGGCATCTGAATATCCTCAAGCGGGCGCTGACCATGTTCGACGAAGTGGTCGTCGCCGCCGGTATCAACCAGGACAAACGGGGCTTCTTCGATATGGAGAAACGCCTTGAGATTATCCGGAGCGCGACGAAGGACCTTCCCGGCGTGTCGGTCATCCAGTACGACAACCTGACCATCGACACCTGCCGGGAACTGGGCATCCGGCACATTGTCCGGGGCGTCAGGAACATGATTGATTTCGAGACGGAACGCTCCATCGCGGACGCGAACCGCCGCCTGGCACCGGATATCGAGACCATCATCATCCCGACGGCCCAGGAGTTTGCCCATATCTCCTCCTCCGCCGTCCGGGACATCCTCAAGCACCATGGCGATTATTCCGCCTTTATTCCGGAGGGCGTCGTGTTATGAAAAAGCTGCTCGTTCTCTTCTTGCTCGCTCTCATGGGACCTCTTTCATGGGCCCAGGACCCTTATACGGCGCTTGGCGCCAAACTGGACGAGTATTTCGTGGCTCTTGCCGGAGAAAGTGCCGCCGTCCAGAATGCGGAGTGTGATTTTTTGATCTCCTCGTGCAAGGACTCGCTGGTGCGGCAGTTCGTCACCCTGAAGATTTATGACCATTATGTCCATTCCAAGATCATGGGGGACGATGCCGTGGCGGTCCATGTGGCCGAGCAGTGGCTCATTCCCGGGAAGGTGAAGATGCATTCGGAGATGGATCTGCTGAACGCGCAGGTGTTTGCGGCGTTCAACCGGCATTCTCTCATCGGAGCCAAGGCGCCGCTGGTCTATCTGAAAGACCCTTCCGGACGCGAAGTCCGGCTTCCCGCCTCCAAGGCCGAAGGCTATTCGCTGCTCTATTTCCATGATACCGGCTGCAGTACCTGCCGGGTGGAGACCGCGCGGCTGAAAGAGTTCCTTGCCGAAGGAAAGTTCCCTCTGACCACGTATGCCATCTATACGGGGACGGATGAGGCTGTCTGGAAGGCCTACCGGGAGGATTTCCCCGGCGTTGTCCATCTCTGGGACCCCGGCGTGGATTCGGACTACCAGCGGAAATACGGCGTTCTGCAGACCCCGAAGATGTTCCTTCTGGATGCGGACGGAACCATCCTCGGCCGCGGCCTGGACACGCCCGCGCTCAGCATGCTCCTGCACCGCCTGACGGATGCGGCGGGGTATGAATACGGCGGAGAGGCCCAGATGGACCTGTACCGGGAAACCTTCGCTGTCTATGGCGATACGCTTCGCCCCTCCCATGTGCTGGATGTCGCGGAATATGTGGCGGGACGGACCATCGCGGACGGAGATATCAGTGCCTACCGCCAGATGGAAGGGGACCTCCTCTACTACCTGTCCTCCCAGCGGGGAGAGGCTTATAAGGAGGGAACGGCCGCCTTCGTGGACCGTTTCATTGATGTCCCCGACATCTGGGAGTCCCCGGAAGATACGCTCCGGGTCCTGTCCCTGGCCCATATGCTGAAGGATCTTTCGCTTCGCACGCCCGTCGGGTCCCAGATTCCGGACCTGACACTTCATGGAACCCTGCGCTACCACCCCGGACTCTTCTGTAAAGGGACCAGGGAAGGGGATTTCGCCCTCCGGAAGCTGAAAGGGGCGCCGGGATATGTCGTGTTCTATTCTCCGCTCTGCGGCCTCTGCCAGGAGACACTCTCCGCGGTGGACCGGCTTGTTTCCGGCAGCCGCCGGGTGCGGGTGCTGCTCGTGGATATGGACGCGCTGGAGGAGCCGGTCCGGACCCGGCTGCTGGATACCTTTGATCTTTCCGCCCTGCCCTTTGTCCTGGAATTGGACAGGAAGGGGACCATTGTTCACCGATACGTACAGTTATGAGACGAAACCGCAAGGGAATCCCGGGCGTCGATCCGGCCTATCTGGAAAAACAGAAGGAGGCGCTGCTTCGCAAGAACCGCTATGTCCTGTATTTCAATGACAGCGAAATGGCGGCGATTGCCGAGTATTGTGACCGCTTCAAGGTCCATGCAAAAGCGACGCTGTTCCGGGAAGCCATCATGACGAAGGTGCTTTCCGAGCTGGAAGAAAACCATCCTACCCTGTTCTGACCATGCCCGAGGACGAAAGATATATGCGGGAAGCGCTGCAGGAGGCGCGCTATGCCCTTGCTGACGGGGAAATCCCCATCGGGGCTGTTGTCGTAGGCCGGGGCCGGGTCATCGGCCGTGGACACAACATGACCGAGAAACTCCATGATACCACCGCCCATGCCGAGATGCTCGCCGTGACGGCGGCGACCGAAGCACTCGGAGGAAAATACTTGACGGATTGCACGTTGTATGTAACCGTGGAGCCCTGCCCGATGTGTGCCGGCGCTCTCAACTGGGCCCAGATCGGACGGATTGTCTATGGCGCCATCGATCCCCGCCGCGGTTATTCCCTCTTTACCCCGTCCCTGCTCCATCCCAAGACCCAGGTCGCCGCAGGGGTTCTCGCTGAGGAGTGCTCCGCCCTTATGAAGGACTTCTTCAAGGAGCGCCGCTGAACTTTTTGCATTTTCCGTTTTTTCGCCCTAAATTTGCAAGCCGGTATTGAGATGTGGTGTAATGGTAGCACTAGGGATTTTGGTTCCCTCAGTTAGAGTTCGAATCTCTACATCTCAACTTTCTATGATACGTATCCTCTTGCTGACCTGTATGATGACGCTTTTTGGCTGCTCGCAGAAGGCTCCGGAAGGTGCTTTCAAGGGCTATGAATATGTCGAGAACGGGATGAGGGCCGTCCCCCAGGCGCATTACGAAGTCTTTTTCGATGACGAGGGCGCACCCTTTGTCCGTCATATCAACTGGGATGGGGAAGAGACGGTCATGAGGGCTCCGAAGGACCTTCCTGCCCAAATCGACAGTCTCGTCAGGGGGTACAAACTACACCAGCTGAAAGACCACTACCAGCCTCCTTTTAAGGTTCTCGATGGGGTCAGCTGGCGCCTGTATATCCGCTATGAAGGCGGCTCCATTTCCTCCGGAGGCTACCATAGCCGTCCGCCGCAGCGGCTCCGGGCGGGAATCGAAGCCATCAACGAACTGCTTCAGGGCTGCGTGGACGCTTCTTCCCGGCCGTAGCGGCGGAGCGCTAGGGGTAAAGCGTTCATCCAAGGGTAGAAACAGGGGAGGAATCTTTTCCAAAACTCCTTACATTTGCCGTGGTACCAGATGATGGATGATGAGAGATGGCCACAGCGTTTTTCTCGCGTCAATAATAAGTATTTTCCGCTGACTGGTCGTCTATCTTTTAGGTAACACGACTGATGCCAACAAATGAGATACAACAATATGCGGAAATACTTTCTATTGGTGGCGGCGGTGGTGCTGTCCATGTCTGTCTCATGTCATCATTCCCCTGTTCCTGCGGAGGAACAACCGGGCGGACAGGAACCAAGTTATCCCGAGGAACCGGCAGGCCCGGAAGAGCCGGAAGATCCGACCGTCCTCAAAGTGGAAGAAGGAGATGACCTTGCAGCCATCCTTGCAGCTGTTCCGGAAGGTATCAAGACCCTTTCCCTCGGCGAGGGTACATTCACGGGCCCTTTCAAGATGGTCGAGGGAATCGATGTGAGAGGGGCTGGCGACAAGACCATCCTGACAGTTACCTCCGGTCGCGTCCTTACCCAGGAAACAGACTTTGAAACGTTAACTACATGGAAGAATCTTACTCTTACCGATGGTAGACTGAATGGGGAGAACGGTGCCGGTGCTTTTCTTCGGAAAAACGGTGTGCTGAAAAACTGTGACATTCACCATAACCGCGCCGAGGGAGGATCTTCCCAGGGGGGTGGAGTATGGGCGGCAGAAGGCAGTATCCTCACACAGTGCCGGATCCACGACAATTTCGCGCAGAATGCCGGTGGCGGAGTTTATTCAAAAGGACTTGTAAAATACTGCACGATTGAAGACAATGAAGCTCCCGACAACGTGGGCGGCGGCGTCCAGATGCATGGCGGTAGTGCGGCCAGCAATACCAACGGGACGATGTACAACTGTATGATTCGCCACAACAGTTCCAAGAATGCCGGCGGAGTACGTCTCTACGGAAATACCCAGGTGGCCAATCTGCTGGTAGAAGGCAATACGGCAACGGGGGGCGGAATCTCGGGTATCCTGGCCAATGGCATCGCTTCCATTGTGAACTGTACCATTGTCAAGAATTATGATGCGGCTGACGGTGGTAATTCTTCCGGTCTGTATATCAACCAGAACGGCACCATCAAGAATTGTCTCCTGTACGGCAATTATTCCAAAGGGAAGGATGCGTCAGAGGCGGTTCAGATGTATATCAATCATCAATATACCTGGTTGATGAACAACGCTGTCCGCGCAGGGGGCTTAAGACTGCATTCCTTTTACGATCCCAACAGCAATGGGCGGAACCAGCATCTGCAGGAGATTCCTTCAGGAAGCGAGCATATCTTCGTCGATTATACGGGTGGCGACTATCATCTGACATCCGCTGCCAATATGTTGATTGACAAGGGCAACACCTCCCTTTTCGGCTTTATGGTCTTGGATGCCGGTGGCACCCCGCGGCGTTTCGGGACGGCCCCGGACATCGGCGCGTATGAATATCCGACGCCGGTACCTGCTGAAGGATTCTGGTGCGTTCTGATTGGTGACAGCATCTTTGACCGGTGGGATTCGGAAGGAATCGGGCATCCTGATTTCTTTACAGAGAACAACATGGTCAACAGTGGGGTGAGCGGCCAGACCACCGACCAGATGCTGGAACGTTTCGAGGGCAGTGTCCTGTATTATAAGCCTCAAGTTGTCGTTTTGGAGGGCGGAACCAACGATCTGACACGTGTCCAGACATGGAAGAGCAGTGAGTCCACCATCGCCAACATGGCTGAGATGGCTCGTCGGGCGGCCGCTTTCGGAGCGAAGGTGTTCATCTCCTCCATCCTTCCCTGCAATGCGTCTCAGACGGGGGATGTCTCTCCTCAGGAACTCATTGTGGCGACGAACAAAGCTTATCAGGAGCTGGCGGCCAGCAAAGGCTACGGATACATTGACTTTTATACACCACTTTCCGACTCGGACGGCCGTTTCAAGGACGGATACCACAGCGATGGCGTCCATCCGGACAGCAACGGCTACGACGTCATGGAACAAATCCTTCTGGCGGCCTTGAAATGAAGACCATGATCACATCCTCGCAAGAATTGTATCGGCTTGAATCCGCGTACAAGGAGAACCTTCCGGGTCTCCTGGCGTATGCACGCCGTTTTGTGCCCGAGGATGTGGCGGGAGATCTGGTGCAGGATGTGTTCGTCAGGCTTTGGCAGAGTTACAGGGCTTTCTTGAACGTCCCGGAGGGACAGACTCGTCAGGCTTACCTCTTCCGTAGTGTCCGCAACGCCTGTAAGGACTGGCTCAAACATCAGTTGGCCGTGTCCCGTTATGAGGGAGAGACCTTGTATTTGATGAAACAGGAGGAAATCGATTTCTCTTCAAGGCGTACCCCTCGTGAACAGGAAGCCCTGCTGGAGGCGGTCTCTGTGCAGGTGGGACAATTGCCCGAACGTTGCCGCGAGATTTTTATCATGCACTACCAGAAACGGATGAAGAGTGTGGAGATTGCCGAGTACTACGGCATCTCCCAACGGACTGTTGAGTCCCAGTTGTACAAGGCACTCCAAATCTTGCGAAGTGAACTATCAGAAAAAGATAAATAGAAACGATATGACAGAAGAAAGAAAGCAGTCCTTGTTCCTGGAATACATTGATGGAACGCTGGACGCAGAGGGAATGGAAGAACTCCATGCGCTGACCGAGGAGGATCCTTCGGCAAAGGAAGAACTTTTCAGCCTCAAGGAACTGGCAGATGCGGCCATGAAGGGAGACGAGATGTCTCCTTTTGAAAAGGACCGCCGCGCAGCGGATCTGATCCGGACCGTGACCGGTGGGCGGACCCTTGCCGGAATGCGTGCCCGGGAAATCTTCCGCTATGCCGCGGTTGCCGTCGTGGCGGCCTTTCTCGGCATTTCCGGAGCCGTCATCCTTCGCCGTCCGGGAAATGATTCAATGACCGTAGTGGAAACGCTTCCCGGTGCGGCGACATCGGTAACCTTGCCGGACGGAACGTCCGTAACGCTCAAATCTGCATCCGTCCTGCAGTATGCCCCGTCAGCCTTCGATAGACGGGAGCGGACGGTGATGCTGGATGGCGAGGCCTTCTTCAAGGTTGTGGCCGATCCGGAGCATCCGTTTATCGTCCGGACTCCGCATCAGGCGGTCAAGGTCCTTGGAACCACTTTCAATGTGCAGGACTTCAAGGAGGATTCGCTTTCTACCATCATCCTGATGGAGGGAAAAGTCTCACTGGACCTGCTTGAT
The DNA here is from genome assembly GCA_016281015.1 of Bacteroidales bacterium. Classification (GTDB taxonomy): domain Bacteria; phylum Bacteroidota; class Bacteroidia; order Bacteroidales; family UBA932; genus Cryptobacteroides. The sequence goes on from JAEEHS010000078.1 coordinate 38,360, forward strand.
ACAGAAGGAGCATCGGTCCGCAGTCTTGAAATCCATCCTGGTGAAAAATGCATCTACGACAAGACAACGGGCAGGATGAAAGTGGAGAAAATATCCCGCGGAGAAGCCGCGCAGGACTGGAACTCGAGTATCTGCTATTTCCGGGGAGAATCGCTGGATAGGATTGCCTCCCGTCTGGAGCAGTATTTCAAGGTTACCATCGAGGTTGATCCGGGTCTTGGCAAAGAGGGAGGATATTCGGGCGCTGTCTCCCTCGGGGAAGGCGTTGAACGGATTCTGAACCTGCTTAACTACGACAATTCCTTTAAACTCGTGATGCCGGAAGACGGCTACTATCTACTCAAGGCAACGGAATGAAACGATTGACTGTTCTTCTGGCGGTATTGTGTCTGGTAATAATGCCGCTTTCAGCCCAGGATTCTCCGCTCGACATCCCCGTGACGCTTGACATGGACAATGTGACCCTGGAGGAGGTCATCGATGCGATGATGGGACAGACCGGCGTGATGTTTCTTTATAAGAGTACTGATTTGGGGGCATCCGGGAAAGTCTCCGTCCATGTCACTGCGGCCCCGATCAGGCAGGTCCTTCGGCAACTGAATGTGGATGCACGGGTCGAGGGCCGCAATCTGATCCTGATGCGGCGAGATGCGCTACAGCTTCACGACAACCGAAATCCGTCTCTGCCTGTCAAGTCCCGCATGCGGATGGCAGGCCGGGTGGTGGATGGCAACGGAGAGCCGCTTGTCGGGGCGACCGTGATGATCCACGGCACTTCGGAGGGCACGACGACCGACTTGGATGGAAACTATAGTATGAGTGTGGCCGAAGGCGACTGGGTGGACGCCCTTCTGATTGGATATAAAACCGTATCCAGGAAGGCGGCATCTCGGCTGGATTTTGTCCTGGAAGACGATATCACTCAACTCGAAGAGGTGGTGGTCGTGGGTTACGGTGTGCAGAAAAAGGTCAATCTGACCGGTAGTGTGGAGAGCCTCGGTGGCGAAGCCATGGAGAATCTGCCGATGCCGTCCCTTTCCCGTGGATTGCAAGGAATGATTCCGAGCTTGAATATTGATATGACGGACGGGAAACCCATCCGAAGTTCCGAATACAATGTCCGTGGAACGACCTCTATCGGAGCAGGAGGTGGTAGCACGTTGATTATGATTGATGGCGCACCCGGCGATCCGGATCTCCTGAATCCCGGTGATATTGAATCGGTTACTGTCTTGAAGGATGCTGCTTCGGCGGCCATTTATGGTGCCCGGGGACCCTTCGGTGTCGTGCTCATCACGACAAAGAATCCATCTGAGGGAAAGACATCCCTCACGTATTCCGGAAATGTGTCCTTCTATACCCAGACCCAGCGCAATGATTATATCTGGGACGGTTACACATGGGCGAAGAGTTTCGTTGAGGCGTATTACGCTTACAATGACTATGTTACCAATCCTACCGGCGTGAATAACGCTTTCCCTTTCACGCCCAATCTGGAGACCTGGCTTTCCGAACTGAAACGTAGGCATGATGATCCGTCCCTGCCGAAAGTAGCGACCACTTCCGATGGCCGATATGTGTATTATGGTAGCACCAACTGGTATGATGAACTCTACAAGAAGGTGTCCACCGGAGGGGAGCATACGCTGACCCTTTCGGGAAGCGCCCGCAATGTGGGCTATTATTTGTCAGGACGGTATTATGGACAGGGAGGTATCTTCAAGTACAATTCCGACGATTTCAACCAGTTCAACCTTCGTGGTAAGGGGTATGTCCAGGCCTTCCCCTGGCTGAAAGTGAGTGATAATGTCGATTTCTCCCGCCGAAGTTACAAGTATCCACTCACCTCCATTTATGAGAAGGGCATCTGGCGCAATATCGCCGACCAGGGCTTCCCGATGGCTGTGATGTACAATCCGGACGGGACGATGACCCGCCATGCGGCCTATACCGTCGGTGATTTCAAGACGGGCAATAACAAGAGTCTCACAACGCAGTTCAATCTCCGGAATACCCTCGGTGCTGTGGCCTCTTTTATGGATAATTCCCTCCGCTTCAATGGGGATTTCACGTACAGTTATCGCCTTGCACGAGACAAGCGGATCCTGTATCCGGTCAGTTACAGCGACTATGAGGGGGTGATTACATCCGAAGGGACCAACAAACTCAGCGAGGGAATTGATGAGACCAATTATCTCGGGACCAATTTCTATGCTGAATATGAGAATACTTTCCGGGGGCGCCATTACTTGAAGGCAATGGCCGGTGTCAACTACGAGTATCAGAAGACCGTGACGAACGATATGGAACGGAACGGTATTCTCAAACCAAACATCGCAGACTTTAACCTGGCGAACGGAGATAGTTTCCTCATCACGGGCGGCGGAAGCGCCTGGGCGGTCCTGGGACTATTCTGCCGGTTGAATTATAATTACAAAGAACGTTACCTGGTGGAACTTAACGGCCGCTATGATGCCTCCTCCAACTTCCCGCGCAACTCGATGTGGGGCTTCTTCCCTTCGGCTTCCGCCGGCTGGCGGGTCTCCAAGGAAGATTTCTGGCGGATTTCTCCGAAGGCGGTTTCCGAGTTGAAGATTCGTTTGAGTTACGGTGAATTGGGAAATGGACAGATTCCGCCTTATTCGTATATCCAGACCATCTCGACCTATCAGTCCAGCCGGATCATCGACGGTGCCCTGCCGCTGTATTCGTATATGCCCTCGCTGGTGCCGGATGACCTGACCTGGGAACGCTCCAGGACCTATAATGTCGGCATCGATCTGGGTTTCCTTGAAAACCGGCTGACGTTGAACGCCGACTTCTTCCAACGGAATACGGAAAACATGTACACGACAGGCGTTATCGTTCCTGCTGTACTTGGAACAAGTTCTCCCAAAGGCAATTACGCGGACCTCAGAACCCGCGGACTGGAATTGTCGCTGGAATGGAAGGACCGGATTGCATGGCAGAAGTCTCTGGACTATTCCGTCAAACTTGTCCTGTCGGATTCGCAGGCGGAGATTACCCGCTACAACAATCCCAACGGACTCATTGACAATGTCTATTACAAGGGCGCCAAAGTCGGGGAAATCTGGGGGTATGAGATCGTGGGCCTTTTTCAGGATGAGAATGAGATCGCATCCTGGGCGGACCAGAGTTATATGAAGACTTCACAGGGCCAGAAAATATGGTTGCCGGGAGACATGAAATATGCCGACCTGAATCAGGATGGTAAGATCAACGACGGAAAACGGACCGTTGATGAGCACGGAGATATGAGGGTCATCGGCAACACAACGCCCCGTTGGCGATTTGGGGTCAATCTGTCCGCTTCATGGAATAACTTTTTCCTGACGGCTTTTTTCCAGGGGGTAGGGCATCGTGACTGGTATCCATCGGTCGAATGCAACGCTTTTTGGGGAATGTATAATCGTCCGTACAATATGCTGCCTGTGCATATCTATGAGAATCACTGGACAGAAGAGACGCCCGATGCTTATTTTCCCCGTTTCCGCGGCTATCTGGCCACTTCTACCAACGGTGTCCTCCGGATGCCCAATACGCGTTATCTTCAGAATGCGGCCTATGTCCGCCTGAAGAATCTGACTTTCGGATACGACATCCCGAAGGAGGTCCTCGAAAAGGTCGGAATCGCCAAATGCCAGTTATTCTTTTCCGGACAGAATCTCTGGACATGGTCGCCCATTCACAGGATAACCAAGAACATTGACCCGGAAGTCATCTCCGGATCGGATGCGGAGGTCGCCACAGGAAAAGGCGACGGTAACGCCTATCCGATGCTCCGGAGCTGCTCTTTGGGTGTAACGATTGGATTCTGATGCGATGAAAAAGATAGTATTTTTCCTTTTGAGCCTCGTCGTGGCCGGATGCAATACGCTGGAACAGAATCCGTCCGACAAACTCTTCGAGAGCAACGCCTTCCAAACGGAAGCGGATCTGAAACTGTATACGAATGGCTTCTATTCGATGTTGCCGTCGGCCTACACCATTTTTTATGGCGACCGCGTCAGCGATTATATGGCTCCCATCGCTGTCGGGAAGTTTTTCCTCGGAAGTTACACGGCCCAGGACAGTGGCGGCTGGAGTTGGGGGAGCCTGCGCAACGTGAATTATTTCCTCTCCCATTACGACAATCCCGCTATTCCGGCCGAGGCGCGTGCCCATTATGGGGCTTTGGCCAGGCTGATGAGGGCGATGTTCTATTTCGACAAAGTAAAACGTTTCGGAGATGTCCCTTGGTATGACAGACCGCTGGAGTACGATGACCCGGATCTCTATAAACCGCGGGACAGCCGGGAGTTTATCATGAAGAAAGTACTGGAAGACCTGGAAGACGCCTGTCAGCATCTCCGTTCGCGGGACGGGGGGCAATTGTCCGACTCCGACTGCTCTGTCATCGACCGGTATGTGGCCCTTGCGCTCAAAGCCCGCATCTGCCTTTTTGAAGGGACCTTCCGCAAGTATCATGGCATCACGGCGGAACCCGCCCCTGAGGAGTGGCTCGCTGAAGCGGCCGATGCTGCCGCCCAGGTGATGGGCAGCCAGTTGTTTTCGTTATCGGATGATTACGGAAACTTGTTCGTATCGGAAGAAGCCGACAAGAAGGAAGTCCTTCTGGCGATCGTCCACAGTGCCGGACTTCAGGTCCATCATGCCGCCAATTGGTATTATACTTCTCCTTCTTATGGAGAATGCCTCGGACTGACTCATCAGTTTGTCAATACCTATCTCAATGTGGACGGCAGTCGTTTTACAGATACCCCGGGGTATGATGAAATGGAATTCCAGGATGAAGTGACCGCGCGCGATCCACGTCTTTCGGCCACCATCCGTTGCGGCCATTATGTACGCAGTGACGGCAAAGTCTATCCGCCGGACTTCGGCGCATGTACGACAGGTTACCAGATTCGGAAATGGGTTTCTCGTGACGTGTCAATGGATTCCCGATCGATGCAGACGACCGCAATTCCATGGATCCGCTATGCGGAAGTGCTGCTCGACTATGCCGAAGCCAGGGCCGAATTGGGCGTATTTACCGTGGACGACTGGGACAAGACGGTAGGGGCGCTCCGCCATAGGGCCGGCATCACTTCTGTCGGAATGCCGACCGAGACCGATCCCTACTTAAAGCAGACGTATTTCCCGGAACTGACCGACCCGGTTTTGCTGGAAATCCGGCGAGAGCGGGGTATTGAGCTTGTCGCCGAAGGCCAGCGTTTCGACGATATCCGACGTTGGAAAGCGGGTAGACTGATGGCGATGGAATACCAGGGAATCTATGTGCCTTCGCTGGATCTTCCGCTGGATCTGGACGGTGACGGAGAGGAGGACGTGACCTTTGTCAAGAAGACTTCCTGGCAGAGCAATACTTACCAGGTCATGATCGGTTCCAAATACCTGCTTTCCAGTAAGAATTACGGCCGTTTGATTTATAAGGCCAACACCAATGAACAATATGACCGGCTGTGGGAGGACAAAATGTACCTCTATCCGGTGCCGTATGACGCCATCGTCGTCAACCCGGCTCTGGGGCAGAATCCGGGATGGGAAATGTAAATTAACGCAG
>JAEEHS010000079.1 GCA_016281015.1 Bacteroidales bacterium
CACCGAGGCCGAGCAGGAGGAGATGCAGAAGGAAATCCAGAAGCAGGTCAAGGAGACCTACGCGCGGATGAACGAGACCAAGGACAACTTCGGCGCGAAGCACCGCAAGGAGAAGCGCGAAATGGCCGCCATGCGTACTCAGGAGGAGATGGAGCAGGCGCTCGCTGAGAACAAAGTGCTGAAAGTCACCGAGTTCGTAACGGTCAACGACCTCGCCACCCTCATGAACAACACGCCCGTGGTGAAGGTCATCGGCGCCTGCATGTCCCTGGGCATGATGGTGTCCATCAACCAGCGCCTGGACGCGGAGACCCTCGTCCTGGTGGCCGAGGAATTCGGCTACAAGGTCGAATTCGTCACCGCCGAACTCACCAACGAAATCGAGCAGCAGGAGCCGGACAACGAGGAAGACCTCGTGGAGCGTCCGCCGGTGATCACCGTCATGGGCCATGTGGACCATGGTAAGACTTCCCTGCTGGACAATATCCGCAATACGAACGTCATCGCCGGTGAGGCGGGCGGCATCACCCAGCATATCGGCGCATACAGCGTGAAGCTGGACAGCGGCCGCCGCATCACCTTCCTGGATACCCCGGGCCACGAGGCCTTTACCGCCATGCGTGCCCGCGGTGCCCAGATGACCGACCTCGCCATTATCATCGTCGCGGCCGACGATGCGGTGATGCCCCAGACCAAGGAGGCCATCGCCCATGCCCAGGCGGCCGGCGTCCCGATGGTTTTTGCCATCAACAAGATCGACAAGCCCGGTGCCAACCCGGACACCATCCGCCGTCAGCTCAGCGAAATGAACATTCTCGTGGAAGACTGGGGCGGCAAGTACCAGTGTCAGGAGATTTCCGCCAAGAAGGGAATCAATGTCGACAAACTGCTCGAAAAGGTTCTCTTCGAAACCGACCTGCTGGAACTCAAGGCCAACCCCTCCAAGCCCGGCAGCGGCGCCGTCATCGAGTCTTCCCTGGACAAGGGCCGCGGCTACCTCGCGACCGTCCTCGTCCAGGACGGGACGATGCGCGTGGGCGACGTCATCCTCTCCGGCAGTTATTATGGAAGGGTCAAGGCCATGTACAATGAGCGTGGCCAGAAAGTGGCGGAAGCCGGTCCTTCGACCCCGGTGAGCATCCTGGGCCTGAACGGCGCCCCGGCCGCCGGTGAGAAATTCAACATCCTCGCCGACGAGAAGGAAGCCAAGAGTATCGCCAACCGCCGCGAGCAGCTCATCCGCATTCAGGGCATCAAGACCCAGAAGCACCTCACCCTCGAGGAAATCGGCCGGCGGATCGCCATCGGCAACTTCAAGGAACTGAATGTCATCGTCAAGGGTGACGTGGACGGTTCCGTCGAGGCCCTGTCCGACTCGCTCATCAAACTCTCCACCGAAGAAGTGCGGGTCAATGTCATCCACAAGGCGGTCGGCGCCATCTCCGAGAGCGACGTCCTCCTGGCGGAGGCCTCCGATGCCGTCATCATCGGTTTCCAGGTCCGTCCGTCCGCAGAAGCCCGCCGGAGCGCCGAGAAGGAAGGCATCGAAATCCGCCTCTACTCGGTCATCTACGACTGTATCAACGAGGTGAAAGAAGGTATCGAGGGTATGCTCGAGCCCGAGAAGAAGGAAGAGGTTACGGCCACGGCCGAGGTCAAGCAGACCTTCAAGATTTCCAAGGTCGGCACCATCGCCGGCTGCCAGGTCAAGGAAGGCAAGCTGACCGCCAAGGCCCAGGTCCGCCTCATCCGGGACGGCATCGTCGTGTACACCGGTGCCCTCGCCTCCCTGCAGCGGGGCAAGGACGACGCCAAGGAAGTGGCCGCCGGATTCGAATGCGGCTGCGGCCTGGAGAAATTCAACGACATCCATCCCGGCGACGTCATCGAAGCCTTCACCGTCGTGGAAATCAAACGTTCGCTGTAATGCTGATAGTCCTGGAGGGCCTGGACGGAGCCGGAAAATCCACCCAGGTCCAGCGGCTCCGGCAATACCTTTCAGAGCGCTTCGGCTCGCTGGAGTACATCCATTTTCCGCGCTATGAGGCCCCCGTCTATGGGGACCTCATCAGCCGTTTCCTTCGCGGCGAATTTGGCGACAATGCTACGGTCCATCCCCAGCTGGTGGCCCTGCTCTTCGCAGAAGACCGCCATGGGGCCGGACCCGCCCTTCGCTCCGCCCTGAGGGAAGGGAAGACCGTCCTCCTGGACCGCTACGTCTATTCCAACATCGCCTACCAGTGCGCCAAACTTCCCGCCGGCGAAAAACGGGAAGACCTCCGGGAATGGATTCTCAACACGGAATACGGGGAATTCGACCTTCCCCGCCCGGACTTGAACCTGTACCTGGACGTGCCCATCAGTTTTGTCGAGCAGAGTCTCAGTGCCCACCGGCAGGGCGGAGACCGCGCCTACCTGGGCGGCGGCGAAGACATCCATGAAGCGGACATCGCCTTCCAGAAAGAGGTACGGTCCATCTATCTGGACGCCTGCCGCCGGGATCCCGGCTTCCGCCGCGTCGACTGCTCGGATCCCGAAGGAAAGATGCTCCCGCCGGACGACATCTTCCGGCGTCTTCGTGAAGTCATTGACCCCTGTCTCGGATGAAAAAAGTAAAACGCATCTCGGCCGCCCTCGTCGGCTTCGTCCTGCTCGGAAGCGGGCTCCTGAAAATGCTGGACCCGGTCGGGACGGGACTGCTCGTCAAAGAGTACCTCTCCTTCTTCCACCTGGGCTTCCTCCAGGGGGCGTCCAAGGGGCTTGGAATCCTCCTCTCACTGACGGAAGGAGTCACCGGCGTCGCCCTGATCACCGGCGTCCGGCGAAAGCTTACGGCCTGGGTCACCGCCGTTCTCCTCGGCTTTTTCACCCTGGTCACCCTGCTCCTTTGGATCGTCAATCCGCCGATGCACTGCGGCTGTTTCGGGGAGGCCATCCACCTGAGCCACGGGGAGAGCCTCGTCAAGAATCTCATTCTCCTCGCCCTCGCCGCCCTCGCCTTCCTGCCCAAGACCCAGGATGTGGAGGCGCCCACCCGCAAGAAAGCCGCCTTCTGGATCGCCGCCGTCAGCCTTGTTTTCGCCCTCTGGTACAACGCACGGCACCTTCCCCTGCTGGATTTCACGGTCTACGCCCCGGGAACGGAACTGTATGCTTCGCTTGACAATCCCTACCAGGCCCAAGACGGCCTGGTGACGACCTATATCTACGAAAAGAACGGGCAGACGGGCTCCTTCACCCCGGAGTTCCTGCCCGATTCGAGCTGGACGTACGTCCGGACGGACACCCTGGAGCGCAGCGGTTTCCATCGCCCCAGTGCGACACCGATTCTCTCCTTCTACGATGCCGAAGGGCTGTACCAGGATGAGCGCGCCGTCCTCGGGCAGGTCATCCTCTTCTCGGTGTACCATCCCGAAAAAGTGGATTGGAAACGGCTTGAGGGACAGTATGAAACAGCGCGGCGGGCCGGTGCCTCGACCTTCGTAGTCGTCGGCGGCGTCGCGGAAGACATGGACCGCCTCGGCGTCCCGCCCCAGCTGGAAATCTTCTATGCCGATCCGAAGGAACTCATGACCTTCAACCGGGCCAACGGCGGCGGAACCTACCTCCACAACGGAGAGATCGTGTCCAAATGGGCACCTTGCGATGCGCCGAAAAGCGGTGAGATGGAAGCCCTCCTGAGCCGCAATCCCGTCGATGCCTCCACCAGTTTCGTTTCCCGCCGGAGGATTCTTTCCCAAGGCTTCTGCCTCTATCTCGTGGCCCTGCTGCTCCTGCTGTAATGAAGGCCCGGATTCAACTCATGGGCATCATCAACCTGACGCCCGACTCATTCTATGCCCCCAGCCGGATTGCCGGCACTGAGGCGCTGGAGCGCCGGGTCCGGGAGATGCTCCAGGGCGGCGCCGACATCCTCGATTTCGGCGCCTCGTCGACGCGTCCCGGCGCTGAGATGGTCGCCCCCGCTGAAGAATGGAGACGGCTCGAAGGGGCGCTCAGAAGCATCCGGAAAGCCTTTCCGGAGGAGCGCATCAGCGTGGATACATATCATTCCGAAATCGTCCGGCGCTGCTATGACACCATCGGCCCCTTCCTTGTCAATGATATTTCGGGGGGGCAGCTCGACCCCGCCATGCTGGAAACGGTCGGCTCGCTCTCCCTCCCCTATGTCGCCATGCACATGAGAGGGACGCCCCGGACCATGCAGACGCTCACCGACTATCCGGACGGAGTCGTCGCCGAGCTGCAGCGCTATTTCGAGGACTTCGGGGAGCGGGCAGCGAACGCGGGCATCCGGGACTGGATCCTCGACCCCGGTTTCGGCTTTGCCAAGACCCGGGAGCAAAACTGGGAGCTGCTCCGCCACCTCGGCGAATTCCGCCGTTTCCGCAGGCCCATCCTCGTCGGCCTTTCCCGTAAAAGCATGCTGGGAGCAGCGCCGGAAAATGCCCTGGAGGCAACCCTGGACGCAGAGCGCCTCGCTCTGGAGCAAGGCGCTGAGATACTAAGGGTCCATGATGTCGCCGCAGCGAAGGCGCTTATTCAAGCGGGTCCATATTGCCCCATGGATGGTGGGTGGGAATCCGACTGAACGCCCATAGCGTCGCACCCAGCACCACCGCGCTGAGACAGAACACAATCATGTAATCCGTCTTTCCAAAAATGTCGATCCAGAAATCGTATTCCTTCAGGGACTCGATATGGCTCAGGATCACTGCCGTCCCGTTGTTGATAAAATGGATCAGCATCGTCAGTTTCAGCGAACCCGTCTTGTAATAGATATAGCCCATCAGGACACCGATCAGGAAGGCGTTGAGCGCCTGCCAGGGATTGGCATGGATCAGGGCGAAGAAAAGGGCTGACAGGATGATGGCCCAGGAGGGTTTCATCTTCACCAGCAGGCCCCGCAGGACCATGCCCCGGCAGAGCCACTCCTCAAAGATCGGTGCCATGATGGCCACCGTCAGGAAAGAGGACCAGAACGGGCCGCCCGTCAGCTGCTTCATCAGGTTCATGAAGACGGAGTAGAATTCGGACAGGGAAGGCGAACGCAGGGTCAGCTGCATGTTGGCGTAATTCACCAGGTCGAAGACGAAGATCCCGGACACGGTGGCAAGGAGGGTCAGCCCCGCGGCCGCCCAGGGCGAGAAAGGAGCGAAAGAAGCGCTGTCAAGGGCATATCCCTTCTCGAAAAGGGCGTTCCGCTGGCTCTGACGGGCCGCATAGAGCATCGCCGGGATGAACTGGATGGGATAGACGACAATCATCCCATAGTCCAGCACCGTCTGCTGCGAGACAAAGGCCAGGGCAATCCACTGGACCACACTCCCGAGGAGCATACCCACCAGGAACCAGCCCAGCAGGGCGAACATGCCGCCCACGCCGGGTGTGTACCACCCATGGGCGGCAAACAGGTCGTAACTCTTGACTTTCCGGGCCATATCAATACAGCGGACTGGGATAGACACCCTTCGCGACGAGGTCCGCGAATTTCGCAACGACCCCGGGGCGGTCTTCCTTGTAGGTGACGCCGAACCAGTGGGAAGGGGTCGAAAGGACTTCGCAGCCGCCCTTGCCTTCCTTGATGATGACATCCACGGCGTAAGGGATGTAGAATTCCTTCTTCGGTTCGTTGATGTTCTTTTCAAGGAACTTTTCGAAGATCTCCTCGCTGAGGGTGAAATAATCCGGGGTGAAGCCCCACATGTTCATGGAGCAGAGGGCCTTGGCGTCGAGGATGACATGGTTCTCGCCATTGACGGAATTGTCGCCGTAGACCACCCCGTCCGCCTCCTTGGCGATATTCAGGTGCTCGGCGATATCGGTCAGCTGGCCCCCCTTGTCATAGGAGCAGATGCCGCGGGAGACGCTGCCGTTCTCGCTCAGGGTATGGTCCAGTTCGAAGCCGACGATGCAGTACTGTCCCTTGCTCTTTTCATGGGCACGGCACCAGTCGCCAAGGATCTTGAAGGACTCCTTGCCATAGAAATCATCTCCGTTGATGACAGCGAAAGGCTCATGGATGACGTCTTTGGCCATCAGGACGGCATGGGCGGTCCCCCAGGGCTTGACGCGCTCGGGATTGAGGGTGAAGCGGGAAGGAATCCGGTCAAGTTCCTGGGTGACGAAAACGAATTCGAGGGGCGATCCGTCCACGGTCTTCACCCCCGCATACTTGGCTTTGACGGCGGCTTCCATATCGGCCTTGAAATACTCGCGGACGATATAGACCACTTTGCCAAACCCCGCCTCAACGGCGTCATGAATGGAATAGTCGATGATGGTTTCGCCATGGGGGCCGAGACCGTCCATCTGCTTCAGGCCACCGTAACGGCTGCCCATACCGGCTGCAAGAACAAGAAGTGTAGGTTTCATTATCATTAATTTTAGAGAAAAATTTCTTGTAATCGTACAAATTTAGTAATTTCGCACCAATTCCAAATGATTTTTTCCGCCAAATGGACCTGCAGGCCAAAATACGTTCCCTCCTGGGCAGAAGCGACCACAATTATTTTCTGCCTTTCGTGTTGATTGTCACCCTCCTTGTCGGTCTGTGGATGGTCTTCCTGTCCCATGACTCGCTGATCAACTGGGCCCGGGCCGGCATCGAAGTGAGGCGGCAGGAGGCCCAGATGCAGCAGTACCAGCAGGAGATCGATGCGATGGACGCCCAGATCAAGGCCCTCAGCGGAGACCGGGACTCCCTCGAAAAATTCGCCCGGGAGCGCTATCATTTTGCGGCCCCGGGCGAAGATGTCTACCTCGCGGAATAAATCCTAGAGATCGAACGCTTCGATTTCCTTCACCAGTTTTCCGATGATTTTCATCTTCACGTCGTACAGGTCGTCCGAAATGTCGACCTTGTAGTAGTGCGGATTGATCAGACGGCGCTCCGCCGGGGAGAAGTGGTGGAGATTGTCCTTGTAAAAAGCTTTTTTCTGCTCCAGCGTATGCTGCGGTGCGACCCGGCGACCGCCCTTGATGACCTGGACCTGCAGGGGACGGGCTTCGTAGGCACCCGCCTCGAAGGTCTTGTTCTTGTAGGCGTCGTATTCGTCCCGGAGGGTGATGGTCTCACCCTGCTGGATGGCCTGGTCCATCCGGTCGCCCCGGAGACAGCTCACATCCGCCTTGAAGACATAGCCGTCGATCCGGTTGCCTTTCACAGAGTCCTGGGCCGAAATGCGCCAGGTAATCTGGAAGCCCGGATTGATCAGTTTGATTTTGTCTTCGGAGCGTTTCAGCACCGGCTCCCCGTCGATCTGGACCAGCTTGTAGACATTGCCGAAGCAGGGGGCCGCCTTGGAGGTCGCAATCGCGTCGCCGACCCCGTAACTGTCGATTTTCGCGCCCTGGCGTTCCAGGTCCGTGATCAGGTACTCGTCCAGGCCGTTGGTGGCGAAGATCTTGCAGCGGCTCATGCCGTGCTCGTCCAGAATCTGACGCACCTCCTGCGAGAGGTAAGCCAGGTCGCCGCTGTCAAGCCGCACGCCGTAACCGGGCGCGTAACTGTCGTCGATGCCGTTTTCGCGGAAGGAGCGGATGGCGTTCTTCACCCCGCAGCGGAGCGAGTCATAGGTGTCGATCAAAAGGATGATGTTCTCGCCCCGGTGGGTGCGGATGTAGTCCGTGAAGGCCTGGTGTTCCCCTTCCACGGTACTGCCGTAGGAGGTGATGAAACTATGGGCCATCGTGCCGGTCGAAGGGACGCCGTTGAAGGCGCCGGTCAGGATGTTCGAGGAGCTGGCGCAGCCGGCAATCTGGGCCGCCTTGCCGCCATACACCGCCGCCCAGGGGCCATGGGCCCGGCGCGAACCGAATTCGGAGACCGGCCGGTCGGTGGCGCGGCAGACACGGGAGGCCTTCGTCGCGACCGCCATCTGGTGGTTCAGGATACAGAGCATCGGAGTCTCCAGGACCTGGGCCTCGACCAGCGGGGCGACCACCGTCACGACCGGCTGGTTCGGGAAGACGATCTCCCCTTCCCGCATCGCATAGACGTCGCCGGTAAACTTCATGGTACTCAGATACTTCCGGAACTCCTTGTACTCCTCGCCAGGAAGGAAACGCTCATAGAAGGATTCCGGCTCGCTGCCGAGTTTCAACACCATCTCGATGACCTCCTCGGTGCCGCTCACTACCGCCCAGTTGTTGTTCTCGGGCGCCTTGCGGTAGAAAAGGTTGAACACGGCCATCTGGTCCTGCTTTCCGCAGTCCAGATAGGACTTTCCCATCGTATACTGGTACTTGTCCGATACATAAGCTTCGTTGATCGTTTCCATAAAACAAATAGGCTTGTCCATACAAAGATAAATAAATATTGTGTATTTTTGTAAAAATATACCGACAATGAAAGACAAGATCCTGCTTGTCGTGGACATGCTCTACGATTTCATAGACGGCTCCATGGCCTGCGAAGGGGCGGAAGACGCCGTCAGCGAAACCCTCGCCTATATCCGGAAAGAAAAGCCCTTCCCCATCCTCTTCATCCGGGACCATCATCCCGAGGCCCACTGCTCCTTTGCCGCCCAGGGCGGTCCCTGGCCCCCGCACTGCGTCCAGGGGACCCATGGCGCCGACATTCACGAAGCCCTCGCACCCTATGCCGAGCCGGAATGGACCTTCTTCAAGGGGGAAGATCCCGCCAGGGAGCAGTACAGCGGCTTCGAGGGTCGGAGCGAGGCCGGCCAGTCCCTCTCCGAAGTGCTCCATCTGCTGGAAGCCGAGGAAGTCTATGTGGCCGGCATCGCCACGGAATACTGTGTCCGAAACACCGCGGAGGACCTCCTGAAGGACGGTTTCCGGGTCAGCGTCCTCTCCGGCTGCCTCGCCTGGGTGGACCGCAAAGGCCATGAAGAGGCCCTCCAGGCCATGGCCGAAGAAGGCATCCGGATCCTATAAGAGGGCGCGCTTACGGGTCAATGAACTCACCGCCGGCACGACCCTCTCCACCCTCGCCTCCACCACCCTCGGCTGGAGCACGGACGTATGGGACTTCAGCGGTGCCCTGCCGACGCTCGTCAACAATCCGGAAAACTGAGCGTAATCTGTAACTTACTTGTTTATAGTCGTTTATCGAAAATCGGTTAGTCCTTGCGGGCTAACCGATTTTCTGTAAATGCCTGAAATAACGACGTTTACAAATCACGCTTCGACGGTGTACCGAGAGCTGCCAGAGGCAAACCTAACTCTCCAGCTCTGACACGTCCATTTTCAGCCGGCGCGCCACTTCTTCCTTCGACATCCCCGACTCCATCAGCAGCCACGCACTCTCCTTCAGCCCCTCGGCCTTGCCCTTCTCCATACCCTCGGCCAGCCCGTCCTCGCGGCCATACTCGTAGCCGCCCTCGTAGAGTACGAGGCGCTCATGCTCCGTCAGCTTGTTTGTCTGCGCGTCCTCTATCAGCGGGTCAAACGATTTGTCCAATTCGCGGGGACGCTCTGCAAAGATAGCAAGATTATTGAATATCCAGCACCATTGAAACTTCAAATCGCCCGCCGTATTCAGATAATGGGAGAAACGGTTCAGTTCCAGGAAGCAAATGCTCAGTTTATCTCCGTCGAACACCTCCCCCATCTCCCTTTCACGCATCTTGTACTCGAAAAACACCTTTCCGTCCGGGACCGGGGCTTTATGGTGGAAGTCATAACCCGCAATACACAGCAGCAGGACCGCATTCACCTGATACTTCCTGGCCCCGTGGGTCACCTGCTTCTGCAGAAGAGAACTTCCATAATAGTACAATCATGTCGCTCTCGTAACGGTTCTGCATTTCCAGAACGAAGACCTCTCCGCTATGGGTTTCTTTGCACAGCACATCGAAGCGTGACCGTTTATATTTTGTGTCCATAAAGGTGAAATTAAAGCGTTTTTCAAGCCGGGAAACCGCTCCCCAGTAGTGGTGAAGTTCGGAACTCTCATCCTCACCTCCAAACGTCACGGCGTTCCGAGATGCAGATTTTTATGTTTTTGCGATGAATTAACTGTATTTGCGACACTTTCCATCGAAAAAATGGGGCTTCGAAAATTAATTTCGAGGATGTTTTGGGACGGAAGGCCGGACGTGGAATTTTGTTTTTTGTGAGAGAATGTGTAATTTTGGGAGTTCCATGGGCAAAAAGCCCGGGCCAGACAAAACGCGAATAAACTAATAACGATACAATTATGAGATTCATTACCCCCCCCCAACGGGATTATCTGACGCCCGTCGCCGAGGTCTTTCCACTTAGCGTGGAACAATCTTTCTGTCAGTCCAACATCAAGGATTATCCCAATAATCCCATCATCGAAGAAGAAGATGACAATAATAACTAATGGAGGACTGACACATGAAAAAGATCGTTTACATTTCCATGGGCCTTCTGGCCATTCTGGCCATCTCCTGCAGCAAGAAGGACAGCCCCGTTTCCACTCCCGCCGATACCGCAAAACAGAACCTCAAGGAGGTTTCCATCACCGTCGGTGCTCCTGAGGACATTGAGACAAAGGTAGCGTATGCCTATGACGAAGCGGAAAAGAAATTGAAACTTACCTGGGAAGAGGGCGACAAGATTGTTCTCCAGAATGGCAGCGACGCTTATACCTTGAGCACGACGGATAACAGCAAGATGGCCACATTCACCGGCTCCGTTCCCGATGGTGAGGGCACCTACGACGTTTTCTATGCCGGAAATGGAGCGAACGCCATGACCCTTGACGATGTCGAGGCCATGGACTACTCCGTCCAGACCCAAAGCGCGAATGACAACACCTCTCACCTGAAATTCGCCGCGCGCCTGAGCCGCGTCACCTTCACCCCCGGCACGGACGACATCTATTTCACCGCCGACTGGGCCCAGGAGAAAGGCGGCACCTACCAGCAGAGCGGCGCCATCCGTATCCGTCTCCAGAATCCGGGGGTTACCGGTGTCAAGAGTGTCACTCTGACTGCTCCTTCGGCTATTTTCCCGAAGACGAATGCACTGAATAACAACGAGATAGGAAATTCCATCGCGGTCAATCTCCCGAACGCCAGTATCGCGGAAACAGACCACATCGTTGTCTACGCGATGCTCCCTTGGAACGATGCCGGCATTGCTCTTCCGGCTGGCGAATACCAGGTAACCATCGTCACCGATAAATATGATGTCTGGACCAAGTCCAAGGCATTTGAGGCCAATGTCCTCTCCCCTGTCGCCGTCAACTCTATCACCCTCAACAAGACCAGCTTTACCCTCCAGCCCTTCTACGGCGGGCAGGGGACGGCTGAAGATCCCTATCTGATTGCCAATGCCCGTCAGTTCAAAAACATCAGCACACTTGCCGCAAATGAAGACAGCTATCTCGCTGCCCATTATCGCCAAGTAGAAGATATATCTTTTAATGGCGACATTACCGATTCCATGATTGGTCCTTCCGAAGAACATCCGTTCTCCGGAACTTATGTGGGTTATAAAGATGGTGCTGAAAGCAAGAGAAAACTGAGAATGTTGACGATCACGGCCGCAGATAATGCTCCTGTTGGTATCTTCAGGAATGTGACCGGTACCATAAAACATATTACCGTAGCGGCTTCTGAGGTTTCCGGGGAAGATGTTGTCGGAGCCCTTGTCGGCACGCTTAATGGAGGAACCGTATCAGATTGCGTCCATAGCGGTAATAACGTAACCGGCAGCAGCAAAGTGGGAGGCCTTGTCGGCGAAGCAAAAGGGCAGGCCATAATAACCAACTGCGAGACCCAGACAGGGGATACTGTCAACCCAGGTTCAGCCAATTATGTAGGCGGTATCGTAGGGTATGTCACATCAGCCGAAGTTACGAATTGTGTCAATATGGCTGATGTCACCGGTAGACAATTTGTTGGTGGCATCGCCGGAGATTTGGAAGACGGAAAAATATATGCTTGTGTAAACAACGCGAACGTGACCTCCAACAATACTGAAGCGGGAGGAATTGTCGCACGCATTCAGGGCGGTACAATCAGAGCCTGTTACACTTCTGACGGTGTTTTAATTTCCGGATACTCTCGCATTGGCGGCATCGCCGGATATCAGTCCAATCAAGGCCAGGGCGCGAGTCTGATTATCAACTGCGCAGCCAAATCTAAGATAAGGTCAACGAATAGCGGAAATAATGGCGCAGCCGGGGGCTTGGTCGGGTATATGTATTCTGCTGCCGATAAGGGTGATGTGATCCTGACTAACAGCGTCGCACTGGGAAGTAGTATCTATAATACATGGAAAAATACTGCATATCTTGGTGCCATTGTCGGACAAGTAAATGGAGCAGAGGCGCTATGTTATGTACGTAATTGCTACTCTCAGCACAACAGTACAACAAATACCGGAGCCGCCGTATATTATTCTTCCAAATCCGACGGGAGTACAATCACCAACACAAAACAAACTTATATGGGAGGGATATACGGCAATTTGGTAAAGGGCACGGTTCAAAATTGCTATTGCGTCGGTGCTGACAGTGCAAATGGTAACGGTATCAATAAAGATAATGCTGCGGTCGGCGCGGGTTCAAAAGGTTCTGATGGATTAGCAGGAAACACAAGAATGGTCAAGAATGCGGTAAAGAATGGTACGGCGACCGTAAACCCCAGTGGATGGACAATAGCATACAGTCAAATTAAACCCACCTCCGTGACGAGTGCTTATCTTGTGGATATTATGAACCTGGGAACATGGACGGATTCTGGAATGACCGTCCGCCAGTCCTATATCAGCTCTGAAGGCACGCCCGAGGAAGTATGTGAATGGGTAGGCTTGAACGGGACTTCTCCGGCAAGTTATGATCCTGCATACCCTTCAGAACTTAAACAACTTGGTAATAAATACTATCCAAATTAAAAAAGCAGACAGAGTTTTCACTTCCCCCAGCGCCACCCTCCTACGGGTGGCGCTGCTGTTTGTGGCCGCGAGGATGGATGGACATACCTAATTTTCAGACATTTTCACTATCTTCCTGTCTTTGACACTTTGATTTTGTCAGGCTGAGGATAGATCAAGGCCACAGACCGCTGTAAGGGCGATTTGTTGCCTTCGGACGTGGTGAGCGCCTTGGCAGCGGCGCGGACATCATCCGTCAGGGTTGGAAGGAGAATAAATGGCCGGAACCGGAACTCAAAGACCATTTTGGACCCAATACAGACCAGGTAGAATTGAAGATGTATAAAATCGCGATATCATCGACATGGAACCAGCGATGTCTGGAACTTCAGCGATGATCTCCCGACCTTAAAATAATCCGGTCGAAATGGACCTATACGGTCAAAGAAAACAGGAGGATTACTTGTTCAGCCATCGCAAAAACATAAAAATCTGCAGGGTAGATGTCCCTGTGATAGTGGCGTTTCCAGGAATAGTTCTGAACTTTGTCCTGGTCGGGCCGCCATTGTCAACGGGCCGGAGGGAAGTTCGCCCGGCCGTTCCCCAAGGCCGCCCTCGAAAAACTCAATTCCAATCCCCGTCTCCGAAAACTCCCGGAAGAGGAAAAACGCATCATCATCGACAACATCTTGTTGGCTCCCTATATCGACCTCCGGCCGACCTACGTCATTGCCTTCCTTAATTTCGAGCAGACACATCTCCTTCTGAAGGGCAACAAGGTCGGTGAGGCGAAAGGGGTTGAGCAGGGCATAGAGCAGCGTAACGTCGAAATCGCCAAGGCAATGCTGGGCAAGGGCTACGACCTAGCCACGATCCAGGAACTCACCGGCCTCTCCCCCGAAGAAATCAAGTCGTTATAACCTCCTGTCTCCGGATGGCCTCGGCGTAGAAGGTTCTCCGGCTTTCCTGGGAGATGGGATAGCGTTCGAGGCGGGAGTCTTCCCGGAGTCCGTCGGAGAGGTTGCAGACAAACAGGTCGTCCACATCCGCGAGGTACAGGCAGTCGTAGCGAATGTCCTGGTCCTTCTGTAGCGCAATGGTATAGTTCATGGCCTTCAGGGCCTGTTCTTCTCCCAGGTTCTCCCGGTTGAATACGAAAAGGCCCATCCGCTCAAAACGGCCGTACAGGCCGTGGCCCGCCTTGGAAACTTTACTCTCGAGGATGCGGCGCATGGGAAGGGCCATGGACCAGTAGGATAGCTCCTTCACCCCGATGTACTTCCCCCGCTGAAGGCCATAGGCATAGCCATATTCCAGAATCGTTGCAAGGTCTCCATCCCGCGGAGCGGGGGTCAGTCCGGAGATATCGGCGAGAAGCGCCTGATGCGCGGATTTGCTCTCTTCCATGGCCCGGGTGACCTCGATACCGAGCGAACGGCCGTCGACGCTCTGGAGGTCCGGCCGGTCCCGGTTCACAAGGCCATCGTACTCACCGCCAAGCAGGGTGGCGAGTGCAATCTGAGCGTACTGCTCAAAGAAACAGGTGCCAAAGGGACGCGGGTTACTCCGAACAACGGATTTGGATGAGTTGGTTCTCATAACCGTGAACATCTGTTCTCAACCCTCCAGTTCTGCCACATCCCTCTTCAAGCCCTCTTTCAGGCCTTCCTTACGGGCATATGCCAGTTGATTCGCTATGTCTTGCGCTGTTGTCATATCTTGAATATATTTCTTTCGGACTTCCGGGTCAAAATTAGCGATTTCTGCTGACTTTAGCAACAACTGTATCTGCTGCGCGCTCCTGCGGAACAGATGCACAGCCGGACAGGAAGGCACAGAGATGAAAGAAAACTTATAATTGCATAATTTGCCAAAATCTACTATTTTTGTCAACAAACGTCCCCGACATGAAACTCATCTGTGAAAGCGGCGCGACCAAAGGCGACTGGCGCGCATGTGAAAACGGACAGTGCGTGAAGCGCTGCCTCACCCCCGGAACGAATGTCTCCACCATGGAGCGCTCTGCGGTGGAAGCCGTCATCCGGGAGGCGGCCCGTCTACTACCGGAGGGCCCCTATGAAAGTGTCCATTTCTACACGGCGGGGGTCATCACCCCGGAAATCCGCGCCTGGGTGGAGGAAGTGCTGAAAATGGCCTTCCAGGCTCCTGAGGCAGAGGTGGAGACCGACCTTGTCGCGGCAGCGCGGGCGGCCTGCGGCCATGGAAGCGGCATCGCCGCCATCCTCGGGACCGGCTCGAATTCCTGCCAGTGGGACGGGGAAAAGATCGTCAAGCATATCAAGTCGGGCGGCTTCATCCTCGGCGACGACGGAAGCGCCTCAGTCATCGGGAAACTGTTCATCTCGGACTACATCAAAGGGCTGGTACCCAAGGAAATAGCCGACCCCTTCGAAGCCGAGTTCCCCGGTCTCGACTACCCCACGGTCGTGACGCAGGTCTACCACAGCAGCGGCTCCCCTTCCGCCTGGCTCGGCCGCTTCTGTCCCTTCCTCCTCTCCCGCTACGACCATCCCTACGTCAAGGCGCTCATCGACGGCAGCCTCCAGGCCTTCATCGACCGGAGCCTGAAACAGTACGACTACCAGGAGTACCCCCTCGGGGTCATCGGCGGCTTCGGCATGGCCCTCAAAGACATCCTCACCCCCATGCTGGAGCACAGCGGCATCCGGATCCGGGCCTTCATCCCCGCTCCCATCGAAGAGCTCGTCCGCTTCCACGCCTAACGCGCATACGCGAAGTCTGCCGTATTTTTCGTATCTTTGCAGATTATGGCAGAAATTATCCTCGGAATCGAATCCTCCTGCGACGACACCTCGGCGGCCGTCCTTCGTGACGGCGTCCTGCTGTCGAATGTCATCGCCTCGCAGCAGGTCCATAAAGACTACGGCGGCGTGGTGCCGGAACTGGCCTCCCGCGCCCATGAGCAGAACATCGTCCCGGTCGTCTCACAGGCGCTCGTCAAGGCCGGCGTAACAGTCGAAGACCTGACGGCCATCGCCTTCACGCGGGGCCCCGGCCTGCTGGGTTCGCTGCTCGTCGGGACCTCCTTCGCCAAAGCCCTGAGCCTCTCGCTGGATGTGCCCATGGTGATGGTCAATCACCTCCAGGGACATATCCTGGCCCCTTTTATCCGCGAAGAAGGCGTCGCCGTCAGGGAGCCCTCCTTCCCTTTCCTGTGCCTGCTGGTGAGCGGTGGCAACTCACAGATCGTACGGGTGAACTCCCCGCTGGACTTCGAAATCCTGGGGCAGACCATCGACGATGCCGTCGGCGAAGCCTTCGACAAATGCGCCAAGATGATGGGCCTCGGCTATCCCGGCGGACCGGTCATCGACCGCCTCGCCAAACTGGGCAATCCCGAACGGTTCCATTTCGCCATGCCGAACATACCGGGACTGGACTACAGTTTCTCCGGCGTCAAGACCTCCCTTCTGTACAGGGTCCGGGACGAGATGGAACGCGACCCCCAGTTCCTGGAAAACAACAAGGAAGATATCTGCGCCAGTTTCCAGAAGACCCTTATCGACATTCTCCTGAAAAAACTCATCCGCGCCTCCCGGGAGACCGGTATCCGGGAAATCACCATCGGCGGCGGCGTGTCGGCCAACAGCGGCCTGCGCGAACGCATCGCCCAGGAAGGAAAGAAACGCCACTGGAACACCTATCTACCCGCCTTCAAGTTTACCACCGACAATGCCGCGATGATTGCCATTGCCGGGGCCTTCCGCTACCGCGCGGGAGAACGCGCCCCCCTGGACATCGCCCCCGTGTCACGTATCGCAGATTTTTAATGAAAGAGTTCGAAATTGCCAAGAAGATTGGGAAGGAGCTGACAGAAAGCGAGTTGCAGGAAGCCGCCGCCAAGGCGCTCGGCGTCCGTCCCGCAGAAGTCGGCCCCATCGAAATCGTCCGCCGCTCGGTGGACGCCCGGACCGACATCCTCTACCGCTACCGCGTCCAGGCCTGCCGGAAAAACGAGTCCGTCGCGCCCTACCGGCTTCCCGCTTACCAGGATGTCCATGGAGCGGAACCTGTGATTGTCATCGGCGCCGGTCCCGCCGGCCTTTTCGCAGCCCTGAAACTGCTCGCAGGAGGCCGCCGGCCCATCATCCTGGAGCGAGGAAAAGACGTGGAACGCCGGAAGGTGGACATGGCCTCTCTCTCGCGGGAAGGCATCGTAAACCCGGACTCCAACTACTGCTATGGCGAAGGCGGCGCCGGCGCCTTCTCGGACGGAAAACTCTTCACCCGCTCCTCCAAGCGGGGCGACATCCGCGAAGTTCTCCATACCTTCGTCCGTTTCGGCGCGGATCCGTCCATCTTGATTGACGCCCATCCCCACCTCGGGACAGACCGTCTGCCGGGGATCGTCTCCGCCATGCGAGCGGAAATCGAGCGCTGCGGCGGCGCGTACCATTTCGACAGCCGGGTCACGGACATCGAACCGGGCCTGACGGTGCGCTGCGCCGACGGCTCCTCCTACACTGCCCGCCAGGTCATCCTTGCCGCAGGCCATTCCGCCCGGGATATCTACGAACTGTTCCAGCGGAAAGGCTGGGGGATCGAGGCGAAAGGCTTCGCCCTCGGCGTCAGGGTCGAACACCCCCAGTGGCTGATCAACCAGATCCGCTATCACGGAAAATACCAGCCCTTCATGCCGACGGCCGAATACAGTTTCGTCCAGCAGGTCGAAGGGCGCGGCGTCTTTTCCTTCTGCATGTGCCCGGGCGGCATCCTGGTCCCCTCTTCGACCGAGGAAGGGACTGTCGTACTGAACGGCATGTCCAATGCCGCCCGCAATTCCAAATGGGCCAACGCAGGGGTGGTGGTCCAGATCGAGCCGGGTGACCAGCCCGAGACTTACACCGGACCCTTTGCCCTGATGGACTTCCAGCGGGATGTGGAACGGAAGATGTTTGCCTGGGCCCAGAGCCAGGGGGCACGCCATCCGCTCACCGCACCGGCCCAGCGGATGAAGGATTTCTGCCGGGGCATCCTGTCAAAGGACCTCCCGAAGACCTCCTATTTCCCGGGCGCGCTGTCTTCTCCCCTGCACGAACTGCTGCCCGAGCACGTGGCGATGCGCCTCAGAAAGGCCCTTCCGCAGGTGGACCGGCAGATGAAAGGCTATTACACGAACGACGCGCTGCTCCTCGGCGTGGAGTCGCGCACCTCCTCCCCTGTCCGCATCCCCCGGGACCCGGAGACCCTCCAGGTTCCCCTCGTAGCGGGGCTGTATCCCTGCGGAGAAGGGGCCGGCTACGCCGGAGGCATCGTTTCTTCCGCCCTGGACGGTATCAATTGCGCGGAAAAAATCCTATCTTTGTAGATTGCAGGTATTAGACGGTGAAAAAAGGCTTGCGCATAACGGGAATCATCCTGGCGGCACTGCTGGTAGTGCTGCTGGGCGGCTTGGTGGCCATCCAGTCTCCCCGTGTCCAGACAGCCCTGGCCCACAAAGCCATCGAGCGCCTCCGCGGTAGCCTCGACGGAGAACTCTCCATCGGGCGGCTGAGCGTCGAGCCCATGGACGCCGTCTATCTGGAAGATGTGCTCATCCTGGATGACGCCCCCTTCTGTGACGGCGTCCACCCCCCGATGGACACACTCCTCCAGGCCCGGAGCATCGCAGCCCGCTTCTCCCTCTGGGGGCTCCTGGACGGGAAAGGCATGCACATCCGCTCCGCCGAGGTCAAAGGGCTATGTTTCAACCTCGCCATGGAGCCGGACCCCAGCGGCGACCCCCTTCCTCTGACCAACGTTGAGCGGATTTTCCGCATTCCGCCCTCCGACAAGAACCGCGAGAAAAAAGGCTGGGGAAAACTCCTGGATGCCAGGCGGGTAGACGTGGAGGACCTGCATTTTGCCATGATCAGCCATACCGCCCTCCGCCGCCACGAAGCCGAAGGACGGAGCCCCCTGCCCCCCGATGTGACCAACTGGAGCGATTTCTCCATTCGCGGGAATGTCCATGTCCGCGACCTCAAGATCGCCGACAATCTGATCAAGGGCCATGTCACCCAGATGAACCTCTCCGAGTCCCGCGGCCTGCGTTTCGATGAAATCACCGGCAAGGTCTGTGTCGGGAAAAAACGGGTGGACATCCGGGACCTCCATATCGTCGACGCACCGAGGACGGACCTCAGGATGAAGTACTTCCGGATGATCGGGTCCATCAAGGAGTATGACGGATTCGTGGACAGGATCCGCATGGAAGCCGATATTCTCAAGCCATCGGTACTGTCGATGCAGACCCTCCGCCATTTCGGTCGGGGAATGTCTCAGTTCAGTTTCCGGCCTGAGATTAGCGGCAAGTTCGAGGGCTATGTCAGTGATTTCACCGTGAAGGCTCTCCAGTTCCGGGATACGGAAAGCGGCGTCGGCGCCACCCTCGACGGCGGGATGATCGGCCTGCCGGAAATCGGCAGCACCTTGCTGGACTACCGGGTGAAGGGGCTCCGTTTCACCCTGGACGGGCTCGGAAAATTCGTGCGGGGATGGGCCCCGAAAACCCGCATGGACCTTCGGAAAATGGCGCCCGGGGAGACGTTCTCCTTCACGGGAACGGCCCGGGGACCGCTCAACCGCCTGGGCGTACGCGGTAGCGTCCAAACGTCCAGCGTGGGCTCGGCGACGGCGGACGTGACCCTTCGAAACCTGATCGACGTCCAGCGACCCATCATCATCGGCGGCGCCCTGACGACCCAGGATGTGGACGCGGGAAAGATCGCCGGGATGGACGCCATCCATGAAGTGACCCTAAGAACCGGCCTCGAGACCACCCTCGGGAAAGAGGGCCTGTCCGTCCGCCTGGATTCCCTCCACATCGACCGGCTCAACGCCCTCGGCTACGACTACTCGGACATTTCCGCCGTCGGCACCTATTCCGACAAGGCTTTCGACGGGCGCCTGGTCTGCAACGACCCGAACCTGAATTTCCTCTTCCAGGGCCTGTTCAACCTTTCGCCCTGGACCCGGAACGCCGCCTACCAGTTCTACGCCAACCTCGGCTATGCCGACCTCCATGCCCTCCACCTGGACAAGCGGGAACGCTCCAAGCTCGCCTTCCAGACCAGCGCCAACTTCATCCGGACCGAGCAGAAAGACCTGCTGGGCGAAATCGAAGTGATGGACCTCAACCTGGAAAGCGACAGCGGCCACCACGACATCGGCGAGATCAAGATTTCGGCCCACGCCAACGACGACATCCACCGGATCCGCTTCCATTCCGGCTTTGCCGACGGCTCCTTCGTCGGGGACAAGTCCATCTTCGCGATGGTCTCCGACCTGAAGGACCTCGTCATCCGGGAAGAACTCTCCGCCCTGTCGGAGCAGAAGGAAAAGCAATGGGACGGCAGTGAGTACGAACTCAATTTCACTTTCCATGACAGCCGGGACCTGCTGGACTTCATCGCCCCGGGCGCCTATATTGAAAAGAATTCCGCCATCCGCTTGAAAGTCAGCGGGAGCGGCCTCATGGACGCTTCCGTCACCTCCGGCCGGGTGGCATACGACGGCAAATTCTTCAAGGACCTGTCCTTGAAAGTCAACAATGCCGAGCAGGTGCTCCGGGCCAACCTGAGTTCCTCGCTGCTCCACCTGGGCGGTATCGAGCTCAAGGGCAACAACGCCTCGCTCTTTGCCGACAACAACCACATCGGCATCGGCTACTCCTACGACAACGAAACCGAAGCGGCGAACCGCGGAGAAATCTACCTCAGCGGCGACCTGGAGCGGATCGGCGGCAAGCTGTCCCTCAAGGCGGAAGCCCTCCCCTCCAACATCTATTACGAGGGAGAAGGCTGGAGCCTGGAGTGCACGCAGGCCCGCCTGTTCGAGGGGAACCTGAAAGTGGAAGGACTGCGGGCCCAGAGCAACGACCAGGTGGTCGCCATCTGGGGAGGCTACTCGCCCACCAGGCAGGACACCCTGCACCTGAGCCTCGAAAAATTCGACATCTCGCTGCTGAACAACCTGACAGGCGGGCGGCCCACCCTGGAAGGACGGGCCAGCGGAAGGGCGCGGATCGTTTCGCCGGGCAGTCCCATGCCGGGCATTCTGGCCGGGCTGGTCTGCGACTCGACCTATGTCGCCGGACACCGTGGGGGCAGTGTGCGGATCAGAAGTGTATGGAACGAAGAGAAGAAGCACTTCGATTTCGCCCTCGCCAATAACCTGGACGGGGTGCGGAACCTGGACGTGAACGGCAACCTCTCCCCCTCCACGAAAGAGCTCCATGCCACGGCGGCCCTCAACGCCCTGGACCTGGGGTACATCTCGCCTTTCCTGGACGGGATTTTCGACCGCTTCGAGGCCTCGCTGGACGGAACAGTCCATGCCAGCGGCAAGCTGGACAAACTCCATCTTTCCAGCGAGAACGCCCGGATCCGCGACGGAGTGCTGCAGGTGGAATTCACCCAGGTTCCCTACCGGGTGGAGGGCCCCGTCGAGATCAACGACCAGGGTCTCTTCTTCCGTAGCCTCTCGCTCTCGGATGGCCTGGGAGGGAGCGGCACGGTGGACGGCGGCATCTTGATGAAGCAGCTGAAAGACTTCAAGATGGACACCCATCTGCGTTTCGAGAAGATGAAGGTGCTCGGCATCCGTTCCGGGAAAGATACGCCAATCTACGGCGATGTCTTCGGAAGCGGCCGCGTGGACATTACCGGCCCCTTCAAAGAGCTGCTCCTGGACATCGAGGCCCGAACGGCCGGACCGAGCAATCTGCACATTCCGCTCGGTTCCTCCTCTTCCGCCCGGATCCGCAACATTCTGACCTTCAAGGAACCGTTCGTCGAACGGGAGGTGGATCCATATGAACTGCTGACCTTGGAAAGTCCGAAACAGGTACACCGGCGCAGCAAACTCGCCCTCCAGCTGAAAGTCCATGCGACGCCGGATGTGATGGCCTATATCGATGTCGGCGAAGGAAACTCCCTGAGCGGCGTCGGGAACGGCCTGATCGAAATTGCCTCCAACCTCTCCGAGGGCGGCCTGACCATGGGCGGAGACTATACCCTTTCCGAGGGCAATTTCCATTTCTCCGCCCTGAATCTCGTCAGCCGCGACTTCGCCATCCAGGAGGGCAGCAGCGTGCGCTTCAACGGCGACGTGATGTCCACGGACCTGGATGTCAACGGTCTGTATACCACGAAGACCTCGCTGTCGAACCTGATCGCGGACTCGACTTCCGTCTCCCGGCGGACCGTCAACTGCGGCATCCACATCACCGACAAACTCCGGAATCCGAAGATTTCCTTCTCCATCGATGTCCCGGACCTCGACCCGGCCATCCAGTCCGCCGTGGAAAGCGCCCTCAACACGGAAGACAAGATTCAGAAACAGTTCCTTTATCTGCTGATTACCAACAGTTTCCTTCCGGTTGAAGAATCCGGCATCACCACCGGCGGCTCCAGCATGCTTTACTCCAATGTCACGAGTATCATGGCCGGACAACTGAACAACATCTTCCAGAAACTGGACATTCCGCTGGACCTCGGCCTGAACTATGAGCCGAACACCTCCGGAGGACGGGACCTCTTCGATGTCGCCGTGTCCACCCAGCTCTTCAACAACCGGGTCCTGGTCAACGGGACCATCGGCAGCCGGCGCTACGGAGCCACCACGACCGGTGAAGTGAGCGGCGATGTGGACATCGAAGTCAAGCTGGACAAGCCCGGCACCTTCCGGCTGAACCTCTTCTCGCATTCGGCGGACCAGTACAGTTCCTTCCTGGACTACAGCCAGCGGAACGGCATCGGTATCGCCTACCAGCGGGAATTTGCCAAACCGCCGTCCGGACAGCGGGTCCTGGAAATTGACTCCACCGGCCGCTCAAAGCCCATCATCAGCGATGAACTACGGTAAACTCTATCTGATTCCCACCCCCCTCGGCGACTACGACCCCGCCGAGGTGTTGCCGGCCCCAGTACTGGACAAGATCCAGGACTTGGACCGCTATGTCGTGGAAGAGCTCCGCACGGCGCGGCGTTTTCTCTCCCGCGCCGGACTGAAGGGCCGGATCGAGGCCCTCACGCTGCGGGAACTCAACGAGCACACCGCCCCCGCCGACGTCGAGCAGCTGGTCTCCCTCTTTGCCGACGGCCACGATGTCGGCTTGCTTTCCGAAGCCGGTCTTCCGGCCGTCGCAGACCCGGGCGCCCTGCTGGTCGCCCTCTGCCACCGCCGCGGCATTGAGGTCGTTCCTTTTACGGGTCCATCCTCACTGATGCTCGCCCTGATGGCATCGGGGCTCAACGGCCAGCGCTTCGCCTTCGTCGGTTACATCCCCGCCAAGAGCGAGGAGCGCCGGAGCGCCATCAAAGCCCTGGAAAAACGCTCGGCTGCAGCCCATGAGACCCAGATTCTGATTGAAACACCCTACCGCAACGACGCCCTTTTCACCGATCTCATCGGCTGCCTGGGGGGCGGGACGCGCCTCACGGTCGCCGTCAACCTCACCTGCCCGGATGCGCTCGTAAAGACCCGCACGGTCGAGGGGTGGCGGCAGCAGCCTCTCACGATTGGAAAACGTCCCTGTGTATTCCTCCTTCTCGCATGAAAATCGCCTTCACCACCCTTGGCTGCAAACTGAATTATGCAGAGACTTCGACCTATGAGCGCGGTTTTGTCGCCGCCCAGTGGGAAATCGTGCCCTGGAAGGAGGCGGCCGACGTGTACCTCGTCAATACCTGCGCCGTCACCGAGACGGCCGAAAAGAAGTCCCGCAACCTCATCCGTCGGGCCCATCGCACGGCTCCTCAGGCGCGGATCATCGTAACGGGCTGCTATGCCGAGATCCACAAACAGGCCCTGGAGCAGATGGAGGGGGTCTGGAAGGTGTACGGGGCCGCCGAAAAGGCGCAGATTGTGCCGGAGACGCTTCAGCTGCAGGCAGCTATGGTCCAGGACCATGGCCACCCTCGGCCATGTAAGAGGGAGGGGCCCATCGAAGATGGGAGGGGCCGCGAAGCGGCGTCCTGGACCATAGCTGCCTGCAAGCAAGAGAGCGTCCTTCCGGCGTATTCCAGCGGCGAACGGACGCGGTCGTTCCTGAAAGTCCAGGACGGCTGCGACAACTTCTGCGCCTACTGCACCGTTCCCTTCGCCCGGGGCCGCAGCCGCAACCTTCCCATTGCGGACCTGACCCGCCAGGCCGGGGAAATCGCCGCCCAAGGCATCAAGGAAATCGTGCTGACCGGGGTCAACACCGGCGACTTCGGCCGTACGACCGGGGAGCGTTTCCTGGACCTACTGAAGGCGCTGAACGAGGTGGAAGGCATTGAGCGGTGGCGCATTTCCTCCATCGAACCAAACCTCATCACCCCCGAGATCATCGACTGGATCGCTTCCGGCACCCGCTTCCAGCCCCATTTCCACATTCCGCTCCAGAGCGGCAGCGATGTCCTGCTCAGAAAAGTCGGGCGCCGCTATGACACCGCCCTTTTCGCCTCCCGCATCGAGCGGATCCGCCAGGCGATGGAAGGCCCCGGGAAACCGCGGGTATTCTTCGGCATCGATGTGATCGTGGGCCTCCCCGGCGAAAGCGAGGAACTTTTCCAGGAAACCTTCCATTTTCTGGAAGAACGCATCCGTCCGGCCTATCTCCACGTCTTCCCCTACTCCCGCCGTCCCGGTACCCGGGCGGCCGAGTGGCCGGACCAGATTCCAGAAACGGTGAAGGCCGAGCGGGTCGCCCGCCTGGAAGCGCTTTCGGACAGGCTCCATGCCGCTTTCCTCTGCGAGAACAAAGGCGTGAGGGAGCGGGTCCTCTGGGAGTCATCTGTCCGGGGCGGCAAGATGGGCGGATACACGGGAAACTACATCCGCCTGGAAGCGAACGCAGATCCCTTGAAATTCAATACCTTGGAGGAGGTTATTCTCTGACGAGATTCAGCCAGTCGTAGAAGATGCTGTAGGAGCAGAGCAGGTACAGGCAGGCGCCGACGGCAACCCACCAGGGTGCCGTCAGCCCCAGCACCAGTCCCCACAGGAGCAGCATGAGCGGCGTCCCGATCAGCCGGAAGGCAAAACGGATGGAATTGCGGAAAGCCGCATCCTTGATCTTCCGGTGGCAGAGGAACTCCGAAATCCCCCACATCGGCAGGGTCAGGAGGGCGGCGAGCGCAAAGAATGGCGCCGTCAGTGCCGCAATCAGATAGCGAAGCCCCCTGGGCAGGCGCGTCTTCTTTCGCTCCGCCTCGATGGCGGCCCAGCGCTCCGCATACTGCTCGTCATCCGGCAGATAAGTAATCAGGCCGGAAATCCGCTCGAAAAGCAGGTCCCGGAAGGCCTGGTACTGCGCAGCCTCCCCTTCCCCTTCATGAGCGGAGAGGAATTCATTGACCGAGATCGGCTCGCCGAAACGGAGGACGACGTCCCCGCGGTAATGGAAGAAATCGGTGTAGTCGATGCCGGTCGGAACGATGACCGTCGGCCGTTTGGACGCACTGGCAAAGGCGATGCGGGCGATGCCTTTTCCGATGGGGAGCAGCGAATGCATGGGACGGTGACGGCCTTCCGCGAACATACAGAAGGGCACATCGTTGGCCAGGACTTCGTCGACCTCGTCGAAGATTTCGTAATTGCGCATCACATTGCGGATACCGTCCCGGCGGCGTACCATCGGCAGGATCCGGAGGAAACGCAGGATAGAGGCGACGGTCTTCTGCTCGAAAATATCCGCCCGGGCACCGAAAACGGTGGCGCGGTGGCGGCTTCGGAGGACGACGAGCGCGTCCATGAGCGTATTGCAATGGTTCGGCGCAATCAGCACGGCGCCGCTTTCTGGCAGACTCCCCTCAATCCGGAACTTTCTGTAGCTCAGTCGGGTACAGAGATCCACATAGGGGCGCAGCGCCGTATAGCCCCGGTTCCTTTCCCAAATCCTACTCATGGTCCAGCTTCGTATGGTTGAAGACCGTAGCGACCGTCAGGCCGGAGATGATGTGCCAGATTCCCCACCAGGCCGTAATGACCAGCATGCCGCCATGCGGCGGGAAATTCGCAAACAGGCTGGTGCCGAGCATCAGGGCCAGTCCGAGGCCGGAATTCTGGATGCCGGTCTCGATGGTCAGCGTCCGGCGGTCGGGGCGCGGCACTTTTGCGACCGAGCCGACACCGAATCCGATGGTGAGGGCCAGCAGATTGTGGATCAGCACCACGACGAAGATATAACGGACACACTGCAGGAAGGCGTTCATGTTGCTGGAGAAGGACAGGATGACCATCGCGATGAAGAAAAGAATGGAGGCCCACTGCAGGGGTTTTTTCAGGACATTGGCGACTTTCGGCAGGAACTGCGAAGTCAGGATACCGAGGGTAAGCGGAATGCCGAGCAGAATGAAAATGGTCTTGAACACATCCCAAAGCGGGATGACGAGGGTCGGGACCTCCGCTGCCACGGCGGCCGTATGGAGGTAGAGATTACCCCAGAGCCAGAAATTGAAGGGGGTCATCAACACCGCCAGGGCCGTTGAAATCGCCGTCAGGCTGACGGAAAGTTCGATGTTGGCCTTGGCGAGGGAAGACATGAAATTGGAGATGTTCCCGCCCGGGCAGGAAGCGACCAGAATCATGCCAAGGCCCATCATGGGCGAAATCCAACTGCCCATCAGGATGGCCAGACCGCAGGTCAGGGCCGGCAGCAGGACCAGCTGGCAGAGCATCCCCAGGAGGACAGACTTCGGTTTCCGGAAGACTTCGACAAACATGGCGGGCTTGATGCCGAGGGCCACGCCGAACATCACAAAGGCGAGGACGATGTTGATGGTATTCATACCGCCGGCATTCAGGCTTACCTGGATGCTGTCAATCGCGGCTGCAGTTTCTTGTGTCATATCGGGTCAGGTTTTAAGATTCAATGACAAGCCCATCGAAAGCGGGGCGTACGTCGCTGTCCACACCCATGTCCCGGCACAGCTGACGGAGCTGCTTTTCGAACTGTCCATGGGTGGGAAAGGTATGGCTCAGATGCGTCAGCCAGGTATGGCGGGCGCCGATCTTCCCGGCGAGGGCGACGGCCTCGGAGAGGGAAAAATGGGAATGGTGGGGATGGTAGCTGACGGTATTGAGGGTCACATGTTCCAGATCCCGGAGTTTCTCCATCTCAGAATCCGGCAGGCGGCTCATGTCGGTCAGGTAGGCGATCGGCCCGAAACGGAAACCGAGCACCGGCATCTCTGCGTGCCATCCCCGGATGGGAACGATGTCCGGATGGTCGTGCGGCGCCTCAACGACGGCATTGTCCGAAGGGACGAGGCTTCCGTCCGGCCTGCGGAAGAAATAGCCCTTGTCATGGACCCATTCCAGGACGCCGGTCTCGGAAGACGGGACCAGGCGGAAGGGCCGCTCGTCGATCAGATGGACATGCCACTCCGGTGCACCGGGATACTTGTGCTCCGCAAAGGCGTAGGCATAATCGTTCTTCAGGCAGCGAAGCACCTCCTCTTCACAGTAGATTTCCACCGCCTTGCGGTCGATGTAATTCAGCGAGCGGACATCATCCAGCCCGCCCGTATGGTCCTTGTGCTTGTGGGTCAGGAGAATACCGTCCAGATGAGAAACCCCTTCCCGGAGCAGCTGCATGCGGAAATCGGGGCCCGCATCGACAAGGATGGTCTGTCCATGGTACTCCACCAACACCGACGACCGAAGCCGCTTGTCCCGCGGGTCGGCACTATGACAAACCTCGCAGGGGCAGCCGATAATGGGCACGCCCTGCGAGGTTCCTGTTCCGAGAAATGTGAGTTTCAAAACCTAGAGCTTCGGACCGGCCTTGACGAGGGCCTTGCCGGCGCGGTTGGACTCATACTTGTGGAAGTTCTTGATGAAGCGTCCGGCGAGATCCCTGGCCTTGGCTTCCCACTCGGCGGGATCCTTGTAGGTATCACGCGGATCAAGGATACCGGTATCGACGCCGGCAAGCTTGGTCGGGACGGTGAAGTCGAAGAAGGGGATCTGCTTGGTCGGAGCCTTGTCAATGGCACCGCTCAGGATGGCATCGATGATTCCGCGGGTGTCGCGGATGGAGATGCGCTTCCCGGTACCGTTCCAGCCGGTGTTCACGAGATAGGCCTTGGCACCGGACTTCTTCATCTTTTTCACCAGCTCCTCGGCATACTTGGTCGGATGGAGCTCCAGAAAAGCCTGGCCGAAGCAGGCGGAGAAAGTCGGAGTGGGCTCGGTAATACCGCGCTCGGTACCAGCGAGTTTGGCCGTGAAACCGGAGAGGAAGTAATACTTCGTCTGCTCGGGGGTCAGGATGGAAACCGGAGGCAGGACGCCGAAGGCATCGGCGCTCAGGAAGATCACCTGCTTGGCTGCGGGGCCGTGGCTGTCC
>JAEEHS010000080.1 GCA_016281015.1 Bacteroidales bacterium
CAAGGGCGAGGCTTCGATCGACAATTGCAACTTCCACGACAACGAAGGCACGAATATGGGCAGCGCCATTTATGTGGACTATGGTGTCGCAGTCTGTGATGTGAAAAATAGCGTTATCAGCAGCAACTCCGTGGCAAATGTGGATGGTGGCGCCATCGTGGTTTCCAGAGGGACCATTACCCTCACCTCCTGTACCATTGAGGAGAACTACGGAGCGAAGCGCGGTTCGGCGTTGAGGCTGGTAAACAGCGACAGCTTCGGGACCCTGATTAACTGTACCGTGAAAGGCAACAGTGCCACATACGGCGGAGCGATCAATGTGCCGAAAGGAGTCTGTACGATTGAAGGCGGCACCTATGAAGCGAATTATTCGACATCGACGTCCGGTGGATGCATTCTTTCTTCCGGAAGCGGCGAAGTGTCGGTCAAGGATGCCGTCTTCAAGGAGAACTACGTTGGGAATTTCGGAGGCGCCATACGGCACGAGGGCAATGGTGCACTCACGATTACTAACACCAAATTCGAGGGTAATTATTCTACTTACGACGGAGAAAATGAGGCCTTTGGTGCCGCCGTTTCCATCGACTACGGGCAGAAGGATGCCAAGGTGACGATTGACGGGTGCTCTTTCATCGGCAATCATGCCAAAAGCGGCGGCGCTTCGGCACTGAGTTATCAGTCCAGCGGCGATGGCGCCACCGGATGGATGAAAGTAAGCAACACGCTGTTTGAAGGTAATTATAACGAATACAGCGGGACCAACAATAACAATTATGCACGCCATGCCGGCGCTGTACGTCTTGGCCACGACTCGACGGACAGCTATTTTGACAACTGTGTATTCAAGAATAATTATACCCAGGCGGCAGATGCGGAGATGAAGAGCTGTTACGGAGGAGCGATCTCATTCTATGCAGACGGGAACGGTTTCTTCAACAATTGCCATTTTGAGAACAATCACGCGACCCGCGGCGGCGCCATCTCGGCGTGGGGCTGTACCGGCAGCGGTCTGTATCTGAATGGCTGTTCCTTCAGCGGAAACTGGTGTTCCTATAAATACGGGACGACCATCTTTGTTTCGCGGACGCAGAAATTCTGTATGAACAATTGCAGCTTCAACGACAACACCTATTCACTCTCTACCGACGGAGACAATGCATGCTGGGTGTATGTCGACGGCAATGCCGCATCAGGTGACGCCAGCCCCAACAATACCAAGGTTCTGGATGAATGTGTCATCAGTAACTGCTCCCTCATCGGTTCCGCCAGGGCATCTTCCGCCTTGACACCCTTGACCAATGGTCAGGAACTGGTGTATATATTGGACATGAAGAGCGGCGGGAAGTGCTCTCTGATCAACAATGCCATTATTGCGGAAGGAACCGAGCAGTATTCCTGGTGGTTCAACGCGACAGATATTTCCGGTTACAATAATGTCTGCACACAAGCCGGAAATTCCTGCACATCAAGTTGCACCTACACTCCTTCCGGTGATACTTCAGGCAAGTCAAAATCCGATTTCGGCTCCCTGGCCTGGGATGCTACGGACAACGTCTGGAAGTGGAACGGCACGCTTGCCGGTGGCTGCACGGCGATTTCCGCCAGTGATTTTTCGGCGGCCCTCGGGAGCGGCAGTTCCTCGTTCAAGGCATGGCTGGAAGAGAAGGACGTTCTGAACAAGGATCAGCTCGGGAACGACCGCGGCAGCGGCGCCTGGTGGCCCGGTGCCTATCAGGCCAACTAGCTTGCGACAGCTTTGAGGTCTTTCAAACGGTCTTGAAATGCAGCGCGCTGCGGACGGTCATCGACTCGTCGGCGGCGCTGAGGAAGGATACGGAGTAGCGGCGGCCTCCCTTTTCGACGTTCACGACCACATGGCAACCTTCGAAGGAGTCGGGCGCGATGTCTTTCATCCAGGCGGCGTCGCCGTCCTTGGCCCGGCGCTCGGATGGCATGATGGTGGGGCAGATGATCCGGTCGTCCGGATAGATGGAGCGGTCAGAGAGGAGTTCCATGCAGGGCGGCAGGTTGTGGAGCTGGTCCCAGACGCAGCTTACGTACACCTGTGAGCGGAGGGCGGCGACGAGTTTGGGGCTCATAGAATTGTGGCCGTGGTGGTTGATCTTGGCGACATGGGCCTGGCCGCAGACCTCGGCGATGTCGTCTTCGATAAAGCGGACCGTGCCGTCGGGGTCTCTGAATTTGGCGGAGAAATCGCCTGCCGTGTAGAAGCGGAAAGGACCGTACGAGAAGACCATGCCGAGCGACATCGCGTTCTCGTTGAGTTTCTTCGGATTCTGTGTCTTCTTCGCCTCGAAGAGGTCTTTGATCCGTCCGTCCGGATAGGCGATGCGCCCGTTGGCGCAGATGTTCCGTACCGAGAAGGAGGGGTACTTCCCACCGTGGTGAAGCTGTACGATCTGGTCGGTGGCGCCGAGGCGGAATTTCTCGATCTTGAGGCCACGGTGCTTCTGCATATAAGTGTAGAAGCGCTTCATGTGCATTGCCGTATCGGGGTCTCCGCCCATCGCGGTGTCCGGGATCGGGTCGTCGTAATCGGGCCAGCAGCGGTCGACGGCCTTGCGGAAATGCAGGATTTCCGCCGCCTGGGAGAAGCCGCTGAGGGCGTATTCTTCACCGTCGCGGATAATTTTCTCCGCATAGAATTTGTCGCTGCCGGCGTGGTCGTTGTGATAATGGCTCAGGAGCATGTAATCCACGTCTGTGACGGCGGGATTGACCCGGGTCACATAGCGTGCGATCCATTCGCCGGAATGGCGTTCCGCACTCGGAAGCAACGGAACGGCCTTCGGCCCCCGGGCCAGTGCGTCGAAGTCGCCGCAGTCCAGTAGCATGGTCGTCCCGTCCGGGAAAATCAGGAACATCGATTCCGCCACTCCGGTATAGATGAAGTGGATCTGGAACTGCCCTTCTTTCCATCCCGGCCACCTTTTGCCGGCGAGCGTGTCCTTGCAGCCCGCCGCAAAGGCCTCTTTCCAGTCTGTCAGCCACAGGGCCGCCCCGCTCAGGAGGGATGCTCTCAGGAAATCTCTTCTGTCCATGTTATTGAATGATAAGTGTTTGCGGCTTCTGTGTCGCTTTGACGATCCGGGTAACGGGGCCGCCTGCAAGGCAAACCAGGACGGCGACTTCTTTCCCGATGAGGTCCCGGTCGAAGCGGAGGGTGAGTTCCACGGAAGACTTGTCCCTGCTCCAGGTCGCGTTGGTGACGAGCGTGCCGAAGCCGGTGGATACGGTGCCGGGCTCGTGGTAGGCGAAGTGCCAGTTGAGAATGGGGGAGGAAAGCCCGGAGAAATTGTTCCAGCCGCCGCCCCTTCCCGTTTCGATCATGAAGTGCTCGTAGCAGTTGTAGGAATCCTCGCATTCCCGCTCCCAGTTCTCGAGCGCCGTGTCGGCGATCTGCCTGGCGAGGTCGGGACGGCCGAGGTCAAGCATGGTCTTCCACAGGATCATCTGGTGCGGCATCCAGACGGTGCCGTTCCAGTAACCGTCCTTGCGGTAATACGGGGCGCGCTGATCCACCGCGGTGATGCCGCAGGCGCTCCAGAGTTCTCCTTTGGTAAAGATGTGGCTGAGCATCGTTTCGCGCTGCGCATTATCGGCAATGCCGGCCACCAGCGGGGTCACGCCGTCAAGGCCCATGTTGAAGTTGACGCCTTCTTTTGTCCTGTAAATACCTCCCGGCGTCCCCTCGGCGTCGTGCTCCACATAGCCGAAATAGCCGGTCCCGGCATCCCAGGCATTGTCGAGGATGCCTTTCGACATGGCAGCGATGTCGGCGTCGAACTGTTTGATATCGGTCGTGAAAGGTTTTTTCTGCCTGCCATTTGCCGAGGCCTCGAGATGGGATGCGAGCAGACGGAGAATCTTGGCGCAGCGGATGTAATAGGAGGTGGAGACCATCGGTGTCGTGCGGCTGCGGAGCTCCTTTTGCGGACGGAGGGCCCATTGGGGCGGATAGTCGTCCCAGCCGCCGCTGTTGTAGAATATGTTCCAGGTCTCGAGCAGGCCGGAGGGCTTACGGAAGCGCGGCCCGGTCATGTAGTCGTAGAAGCGCTTGAGGCGGGGATAGATTTCGCGGAGTTGCTCCATGTTGCAGCCGCCGCGTTCCCAGACGTCGCCGATGGCGAGGATCTGCGTGGCGAGCGGCGTCCCGTGATGGACGAAAGGCGTTTCCTCCTCCGGCGTTGTGGTATACTGTCTGATGATCTCGTACCCGCGCCCCGGGTCGATCTGTGCCATCGCCCAGCCGATGAATCCGCAGTCCCAGGTATAGAGGCTGTTCCAGTTCTTGCCGGGGCAGAAATGGCGGATCGGCTCCCCGAAAGCGTCAATCGGATATACCACATTGGTCAGCAGCGTGGCCTGAAGGAGCTGTACACCGAGCGGGAAATCTGTCTTTTCGAACGAATCCCGGCAGGGCGGCGTCGAGACCTCCGGGGGAAGCTCCCCTCGGAAAATCAACATCCTGACCGTCGTATCGCTTTGGGGCATCAGCACGACCGGGCGGAGAAAATTGGCGGTATAATGGCCTTTGCGGTCTCCTTTGAGGTCCTTGAACACATGGTCGTGCACCTTGATGGGCATCAATTGTTCCAGCTTTTTGCAGCGCCACTGCCGGACCTCGCTCATGGGATAGTCCCAGGCGACACCGTAGCTGGCGTTGATTTCCGGGTAACGCACGGTAAACCAGTTGTTTCCCTGCTTCAACTCCGGCGTCCATTGATCTTCGCCGCCCCCGGATTTCCGGACCGCCAGCTGGAGACTGATGTTCTGCAGGAGAGGTGTCTGGTTGACACAGCGGGCTTCCAGGAGGACCCGGTCATGGTCGATGATATGGTAGGTGGCGTCCACATACACCTG
Organism: Bacteroidales bacterium; assembly: GCA_016281015.1. Classification (GTDB taxonomy): domain Bacteria; phylum Bacteroidota; class Bacteroidia; order Bacteroidales; family UBA932; genus Cryptobacteroides. The sequence goes on from JAEEHS010000080.1 coordinate 4,885, forward strand.
GTCTTTCCATTCCAATTCCTGGCGGTAGGTAATATGCCGCATGTCGGCGGAGACCTTCCAGGGATGGACCCCCGACTCAAACAGGGCGCAGGGTACCTGTACATTGCGCCTGTACATACCCGGCACGAGGCAAAATTCCACCTGCATGCCTGACGACAGGTCCTCGATGTGTGAGATGCCGAAATACTCCTTGGAATAGGGTCCCCATTTCGGGAGACTGGAAATATCGTGGGACACGGCTTTTCCCATCGCCAAGGGGAACAGGGAAGCCATGAGGAGGGAGAGCAGGGTCGTTATCAATGATTTCATGCTTTGGCGAATATTGTGTGTGCGCACACAAATTTATGAAAACTTTTTTATATCTTTGTAAAGATAATCATTTATATGCTATATACAACATGCATTCTGAAAGTAGCCGTTGCCGCATTGCTTTCCCTTTCCTTCCAGGACGGTTCCGTCCCTGGCGTGGAGGGGCAGGCGATGCTCTTCGACGGTTTTGATTCCAAGGTTGTTCTGTCCTCTGCTGAAGTGCCTGCGCCAGATGCCGATTTCACCATCGACCTCTGGGTGTGTCCGCTCTCCTTCCCCAAGAGTCCCTGCCCGGTGGTTTGCCGCAAAGCCGATGACGGCGCCCATGGTTGGGACTTATGGCTTGACTGTTTTGGCAAAGTGCATTTTACCGTAGAAGGCGTTGAGGTGGCTTCCGGGCACGGGATACCCCTGCGCCAGTGGTCGCGCCTGACGGCGCTTTTCCGAAGCGGAGAAGGGATTTATCTGGCAATTGACGGCAAAGAAGTGGCCATGGCGCCGCTTGCCCTTACCTTTGTGGAGCAAGCGCCCTATGATCTCTGGGTGGGCCGGACGCCTGCGCGTACCCCCTCTTTTTTCGAGAACAAGGACATCCCCATCTACAGCAGTTTTGACGGGGCCATGGATCAGTTGGACATCTATGCCGACAAAGAGGTATACAAAAAGATCCTGAGGAAGAAATTCATTCGTCCGGCGGCTCCGGGGGCGGATATTCCGGGGTTTGAGGAACGCGTGCTGCCTTCGGGCCCTGAGCAGGTGGATTTTGGCGCCTGGTATGTTCCGCTGAAATATTACGATGCCTTTGACCGCAGGTGGAGGGGAAGCTTGGATGACATTGTGGTCGGTTTCGGACCTCAGCAGCCCTGGAAGGTGGTTTTCTGGCATGGCATATCCTATGCTCCCTGTTTTGTGACAGAGAAGGGGAATTGGATGAGCAACGAATTTGTGGAACGAGCCAAAGTAACCAAGTGGGGATGCCCGGAAAGCATGAGTGACAAGCATGCCGATTTCTCCAGTGTCCGCATCATTGAGAATACTCCGGCCCGGACCGTGGTTGTGTGGCGTCATCTTCCCGTGGGCGTCAACCAAAAGATTCCCTTCCAGAGTGAAGAGACCCAGTGGGGAGACTGTTCGGAGGAGACATATATCTGTTATCCGGACGGAGTCTGTGTTCGTAAGATGGAACTTTGGACATCAGCCCCGTCAGCGTGGATGGAATGGAGCCAGAGCCTGCAGGTACTGCATCCCTCACAGCGGCCGGAGGATGTCCTGGATACGGCCAGAATCATGTCCGTGGCAGCCATGGATGGGCGGAGTGAGACATATGGATGGGATTTGGGCGAAAACCGTCAGGACCTGCCGTCGCTCCCGGGGGCGAATATCCAGGTGACTTATCTTAACAGCCAGTGGAATCCATACCTGATTTTGGAAGACGGTGCGGGCCTGAATGAAAAGAGTACCCGTGGCCCCCGCATAGACCGTTATTCCGGGCGCAGGTCGGAGTTTTCCGTTTTCCCCTGGCGCAACCACTGGCCTGTGACGCAGGATTATGTAATCGGCCGGCATGCCGTTGTGGCCGATGCCCCGTCACATTCTTACACTGCCACGCAGTACAATGCACCCCATAGCGTAGAAAAGGTCTCGGGACCCGGCGATGCCGTCTACAGTCCAGTAGAGGGTGTGGAAATCCCCTATACGTCCAAGGCGGTCCCGGAGGAGCCGACGGCAACCTGGAAGATCACCAAGCTCATGCTCCTGGGTTGTACAGAAGGGGACGCCGTGGATCTTTTGCCCCTCGCCAAGTCATGGCTCAGGGCTCCTAAGATGACCTGCAGCGGAAAGGAAGTGCCGTACGACGTTACCCAAAGGGCCTATGTCATTTCGAGCGTAGTCGAGAAATCTTATGTGTTTAACGTACAGGCATCTCCGGAGCACCCCGCAAGTGGCCTCTGCATAATCATCCCCGGAGAGAGCGAGGCTCCATCGGCCCTGAAAGTGGACGGGAAGGAGTTCAAGGAGTTCAAAGCCGGAGTAAAAACCGAATGGGACGGCCCCAGCCTTATCCTCTGGCTTCCGATTGAATCTGACAAAACATTTGAAATAGCATTCTGAACCGGGTATGGCAAGTTTGGACAAGACAAGGCTGCCGGGATAAAAGAGGGATATTACTGGAAAAGGTCATCCATTGTTATGACTTTCTGGAATTTCCCGGCATATTCATTCCGAATCAGCCCATATGTCGTAATCAATACCGAGATGACCGGCTTTTCGTGTTTGGTAATCTCCATTGTACGGTTTATACGCTCCTGGATTTTGGTTGCATAATCGTGATCAACCGAATACTGTCCTTGTCTGAATTTCATCTCGCACAGGCAAATCTTGCGGTCATCGCGGTCAATGACAAGGTCTATCTGCATCCCTCTCGCGTTTTCCGTCCCGGAAACAATCCAGGAAGATTCGCGGGTAATCACATCCCCTATGCCTAAAGCACTCTTCACTTGCCGAATGTGCGCAAAACACACTTCCTCAAAGGCGTGTCCAGCCCAGGCAAATGCTGCCGGAGAGTTGAAGAAGGACTGCCAGTAAGTTGTAGCATCTTTATTGTCCTTTACATGTTTAAGGTAAAAAACACAGAATGGGTCTGTCAGCCGATACTTCGTCACATCCTCACCGAACGGGACATAAGGTGTTATTAAAGTACTATTGGTAAGAGCTTTCAGGAGACGCGTGAGGCCGCCACCAGAAGTATATTTACCTTTCGATGCAATTTCGTCTCTAGTATAGCCTGATCTTTTCCCGGCCAGAATTGTTACTATATTCTGCAATTCATCCGGATTGGCAAACTGGGAAGAAAAGAGCTTGTCAAACTCATCACGTAGCGGCGCCTTTCGGCCGTAGAGGATGGCATCGAAGTTTTGCGGAACGCTGAGTCCACGACTGAAAAGGTCAAGATAGTAAGGAATTCCCCCGAACGCCATATATGTCTGGACGATGTCATATTCGTCCATTGCGTATCCGCCTTCGCGGAAAAACTCCCTGCACTCTTTCAGCGTGAAAGGCTCCACATACATGGGAAGAGTGACCCGGCCATACAGTCCACCCTGGTTATTCAAGACTTTATCCAGAATCCAGGATGTGGCACTACCGCACACTACCAGCCGGGCATTCTTCCTTGCCAATACCCAGTCATTAACAAAATGCTCAAATGCGGACAGAAAATTAGATCTGGGAGTGTCCATCCAAGGCAGTTCATCGATGAATATGACAAAGTTGCTGCTATAATTCTTGCTCTCTAACAGACTCTGCAGCAAATGAAAGGCGGAAAACCAGTCTGCCGGCACGGGTTCATCGGCGGAGAGCCCATAGTTACGCAGGGAATAATGAAACTCCTGAAGCTGAAGTTTCAGGATGTTGCGTTTGAATTTCTTTTCCTTGTCCTCAAAAGGAGAGATGGCTGTATGCTTGAAAGCATATCGATTATGGAAAAACTCATTCACAAGGAAGGTTTTCCCAACGCGGCGTCGGCCATATATCGTAATAAATTGAGCCCTGGGCTTCTCAGTGGCTTCCTGGAGAAGCTCAAATTCTCTTTTTCGTCCAATCATAATTGTTTTTATTTGGCCATAAAGGTATGAAAAAGATTTCATTTGGCCAAATATAATGTCGCTATTTGGCCAAACGCGATTAATAATGTAATGCTATGGCCAAATAAGCATGTTACATATCCAGCCAGATGGTGTGAAAGAACTCGCCGCGGGGGCGGGAAAGGTTTTCTTCCAGGGCACATTGGCGAATTATAGCTGCGATCCTTATCTAATTCCGTATTTGCGGAGGATGCGGAGGATGGGTTTGCGGACGGATTCCGCCCATAGGTAATAACCCCAGTCACCGGGATGGACGCCGTCTGCCGTCGTGTCGTGCAGGGGGGATGTCGCATTCGACGGGATATAGTATACGTTTTTGTACTTCTTCACGGCAAGGGCCATCAGACTGTCTGCGGCGGCAATTTTGCTGGCCTCTGCGGCATCATGCTCCCGGTTGAAGTTTCTGCGTTCGCGCCATATCGTATGCATGAAGATCAGGGGAACTCCCGGCTTTGATGCCTGGATCGTTTCGATGAAGGGGAACAGATTCTCCTTCACGGTTTGGGCGCTGCCGTTGGAAAAAGCGTCGAATACAAAAGCATCGACATCGGCATCTTTCAGGGCGTTGGCAAACTGTGGCTGCATACGGCAGTCTCCACTGACGCCCAGACTGCAGAACTGCATTCCTGTCGCGCGGGTGAGGTATCCTGGAACGGTCAGGCCCGCCCGGGTTGTGCTGGCACCATGCATGAACGAAGAGCCGTAAACACAGATCCGGTGGCGGAAGGGAACATCTCCCTTTTCTATGAAAGAGCCGTCCTTAACGGCAATTTTCAAAGAATTGATCTTGCTCTCAGTTGGAAGGTATAGCAAACATTCATGGATGCTCCCATCCATATGGTCCACTATTTTTCGGATTCTCCCATTTTCGGTTGAGGCATCATGGTTGTATGCGCACATACCTGCCCATATCCATTTGCCATCCTTTTTGATGTACAGGTCAAAGCCCCTGGATGCAATGCAGGAGGAATTGGTGTAGTGTAGATAGCTGAAATCCGCTTTGACAGCAATGACAGGAGAATCGGTCTTGAAAGTGACGATGATTCCCGAAGGCATCTCCAGAAGATGGATATCCTTTTCATCCCACCCGCCATATTGGGTGAAATCCATTCGCTGGTACGGCTTGGGTGTGTCGGGAAAGACTTTCCCGACGATCGTCAGGTCTGCCGCCTCCGTGAAAGAGTAATCATACCCCTGGGCGAATGTTGCAATGCCAAGAAGCGTTGTAAGAGACAGAATCAGTAGTTTCTTTATCATAACCATTCCGTGTGAAAGAATTCTCCGCGGGGGCGGTCGGTCCGTTCATAAGTATGGGCCCCGAAATAGTCGCGCTGGGCCTGAAGCAGGTTGGCCGGCAGGCGGGCGCAGCGATATCCGTCGTAGTAGTTGAGGCCTGCGCTCAAGGATGGGACGGGAATGCCGTGCAAAACGGCTTCTGAGACGACCCTTCGCCAGGCAGCCTGGCCATGAGCGAGTGTGTCCCGGAACCAGGGAGAGAGCATTAAGTTGGTGAGGCCTGGCTGTTTTTCATAAGCGTCTTTGATACGGCCGAGGAAGACGCTGCGGATGATGCATCCGCCGCGCCAGAGAAGCGAAACGGCGCCCAGGTCCAGGTTCCAACGATACTGCTTCGACGCGCTGTCCATCAGGCTGAATCCTTGGGCATAGGAAACAATTTTTGCGGCCAGAAGCGCTTTGCGAAGGTCCTCAAGATCAAGGTTGAGTATCTTTTTAGCGGGGCCATCGAGTAAGGCGGAGGCGCTTACGCGTTCCTCCTTTCTGGAAGACAGGCAGCGGGCGAATACGGATTCACTGATGAGTGATAGGGGAACGCCCTGGTCCAGGGCCGCCTGGACGGTCCATTTGCCGGTGCCCTTCTGACCAGCCGTATCTAGGATGGTGTCCAGGATGTACCGGCCCTCTGTATCCTTCTTGCCCAGGATGTCTGCGGTAATGCCGATGAGGTAACTGTCCAGATCGCCGTGGTTCCAGCGGGAAAATGCTTCCTGCATTTGGGCGTTGGTCATTCCAAGTCCATCCCGCATCAGCTGGTAGCACTCGCAGATCAGTTCTATGTCCCCGTATTCAATCCCGTTGTGGACCATCTTGACAAAGTGTCCGGCGCCGCCGCTCCCCACCCAGTCACAGCAGGGCGTTCCATCGTCGACTTTGGCGGAGATGGCCTGGAGAAGGGGCTTTACCAGCGGCCAGGCTTCCGGACAGCCGCCCGGCATCAGGGATGGCCCTTTGAGGGCGCCTTCCTCCCCGCCGGAAACACCGGTGCCGATATAGAGCAGGCCCTTGGATGCCGCCTGCATGCAGCGGCGGTCCGTGTCGTGGAAATCGGAATTTCCCCCGTCAATGATCACGTCGCCGCTCTCCAGTACTTTTTCCAGTTCGGCGATGACCTGATCCACAGCAGCCCCTGCCGTCACCATAAGAAACACTTTCCTCGGACGCTCCAGGCACTGAGCCAGTTCCTGATAAGAATATGTTCCGTTCAGCCCCGGCTTTCCGTCGGAGAGAAATTCCCGTGTAACCTCCGGGATATAGTTGTAAACCGCTACTTGAAAACCTTTGGAAGCCATATTGAGGGCCAGACTCCGGCCCATGACTCCCAGGCCGACCAGGCCGATGTTGCAGGGTGTCGTACTCATCTTTTGACTCTTGCGTTTCCCGTCCAGATATTCCATATTTCGTCCTCGTCGGCGGGCAGGGCATAGTCCGTGAGAACGGTGGTGGCCAGGGCCCCCGCCGCCCAGCCGAAGCGGGCACATTTTTCTGTACTCCAGCCTTGCAGTACACCGTACAGCAATCCGCCGGTGAATCCGTCTCCGCCGCCGATGCGGTCCAGGACACGAATCTCCCGGGGTGGTATGACATGGGTCTCCGCTGCGTCGGCCACCATAGCGCCCCATCGATGCAGATTGGCGTCCTTGACCTCACGCAGCGTTGTGGCAATCATCCTGGCGCCGGGATAGCAGTTGCGGATTTGCCGGATCATGTCCTTAAAAGCCGCTGTCTGGGAGTCCAGATGGGTCCCGCCGGCTTCCGGGCCTTCCATGCCGAGGCATAACTGGAAGTCTTCTTCGTTGCCGATCAAGATGTCTGCGCAAGCGGCAATCTGGCTGAAGATGGTCCGGTATTCCTTCTCATGGCCTTTCCAGAAAGAAGCTCTGTAATTGAGGTCAAAACTGACAAGCGAGCCATGGGCTTTGGCTTTTTCTGCTACGGCCAGGCAGAACTGCGGCGCAAGGGATACGATCAGCCCGCTGAGATGGACCAGGCGCACCCCCTCTCGCTCAAAGATGCGTTCCAGATCGAAATCGGCCGCCGTCAGGGTTCTTCCCACCTCACCGGCGCGGTCGTTCCAGACACGGGGACCGCGGACACCGCTGCCGCTGTCGGCAATATTGATCTGGTGCCTGTATCCCCAGGGACCGCCCTGTTCCCGCTCCGGCCCTTCCACGTCCATTCCGCGTCGCAGAAGGTCTGCGCGGATAAAGGTGGCGAACGGATGTCCTTTGACAAAGGCGGTGAGGACTTTGACGCGCTGGCCAAGGGAGGAGACAATGCTGGCGACATTGGTCTCTGCGCTGGTTGCCTGCAGGGTGAAACTGCCTCCAAGATGAGCCGGTTGTCCGCCGGGAGGTGTCAGGCGGACGCCCATGCTGGTGGGTACCAGAAGGGCATAATGGGGAAGGAACGTCATAACAACTTGCCGAGGGCTACAATTCCGGTATAGGATACGATGCAGGCGAAGACAAAAGCCAGCGCCATGAGCAGAGTGAAAAGAAGGCTGGGACGCTCTTTCTGCTTCCACAGGAGAATGATCATCAGAAGAATGACAAGCGGCAGGACAAATACCAGCGTGACTTGCGATGCGATTTGGGTAATGACGGGGCTTTTCCCGAGGATGGGAATGGTCAGTCCGGCCAACGCCGCGATACCGGTCAGTATCTTGAACAGGGGAGTGCCTGTCTGCATCTCCCCGTGCCGGTAATCGCTGATCAGTTCGGGCGCCAGCATCATGATCGGGAAAAGGGACGACAGTCCAGCGCTCAGCAGCCCGGTGACAAACAGGGCCACGGCAAATCTTCCGGCGATGGGCTCCAGTACATAAATCATGTCCAGGACCTTCTCTACGGCTATTCCGCGGGTATGCAGGACCGAGGCTGCGCAGATCATGATACTGGCGCTGATAAGGAAAGTAAGGCTTGCGCTGACAATGGCATCCCGCCGCTGCAGTTTTCCGTCGTCCTTTCCCCAGCCTTTGCTTTTGAGGATCATCGGCCGGATGACGAAAGTGGGGGAGGACATGGTCGTACCCACAAAAGCGGCGACAAACAGCAGGGCGCCGGAATCCTTGGGAAGCGAGGGAACCAGCCCTTTTGCGATGGACCCGGGCGCAGGTAGTTCGATGAATAAAGACAGAATAAAGGCCAGCCCCATGAGCGTGACAAGGGCCGAAAGAATCTTTTCAAACACGCCGTAGTTGCCTCTGTTCAGGATAACCCAGATGGAGCCGGCGATGAGAATCGCCATGCCCAGGACAATCCAGTAGGCGGCAGATTCTTTGAGCCCCGGGATGCACAGGTATAGTACTTCGCTGACAGCGTTTGAGGTGATGTTCAAGATGCTGGACAGGCTGATCCACTGGCTCATGACAAGGCCGGCAATGAGGATCACCGCCCAGACTCTTCCCCCTTTCAGGCGCGTTTTGATGGCATGGATGGCCGTGTCCCCGGTCTGGATGCCGTAGCGTCCGTATGCTTCGGTCATCACCCAGGTAAAAAAGGCACTGATGGCGAGGACCCAGAGCAGACTGGTCCCGTACAGGCTGCCGGATTTGACCATGGAGGTAACGCTGCCTGTGCCGATAGTAAAGCCCAGACAAAACAGCCCGGGCCCTACAAGTGCTACTGCGCGAAACAGACGTTTAAAAAAGTCTTTCATTATGAGAACAGACACCCGCCGTTAATATCAATTCCCGTGCCCGTGACATAGGGGGCCTCGTTTCCGGCGAGAAATGCAACCAGTCCGGCCACTTCGGCGGCTTCCCCTTCTCTTCTCAGTGGGGCGCAGCGGTGCAGGTTCTCCCGGCCTTCGGGGGCGGTAAAGGTGTCGTGGAAGTACGTGTTGATCATGCCGGGGCACACGGCATTGACCCGGATTCCCCGCGGACCCAGTTCTTTGGCCATGGCCCGGGTATGGCATAACATGGCCGCTTTCCCGCAGGCGTAAATGGAACTGCCGGGACCGCCGCCGTCACGGGCGGCCTGGGAGGAGATGTTGATGATGCTGCCGCCGTTTTTCATATAAGGCAGGACGTCGCGGGTACACAGCCAGCAACTCTTGAAATTTAGGTCCAGGATGGTGTTGTACCAGTCTTCGTCCTGATCCTCGATGTTTTTGCGGCCGACGATTCCGCCGGCGTTATTCACCAGAATGTCGATGTGGGGTCCGAATGCTTTCGCCGTTTCTTCCATCAGGTAACGGACATCCGCCGCTTTTGTCACATCGGCTTTGACCAGAATGGCTTCCCCGCCGGCCTCTTTGACCAAATGGAGGGTTTCCCTGGCTTTTGCTTCGCTGTGACAATAATTGATGCAGACTTTGGCTCCTTCCTGGGCAAGTTTGATGGAGACGGCTCTACCGATATCTCTTGACCCTCCGGTTACCACGGCCACTTTTCCTTTCAACGTATCCATAATTCTTTTTAAGTGTGTGCGGACACAAATATAAAAAAGAATTCCTAATAATACAAATTTTAACTATTTTTGCAGATAATGGCACAACAGTTAACCATAAAACAGATCGCTGCGCTCTCCGGCGTGTCCACCGGCACGGTGGACCGTGTGCTCCATAACCGGGGAAAAGTGTCCCAGGAGGCACTCTCTGCCGTTCAAAAAGTTCTTGACGGGCAATCGTACAAGTATAATCTTCATACCTCGGCCGTTGCCTTCAAGAAGACGAAGAAGTCTCTGAGAATACTGGTTTCCATTCCTTTCTCCGAAAAAGGGGAGTATTGGGACCTCATTCGTGAAGGGATTGAGGACGGATTCAGCGAGTATGGAGATTTTGACATTGAAAGCCAGTTCGTTTTCTTTAATCAGTTTGATTCCCTCTCCTGCCGTGACGCATTTGATTCTATTGCGGAGGCGCCCTGTTCTGCCGTGGTGATCGGCACAACCTTCGTAAAGGAAACTCGGGATTTGTGCAGTCGTCTGAACAAGCGGCATGTGCCCTATGTTTTTGTGGACGGCGGCATAGATGCGACTTCTCCTGTCGCTACGTACAAGGTCGACCAATTGTCTTGCGGCCGCCTTCTGGCGAGACTGATGGACGGCCTTACACCGCAGGGAAAGGAACTGGTGCTGATGGTCCCCCGTCGTACCGGTACCCAGATGTCCAATAACTCTTCCATCCGGAAGGCTGCGTTCAAGGAGTTCTTCCCGGAAAACGGAAGGCCCCGGGTGATTCATGAGGCGCAGTTCTCTACCGTTGGCCATGAGGCCGTGGTATCTGAATTGAAATCCTTTCTGGGCGAGCATCCCAATGTCGGGGGAATTGCAGTGGCCATTTCTTCCAGTTACCTGATTTCGGACGCGCTCAAAGATGCGGGTATTACCGGACTGGTCGTCGGAGGCTTCGACGTGACGGATGGGAATGCCCGTTGTGTCCGGGAGGGGACGCTGGACTTCCTGATCAACCAGCATCCGGAGCGTCAGGGCTTTTATGCGGTGGAATGTATCCTTCACTATCTGTTGTATGGAACACCGGACAGCACCCTGCCGGAATTGTTGCCGATAGACATCGTTTTCAAGGAGAATCTTTAGTTTTTGTGGTGGATTCCGCCGGCCGAAAAAGCCTTCGCCGCGGCCGTCATCGGAAAGGACGCGCGCCTGATCCTGAGCCGTTACGATACCGGCAAATAATACATAGAAAGCGGTCTTGTATAGGTTATTTCCGTCAATAGTTGTATATTTCCTCTATAAATCCAATCTTCGCACAGCACAGACGTTTCCAGCGAGATATACAGCTGTCCCAAACCCATCAGGGAGCCACCTCGCGATGCGTATCGCGAGTGTAAAAGGGAGATAATAAAACAATTTCCTCTTCG
>JAEEHS010000081.1 GCA_016281015.1 Bacteroidales bacterium
ACTGGAGCAGTACTTTGTCCCGGGAACGACCATCGGCCTGATGGGCTCCTCCGGCGCCGGAAAATCCACGCTCATCAACGCCATCGCGGGCGAAGAGCTGATGAAAACCGGCGAGGTCAGGCAGTCTGACTCCACCGGAAGGCATACCACCACCCACAGACAGCTGATCAAGCTGAAGAACGGCGTATCCGTCATCGATACGCCCGGCATGCGGGAGGTGGGCATGGCACGGACCGGGGAGGGGATCGATCATACTTTTGCGGACATCATCGAGCTGGAAAGCCGGTGCCGGTTCAGCGACTGCAAACACGAAACAGAGCCGGGATGCGCGGTAAAAGCCGCCATTGCAAGCGGAGCGCTGTCAAGGGAAAGGCTGATGCTCTACAAGAGCCTTGGCGCGGAGAACACCAACAACTACGCCAAAATGAAGGAGATATCCAAACGGGTGAAGGCATATCAGAAGAACAAGAACCGGCCGATGTGAGAACGGAGGGCGAGACCGGTCCTGTAAACTGGGACCATTGCGGCATCAGCCTCGGAAACGGAAATGTGATCCATGCGCGGGATAAGGTGAGGATCGACGACTACCGGAAGATCGAGACGCTGACAGCGCTGACAGGAGATCATCCCAAATACATTGGATGGGTTCCGATTGAGCGGGTATTGAACCAAAAACCGTAAGGGAGCGGATCGCGGTTTTGCGGAGGAATACGATAAGAGGACTGTACTATCTGACAAGAGCGCCGGAAAACCCCGGCGCCCTTGCTTTTTTGTCAGTTTTTTACCCGGTATCAGGGCTTTTTTCAGTCACAAAAGGGTGAGGTGCAGCATGGATAAACTTCGGGGTCATAATGGTCATAATAATTGGCAAAAGAATAATTCGATCCCGTAAAGTTTGGTTCTTCACGTGTGGACTCAAGATGATTGACGAGCCAAAAAGAAGGACAATTGATCCGATTGTCAACTGGCAGGAGACAACAAGGCCGATCCGGTGTGGTATGATCGGATCATGAGGAGAACGAAAGGAATGGCCTGCCAGACTGTCCGATGAGCTGGCAGGAATTCTCCACCTGGCAGCACAGAGAACTGACCGGATTATTGGACAATGATCTGCGGTATAATGGGCGACGAAAGGGGGAGAGGACATGGCGATGAAAAAATACAAAATTGCACTGGGGATCTGCGGTTCCCACGTGTTGTACTCAAAACCGACCCGTGCCTTTGACGAGCGCAACGCGGTGGTGAAATACCTGCTCTCCGAGGGAAAAGACCCTACGGAGGAGGAAATCGGGAAACTGCTTGGGCGCGTGGTGGAACACGTACCCAAACCCCGGAAGAGAAGGGGAGCGGAAGAGCGTGATTCGGAGTGATCATTACTCCGGATCGGAAAGGACAGCTTCTGTATCGGATCATTTGCCTCATCAGCTCTTTCTACGATCTGCTTTTCAAGGAAAATGACTGGTAAGGCGGATTTCGGCTTGTGCAAGAATACCGGTAGATTTTTTTACAATAAATATATTTTATATATATTTATTGCGCTTTTTCGGCACTTTCGGGGGGTTGACAAACCTGGAAAAATCGAGTATTTGTAGAAATAGAAGCAATTGCGCAATCGTTGTTCATGCATGGAAGTTTGAATGGAAGTGAGGAGATTTGATAATGAACAACATGAACAGAAAGAAGCCTTGGAAGATGGAGAATGGGGGATACACACCTGGTCAGCTATGAAAATACGGACCGCCTGAAGCATGAGGTGGCCTTCCACAATCCGGATGCCTTGAATCCGGACCAGATGCTCAACCCAATCCTGGACGAGTACTTTGTCTTTGTGGAAAAGGCGCGCAGGTAACACAATCCTCCGACCCTATCCAACGATTCCCCGCAGGTGGGGTCGAAGCATCCCCAAAATACTCGCTTGATAAGGAGGAACGAACATGAAAGGCGCGATCATCGGCGACATCGTTGGCTCTGTCTACGAGTGGCACAACATCAAAACGAAGGACTTTCCCCTCTTTCAGAAGCGCTCCACCTTCACCGACGATACGGTGATGACCTGTGCGGTGGCCAGGGCGTTTCTGGAGGCGGCGAAGGATGACGCTCCCGTCGTGGAGCACATGACCCGCGCCATGCAGGAGCTGGGCCGCAAAAATCCCCATCGGGGCTACGGTGGCCGCTTCGGGCGATGGATCTACGCGGAGGATCCCCGGCCCTACAACAGTCTGGGCAACGGCGCTGCCATGCGGGCATCGCCTGCCGGTTTTCTGGGAAAGACGGTGGAGGAGGCCTATGAATTGGGCGAGCTGACCGCCATGCCCACCCACAACCATCCGGAGGGGCTGTGTGCGGCGGGTACCACCGCAGCGCTGGTCTGGCTGGCCCGGCATGGCGCAGGCAAGGAGGCGCTCTATCAATATGTATCTGACAAGTACGTCATCCCCCGGCTGGACGTCATCCGCCCTACCTACCAATTCGACGTGACCTGTATGGGTACCATGCCCGTGGCGCTGGCGGCGTTCTTCGAGAGCGACAGCTTCGAGGACGCCATCCGCAACGCCATCAGCGTGGGCGGTGACAGCGACACCATCGGCGCCATCACCGGCTCCATCGCCGAGGCGTTCTACGGCGTGCCGGAGGACATCTGGCAGGAGGCCCGCTCCCGCCTTTCCGATGAACTGGCGGCGATTGTGGACGAGTTCTACGCGCGTAAATGGGATTAAAC
>JAEEHS010000082.1 GCA_016281015.1 Bacteroidales bacterium
ATTTACCAATAGCAACATCATTGGCGCCATCGAAGTCGTCAAATACTTCTTGAAACAGATCTCCACACATCGTTATCAGGATTTCTGCAAGCAGATTGATGTTCTTCTGGATGGCGTTGAGAACGACAATGTTGCTGAAATTCTCAATGACATAACGGGATTTGACATGAATTTTGCATAAAATTTGTTCGAAAGAAAAATAAATTCTATATTTGCAACGCAGTGCGCATGTTGTCTACTATCGCTGCATGTGGCACTTTAAAAAAGGGAATCGGCCTCCGAAGAGATTCGGAGGCTTTTCTTTTTTAGCATATTAAAAAAATAATACTTATCTTTGAATCCCGGTTGAATCAATCGGGATTTTTCATGTCCGGAACACTGCGCAGCGCAAGCCTTCGATATGTCGGCCTGCAGCAAGACACAAGCATATACGAACTGCAAAGCGCGCAGTTCGCCAATAAGTATTTCATTATCAGCGGGGAAGGAAGCCGCCGGCTGATGGCCTCGCCGGAAGTGGTCGGCTTTGATTCCTACCGGTCGCTCCTCGGTGAAACGGTCGACGCGCTCCGCTTCCTGTTTCCCTCGGGAGGCGACGTGGACATCATGACCATCCTTCGCGGCGGGTTGAACTACCCCATCGAGGAGGCCTGCTTCCGCTCCGGCGTGCGGGTGCGCGATATGCATTTCGTATCCTGTGAGCGCATCATCGAGGACCATGTCATCACGGGGCTGGACATCAAGTACGAAAAACTGCGCATCACCCGGGACCGCACCCTGGTGATTGGCGATATTATCGCCACGGGAGACACCCTGAAAATGTGCATGGACGAGGTGGTGGACCGTTTCCGCCGCAAGGGCGGCAGCATCCGCAAAATCATCTTTTTCACCATCGGCGGCAACCGCGCCATTCCCCTGATGGAAAGGATGACGGAGCAGATCGGCGCCCTCTTTCCGGGCTTTGAGGGCTTTGAATGCTTCTTTTATGAGGGTGTGTTTTCGGTCTATCGTGACAAGGGGGCGAGCGGAATCAATGTCCCCGACATCGATTTTTGCTGGAAGGACGGCGTCGTGTCGCCGGAGTTCCGCCGCTACATCCTGGACCGCCCCGACGCCCTTTTTGAAAAGTGCATCATCTATGACGGCGGTGCGCGCCGATACGAGATTCCGGTCCATTTCCGGGAGGTGTTCGACTATTGGGAAGGCATCCTGGAAAGGGCGGAGCGCATCGACCCGTTCGCGCTTGCCTGCGAAAAACTGGGCTACGGCGGGCCGCTGGGCTATGAGGAGTGGCTGGAGGTGACCTCCTTCGAAGCCATCCCCCAGAAGGGGCTCAGGGAGCTCTGGGAAGCAGAACAGGTGCTCGTTCGCCGCTCCTCCGGAATCTCCATCAAGGAGCTTGCGGAACGCCGGATAAATGAAATTTCTAACGTATCAAAGTTATATGAGTAACAAGAAGTTCGATGTGGACTACACCGGTAGGCCGGTGGACCACGCGGGTCGCAAGTCGACCTTGAGCATGTTCATGATCATGCTGGGATTCACCTTCTTCTCGGCAAGCATGTGGGTGGGCCAGAATCTTGCGGCCGGCCTGGACTGGTGGGGCTTCATCTGGGCGATGCTCCTGGGTGGAGCGATCCTGGCGGCCTATACCGGCGCGCTCGGCTGGATCGGCGCGGAGAGCGGCCTTTCGCTGGATATGTTGGCCCGGCGCAGTTTCGGCTCCAAGGGCAGCTGGCTTCCCAGCGCGATGATCTCCTTCACGCAGATCGGCTGGTTCGGCGTGGGCCTGGCGATGTTCGCCATCCCGGTGGCGAAGGAGCTGATGGGCCTCAGCGTTACGCCCGACAGTATGCCCTGGCAGGGTTATCTGCTGGTGGCTGTGGCCGGTATCCTGATGACCGCGAGCGCCTATTTCGGCATCAAGAGCCTGACGATCGTCAGCTATATTGCCGTCCCGGCGGTGGCGATCCTCGGAACGGTGGCGATGATCATGGCCATCAAAAGAGGCGATCTGGGCCTGGTGGAGCAATTCTCCCAGGGGGCGAAGGACCTGAGCGTCATCGCAGGTGCCGGCCTCGTGGTGGGCAGTTTCGTCTCGGGGGGTACGGCGACGCCGAATTTCACCCGATTTGCAAAAAATGGTAAGGTTGGACTTCTTGTCACGGTCATCGCTTTCTTTGTGGGCAATTCGCTGATGTTCCTCTTCGGTGCCGTCTCCAGTATCTATGCGGGCGGTAACGACATCTTCGAGGTGATGCTGCACCTGAACCTCTTCTATATCGCCGTGCTGGTCCTGGGCCTGAATATCTGGACCACGAATGACAATGCCCTGTACACCGCGGGCCTGGGCCTGTCGAATATCTTCGGCCTCTCCAAGAAGGCGATGGTGCTTATCTCGGGGGTGATTGGAACGGTGGCGGCGGTGTGGCTGTACTGGAACTTCTGCGGCTGGCTGAACGTACTGAACTGTAC
Source organism: Bacteroidales bacterium (assembly GCA_016281015.1). GTDB lineage: Bacteria > Bacteroidota > Bacteroidia > Bacteroidales > UBA932 > Cryptobacteroides. The sequence continues at coordinate 2,473 of JAEEHS010000082.1, forward strand.
CCTCCCGCCAGTCGGTATCATTCTGATCATCAGTTACTTCAGTAATAAGAAGGAATACCTCGAAGGGACGGCTCCCGAAAAGGTCGTGAACTGGTGGGCCGTTGCCGGCGTCATCGTCGGCGCCGTCGTCGCGAACCTCGTTCCCTGGGGCTTCCCTGCCCTGAACGGCATGGCCGTCGCGGCCCTTTGCTACCTGGTGGGCGCAGGAAAGAGATAGTTCTTATGCTGATCCGTCGCGCTCAGATGGAGGACCTTCCGTCCATCATGGCCGTTCTTGAAGCGGCGAGGGGTATTATGCGTGCAAGCGGCAATGCCCTCCAGTGGGTGAACGGTTATCCTTCCCGTGAGGTGATTGAGACGGATATCTCCTCGGGTCAAGGCTTTGTGGTTGAGAACGGGGCCCGGATGGTGGGTTATTTTGCCTTTATTCCTTCGCCGGAGGCCACTTACAGTTATATAGAAGGCGGCTCCTGGCTGGAAGACAGCCTCCCGTACCATGTTGTGCACAGGATCGCGAGCGTTCCGGAAGTACACGGGGTGTTTCGGGCCATCATGGGCTGGTGCTTTGAGCGCGACGGCAACATCCGCGTGGATACCCACCGGGATAACCACATTATGCAGCATTGCCTGGAGGGTTACGGCTTCAGCTATTGCGGAATCATTTACCTGTCCGATGGCGCCCCGCGCCTTGCCTATCAGAAGCGGGTGCAGGCTTAAAAGAAAGCGGCGGCCTAGAGGTAATTTACCGTAGTCCGTGCCGCCGGGGACGCGCGAAAATATTCAACTTTAACTCATATTTAGTATATTTGCAGATTGAGTATTAGCAGAAGACCTATGAAAAAAGTTATTTACGCCCTTATGCTCGCTCTGCTGGTTTCATGCTCTCCTGAGGAGATCAAACCCAAGGACAGCACTACAAGCGAGAACCCAAGCGAGAATCCCGGCGACAACCCGGGCGACGACAAGCCCTCAGAATTCAGGGTCACCGACACTTCGGGAAAGGAGCTGGACCTGCTGCTCTTCGGCCGTGAGGCCACCGACCGCCCGCTGTATGTCCGCACGGACCTCAAACTGGATGAATGGTCGGTGTCCTGTGATGCTCCGTGGTGCCAGGTAAGCAAG
>JAEEHS010000083.1 GCA_016281015.1 Bacteroidales bacterium
CTCGGGGACGAGGAACCCGGCATCGACCTGGTGTATTTCCGCAGCCAGCTTGCGGGTTTTGAGCGGGAGTACAACGACATTTCCCAGTGGTTCCAGAAGAACAAGCAGGGCGAGGTGACGGTGCGCCGCCAGGGGGAAAAGGTGGTGGAACTGTACCGGAAGCTCCTGTATCTGGACGATGAACTTGTGTCGAGCCTGCTGGAACTTCGCTACGCCCGTCGCGATGCGCTGGAGCGTATTCCTCTGCTGGAAAAGCAGGTGGAGGATACGGAGGTGCTGCAGCAGAAGTGCAGGGAGAAGCTGGCCGAACTGCAGGACAAGTTTAACCACGAGCTATCCGCCCTGGAGCAGGAACTGGGCGCCCTGAACGACAAGCTGGACAAGATTCCGAAGCTGCGGAAGAAGTACGAAGGACTTGGCATTCAGGCTCTTATCGAGGAAGATGGGCAGGAGCCGGCACTGCAGGCTTCACTGGAATCGGCCCGGGCGCTCCGGGAGCGGCTCACGCGGGAATATGCCGATATCACGGCCAAATACAAAGATCGCGAGCGGGAGCTCCGGCTGGGATTCGACGCCTGGCGCGCGGCCCGGCAGGGGAGGAAGGTGGAGATCGGTGCGGCGCTGAATGTGCAGATCCAGAAGCTCTCCGAGGCGCTCCAGGCGGGGCTCTCCGGTGTCGAAGAGGCTTATCGGGAGCGGGTGGCTGCCCAGGAAAGCCTGGTTTCGGATTTGAAGGAGCGGATGGCCGCGGAGGATAAGCAGTTGGCGCTGGCCGCCCATCTGTCGCCGTTCGACCAGGAGATCCAGGCCGCCCGTGCCGAGCAGTCCCGCCTCGCTGGCGAAAAGGGCCGGCTGGAGGCCTCCGTGAAAACGCAGGATGCTCGTATTGAGGCGCTTATGCAGGAGGGACAGTTCCAGCAGCACGCGCAGGCGCGTGAGTGGGACGACAAACTCTCCAAGCTCAGTGATGAGATGAACGGCCTTAGTGCCCGGATTGCGGAAATCGACCAGCTCCTTGCCTCCATGGACGGCTCCCTCATTCAGTGGCTTTCGGCTCACAAGCCGGGCTGGGAAGACACCATCGGCAAGGTGGCCGATGAACGTACGGTGCTCTATGCCAAGAACTTGTATCCTTCGGAGGTGAATGGGGATTCGCTTTTCGGAGTGGCTCTGGACCTGAGTTCCCTGAAAATGAACGCGCGCACCCCGGAGCAGTTGATGAAGGAAAAACAGCAGCTGCAAAAAGAGCTGGCGGGGCTTAAGGAGCAGCAGGAAGGGCTTATGGCGGAGAAGGAATCGGCGCTTGCTGCCCTTCGGAAGAAGTACAATGCCCGGATCAAGCCGCTGCGGGACGAACTGTCCGGCCTTCAGGCGGCTGCCCTGATGCTGCCCTCCAAGCTTGAGGATGCCGGAAAACGCCTGGCGCAACTGGAGGAGAATACCCGTAAGGCGCGCGAAGACGCGATGGGCCGATGCAAGGCGGCTCTTCAGGCGCTGACCGCGGAAAAGGTGCTGGCGGCGGAAGAGCTCGGTGCCCTCATGAAGGAGAAAGATGCTGAAATCCAAAAGCTTAGGGAGGCGGACGCCCGTGGGCGCAAGTCGCTGCGGAAGCAGCATGACGAGGCGCTTGAACAGGTGGAAGCGGAGATATCGGCCCGCGAAAAAGAACTATCAGCGGCACTGGCGGCTCTATCCCGGGAGCAGTCCCGCGAACTGGCCGGGCAGGGAGCCGATGCCACTGCGCTGGAGCGATGCGAAAAGGACATCCGGGGCCTTCAGGAGCGCCTGAAGAAGATTGCGGCGGGCAAGGAAACGCTTTATAATTATCGGAAAGACAAGGAAGAGTACCTGGACAAAAAGGATATCTTCCTTTCGGAAAAGACCAAGGTGGAGGGTAAAAAGGCGTCACTTTCAGAGCGTTACAAGCTCCGGCGCCGAAAGGAGGACGATGCCCTGGCCCGCGCAACGGAAAGCCTGCAGGAGCTTCGTGAAACGCTTCGGCAACTCAAGGAAGGCCTTTCAGAGGCCGAGAACTTCGAGCAAAGCAATGCCCTTCCCGTCCTCCCGGAGGGGCGGGAGAGCCAGACCGACAAGACCTGCCGGCAGCTCATCGACACCATCCACCGGGTCCTGAGCGAAAAGCGCAATTCGGAACAGACTTTCTATCAGGGCGTTAATACATTCACCTCGCATTTTAGCCCCGGCAATATCTTCGATTTCAAGACGGACAATCACTCCGACGAGGAGTACCGCGCCTTTGCCTCGTCGCTGGTGGAATTCATGGAGAGTGATAAGATCGAGGAGTTCCGCAGCCGCACCAGCGGGCACTACACGGAGCTGCTGCTGCGCATTTCCCACGAGATGGACGAGGTGTCGCGCAATTCCTCCGAGATTGCCGGCATCGTCAAGGATATCAACTTCGACTTCAAGGAAAAGAACTTCATAGGCGCGGTGAAAAGCATCGAGCTCCGCACCATCCCGTCGGCCGATAAAATGGTCACCCTGCTGTCCCGGATCAAGGAATTTGCCGATGAACACGGGTACGATCTGGACCAGGTGAACCTCTTCTCCGGGGCTTCCCGGGACGAATCCCGCAGCGCTGCCGTGGGGCATCTGCTGTCGCTGATGAAACTGCTTACGGGCGAGCACGCGATGCGGCCCAGGCTCACACTCAGCGATACTTTCCAGCTCCAGTTCCGCATCACGGAGAACGACAACGACACCGGCTGGGTGGAAAAGATTTCGTCCGTGGGTTCCGACGGCACGGATGTGCTGGTGAAGGCGATGGTTAACATCATGCTTATCAATGTGTTCAAAGAGCGGGTGAGCGGGCGGTTCTCCGATTTCCGGATCCACTGCGTGATGGACGAAATCGGCCGTCTGCATCCCAAGAATGTCCGCGGTATCCTGAATTTTGCCGGGGCGCGCAACATCTATTTGGTGAACGGATCGCCCGTGCCGTACAATGTGGCGGATTACAAGCACACCTATCTGCTTTCGAAGGACGGGACGCGCACGGTGATCCAGTCGCTGCTGAGCCGGAAGGAGGCGGCTGCTGAATGAAAGCATCTCTGATTCAGCTGTTTTCGTCCCTGCGGCAGGGGGAGACGGTGCCTTTCAGCCGGTTTCCTGCCGAATGGGCCGATGAAATGCTGGCCGAGGGGGGTGTCACCAGCATCGTCCGTGGGAGCCGGAAGTCTCTGAAGGTGGTTTCCAGGACCGCTTTTGACGTGTTTCTGCTGAGCAAGGGCCTTCAGCCGGAGAAGCTGGAGGAAACGGTGGAGGTCCTTTCGGGGGCCGATTCCCGCGCGCAGCAGGTGCAATTGATGGGTGACTCGAAGGCCGTGGCCGTTCGCTCCTGCCCGGGATTTCCGGTGAACGTGACAGGTCCCTTGAGCGTGCGGCTGGGGGAGCGGAAGATTCTGCTGTGTCCGTGCCCCGGAAGCTTCCTGTATATCAGCGATTTCCTTCAGTTTCGAATCCCCTCCGATGCCATTGTGGTGGGCGTGGAGAACATGGAGAATTTCCGACTTCCGGAGCGGCAGGCGGCAGTTTGGGAAGAGATTGCTGAGCAGTATGGCGATGGTGGCGTTCCGCCCCTGCTGCTGGTATCCCGCTACCCCCAGTCGCGGGATCTGGTGACCTGGCTGCAGGAAATTCCAAACCAGTATGTGCATTTTGGAGATTTCGACCTGGCGGGGGTGCATATCTATCTCACCGAGTTCTACCGCTACCTGGGTGCTGAGCGTTCCGCCTTCTTCGTCCCTTCCGATTTGGAGCAACGCCTGTCCGCTTCCGGCAGCCGCGAGCGCTATCAGGTTCAGTTTGAACGTTTTGGGAAGATGGACGTGCCCGATTCCCGCCTGCTCCCTCTGGTCTCGCTCCTCCATCGCCACCAGAAAGGTTACGACCAGGAAGGGTATATTGCCGGCCATGAAAATTACGAATAAAATAATTTTGTTGTTAATATAATAATTTTTAACTTTGTGCCATGAGAGTGATTGCCATATCAGTGCTGAGAGAGTTTTGGGAAAAGCACCCGGATTCAGAACAGGCTTTGAAGGAATGGTATGTGAAGACGAGCCGTGCTTCCTGGCGCAGCCTTGCTGATATGCGAAATGATTTCAATTCAGTGGATTATGTGGGAAATCAGCACTATGTTTTCAATATCAAAGGAAATCATTACCGGCTGGTGGTTGCGGTCAAGTTCACTCCGTCCCTCGTGTATATCCGCTTTGTAGGGACACACGATGAATATGACAAGATAGATGTTTCAACCATATAAGAGGAGGGATTATGGCACAGATCAAAGACGAAAAACAGTATAGGGCCGTGATGGCGCGTATTGATGAGCTTTTCTTCGAGACGGATGAGAATACACCCTCAGACGATCCCCGTCTGCAGGAACTCGATGTTTTATCGGCTCTGGTTGAAGAATATGAACAGGAGCACTATCCTATAGAGACACCATCTCTGTCCGAGACAATGAAGTCCCGGCTTTCCGAGAATCAATGGAGCCAGAAAGAAATGGCTTCCATGCTTGGAATGACCGCTGCACGTCTGAATGCCATCCTGAGCGGAAAGGCAAATCCTACCTTCGAGCAGGCCCGTACTATCTCCTCCCGTTTACATATCGATCCGGCCATAGTGCTTGCATAAGGGATGTGACCCCGCCACCGTTACATTGCGAGGATGCGATACATGTCATGATCTGTTCTGTTGTGTATTGCGTTCTCATAAATCGACAATGGTCATTGTAGGTTTTACTGCATATTGTCCTCCACTATGTAGTCTTCAACCAGGAACGAGCGTCGGAAGTATCCTTGTGGTTTGTCAATAGGGACTTTGACGCGTTCGTACAGGATTTTCCCCTCTTGATAATTGCGTGCCCAAGAGTCGATATAGGGGTAGATGTGTTCTTGACCATTGTAAACCAAATCGTTGCAAGGTTTGCAACGATTTGGAAATGGGGAAATTCGGGCATAACTTTGCATCAAACTCAGTGGGGTGACGCATCGAACCCACCCTCGCTTCAATATAATAAGGACTTAGTTATGAAGATTCAATACGCATCGGATTTGCATCTGGAATTCGCCGATAACCGCAATCTGCTGGAGTTGGGAAGCGGGCTTAATCCGCCTCCGATAGCGTTGCAAGGGTGCGATACAGGCCATTCGGATTCCGTTTGATATAGTACCCCCTGGCTTTCCTGGCGCCGAGTGCGGCCACGAACTTCTTCTTGATACGTGAAATGTTGGAATAAAATACCCTTTTGGACTCAGCGCAGAGGGATTCCAGGGTGTCGTCTCTCAGGCATGGATCATCGTAAAGCGACTCACGCTCGTAGTAGGAATGGAGTTCCCGCCAATGCAGAAGGAGATTGTCGGCAAGGATGCCTTCCGGATGGGCCATGAACAGGCAGAGGAGTGTGCGCTCCACCGGGTTGAAGTAAATTTCCAGGCCGGCTTCCGGAATCAGGATGTGTCCTCGGTACTTTCCGATACCGGGGACGAGTTGGAGAATATGCTTTCCAGCTGTGGACACTGCCTGTTCTTTTTTGCAAAAGTACATGGCAGAAGATGAAGAACCAAGCAATTACAAGCCTTGTAATCACTTGTTTGTTTTGATTGTTTTGTTATAAAGATGGTGAACATCCCCGGTGTGCACCAGGCCGCACGCGTGTGTGGCATCTCTTTTGCCGATGCGGCCCGCCTTCTGGACACGGCATAAGCGGTAATGGCTATCCCAGGCGGATTCCGCTCTCACCCCCGTGGGGGCTCTGGGGAAACGCCCTATAGCAGTTCTTCCTGCACTTTGTGGTCGATGGTGCTCAGGCTGCCCTTCCGAACGATAACATATTCATTTTCATAGGGCTTCCCCGGGCCGATGCGCTTGGTGCGGAAGGTCTGGTATTTAATTTTCAATAAGTACTTTACTCTGGAGTCTTCGAACATGGCTGCCGCCGACCCAAAGTAAAAATGTTCATGGGTGTCCTTGACCTCCACATGAATGATTGTCCTGTCTTGTTTAAGCATGATTGTATGCCACAAAGTTAAGTATTTTCTACATCTTTACAAATTATGTTGAGCAATATCATCCTCGCAGCCCGACCGCGGTGCCCTTCGTTATTCTTTTTTTATCGGCGTATTTTTACTACTTTTGTCGTACAAACCTTGGAACAGGGAACGATGCTGCAATCTAAGGTTTGAGAAACGCAAGACGACTATGCTTAAGATTGGAGATAAAATGCCATCCTTCGAGGTGGTGGATCAGGACGGGAAAACCGTTAAGTCTGAGGACTTTATCGGGAAGAAGACCATTATCTACTTCTATCCCAAGGACAACACTTCCGGCTGTACGGCGGAGGCCTGCAGCTTCCGGGACAACTATGCGGCCCTCACGGAGCAGGGCTACAACGTGGTGGGCGTGAGCAAGGACAGCGCCAAGTCCCACACCGGCTTCCGGGCCCGGTACGAGCTACCGTTCCGTCTGCTTTCGGATACATCGACCCAGATGCTTCAGGCATTCGGTGCCTGGGGCGAGAAGAAGATGTACGGGAAAACGGTTCTGGGTACGCTCCGGCGCACATTTATCTTCAACGAGGCCGGCATCCTGGAGCGTATCATCGAGAAGGTGGACACCAAAAACGCCGCCGGGCAGATTCTGATGTAACGATATGTTCAATCTCATCTCATTACCATACGCCCCGGAAGCACTGGCGCCGGTAATCAGCGCTGAAACGCTGCGTTTCCATCATGGAAAACACCTGCAGGGCTACGTGAATAATCTGAATGCCCTGCTGCCGGGGAGCCCGTTCGAGGGACTGGAGCTGGAGGAGATCGTCCGGAAGGCCGTGGGCACCGCCCCGGCGGTTTTCAACAATGCCGGACAGATTTTAAACCACAACCTGTATTTTACCCAGTTCCGTGCCCCTTCTGCGGATGCGGCCCCTCAAGCCGCCCTTTCGGCGCAGATCGAGGGGCAGTTCGGCTCTTTCGAAGCCTTCCAGACGGAGTTTGTGGCCAAGGGGGCCGGTCTTTTCGGCAGTGGCTGGGTGTGGCTCTCGGCCGCTGGCGATGGGACGCTGGTGATTACCCAGGAAGCCGGGGCGGGCAATCCTGTCACGAAGGGCTTGCGGCCGCTCCTCACTTTCGATGTGTGGGAGCATGCGTATTATCTTGATTATCAGAATCGGCGCCCGGACCATCTAAAGGCTCTCTGGAGCGTCGTCGACTGGGCCGAAATTGCGCGTCGCTATGGCGCGTAGCCATCACGCGGTGGGGGAGGAGAGGATGACGGCAAAGCGGTCGAGACGGCGGTCGTAAAAGCTCAGGCAGAGGGCGGCTCCGCACGCATTCCCCTCCTCAAAATACTCCGACCAGTCGGTGCTCCACTGATAGATTTCCAGCTGCTGCGTTCCTTCCGGGAACAAGGCGGCATGGATTTTTTCATAGTCTTCGTCCGTATATTCGCCCCCATAGGAAGGGTCCAGGAAAGCATCCCGGAAACTCATCTGGGCGGGACTCATGCGCGTTGCTTTCGCCCTGGAAAGGTCATAGTTCCAGCCCTCGGTCTCTTCGTCTGCGTCCATAAGTCTGTGGCTGGCCGCTTCCAGGGCCATCTGGTGCCCTCTCAGCCCGGATGGGAAGCCTGCGTTTTTTAGCAGGTAGAATTCCGGCACCGCGTCCGGATAGCTGCGGATCAGCGTCAGGAAGGGATCGTCCGTGATGAAGGGGTATTCTTTCCTTCGGGTCGCCGGCTGAACATTCGCTTCGCCGAACCCCTTCTCCGCATCGTCCATGTCCATTTCCCCCTTTCCGGCAGCGTACTCCACCATCCGGCAGAAATCCCTGGCGCTGTACCGCCGGCCGGTAACGGACATGACGGGACGCCCCTCGCAGAAGGCTTCAAGGATGCCCGACGGCTCGAAGGAATGGTGTACGATGGACAAAGTTCCCTTCTCATCCGTGATATACAGACACGGCTCGAAGGGATGCCCGCTGAGGCGGAAGCCCCGTCCACCTGCCGTCAGATACGGCATCCCGTCCATCCATCCCAGCGTATAATCCGCGTCGCTGTAGACCACATGTTTCCACTTTTCCATTTTCCATGCGCTTTATCTGTCCAAAGATATGAATATTTCAAGAAAAAACGTACCTTTACTCCATGAAACGTTTTCTTCTGCTCCTTTCAGCCCTTCTGCTCCTGCTGACGTCTTGCCACAAGGCGATCTGGGACAAGTTGAATGACCATGAGGCGCGCATTGCCCGCCTGGAGACGTTCTGCAATCAGCTCAATACGTCTATCGCCTCTTTGCAAAGCCTTGTAAATGTCATTAACGCAAGGGATTATGTCAAAGACGTGGTGCCTGTGAACGAGGCCGGCAAAGTCATCGGCTATACCATCACTTTCGGCGCCTCCTCCCCGGTGACCATCTACAACGGCAAGAACGGCGAGGATGCCCATACGCCGCTTATCGGCATCAAGAAGGACGAAGACGGTTTCTGGTACTGGACCCTGGACGGGCAGTGGCTGAAAGACGGGGATGGCAGGAAAGTCCGGGCGGATGGCGGTCCCACGCCGAGAATGAAGATTGAGGAAGACTTCTGGTGGGTTTCCTACGACAATGGGACCAGCTGGACCCAGCTCGGAAAAGCGGTGGGCAATCCCGGAGAAAACGGCGATTCCATGTTCCGGGAGGTACGGCAGGATGAACGATTCCTCTACTTGGTTCTCGCTGACGGTGAGGAGATTAAGATTGCGAAGGGAGGCCTGCACTGGGTCTACGTGGACTGAATATGGAAATCATGAAACGTGAAACGGAAATAGCGCGGGTCACCCTCGCGGGCAGTGTCGTGAACCTGCTGCTGGTGGGACTGAAGGCCCTGGCCGGGGTGGCGGGGCACAGCAGCGCGATGGTGTCGGACGCGGTCCACTCGCTATCTGACTTCCTCACCGACCTGGTTGTGCTGGTGTTTGTCCGCCTCAGCGCACGGCCGCAGGATGAGAGCCATGACTACGGGCATGGGAAGTTTGAGACGCTGGCGACGTTGCTGATCGGACTGGCGCTGGCGGCGGCCGCAGTGGGGATCGTCGTCAATGGTGCCATCCAATTGGCGCGGTGGCTGCAAGGGGAGAGCCTGCCCGGCCCCGGGAAGATTGCCCTTTGGGCCGCTCTCATTTCCATTGTCATCAAGGAACTCCTCTTCCAATACACCCGTATCAAAGGAAAGAAACTGGACTCCAGGGCCTTGGAAGCCAATGCTTGGCATCACCGTTCGGATGCCCTTAGTTCCATCGGGGCGGCCATCGGCATCGGCGGGTCCATCCTGCTGGGGGAACGATGGACCGTCCTGGACCCGTTGGCTTCGATCGTCGTGGGAGCCATGCTGGTGAAGGTGGCCTGGGACCTGCTGGGCCCATCTTTCGGCGAGTTGACGGACAGTTCGCTCCCGGCGGAGACGGAACGTGAAATGCTGGAAATCATCCAAGGGGTACCGGGCGTCGAAGACCCGCACCACCTCCGCACCCGTCGCATCGGCAACTGCATCGCCGCCGAGGTCCATATCCGTCTGGATGGCAACCAGACCCTGGAACAGGCCCATGAGAAGGCTTCTGAGGTGGAGCGTCGCTTCCGGGATCGTTTTGGCGCCCAGTCCCACATCATCATCCACATGGAGCCATTCAAGAACGCCTGATCCGCTCTTGTTTTTGGCGTTTTGCTGGAAATCGTGTATATTTGCTTTCTATGAAGGATAGAATGAAAGCCAGTTTCAAAACCAGCGATCTCGTCTGCTCTTCCCAGATTGACATCGAATTGGAAGACGATGTGATCCGGAGCGTCCGCTTTACCGGCGGCTGCCATGGCAACACGCAGGGGCTTTGCGCCCTTGTCGCCGGCATGAAAAAGGACGAGGTAATCGCCCGCCTGGAAGGCATCAATTGCAAGGGGCGGGGGACCAGTTGCCCGGATCAGCTGGCCCAGGCACTGAAATCAATGGACACAAAATGAAGAGAAACAATCATATCGTGATCATGGCCGGTGGCGTAGGAAGCCGATTCTGGCCTCTGAGTACGCCCGCTTACCCCAAGCAGTTCATCGACATCCTCGGCTGCGGGCGAACCCTGATCCAGCTGACCGTGGACCGTTTCAAGGGCATCTGTCCCATGGAAAACTTCTGGGTGGTGACCAATGCGGGGTATGTGGAGATCGTGCGGGAGCAGCTGCCGGATATTCCCACGGCCCATATTCTGGCGGAGCCTGCTGCCCGGAACACGGCTCCCTGCATCGCCTGGGCCTGCTGGCGCATCCGGCAGGAAGACCCGGCGGCGAATGTGGTCGTGACCCCTGCCGACGCGGTGGTGATGGACCCCTCGGCGTTCCGTAGCGTCATCGGGAATGCCCTCTCTTTTACCGAGGAGCACGATGCGATTGTGACCATCGGCATCCAGCCTTCCCGTCCCGAGACGGGCTATGGCTATGTGGAGACTCTTCCCGCGGTGGATGGCGAAATCTGCGCCGTCAGCGCTTTCAAGGAGAAACCGGATTACGAGACGGCGCAGCGCTATCTCCAGGCGGGGAATTACCTTTGGAATGCCGGTATCTTCGTCTGGAACGTCGATACCATCACTTCCTGTATCCGGCGCTACAAGGCCGGGATTGCCGCAGATATGGACCGGATGATGGCGACAGGGGACGTGGAGGGGATCTTCCCGCAGTGTGAGAAGATTTCCATCGACTTTGCGGTGATGGAACCTGCTTCCAAGGATCATTTGGTCTACACCCACCCCGCCGACTTTGGCTGGAGCGACCTCGGGAACTGGGCTTCGCTGCATGACAAACTCCCGAAGGATGCGCAGGGAAACGGCGCCGTGGGACCTGTAAAATTCTATGAGTGCCACGACTGTGTGGTCCATGTGGAAGATGCCCGAAAAGTGGTTCTCCAGGGGCTGGAAGGCTATATTGTGAGCGAAAAGGATGGCAGGCTCCTGATCTGCCGTCGCAGCGAGGAGCAGCGGATCCGGGAGTTTTCTCAAGACGCGTTATGACCCAGGACCAGCTTTGGATTCACCGTTATGTCGAAATCCGGGATTTCATGGAAGTGAATCACCGGAAACCCTCCAAGCATATCCCCGAGGAGCGGGACATGCACAATTGGTGGAAGCACAACAAGAAGCTCATGAACGCGGGAGAACTAAAACCGGAACGACTCGAGTCGTTCCGGAAACTATTGGAGGCGGGGGAGAAGTACCGCCATGTAAATCAATACGTTTAATCCCTCTATTTCGGCAGATTCTTTAGGACCGGGACAGCCTGGGAGAGATCCCAGATGCTGCTGTCCCAGCTGAGAAGCTGTCCCACGGAAGAGATCGTCGCATCGCTGGCGGCGGCTTTTCCGTGGTAGGGGCTGAACCACTTGGCCGAGCCGGCGGGCTGGACGAGCGGTGTCGTCGGAGAACTGTCGGCATGGTCAAACAGCACATTCAGGGCAGCATCGGAATAGAACTGGAATTCCATCGTGGCGCTCCGCCAGCAGTTTTTCAGGGTGTTGGGGCGTGAGGAACAGCCGACGACGGCGCCGCCGCTGTAGTGGCTCGATGGATTCTCACCGCCGGCGGTTATGGTCTTGATGGACGTATTGAAGGCGATGCATTCCACCACGCTGGTGTTGACATCTGTGTCCAGGCTGTTAGAGGAACCCTGGCGGCCATAGGCGCGGCCCACGATGCCGCCGAGGGCGAAAGCGCCGTTGACGGCCCCCTTCGCATAGCAATGGCTGACCACGGTGTTCTTCCCGGCGTCGCCGAGGATGCCTCCGATATAAGAAGAGCTCGCGGTGATGTCCATTTCGGATGCACAGTGGTCTACCGTCAACCCCTGGTTGCTGGACCGGCCGATGATTCCTCCTATGACATTCGTACCCTTGATGGTGCCTTTCGCATGGCACTCTGAGATGACGGTCCCCGAACCGGTCGAGGCGTTGCTCTGGCCCAAGATGCCGCCGATGATGCCCGCTGCCCCGCTCAGCGCGCCTTCGTAGGCGCAGCGGGTGATGATGGCCGAGCCGGCGCTGTGACCGGCGATACCGCCGATGTAGCTGGCGTTGGCGGTGCTGACATTGGCCGTCACGGTGATGGGGGCCTGGACCCGGCAGCCGGATATGGTCCCGCTGACATAGTAACCCACGATACCGCCGGCGACGTCGTCCCTGGCGTTGATGGCCATGGTGCTCCGGCAATCCTGGATAGCGGCTTCCGCGTCGCATTTACCGACGATTCCGCCGGCGGCACGTCCGCTCGCGGTTGTCAGCGTCCCCGAGCTCATGCAGCCCGTGAAGGAACAGCCTTCCAGGGCGTTTCCGAGGATCCCGCCGACCGGGAAATAAGTGGCATCTCCGGCCGCAGCGGCAACTGTTCTCTCCACGCTGCCGTCGAAGGAGCAGTTGACGAAGCTACTCTGGCTGCTCCGGCCGACCAGTCCGCCGAAGTAGGCATTGCCACCGCAGGCGATCCGGCCGTTTTGGACATGGACATTCTCCAGGCGTCCCTGGAGCGAGCCGTCACTGTTTCCGACCCAGGCAGCCACGACCCCGCAGGGGGAGGTGCCGCTCGTAACGACGGAAGCATCGGTGAGGGTCAGGTTCTTCACCTCGCCGTGGAGGACGCCGAAGAGGCTGGCCCAGGTGGAGGCTTTGCAACTGAAGTTCTTGATCTGGTGACCCTGTCCGTCGTACATGATGCCGAAGGCCGCATTGACGGGATTGATGGGGGTCCAGTTTTCGACAGCGCTGAAGTCCAGGTCCGCGCTTTGACGGAAATAAGTATAGGTGTTTTCCGTAATCAGATTGCGGATATTCTGGAAGTCTTCCACCGTTGCAATCAGGTACGGGTCGCTCTCACTGCCTTTGCCGCTGAGTTCCCGGTTCCATTTGGAAGCGGAGGTCACCAGCCGGACCACGCAGCCGCCGTAGAGGATCTGCGGGGCAGGGTAGAAACTGTTGATGTATTGGTCCCCGCCGGCTTGGATGGTAAGGGTGACCATCTTGTCGCTGGAGAGGCTGAGAGGGTCTTCGCCCATGGGCATCCAGGCGATAAAGGGTCCGCTGACGGGGGCTTTTTCGTCGACGGTGAGTTGCAAGGTCGGAAGGCCTTTCCCTTCGAACTGGACCGCCGTCAGGCTCGTCGCGGCGGCGGGGAGGTTCAGCACGAGTTGGAGGAAAGCGCTCTGCGAAAAGCTGCCGCCATGCTCCGCGGCCCAGCCGTAGCTGAAGCGGATGTCCTGGTATGAGTCCACGCCACTGAGGCTGGCACGGAAGCGAAGATGACCGGTGTCGTCACTCTGCTTCTGGACGGTCTCCCCCTCGGGGGCGCTGTAGACGATGTCGAAGCGGTCTCCGGAAGGGGCCTTGCCGGAAAAACGGCCTTTGGCGCCCTCAGCGGAAACGAGGGTAAAGACTTCGCCGCCGACCCGGATCTCGTCGCCGGGGGCCCAGGCGGTCTTCAATCCGCCGTTTTCATTCTTGGAAAGGCCGACGCGGGTTTCCAGAAGGCCCAGGTCGCTGAGCGTCGCCGTGATCTCAATCTTTTCACCGGCTTTGGTTTCTGCCTTCCGGTCCTGCTCCTCCAGCGGGCCGGGTACGTTTTCACGGGCGCAGGCCGCCGCCAGCAGGACGGCGAGCCCCATCAATATAGGCTTTCTCATGGCAGATAGTCTTTACAGGTTTCGTAAATTTTCGCGGCCATCTGGTCGAAGGCCGGGGCGTTCGGGTGGCTGCCCTTGCACTTGGCGATGTCGTCGCCCACGAAATTGACATACGGCAGGCCGAAATGACGGGCGATCTCAATCGTGGAGGACTCGTAGTTCGTGCTCAGGCGGTCGCCGACAATGAGAATGAGCTGGACGCCCTCGTAGCGGGCCTGGAGCATCTTGATGAGCTGGATGTAGGCGCTGCGGTAGCAGCCTGCGTCCAGCTGGCCGACCGGCAGGTCCCAGTCGTAGCTGCCAAGCGGGGTGCTTTGGTTGTGGTCGTTCGTGCCGCCATGGATCAGGATGATGTCCGGATCCTGGAAGTCATAGGCGCGGTCCACGAAGCCGGCGCCCATGCTCTTTCCGCTCGCGCGGCCGTTTTTGAGTTCATGGACCACACGCGTGCCGGACCAGGAACTGTTGACGTCCAGTTCGCCGCTCTTCATATAATTGTGGATGAGCAGCCACCAGTAGGTCTTCTCCTTGCTGTCGACCGCGATGGAGGCATTGACGCCGACATTCGGGTCGTTCCCCGGATAGAAGGGGCTGTAATCGGGGTTACACAGCGCTCCGTCGAAGGTGGAGATGGAGTCACCCATCACGCCGACCTTGCGGCGGGGCTGCTGGTCGGGCGCGGCGAAGTCCAGGGTTACGCTGGCGGTCGCGCCGGAGGAAACGCTCACCGATTGGGTGAACTGGTAGGTGTAGCGGCTGGTCTTGACCGTGAAGACGCCCTGGAAGCTGCCCGGGAGGCAAAGAAGGCCGAACTCGGCGGCTTCCGGGGCATGCCCCACGACGGGATACACCAGCGGGTCTTTCGAGGCCCAGGTCATCGTGAGGGTCTTGCCACCCGTGACGATGTCTTTGTCGGCGGTGAAGCTGACGGAGAGGACCCGCTCGCCGACGGCGTAGTACTTGCTGTCCAGGAGGAGGACTTTGAGCCCGGCGGTCCCTTCTTTCACTTTCCCGTCGAGGTCTTCGGCGGCAGTCATGTAAAATTTTGATTGGTCAGCGCTGACGGAGGGAGTCTCCGTCTGGGTCCCGTCCGGAGTCTGAGCGGCGGTCGGAGGCGCGCTTTTGTGACAGGCCGGGAAGCAAACCGCTGCCACGGCCATCAGTGCAAAAAGATGTGGTTTCATGCAGACAAAGATACGCAAAAATATTCCTATATTTGCAGGAATCATGAAGAAACTAATGGGAAAATGGACCGGCTTCGGTCGAAACTGCCTTGAATTCAAGCGCTGACGTGTTTTTCACCACAACGTCGGAGCAGATGGACAGAATCCGATAAATTATTACTATCTTTGCAACAATTGTTTACGGAATCGCATATTTATGGTTGAAAAAGATAAAGCCTTAAAACGTTTTTTCACCTGGTACTTCAACAAGAAGGTGCTGCCTTACTGGGTGATTCTGTTGGCGGATACGGTGATCGTTTTTGCCTCGGCCGTCTTCACCTACTGGATCACCAACCGGACGCAGATTACCTATGAGCACAGGACGGCGGTTTTTGTCACCTCCGTGTTCTATGCGCTCCTCAGCTGGGTGGGCGCCCGGGTTTTCCGGACCTATGCCGGCGTGCTGCGTTATTCGAGTTTCGTGGACCTGAGCAAGGTGGCCTATGCCAATGCCATCAATATGATCCTGGCCCTCTGCGTATCGGTTTCGGCGCAGGAATTCGGATGGGAACTGATCGGCGCCATGACCGTTCTCAATACGGTCGTCGTCTTCTGTCTGGCAACGCTTCTGATGTGGGTGATGCGGATTGTGGTCAAAATGCTCTTTGACGGGATCAATTCCGACAAAGAGGCCCAGCGCGTGCTGATTTACGGTGCCATCACCGGCGGCGTCGGTCTCGCGAAATACATCCGCTCCCAGAATCCCGTCCAGTTCGAACTCTGCGGCTTTATCACGCATGAGCACCAGATCAAGAACATGAAACTGATGGGCCTGCCGGTCTATACGCTGGATGATGACTTCAACAAGATCATCCAGAAACAGCGGATTCAGGCGCTGCTCGTCAGCCCGCTGCGGGTCAATGAGTTCCGCGGCAACCAGAAGATCCAGGACGTGATGATCGCCTCCGGCGTGAAGATCTATTTCGCCAGCGATGCGCAGGAAGCCAGCGTAAAGGACGGAGAACTCCGGGTGGAGGACAATATCCAGTTGAAAGAGGTCAGTGTGGAAGACCTGCTTCCGCGCTCCGAGATTCGCGTGGATATGAAATCTGTGGGCGATCAGCTGGCGGGGAAACGGGTCCTGATTACAGGCTCGGCAGGCTCCATCGGCCGGGAAATCGTCCGTCAGGTCGCCCAGTTCCATCCGGCCAAGATGATGCTCATCGACCAGGCGGAGACCCCGCAGCACGATGTCCGGCTGATGATGAACAAGGACTTCCCGGGTGTGGATTATGAAGCTGTCGTGACCAGTATCAGCCGCCGGACGCGGATGGAGCATGTCTTCTCCGATTTCCGTCCGGACTATGTCTTCCATGCCGCCGCCTACAAGCATGTACCCATGATGGAGGACAACCCCAGCGAGGCGGTACTCAACAATGTTTACGGGACCAAGGTAATCGCCGACCTCAGCGTCAAGTACGGGGTCAAGAAATTTGTGATGATCTCGACGGACAAGGCGGTGAACCCCACCAATGTGATGGGTTGCAGCAAGCGTATCTGCGAGATCTATGTCCAGAGCCTGGACCGGAAACAGAAACTGGAGAACATCCAGAAGCCCCCTCAGGAGCGGGATGCCTATACCCAGTTTGTAACGACGCGTTTCGGCAACGTCCTCGGCAGCAACGGTTCGGTGATTCCGCTGTTCCGGGAACAGATCCGCGCCGGCGGTCCGGTCACGGTGACCGACGAACGGATCGTCCGTTATTTCATGCTGATTCCCGAAGCCTGCAAGTTGGTACTGGAAGCAGGGACCAAGGGCAACGGCGGTGAGATTTTCGTCTTCGACATGGGCGCTCCGGTGAAGATCGCCGACCTGGCCCGCCGCATGATTTACCTCTCGCATGCCCAGAATGTGGAGATCGTCTACACCGGGCTCCGGGACGGGGAGAAACTCTATGAGGAGGTCCTGAACGAACTGGAAGGCACCAAGCCGACTTTCCATGAGAAAATCCGCATCGCGCAGGTCCGCGAGTACGATTACGATGAAGTGTCGAAGGCCATTGACGAGCTGGTGGATATTTCCAAGCAGTTTGACGACATGGCCACGGTCCGCAAGATGAAGGAAATCGTGCCGGAGTACAAGTCCAACAATTCTGTTTACGAACAACTGGATAAATAAGATATGATCGTCAAGTCTTTTGTTCTGCGTCGGGAAAGTGCCGCCCGTATTGCGAGCGAGTGCCAGGAAGGGGCTGTCATCGTGGTCCGCTCCGAGAAGAAACTTGAAACGATGTTCCGCTCGGTCATCCGGAAGGCGCTGGTGGAAAAGCAGCCGCTGGCGGAGGATTTCTCCACGATTGAAGCCTATTTCAACGCCATTTCCCCGGATCCGGTCTACCGCGAGCGGGTCGCTGCGACCTTGAACGGCCTGGCCACCTATCTGAGCGAAGGCATGTATATCCAGACGACGCTGACCTCCATTGAGGATTATGTCCTTTCCAAATGCGCCCGTCTGTGTGCGGAGGCGGTGAATGTGACGGTCCATGGGGTCCTCGTCGACAGCACGGAACTGATGATCTGCCGCTCTCACGGAGCGCGTGCCGTGGTGGACTGGTCGCTTTCGCGCCAGGAAATCACCTCCCGCTGCGTCTCGGACAAAAAGATTGTCGTGTCCGGTGGTTATGGCCGCCTGGAAACGGGCTATGTGGTCCGGATCGGCCGGGGCGGCGCCTATCTGATGACGACCCTCATCGCGGCGGCACTCGGCGCCAAGAGGGTGGAAATCTATGTCGAAGGAGCGGGCATCGCCGGCGTGATGGCCATGACCTATGACGAGGCGGCCCACTACTGTTCCTCCGACCTGGCTCCCTTCCCGAGTGCAGCCCTCTGGCCGGTCAAGGCGGCGGGCATTCCGCTGGTGGTGCGCAGCATCATGGACCCGGATTTCCCGGGCACGATCATTTCGGCTTTCGGCGCTCAGGACGGCCGGACGGTCTCCGGCGTGCTCCTGGACAAGGACCTGGAACTTATCACCGTCTTCGGAACCGGTCTGCTGGGCCAGGTGGGCCTCTCCTCGACCGTCTTCTCGGCCCTTTCCGGCGCCGGAGTGAACGTCCGTTTCATTTCCCAGTCTTCCTCGGAATACAGCCTGAGTTTCGCGGTGCTCCAGGAGGATGCGTCCCGCGCCGTGGAGGCGATTGTCGCCCATACCGGAGACTATGAGGACGTGATGATGCTTCGCCGGACGGTCGGCATCGTAACGGTCTATGGCGACCGGATGAAAAACGTCCCCGGGACTTCCGGCAAGGTGTATGGTGCGCTGGGTGAGGCCGGTATCAGCATCGTCGCCGCTGCCCAGGGTGGCGAAGAACTGAGTATTTCCATGGCTGTGGACGCTTCCGCGGCGTCTCGTGCGGCCGATATCCTCCGTACATTATGAAAAAAGCGCTCATTACCGGCGTGACGGGCCAGGACGGCTCCTATCTCGCTGAATTCCTGCTCGACAAGGGCTATGAGGTCCATGGAACCATCCGCCGTTCGTCGGTCGATTTCCGGGAGCGGATCGCCCACCTCGAAGGTCTGCCCCATTTCCACATCCATTATGCGGACATGGGGGACTCGATGAGCCTGCAGCAGGTCATTTCCAAGATCCGGCCGGATGAGATTTACAACCTGGCGGCCCAGAGCCATGTCCAGGTGTCCTTCGATACGCCCGAGTACACGGCGAACGTGGATGCCGTCGGGGTGCTCAGGGTGCTGGAGGCGGTGCGTCAGTGCGGGCTCTCCGGTGCGTGCCGCATCTACCAGGCCTCGACCTCGGAACTCTATGGAAAAGTGGAGGAAGTTCCTCAGAATGAGGAAACTCCTTTCCATCCGTATTCCCCGTATGCCGTTGCGAAACAGTATGGCTACTGGATTGTGCGGGAGTACCGGGAGGCCTATGGGATGTACTGCTGCAGCGGCATCCTCTTCAACCACGAGAGCGAACGCCGGGGCGAGACATTCGTCACGCGGAAAATCACTCTCGCGGCGGCGCGGATTGCCCAGGGGAAGCAGGAAAAACTCTATCTCGGCAACCTCTCGAGCCTCCGCGACTGGGGCTATGCCAAGGATTATGTGGAGTGTATGTGGCTGATTCTCCAGCAGGAGGTGCCGGAGGACTATGTCATTGCGACCGGTGTCCAGCATTCCGTGCGGGAGTTCTGCCAGCTCGCTTTCCGGGAAGTCGGGATCGAACTGGAATTCCGGGGGGAAGGCGCCGAAGAGAAGGGGATTGACCGCTCGACGGGCCGGGTGCTCGTCGAGGTCAGTCCGGATTTCTACCGGCCGACAGACGTCGTGAACCTGTTGGGAGACCCTTCCAAAGCCCGCCGTCAGCTCGGATGGAATCCACAGAAAACCTCTTTCGAGGAGCTGGTCCGGCTCATGGTCGCCGCCGATATGGCCAAGGTCGCCGGGGAAGGAGCGGCCGAGCGGGTGCGACTCAATCTGGCCGAATACCTGGAAAAAGGGATCGTTAAATAAGTTCTTTTGCTAATCCCACGAATATTCGTTATATTTGTGGGATTATTGTATATAAGTGACGACAGCTATGGCATTAGCAGATGTTCTGAAAATAATATTCGGCTCCAAGTCCGATCGCGATATGAAGATGATCCGGCCCACGCTGGATAAGATTCTCGCTGTATATCCGGAAATTGACGCCCTTTCCCACGATGAACTGCGCGCGCGTACCGACGCGCTGAAAGAGCGGATCGCCGAAGTGGAAGCCCCGTTCGAGCAGCGGATTTCTGAAATCAAGGCCACCCTTGAGACGGATATCCCCATCTCGGAGAAAGAAGCCCTTGCGACCGAGTCCGACAAATTGGTCAAGGATGAGGATGAAGCCATCGAAGTGATTCTGAATGAGATCCTTCCCGAGGCATTCGCCATTATGAAATCGACGGCCCGCCGTTTCGCCCAGTATCCGACGGTGGAAGTGACGGCTACGGATTTCGACCGCGACCTCGCCGCTTCCGGCCGCGAGTTTGTCCAGATTGAAGGCGACAAGGCGATCTGGTCCAACCATTGGATGGCCGGCGGCAATGAAATCGTCTGGGACATGGTCCATTACGATGTCCAGCTGATCGGCGGCATCGTGCTGAACGGCGGCATCCGCTCCAACAAGGAGCAGCGGGGCTGCATCGCCGAGATGGCGACCGGTGAGGGTAAGACCCTCGTCGCGACCTTGCCGGTATTCCTGAACGCCCTGGCCCGCAAAGGCGTCCATGTGGTTACGGTCAACGACTACCTGTCCAAGCGAGACTCCGAGTGGATGGGCCCCCTGTACCAGTTCCATGGACTCAGCGTGGACTGTATCGACAAACACCAGCCGAATTCCGACGCCCGCAAGAAGGCGTACAACTGTGACATTACCTTCGGAACGAACAACGAGTTCGGTTTCGACTACCTCAGGGACAACATGGCCACGCGCCTGACGGACCTCGTCCAGCGGAAGCACCACTACGCCATCGTCGACGAGGTGGACTCCGTGCTGATCGACGATGCCCGTACCCCGCTCATCATCTCCGGCCCGATGCAGAAAGCCGCCGACGACGAGCAGTTCATGGAATACCGTCCCTATGTGGAGAATCTCTACGGCAAGCAGCGCGCCCTGGTCAACCAGACGCTCAACGACGCCAAGAAGGCCATCGCCTCCGGAGACGAGAACGAGGGCGGAAAGCTGCTGCTTCGCTGCTACAAGGGCCTGCCGAAATACCAGCCGCTCATCAAGTTCCTCTCCGAGCAGGGCATGAAACAGCTCATGCAGAAGGCGGAAAACTACTACATGCAGGACAATGAGCGGGAGATGCCGGTGGTGACGGACGAACTCTATTTCGTCATCAGCGAGATCCAGAATTCCGTGGACATGACCGACAAAGGCCATGAATTCCTCGCCGGATTGGTCTCCGATCCGAACTTCTTCGTCCTCCCGGACATGGGCTCCGCCATCGCGGAAATCCAGCAGGATACGAGCCTGAGTCCCGCGGAAAAGGCTGAAAAGAAGGATGCGCTGATGGAAGACTTCTCGCTGAAGAGCGAACGGGTCCATACGGTCATCCAGCTCCTCAAGGCCTATGCGAGGTTCACCAAGGACGTGGATTACGTCATTGTGGACAACAAGGTCAAGATCGTGGACGAGAGCACGGGCCGTATCATGGAAGGCCGCCGCTGGTCCGACGGACTTCATCAGGCGGTCGAGGCGAAGGAGAACGTGAAAGTGGAGGCGGCGACGCAGACCTTTGCGACGATTACCCTCCAGAACTACTTCAGGATGTACCACAAGCTGGCAGGTATGACCGGTACGGCCGAAACCGAGGCAGGGGAGTTCTGGAGTATCTACAAGCTGGATGTCGTCGTGATTCCGACCAACCGGCCGGTGATCCGTGACGACCAGGACGATATCATCTACAAGACGAAGAAAGGGAAGTTCGCCGCCGTCATCGACCGGGTGGTGGAACTCTCCGAGGCCGGGCGGCCGGTGCTGGTCGGTACGACCGACGTCGAAACTTCCGAGCTCCTCGCGCGCATGATGCGGATGCGGGGGCTCAAGCCGAACGTGCTGAATGCCAAGGAGCACGCCCGTGAGGCGGAAATCGTGGCCCAGGCCGGTCAGAGCGGCAAAGTGACCATTGCGACGAACATGGCAGGCCGTGGTACCGATATCAAGCTGACCCCGGAGGTGAAGGCCGCGGGCGGTCTGGCGATCATCGGCACGACGCGGCATGACTCCCGGCGTGTGGACCGTCAGCTGCGGGGCCGTGCCGGACGTCAGGGGGATCCGGGTTCCTCGACCTTCTACATCTCCCTGGAAGACGACCTGATGCGGAAATTCGGCTCCGAGCGGATTGCCGGCGTGGTGGACCGCCTCGGGATGGCCGATGACGAGGCCCTGGTCTCCGGCATGCTTTCCAAGTCCATTGAAAACGCCCAGAAGAAGGTGGAAGAGAACCACTTCGGCTGGCGCAAGCGGACCCTGGAGTACGATGATGTGATGAACTACCAGCGCGAGGCCATCTACGCCCGCCGCCGCAATGCCCTTTCCGGTGAGCGCATCGAGATCGATGTCCAGAACATGATGCAGGATACGGCTGCGCTGATTGCCGATAAGTCCGAGGGCATGCCCTACGAGGATTTCGAGCAGTATGTGATCGCCACCCTGTCCATCGACCTGGGCTTCGACGCCGAGTTCTATGCCCATGCGAAGCCGAAGGATGTCTGCGACAAGCTCTATGAGCACATGCAGGAGGTCTATAACCGCCGGATGCAGACCATGGTGGACCGCGTCAATCCCGTCATCAAGCAGGTCTATGAGAAGCAGGGGTCCATGTATGAGAACATCGCGATTCCGATTTCCGACGGCAAGCGGATGCTGAACCTGTCGGTGAACCTGAAGAAGGCCTATGAGACCGAGAGCCGCGAAATTGCCAAGGCCCTGAGCCGCAGCATCATCCTCTACGAAATCGACGAATACTGGAAGCAGCACCTGCGTGACATGGATGACCTCCGTCAGAGCGTCCAGAACGCTGCTTATGAGCAGAAAGACCCGCTGGTGGTCTACAAGCTGGAGAGTTACAACCTCTTCTCCTCCATGCTGGAGGAACTGAACGAGGCGGTGCTGGCCTTCCTGCTGCGGGCTTTCATTCCGCTGCGGGATGCCAACGATGCCCGCGAGGCGCGTCCCGCCCAGCAGGCTCCCCGGAACATGCAGCAGATGCGGACGAACGATCCGTCCCAGCTTTCGACGAACGGGGAACAGAAATCCCGGATGCCGGTCCGTGTGGACAAACGGGTCGGACGGAATGATCCCTGCCCGTGCGGAAGCGGACTCAAGTATAAGAACTGCCACGGTAAAGGCTTGGTATAGAATTGTTTAAATTATGGCTAAAATAATGGAACCAGTGAATATGAATGAGGTCAGCCGCATCTCTGCGGGGACTGTGTTCAAAGGTGAAATCACTTCCCCGAACGATATCCGCATCGACGGGACGTTCGAGGGAAAGGTCTATTCGAAGGGCCGGGTCGTCGTGGGTGACAAGGCCGTCGTGAAAGGCGATGTCATCTGCCAGAATGTGGATTTCTGGGGCAAGATGAGCGGCAACTTCTACGTCAAGGACACGCTCTCCCTGAAGAGCGGCTGCACCGTGGACGGAGACCTGCACATCAAGCGCCTGCAGGTGGAACTGGACGCAAAGTTCAACGGAAACTGCAAGATGATCACCGAAGCGGAGTTTGACAAGCTCTCCGCAGAACTCACCGGGGTGAAACCTGCTCCGGCGGCGGCTCCGGTCGCAAAATAGGTTTTGCAAAGATAAATTGCTATCTTTGCACCATCGTTTGACGGGGGTGTTTTGGTTTTGACAGCGCTGATGTCGGACGGTAAGCATGCCGGGCGTGGGGACCTTGCCCGTAAATCTCAGATCCCGAAAATCAGTTGCCAACAACAACTACGCACTCGCTGCTTAATTCGCCACAGGCAATTAGCTTAATCCGCGTCGCCAAGGCTGCGACGCCGACGAGTATCCCTCGGACCCTCTGCCCTGTATGGTCCGGCCCAGGGGTATCATTCAGACAGGGACGCTCCGGTGGACGCCTTTCAAGCCGGCTAAGATTCAAAGGCTAAGGCGTACTTCGCCCGCCTTCCGGCAGGGTCCGCCCGACAACCAAAGGAGGGATAAGCATGTAGAAAGCCGCCTGGTGCGACGTTTGGACAGCGGTTCGAGTCCGCTCACCTCCACTATATACAGGGGGCTCTGCCCCCTCATACACCCCTGCGGTTCCCGGGGATTAATCAGGAAGGATGCGGCCGGTGCCGACCAGGCGCATCATGAAATACGGGTTGGTGGAGGAGGTGATGGTCACCCCCTGGGAGACGGAAGCGTGGATGAAGCGGAACGAACCGCGCTCCAGGTCCATATCGTAGATGATGCCCACATGGCCGATGTCCCGGATGCCGTTGCGCGCCCCGAAAAAGACGATGTCCCCTTTCTGCAGGTCGGAGAAGCCTTCCACCCGCCGTGTCTGGCGGTACTGCGCCGCGGAGGGCGGTTTCAGTTCATAACCGAAATGCTTGAAGACATAGTAGATGAAACTCGAACAGTCAAACTGTTTCGGCCCGGGGGCGCCGAGCTTGTAGGGCGTCCCGAGGAAGGTTTCGGCATAGGCGACGACCTGGTCCCGCAGCGAACGCTCCGAGGGCGGCGTCTCTTCCTTCACCTGTTCCTTCCCCGGGGTAGAAGGCAGATGGGCGATGGAATCGAGCACGGCCTGGGCCCTCTGGCGGGAAGCGGCGATTTCGGTGGAATCCGTCAGCGGAGGGATCACGGCAGCCTCCTTTCCGGAAGGAAGCGAACGGCGCGTCGTCCCGCAGGCGCAGAGCAGCAGGACGAGCGAGAGAAAGTATGCAAGGCGTCGTTTCACCTTGCAAAGATAGGGATTTATTTCCAATCATCCACTCCGGCATAAAGCCCCATTCCAAAGAAGGTTCCGCTGAGGGGGAGCCAGATTAGCTTCCGGTCGTCACGCCCGTTGATGTTGACATGGACCGGAACCTGATAGGTGCCTTCCACCATCGTGTTTCCGTTGACATAGCCGGTTTCGCCCTGCGGTTTGTAGGTCGAGATGTCGAAGCGGTATCCGTCCCACTCGAAGCCCCAGTCGGTCCCGGCGCCGATGACGATGTTCTGGGTGTCGTCGCGGATGGGCAGTTGCTGTTCGTACCAGACCGGGATTACGGCGTCCGGATCCGGCAGCAGGTGGAGGGGAGAGGCGGTGGAATACTTCAGGTCAACGGCGAGCCAGAGGACGGTCGGATGGGCATGTTTATAATAACCGTTGCTGCCGTTCAGGGCCGTGTAGGAGTCCCAGCCGGTCGTGTTCCAGATTTCCTGGAAGTACTCGATGAAGCCGTCCGACCAGTTCAGCGAGCCCTCCTGGTAGCGCTGCCGGTCGATCCGTGCGCCCTCCTTGTCGGGGAAAATCCCCAGGCCGAGGGCGGTCTCCGGAGCGTCGTTCTCGATATCGACGCTGACATCTTTCGTTTCACTGCGGCCCCAGGTTCCGTTGGGCTTGTACGTGACCGACCCTTGCGCGGCGCCGTACAGATGGGGATAGATCCTTAGGTGCATCGGGTTGAACATTTTCATGCTCAGCGTCCCGTCCGTCTGGTAGCCGAAAGAGATGCCGAAGGGGAGATAGAGCACTTTGCAGGTCAGTTCGTCCGTCAGCAGGCCGTCGGTGGAGCGGAGGCTGAAAACAACATCCGAGGTCAGGGTCGTGCTGCCAAGATCGGCATTGTAATGGCCCTGGTTGGTGATAAAGTCTTTCTGTGTGCGGAAGCGTACGGCGGTAAAATGATCGTCCACGCGGGCCGTTTCCCAATCGACCGTCCCGGAGGAGGCCGAGAGGGTGAATTCGATGTCCGGATTCGACTGGTAGACATAGAACACCGAAGAAAAGCCCTTCATCAGGTAAAATTCCTCTACATCCTGACAGGCCGTATCGGCGCCGTTGTCTTCCAGATAGCGCGTGTCCACAAAGCGGAGTTCCCCGGTCAGGAAGGGATCGTCCGGCTCTACCCGCCATCCCTCGTCCGTCACCATCTCCTGGGTAAAGACATTGTCGAGGGTGAATACGCTCGAGCGACGGACATCGAAATTGCAAGGGCCCGTTCCCAGGTAGGCCCGGTAGATGATTTCCCCGTAGTGGGCGGTCGGCGTATCCATCTCGGCGAGAATCTCGATAAAGGAAGCAAGCGCGCTTTCTCCGGAGGCGGCGATGTTCGAAGGAATCTTGTCTTTCCAGCTGCTACCACCGGGGAGAAGGTTCCCGCGCATGTTCTCCGGCAGGTAGAGCGTCACCGTCTCTCCCGCATTCAATTGGGCGATATCCGCCATGCTGGCCCGGTCTCCCTCCCTTACCGCCGTCGCCTTGCTCTGCTGGGCAAAGGGGTAGAGGTCCGCGGCGGCCTGGCGGACGCGCAGGCCGGTAAAACGCAGCTGGCTTTTCTGCAGGGCATCCGTGTCCATCCGGACCTGGAGCGTCTGCACCAGCCGCTTCAACAGATAGTGTGAAGGGCTTGTCGCCGTGAAATCCTGGATGGACGTACACATGGGAAAGCCGCCGGAAAGGCTTGCATCGATATGGACCGCGCTGCCGAGCGAAGACTCGGGGGTTTGGGAGGGAATGGGCTGGCTCCCGGCATTGGCGAGGATGTACAGCTGGTACGGATCCTCGGCGGAGGGCAGGGTGACGGCAAAGCGGGAAGCGTCGCTGAAGTACTGCTGGCGGATGAGCGCGCCGTCGCGAAAGAGGTAGTACTGCGCATCGTGAATCCGGGTCAGCTCGCTTTCGGCATACATACTCCGGGTTTCACCGGGGAGCGGCTCGCAGCTCAGCGTAATCGGAATGACAACGGCGCTCTCCGGCGAGAAGGGGAGGGACGGCAGGGGCATCAGCGGAGCCTGACAGGCTGTCAGCAGCAGGAGTGGAAGAAGGAAAGATTTGATTTTCATGGACTTAATAAGTATTGGTTCCAGCTCCCGCGTCGTCGGGCGTCGCAAAGGAGAAGGAAGAAGAAGGGGAAAGGATCCGGATACGGGCGGAGGCGGTGAGGAGTCCCTCGCGGGTGGTAAAATCGATTTGTTTCTCGCTCCCTGGGAGGGCAAGCGAATACGGGACGGAAACACAGATGGCACTGCAGGAAGCGCTGCTCCCTCCCGGAAGGACCCCCATTCCGTCATTGTCGCGGACCCGCCAGCCGCCCTCCTGGTGGCTGCCTTCCGGTGAGGCGCAGCGTAGATACAGGGTCCGGCTCGTTCCGGAGACCATTTCCAGCGAAAGGTTCTCCGAAAACGGACCGTCCTCCGAAAGGGACAGCAGCAGGGTCCGCCGGTCGTTCCAGTTTTCGCGCGTTACCTTCCAGTTCCCGTCTACAAACATTCCGTTCCAGGTCAGTCTGAGGGCAATCTCGTAGCTTTTCCCTCCCTCCAGATCGAAATTGCAGCGGGGATTCTCGCCGGGGAAGAAGCGGTAGGTCAAATCGCCCCCGACCCCGTCCGTCCCGCGTTTTTCTGTCAGCAGTTCCAGATAGGTACAGTATGCTCCGCCGCTGAGCCGGGGATTGCTCCGGCTTTTGTCCATACTGTCCGTATCCGCCTCCAGAAGGTCTCCCTGCCGGTTTTCCGGGACGTAGAGAATCAGGGGACCTCCGGAGGGGAAAAGGGCCTGGTCCGCTTCGGAGGCAAGGTCCTCGGCGGAAAGGACTGCGCTTCCGCCGGTGCGGAAAGGATAAAGGGCTCCTGCCGCCTGACGGACATACAGCCCGTCCGGCACGAGGTCCTCCTGCATCTCGTCTGCCTGGACGCTCACGACCAGCCGCGATAGGAGCCGTCGGAGCCGGAGCGCCGTACCATCCGTTGGCAGCGGCGCCTTCCGGCACATCGGCATGCCCTTTTCCCGCATGGTGGCAAGCGAGGGGACTGTGCAGCGGAAGGATGCCATGTCCGAGGCATGGAGCGGCGCCGCCCCGGTCAAGTCCCCGAGGTTGGCAAGGACATAGAGTTCGTGAGAGAGCCGGGGGTTATAGCTCAGCGTGGCAGTACTCCCTGTCGCGTAGACGACTTGTTCCAGGAGGCCGCTTCCGCTCTCGTAGGAAAACAGGCAGATTTCGCTGATTCGCTCGTCCCAGCCCGCTGCTCCGTCGAGGATGCTTTTCGTCTCGCCCGCTTCGCTCTCCACCCGGATCAGGCACTGCCCTTCTCCGCTCTCTTTCCGGCACCCCAGGCATCCCAGGATGAGGAAGACCCAAACATATTCAGATAATCGATTCATAGACATTTCCGTTTTCCCAAGGTTCTATTCTGATGTGTGTCTCCGCTCCGCCGTAGTCCATCCCGATGTAGATGTCCGCCAGGCGGTCTGCGGTCCAGTCATATCCGCTTTTGAGGATGTGCTCGCCGACGGGGAAAGAGTCGGCTTTCCGACCTTCCAGCAGCATGTCCAGTTTGAGGCTGCCGTCCTGCTGGCGCGGGATGCGGAAGACATATCGCCCCTCCCGGTTCTGGAGGATGGTGCGGCTCCATTCTCCTTCGTGCGGCTGGCAGTCCGGGAGGCTGAGTCCATCCACCTGGCTCCGGAGGATGAGCCGATAAGGGTACTCCTCATCGGGAGCCAGGTCATTGATGGACAGATGAACCGTTGCGAACTGTTGTTTAAGCATTATGATAACAGATGAGGTTTCACCCCGACAGTCCACTTCCGCGGTGCAGGTCCAGATACTGTCACATGCCGACCCACGTGGCAGGATCCATTCTCCTTCCTGGCAGGCCTCTTCCCGAACTCCGGAAAGGGCTGTCAGACGGAGTTTTCCTTTCGGCACCCAGCGGGAATAGACTTCCGGGTAGTCCGCAACGGTAAGCGCCTGGGTGAACACACGGCCGTCGCTCCAGGCGGAAAGTGTCACTTCCCGGGTCAGGGGAAGGCATTCCTCAAGCAGGATATCCAGCCGGCAGGGGCACAGCTCGCGGGCTTCCTTGATGGAACACGCGCTGCCGAGAAGGCATGCCGCCCAGATGGCGGCCGTGCGTAAATACTTCATACAGATTAGATTACTTCGTCATAAACAATCGTAGCCGACCAGGGCTGCACATGCAGGGATACTTCGAGGCTGCCGCGCTCCGCCGGTTTGTTCGGATCGTTGGAGCCGGGCCCCTTGAGCGTGACCTCGACGGTGTAGCTGGTGTTGCGCTCCAGCGCGTTCTTGTTCAAGGCAATCGGGTAGTACTGGATGTCACCGTTGATCTGTGTTTCGATGGTCAGGACGCAGCACTTGGGCGTGAAGGGGCTGCTGAATCCGTCCGGAGCGGTCAGGTTGCTGTTCGGGTAGGTGTACAGGACGCATCGTGTGGGTACGTAACTTCCGTTGATGTCCACGTTGACATCCATGTTTTTGAAGGTCAGGTCCGGGCAGGACGCTTTCAGGGTGCTGCTGCTGTTGATGATGTGCGAAGCGTTGCGGGTCGTCTCGTCCACGCGGCCGTCCTGGTTGTACCAGGTGGCGGGCGCTGCCGTTCCGGCGACGTTCTGGTTGCCGACGACATTGCTCAGGTAGACGGAGCGGAGTTTGACCACACCGTAGGCGACCGGCAGCTGGTTTTTAATGCTCGTGACGGCGATACGGCTGACCAGGCGGCTGACGTTGATGTCACATTCAACCGGGGCCGAGCCGGAAACGGTGCAGCTGTTGGAGCCGGCCATGATAAAGCCGACCGCTTCGGTGGTGCCGTTCTCCTTCAGGTCGACGGCCGAGGATTGGAGCTCCGTCAGCGTGGCGACGCTCTTCAGGTCCGGTCCGTTGACAAGGGCCCAGACGGTCTTGGGTCCCGGCGTTGTCGTCATCGTGACATCCAGAGAGGGCGTCTGCGAGGGTTCATTGACATAGTAGCTGACGATTTTTCCGTCTGGTCCGAAGACAAAGATCTGTACCCGCTTGATGACGGTTTCGTAACCGAGCTGCTCCGAGTAGGCTGTCCCCGCTTTGGACAGCGGCCCGTCCTCCGGGGTGATGGTGAGGTGGATGGCGCCGCGTGCCTCGACGGAAGCAAGTGGAGCTTCTGCCACGTTTTGCGTTTTGTTGCAGGCCGCTGCCAGGAGGGCGAGGGAGAGAAAGATGCATGTTTTTTTCATAATGAATGGGATTTTAATTGTTGTTGAGTCCATAATGTTTGATCAGGGCCGAGATTTCCGGGTCCAGGTTGCCCCGGTGGACATAGGATGGATTCTCCCGGCAGGCTTTCAGGTAACATTCCACAGCCTTCCGGTCCTCCCCGGTACGGCTGTACAGAATGGATAAGAGATAGAGTACGCGGTCGGTGGGCTCCAGCTTTTCCAGGATATCGAGCGAGGAGGCGTTGTACCCCAGCGAGCAGTAGGCCACGGCACTGTTGTAGTCCCGGTAGGGACGAAGCAGGGTGACCGCCCGCTGGTAGTCATGGTCTTTCAGGGCGGCGATTCCATCCATGTAAACGGAATCCACCACCGTGGTGTGGACGGTGTCCTTGACCATGCCCTTCCGGTGAAGGTGGAAGTCAAATTTGACCGTCCGAAGGCGCGGATACAGCGTCTCTCTCAGGTGCCGGTAAAAGGGCTGGGCCTGGAGGGCGCGCTCCCGCTGGTCCGGATCTCGCTTTTCCGAGAGGGTACGGTAGATGCTGCGCGAAGCTTCGCTGAGCAGGGTGTCCGTTGCCACCAGGCGGTCCAGCATGGTCCAGTTCTCCGGATTCTCATAAGAAAGAAAGCGGATGGGTGCGGCCTTTTCCGCGTCCATTCCTGAGAGGTCCACGACAAGGCCCCGTTCCCGCTCCAGCGAATCCCGGTAGCGCCTGAGGTAGGCTTCGAAATAGGCGGAAACGGCCTCGGAACGCCGGCGGGACAGGGTCCGGTTGGCGGCGAAACTGCCTTCTGGGGAACAGGATGCCGTCACGACGATGGAGTCGAGGTCGAACTCCTTGTCTTCTGCCAGGGAGCCCAGGTTCCGGCAGATCCGCCCCATCTCCGCAGCATTGTTCCCTTCCGAGGGGCGGATGTCGGATTTTCCCTGGGCAAAGGCGATGTAGCAGGCGGTGTGGGCTTCGACCCGGCGTTCGATGACCTGGGTCTTGTAGCGCACCGTCCCGTCGCAAAGCGTACTGAGCGAACTGATGTAGAAGGTCAGCGGGTCGCCGGCGGGAATCCGGTACACTGCCTTGTCTTCTTCGAAGATGTTCCCCCGGAGCGTGACCGTGGCCTTGCGGACGCCGCTCCTCACCTGGATGGTCTGGACATAGTCGTAGATGATATCGCCGCCGGCATTCTGGATCACCGTGTCCAGCCGGAGCCCTTCCGTCAGGATGGGCACCTTTACCCAGCGGTGGAAGAGGGCTTCTTTCCGCTGGATTTTCCTGCGGTTGCGCCAGACGACAAACTGGTTGGTGTAGTGTTCCAGGGCCTGCTGCTGGGTGACGCCGTAGGCGGAAGCGAACTGCTCGTCGGACACGGCGCTGCTGTCGCTCCGGAAACGGTAGAGCTCCGGAATGTTCCGCTGGAGGAACATTTCCAGCTGGTAGCGGTCCACGAAGCGGGTCGAATCGGCGACAATCGAGTCCAGGAAACGCTGGTACTGCTGGTAGCCCTTGAGCTGGGCCTTGCGGTAGAGCGTACCGGTAATCAAGACCGGGTCCAGGTCCAGGCTGTCCGCCCCGACCCGCAGAGAGGGATAAAAGCGGAGCTGCCAGTGGCTGTCCTGCATCTCGCCCGGCACAATGATCCGGAAGCCCAGGTCCACCTGTCCGCCCCGTTCCGCTACATTCCGGAAACGGGCCGTGACCATGGCGGCATCCAGCACATCCGTCGCTACCATTTCTCCGTTCTCGTCCTTCACGGCCCGCATGATCATCACGCGGTTCCCCTCCGGATCATCCACCACCAGGGTGTCCCGGTGCGGCGTCTCGGGAACGGCCATCTCCGGAAGCGGATTCTCCTCGGCGAGAACCAGCGCGGCTTCCGGCGAAGTCCGACGTACACGTTCCTGCCGCAGTTGGGACGCACATCCGGCGGTCAACCCGAGTGCGGCCACAAAGACAGGGATGGCAACTCCTGCTTTCATCTCCTTAATAACTATGGTTCGGCTGCATCCGTTCACCTTCCTCCCGGGGGAGGATATCCACGCGGCTGGCCGTGATCTCCCAGCTGGAGCGTTCCTCTCCTTCGGGGGTCGTATACTTATAGGTCCGGACCCGTCCGACGAGCCATACCCAGCAGCCCGGCTGGATCTTGGAAAGGTCCGGCATCCCGCGCCCTTCCCATACGTTGACATTGAACCAGGTGCTCTCGACGACGGATTCTCCGTTCCGGTATGCGCCGTATTCCGTCACGATGGAGAAGCGGCATTTCTGCGCTTGTCCGACTGTTGACAGGTCGCTCCGTCCGACAACACCTCTGAGTTCGATTCGATTCAAGAATTCCATTTTTTGCACTTTGTTTGGTTGAACAATCATCACCGGGAGGCGGGCGCGCTCCGTTTCCCTCGCTTGCAAAGTAAGAGAAAGAAAAGCGGGTCACCGCGCCGAGAAGCCCCTCAGAACGCAGATTTTTCTGTTTTTGCGACAAATTAACTGTTTGAGGGGGTAAAAATTCAGGCCGTTTTTCACTTCGCAAAATGTTTCAGGGGATGCATTTTTTTATGACATCCCCTGAAACATAAAAAAGTTCAATTATCTTTTTGCGAATCCTTGGATTCTTCATTTCCGGACGCCATCTTTGCGGCCAAACGCAGAGATGAGGCCATGATCTACAAGATGAAAAAAGAATCGGCCACCCACTGCCTGGAATGCGGTACGGTGACCTACGGGCGGAACGACCAGAAGTTCTGCAGCGCCAAGTGCAAGAACAAATGGTGGAACCGGAGAACGAACGCCCGGACGGGTTATCAATTGAAGGTGCTGAATATGCTGGACCGGAATTACCGGATCCTGACCCGGCTGCTGTCCATCGGAGTCCTGTCGGTGCGCTCCGAGGACCTCCAGCTGCTCGGATTCCGGCCGGATGTCATGACGGGACACCGGCGGATGATGAAACGGGAATGGAACGAGTGTTTCGACATCGGCTACCTGCAGATGCCGAGCCGCATCTCGAACCTCCACTATCTGGAGGCAGGAGATGCGGCCGTGAAAGACGAAGAAAGGTTTGCTAGCGAGCCTGCTTCTGAGGATCTTTGAACAGAATCATGAAGAGAATGCCGACGACGAGGGCATATGCGGCGAAAATGTACCAGGCATGGGCCCAGTTGGCCGGCGTATTGAAAACGTCGCAGGCCTCGACCACCGCACCGGCAGCGAGGGTGCCGATGGTGGCGCCGAATCCGTTGGTCATCATCATGAACAGGCCCTGGGCCGAAGAGCGGATGTCCTTCTCGGCATTCTGCTCGACATACAGGGAACCGGAAATGTTGAAGAAGTCAAAGGCGACACCGTAGACGATGCAGCTGAGAACGAACAGGAGCACGCCGGGGAAGTCCGGACTGCCGAGGCCGAAGAAGCCGAAGCGGAAGACCCAGGCGAACATGGCGATGAGCATCACTTTCTTGATGCCGAACTTCTTCATGCAGAAGGGGATCAGCAGGATGCAGAGGGTCTCGGAAATCTGGCTGATGGAGATCAAGGCGTTGGAATTCTTGACGGCGAAGGTGTCGGCCAGGGCCGGATCCGCGGCGACAGAACCGAGGAAGGTGTTCGCGTAGCCGTTGGTAATCTGCAGGGAGGCGCCTAGCAGCATCGAGAAGATGAAGAACACGGCGAACTGGTAGTCCTTGAAGAGGGTGAACGCCTTGAGGCCGAAGGCATCGGCGAGGCTCTGTCCCTGTCCTTTCTTGATCTCGCAGGCGGGCATCGTCAGGGCATAGCCGCAGAGGATGAGGGAGATGATGCCGGAGGAAATGAGCTGGGTCCAGGTATCCTGCATGGCGACGCCGTCGATCTTCAGGAAGTTCGTCAGGAGCATCGAGCAGATGAAACCGACGGTGCCGAACACCCGGATGGGCGGGAATTCCTTCACGGGGTCCAGGCCGGCCTTGCCGAGGGCGTTATAGGCGACGGCGTTCGAGATGGCGATGGTCGGCATGTAGAAGGCGACCGAGCAGCTGTACAGGACGAAGAGGGGAGCGAAGGCGATGGCGTCTCCTGCGCCCATGCAATACATTCCGGCGGCAATCATGAAGGCTCCGGCGAGCCCATGGCAGAGCGACAGGGTCTTCTGGGCCTGGATGAAGCGGTCCGCGACGATGCCCATGAGGGTGGGCATGAAGATGGACACAATCCCTTGCATGGCAAAGAACCATTTGATTTGTGGGCCGAGGCCGGCGTTGCCCAGATAGCGGCCGAGGGAGGTCAGATAGGCACCCCAGGCAGCGTACTGGAGGAAGTTCATCACGATAAGCCGGATGGTAAGCTGTTTGTTTTTCATCTGATGGATGTTTTGGTTATTCTTGTCAAATCATACAAATGTACGAAATTTTCCGTAACTTTGTCCTCCATAGAGAAAATGTTCAAGTTTACGCATATCGCTTCCGACCCGGCTTCGGCCGCCCGTGCGGGCGTCATGGAGACCGGCCATGGGCAGATTCATACCCCGATCTTCATGCCCGTGGGGACGGTCGGTTCGGTCAAAGGCGTGTGGCACAAGGACTTGGAAGCGGACGTGAAGGCGGAGATCATTCTCGGAAACACCTACCATCTGTATCTGCGTCCCGGACTGGATACACTCTTCAAGGCCGGCGGGCTTCACCGCTTCGAACATTGGGACAGGCCGATTCTCACCGACAGCGGCGGTTTCCAGATTTTCTCGCTTTCCCCGATCCGGAAACTCACCGAGGAGGGCTGCCGTTTTGCCTCCCATATCGACGGGAGCCGGCATGTCTTCACCCCGGAGAACAATGTGGACACCCAGCGCATCATCGGGGCGGACATCGTGATGGCCCTTGACGAGTGCTGTCCCGGCGACGCCGATTACCGCTATGCAGCCAAGTCGCTCAAACTCACCCAGGGCTGGCTGGAGCGTTTTGCCCGCCGTTTCGACGAGACGGAACCCCTCTACGGCTACGAGCAGGTGATGTTCCCGATCATCCAGGGCTGCGTGTATCCGGATTTGCGCGCCCGGGCAGTCGAGCATGCGCTCTTGCTGGACAATGACCACCGGGGCGGCTATGCCGTCGGAGGCCTCGCGGTGGGGGAGCCGACGGAAGTGATGTACGAGATGCTGGAGAAGACCTGCCCGCTGCTGCCCGCTGACAAGCCCCGCTACCTGATGGGCGTCGGAACGCCGGCCAACATCCTGGAAGGCATCGCCCGCGGCATCGACATGTTCGACTGCGTGATGCCGACCCGGAACGGGCGCAACGGCATGCTCTTTACCTGGAACGGAATCATGAACATGCGAAACAGCAAATGGACGCAGGATTTCACTGAGCTGGATCCGGAAGGCGCCTCCTTTGCTGACCATTATTATACGAAGGCCTATCTCCATCATCTTTTCATCGCCAAAGAAATGTTCGCGGCGATGATTGCCTCGGAGCACAACCTGGCCTTTTACCTGGACCTGGTCCGGACGGCGCGGGAGCACATCCTCGCAGGGGATTTCCTCTCCTGGAAGGACCGGACGGTCCCCAAACTGATGCAGCGGCTATGATGGGACTCAAACGCATGGACTGGTACATCATGAAGAAGTTCCTCTCGACCTTCTTTCTGTCGCTGCTGCTGATTATCGGCATTGTCATCATCTTCGACATCAGCGAGAAGATCGATGACTTTGTCCAGAAGGAAGCGCCCCTGAACGAGATCATCTTCGACTACTACGTCAACTTCGTGCCGTATTTCATGAATATGTATTCGCCCATATTCGTGTTCCTGACGGTGATTTTCTTTACCTCGAAGATGACGTCCGACTCGGAGATCATCGCCATCCTGTCCAACGGCATCAGTTACCACCGGATGATGGTCCCGTACATCCTGACGGCCGGGATCATCGCCCTCCTGTCGCTGGGACTCAGCCTCTGGGTCATTCCGAAAGCCAATGACACGCGGGTGGCCTTCGAGCAGAAGTACATCCCGCGCACGAAGGTCAAGAACGGCCGCGATATCCATTATAAATTGGAGAACAACAAGTTCGTCTACATGGAGTCGTTCAGCACCTGGAACAATACGGCCTACAATTTCACCCTGGAACAGATCACGGACGACCACATGGTCTCGAAACTCTCGGCGGAATCGGCCCAGTGGGACAGCACCCGGGGCTGCTGGAAACTGAAGAACTATATCATCCGGGACTATGGGGAAGGCCTGCAGGACCATATCCGCAGCGGCCGCCAGCTGGATACGACCCTGTCGCTGACGGTGGACGATTTCTACCGCAACAAGTATACGATCGAGCGGCTGGACCTGGACGACCTGAATGCGCTGATCGACACGCAGCTCATGCGGGGTGACGCGAATGTCAAAGACGCCCAGTCGGAAAAGCACCGCCGCTTCTCGATGCCCTTCTCGGCCTTTATCCTGACGATCATCGGCGTCGCCCTGTCCACGAAGAAACGCCGGGGAGGCATCGGCGTCAATGTGGCGGCCGGCATCGCCCTCGGCTTCTCGTACATCCTCTTCATGCAGTTCAGCGACATGTTCGTGATGACCGACACCCTGCCGCCGTCCATCGCCATCTGGCTGCCGAACATGCTGTATATCGTGATTGCCGGCATCCTGTATATCCTTGCACCGAAATAATGAAAGTCAAAGTCATCAACCGCAGCGCCTTTGCGCTGCCTTCCTACGCGACGCCCCTCTCGGCGGGAATGGACCTGAAAGCGAACCTTACGGAGCCCATCGTACTGGAACCGCTTCAGCGGGCGCTGGTGCCGACGGGCTTGTTTCTCGGTATTCCCGAGGGCTACGAGGCCCAGGTTCGTCCCCGCAGCGGCCTGGCGGCCAAGCACGGCATCACGGTGCTGAACAGCCCCGGAACCATCGATGCGGACTACCGGGGCGAGGTGAAAGTGATTCTGGTCAACCTTTCGTCGGAATCCTTCGAAATCAAGCCCGGTGAGCGGATTGCCCAGCTGGTCGTCGCCCGCTGCGAGCAGGTCGCCTGGGAGGAAGTCCCCGAGCTGGATGAAACC
Organism: Bacteroidales bacterium; assembly: GCA_016281015.1. Lineage (GTDB taxonomy): Bacteria > Bacteroidota > Bacteroidia > Bacteroidales > UBA932 > Cryptobacteroides. Next base: position 36,599 of record JAEEHS010000083.1, read on the forward strand.
CGGCGGGGCGAGGGAGGATTTGGTTCTACAGGTAAATAAAGATTATGGAAATCAGTCAGTTATACGAGATTTTCCGCGCGAGTACCGGCGTGAATACCGACAGCCGGACGATTCAGGCGGGACAGTTGTTCTTTGCTCTGAAAGGGGAGAATTTCGACGGAAACGCATACGCCGCGAAGGCGCTGGAGGCCGGTGCGTCTTATGCTGTCGTCAGCGAAGACTGCCCCGGGGACGAGCCCCGCTTCATCCGGGTTCCGGACACCCTGCGCTGTCTGAAGGAACTCGCCGCCTGCCACCGCAGCGAGCTGCACATCCCTGTCATCGGCCTGACCGGCACGAACGGCAAGACCACGACCAAGGAACTCATCCGGGAGGTTCTTTCGACCCATTTCCGCGTCAGCGCGACGCGCGGGAACCTGAACAACGACATCGGTGTGCCGCTGACGGTCCTTTCCATCACGCCGGAAGATGAAATTGCGGTGGTGGAGATGGGCGCGAACCATCCGGATGACATCTCCGCCCTGACCTGGGTTTCGCAGCCGGACTATGGCCTGATTACCAACGTCGGCAAGGCCCATCTGCTGGGCTTCGGCAGTTTCGAGGGTGTCAAAAAGGCCAAAGGACAGCTCTACGACTGGCTTTCGGCCCATGACGGGCAGGCCTTCTTGAACGTTGACGACGCCGATCTTTTCGAGATGGCGTCCGCCCGCCCGCTGTCCATCATTCCTTACGGTGTAGAAGGGGAGGGTGCCGTGATTCTGCCGGCTTCGGCCGAAAAGCCCTTCCTCCGGATGGAAATCGGCGGGGAAGTGCTGGAGACCCAGCTTGTCGGCGCCTACAACGCGGCCAACGTCATGGCGGCCGTCACCGTGGGCCGGCAGTTCGGCGTTCCGCTCCGGGACGCTCTCGCCGCCATAGCCGCCTACACTCCCTCGATGAACCGTTCCCAGATGCGCCGGACCGGGCGCAATACCCTCATTGAGGATGCCTACAATGCCAATCCGTCGTCCATGGCGGTGGCGCTGGAGAATCTCCGGCGGATGGAAGGGAAAAAGGCCGCCCTCCTCGGCGAGATGCGTGAGCTCGGCACCGAATCCCTTGCCGAACATGTCCGCGTGGTGGAAACGCTCAAATCCATGGACCTGGAAAAGGTCTGCCTTGTCGGGGACGAATTCCGAAAAGCATTGGAACAGAGCTCGATAAAGGCAGAGTGTTTTGCCGATTCCGACGCCTTGGCCGCCTGGCTGCAGGACCATCCCATCACGGGCTGCATGGTCCTTGTCAAAGGGTCCCGCGGCACGCGGATGGAAAAGACTATAGCTTCGCTTTGACGACGATCCAGCGGGCCGTGGCGCCGATGAGCGCACCGACCGCCAGTCCGAAGAGCGATCCCGCCAGTACATCTCCGAAGAAATGGGCCGCGACCATCATCCGGCTCACGGCGACGAGTGTCGCCCAAGTGAAAACAAGCCCTGCGTAGAGGCCGTGAGAGCGGCTTTTGTCAAGATTCAGGGCCATCGTGGACACGACGGCGAAGGAGAAGACATTGCTCGCGTGGCTGGAGAAGAATCCATAGAAAGAATAGCGGGGGAGCGGCCAGTGAAGACCGTTTTCCAGCATCCATGTCGTATAGCAGGGACGCAGGCGCCGGACTACGCTGTCCCGGACGGCGTGGGAGACCTGGTCCGCCACGACGACCGTCAGAATCATGGCCAGGATCATGACCAGACCCCGTTTCCATCCGAGCCGCCAGATCAGCACGCCCATCACGGCCCCGTAGGCCGGGAACCAGATCTTGGTGTCTGACAGGAAAAACCACAGATTGTCCGTCGCGGGAGTGTGGAAACTGTTGATCCAGAGGGTAATCTGCTGGTCCAGCTGAATGAGGTCTCCGAGGTTCATCGGTTCAGGGCTTTCCAGAGTTCTTCCTTCAGTTCATTCAGGCCGGTCTGGGCCACGGACGAAATGAAGACGCAGGGGATATCCGGCGGAAGTTTCTTCTCGATTTTCGCCTGCTGCTTGCTGTCGATGAGGTCGGTTTTCGTCACGGCGAGGACGCGGTCCTTGACCAGCAGCTCCGGATTGTACTCCTGGAGCTCTTTCAGCAGGATTTCGTAGGCCTTCCGGACATCTTTCTCCTCAGCCGAGACCATGAAAAGCAGGACGCTGTTCCGCTCGATGTGCCGGAGGAAACGGATGCCGATGCCTTTTCCGTCATGGGCGCCCTCGATGATGCCCGGGATGTCGGCCATCACGAAGGAGCGGTCGTCGTAGTACCGCACGATGCCGAGATTCGGCTCCAGCGTGGTGAAGGCGTAGTTGGCGATTTTCGGCTTGGCGGAGGTGATGGCGGCGAGCAGCGTCGATTTCCCCGCGTTCGGGAAGCCCACGAGTCCGACGTCCGCAAGGACCTTCAATTCCAGGATGAACCAGCCTTCGATCCCTTCTTCCCCCGGCTGGGCATAGCGCGGCGTCTGGTTCGTGGCCGACTTGAAATGGTCGTTGCCCCAGCCCCCGCGTCCTCCCTGGCAGAGAATGTACTCCTGGCCCGGCTCGAGCATCTCGGTGATGACCTCTTCGGTCTCCGCATCCTTCACCGTCACCCCCTGGGGCACCTCCAGGACGATGTCCGCCCCGTTCTTGCCCCGTTTCAGCGCCTCACCCCCCGGCGAACCCGCTTCCGCCCGCACCACCTTCCGGTAGCGCAGGTGGATCAGCGTCCACAGCTGCGGATTGACCCGCAGGATCACGTGGCCGCCCCGGCCCCCGTCACCTCCGTCAGGCCCCCCTTTGGGGACATATTTCGCCCGGTGCAGATGGGCCGAGCCGGCCCCTCCGTGCCCGCTCGCGCAGAAGATCCGTACGTGATCGATGAAGTTACTTTCCGCCATGGCTGTTGCTTTCAAATGACAAAGTTAACGATTTCTTTTGATACCAAAAGGCTATTCTATGCGATTCTCTCAGCCTCTTTTCTCTCAAACATTTCAGTAAGTCCAACTCGGACCCGTTCAATGACGTCATCCACTGTAATTGCGCGGGAGAGATCATCCTTAGGTGCATTGTTTTGCCCTATGAGTACGAACGATTCATTTCGACCACGCTGGATAACTACCCGTTCTGTTCGTGCTAGATCCAGATACTTTTTTAGATTGTTGCGGAGTTCCGCTGAACTGATAACGACCATAACGATAAGTACATTATAATGTACAAATATATGAAATAAAAACATAACAACCAAAAGTTAATAAAATACTGGAAAACTTTCCGGTTTTTCCTTGCTTATGATGGGAGTTTTTGCTAATTTTGTGGCTTGAAAACTCGGGTTAGTTGTTATTTATTGAAAACATAAGTACGTTTTCGCTCCCTTATGGTCCGGCTAAGACCACTTGGAGCGATGTTGTGGTTGATGTTTAACTAATTAAATTATATCTACTTATGAACAAAAAGAAACTGATTTATGAGGCCCCTGAGGCCGAAATCCTCGTGGTACGATTCGAGGAGAACATTTTGAGCGGCCCCGATAGCGCAAACAACGGCTACAATGGGAGTGGGAATGACCTCGGAGATTTGGATGACTAATATGTTTCTGCGGTTATGAAAAAGTTATTCTATTCTATTGCTGTCATAGCAGTTGCTATTGCAACGAGCGTTTCTTGTAACAAGAACGAGACTGATGTTGCTTTAAACGACAATGAAGTTAAAGAAGTAGTCCTTTCTTTTACCTCTCAGAAACCCGATCTGATGAGCGAGGAGGGCACAAAAACTGCTTGGAATTCTGGAGCACAGACTATTTACTGGAGTTCTTCGGATAAAATTCGAATCGCGATCAAAGTCGGTGACAATTGGCAAAATGCCAGCGGCAATGCTACATCTGACAAGGGACCGAAGCTCTATGTCTCCAACCAGGCCGGTAGTGATGCTGAGATAGTCAATTTCAAAGTATCCACATCATTCGTCACGGAAGCCACAGGCAACTATGCTTTCTATGGTATCTATCCTGATTCCTGTACATCCACAGATGCCAACTATGAGCACATGCCGTCAATAAACGTTACAATTCCTTCTGAACAGACTCCGCTGGCAGGTACTTTCGATCCTTCGGCAGATATCATGATTGCAGAATCCGCTGAGACATATACTGCTATCCCTTCAGACAAGACTGTATCTCTCAATTGGACAAGGCTTGTAGCACATGGTGATATCACCCTTAAGAAACTCCCTACCTTTGAAGATGGTGAAGTTATTCGTTCCATCACTCTCACTGCGCAGGATGGAGCAGATTTAACTGGCCCTCATTTCATGGATCTTACGACAGGTGCTTTCTCGCTTCAAAATAACGCATCAGCCGTTAATTCGGTAACAATCAAAGCTTCTGGTGAGAATCTTGCCAAGAATGCATCCGGCAATATTGAGTTTTGGTTTGCCTCTCTTCCTTTTACCGCCACGTCGCTTAAGGCAGAAATCAAGACTAATAAGTATATCTATTCTAAGCAGTATGATGGCATAAGCAAGGAGTTTAAGGTCAATACCCGCAATATCCTCGGAATCAGCATGTCCAACTGTTCTCAGACAGATGCGCCTGCCGAGCAACTGATTGAAAACGGTACGTATGTTATTTCTACGAAATATGGTGATTCTGACCTCATGATGGTGGCCAATACCGGATCTGGTAATTATCAGAATTATGCAGAGCTCTCAACAACAGTTGATAATGGTAAGATAGTTGTCGATCCCAACGCCGCATGGGTTTTAACATATAACTCGTCAGAAGCGTGCTACTATATCGCAAATGCGGATACTGAGACAAAATTGTCAGGTTCTAGCGGGAGTACAAATTTAACTCTAACAGCTAATGGCTCTCAGTTCTTCATCGAGGAGGTGAGTGGTGGGTATCATATTAAAACATCTGGTAGTGAGCCTAGATGGATTGGATATAACCACAATAACGGAGCCGGTCGATTTGCCCTGTATAAAGATGATTCCCAACAGCCTGGTGTTGTTTCGATTACTCCCGCTAAGATAAATGCCACGCCGGTTCTTTCCATTAGCGATATTACTCTTCCTAATGGCGCTGCCATTACTTCTCCTGTAGCAATCACTCCTTCAACTAAGAAGTATATCAGCACAATTACTGTTAATGGCATTTACTCAGAGGCCGAATGCACCAATGAAGTCAATAATCCTTGGCTCACTGTAACTGCTGCAAATGATCAGCTTTCATATACTGCTCTTGCAAATGAAACTGGTGCTGAACGTACTTTGTACGTTAGCGTAAAGGGTGCTAATGATGATGGCGATGAAACTGCTGATATTGTGTTCTCTGTTACTCAACCTAAGCAGGTAAATTATAGCAATCAATGGGTACTGGTTACCAGTGAATCCGATCTTTCAGAAGGCGATAAGATTGTTATCGTTAACACGGATGTGACTCTTGCAATGAGTACGACACAGAATAATAATAACAGAGGTTCGGTTTCAGTTGATAAAGATTCTGAGGATGACAGTATACTTGTACTAAATGATAGTGATAATACACAGCAGTTGACCCTTGGTAAGAGCAATAATCATTGGACTCTATATACTGGAGCCGGTTATCTTTACGCAGCATCTAGTAGTAGTAATCTCTTAAAGACTCAGACAACAAATAATGCTAATGGGGAATGGACAATAGCCATTAATGCTTCCTATCAAGCAACTATAACCGCTCAAGGGACCAATACTCACAATGTCATCAAGAATAATGGAAGTCTCTTCTCGTGCTATACAGGTGGTCAGACTGCGGTAAAGGTTTACAAGTGGATTGAAGACACAACATCTCCTAAGGTTACTTTGGTTAAGACAGAGATTAATAATGTCGCTGCGGCAGGTGCTTCCAGCGTAGACGAAACAGGCGTATATACTCTTGCCAACGCCTCAGATGCAAATCTTACTGTAACGAGCGATGGCACTATAGTGACTGCTGCAAGCGCCGCTAACGGTACTGTCACATATTCTGTAGCTGCCAATACTGGTGCTGCACGCCAAGGCTGGGTTAAGATTGAAGTTGATGGTGGCAACAATGTTACTATTAATGTAAACCAGCTTGGGGCCGCGTACAATCTCACAATTGACACTCCTGCAAATGGTTCAATTGAAGCAACAGTTGGCGGAAGCGCGGCAGGTAGTATTGTTGGCGCTGGTGAAACCGTAACCATCTCTGCTACTCCCGATAGCGGATATAAACTCAGCGCATGGGATGTCTATAAGACTGGTGATGCATCAACAAAGGTAGAAGTAACATATGGTTCATTTGTCATGCCGGCATACAATGTAACAGTTTCTGCTACATTTGTAGAGGGTGGTGATGGTTCATTGCAGAATCCTTTCACTGTTGCAGAAGCGATTGCCGCTTATCAGGAGAATAGCTCGATTGGCAACAAGTATGTTAAGGGCATTATCTGTCAGGAAGGTACAGGAAAGTATTGCTTTATGTCAGATGACGGTACGACAGATACTAAGTTTGAGCTCTACAATATTACTGGAAGCGTAACCGTTAGTGACCTTGAACTTGGGGATGGTGTTATTGCTCATGGAACAATTACTCTCTACAATAACACGTACGAATTTAACGGATGCGTGGTAGATGTCCATGTTAAAAAACCCACTTTCGACCCTGCAGGAGGCGAATTCGTTGAGAGCCAAAGTGTTGAAATTACCTCTACTGGTAGCACAAGCATTCGTTACACAACAGATGAGAGTAATCCCACTATAACAGTTGGCAATGTGTATTCTTCGGCTCTTAACCTTGCTTCAACCACTACGGTAAAGGCCGTTGGCATCAATGGAGCAGTATGCACTGGTGTTGCATCAGCGACATATACTAAAGTGGCTCCTTCATTCTCGGCATCACTTGCAAGTGGAACAACAACAGCCTCGATTGAAGTTGCTGCCAATGAAACATCAGCAACTGTTTATGTTACTGGTAATGTTGCATGGACTGCTACCCCCGGAACAGGAGTTACTTTAAGCAAAAACTCTGGAACAGGTGCCGATAGTTTCACTATGACGTTCGAGGCAAACACAGATGTTAATAATCCAAAGAATAACACTGTTACTGTTTCTACAACAGCAGGAGTAGCAACCCAGAGTTACACTCTAACTGTTACTCAAAAGAAGAAGTCTAATGAAAGTACAACAACTACTTATACCTTTACTACCAAAGACTGGGGTGATTCAAATTCTGCCTGGACATCTGGGAAAGCTGGTAATCAATTTTCCAGTGGAAGAGGAATCCAAGTTACAACCGGATCTACAGGAGCAAATGCTACATCTAAGAGTTCATTTAATAGCGTTTCAAAGGTAGTTGTGACTTATTCAACTAATGCTAATGCTGGTGCAGGCTCAATCGCCGTTAAAGTCGGTTCAAACTCTGCTCACTCTCAGAATGTAACAAAGACAGGAGGCACTTCCGACCGAACTCTAGAGTATACTATTAGTCCTAATGAAACAGGTTCTGTGCAGATTACTGTCACCTGTGGAACGAATAGTATTTACGTAAAGAGTGTAGCCATTACTCACAATTGAAGCGAAACCGCCGGGGGCGGCGGGGGGCAACAGCCCACAGCAACAGTGACGACCGCCAGCACTCCGAGTGGAGTGAGCTCGACAGGGGCAACCCTGTCGGGCTCCTACACAGGAGCGACAATGACGGTTTCCGAAGTAGGATTCTACTACGGCACTACAAGCAATCCTTCAACGAAGGTAACTGCTTCAGGAACGAGTTCTCCTTTCACGAAGGCCCTCACGGGTCTTACCCCGAACAATACCTATTATTATAAGGCTTATGTGATCGAGGGTGGACAGGAGCGCACAGGCAGCGTGGTATCATTTACCACACCCAGCCTTGGCACGGTAACTACCGGCAGTGCAAGCAACATCACATCCTCGTCAGCTACTCTGTCTGCAAGCTACTCAAATGTTGTGACAGGTCAGCACGCTCCGCAGGATATCTACTTTAAGTACGGCACCAGCAGCGGTAATCTGGACAAGACCGCCTACTACAATAACGGCCTTACGAACGCATCAGGATCCTTCTCCGTTTCCGTAAGCGACCTGGATCCCAGCCAGACATATTACTTCAAGGTATTTATGTCCGTGTGGAACGGCAGTACTTATCAAGAGATTTCCGGAGATGTGGTTTCGTTCACTACGACCGCTGCACCTGCCCAGACGGGCTGGCAGGCGTATCTGAGCGATTACGGCATGCCGAATGTGTCGGGGCTGGGTCTGTCGCTGCGACAGAGCGGAACTTATTCCGACCGCGACGACAAGTGGTACAGCGTCGATACGTCCAACAGCAACCGTCAGATTGCTATCCATACTTATTCTCAGGGCGCTCCGAGCAACGCTGAAACGTTGAACTATGTGGTGCTCTACGATGGAAGTAAGTATGCCCCTGTCTGGACATATCATGTGATGAATACCACTAACTGGCCGGACAACTCCGTCGGCCGCAATGAGGATTGGGGCAGTGACCCTGCCATCAGCCTTACGCAGCAGACAGGTTTGGATAATGCCAGCGCAGTCGGTTACAGCAGAGGCCACTTGGTCGCGTCGGAGTACCGGCAGACCACCGTCAAACAAAACAAGCAGACCTTCTACTACTCCAACCAGGCCCCTCAGTGGCAGGATGGATTCAATGGCAGTGGAACCGGTATCGGTGAAGGCGTCTGGCAGAAGCTTGAGAATAGGGTGAGAAGCCTGGCACCGTCAGGCACAACAATGATGTATGTCGTCACGGGTGTGCTGTATGAAGGGACAACTACGACTTTGCCGAGCAATGGTAAGAACGTCCCCATCCCCAGCCACTTCTACAAGTGCATCATGAGATGCACCTTTAGCGGAGGAACGGTCACGGGGGCTCAGGGAATAGCCTTCGTCTACACGAATGAATCCCACGGCAGCGACAGCTATTACAAGGCCAGCTACGTTACCAGCATCAACAATATCGAGACACGCGCCGGCTTCGACTTCTTCGCCGCAGTTCCCGCTGCTTATCAGGACTCCGCGGAAGCGAACACGGATGCAAGTTGGTTCACATCCGGATCCAATATCAGTTCGATCGGCGGCAATAATTGGGGTAGTTTCTAATGACAAGCAAGATATTCAGATTATTCGCCGGGGCGGCGCTCGCAGGAGTTGCCGCCCTTGCGTGTTCCCGTGAGGTGATGGACCCTGCGGAAGAGGTGAATTCCACCACAAGCCGGACGGTTGTTTTCCATGCCATGGGGTCCCAGACCAAGGCGCAGTTCGGTCAGAAGGACGGCGAAACCTGGCCGACCCTATGGACCAGCCATGACAGCGAGGTGAAACTCTCGCTGAATTACGGTGGTGCCATAGCGGCGGCGGTCACTCCGTCTGAAGATTTCCGCAGTGCGTCTTTCAGCGCAACCATTGATTTCAGCGAATTCACGGCGCCTTATACTTATTATTCCGTGTCTCCTTCATCTGTGGCGAAGGCGCTCAGCCCGAGCCGCGAGGCGTGGAAGGTGAGCATCCCTTCGGTGCAGACGCCTTCGGCCGGTTCTCCGGACGAGCGGGCCTTGATCATCGCTTCGACGAGTGAGACTTACCCGGACGAGGATGCTGCCAGCAACGTGAACCTTTATTTCAATCACCTGACGGCATACGGCTGCATCTCCATTACCGGACTCGACCTTAGCGGGAAGACTGTCCAGGCGGTGGAAATAACGGCCACACAGCCTTTCGTCGGCGACTGGTACTGGAAATGCGAGAACCATGAGCTCATCGACTATGGTGCATCGTCCACGCTGACCATCAATACCAACCACGCTGACCAGGTCTGGTTCGGCTGCGCCCCGGTGGATATGTCCAACGAGATTTGGGTCGTGTCGCTCGTTACCGATGCCGGGACTTATAAAAAGGAAATCCTTCTGGAGGGCTCGTATGAACTGCAAGCGGGCGTCGTGGCCGTCTTATCGGTGAATATGTCCGTGGATACGGATTTCATTCAGGCCGGATCGGGTTCAGGCGATTTTGAACTTGTTGCCGATGCTTCGACCTTGGCGGTCGGGGATGAGGTGCTGATTACTGATATTGACGGAACATACGCAATGGCAGACAATGCCGGCAATTATCGCAATGCGGTCAGCATTACGACGGGAAATAACGTGATTTCGTCTGTCGGGGATGCCTGCATTCTCACTCTTTCCGCTGGCAGTGCGGATGATACATGGGCCTTTCACGCAAGTGACGGCTATCTTAATGCGACTTCCAGCAAGAATTCATTAGGCGTTGCCAATGCGATTTCCGAGACAAGTAGCTGGGCTGTCAGTATTGTCAGTGGCGAGGCTACTGTCGACGCATTGAGTGGCTCCTATAACCGGCTTAGGTATAACTATAATCAGGGCGCTCCGCGTTTCAGTGCCTATGGCTCCAGTACCGGTTTGCCACTCGTTTCCATCTATCGGCGCAGCGCCGGCGGAGTTTCCGCCCATGATCCTCTTCTGGAAAAGACGAACTACGGCTGCTATCTTGGGAGCGGTCTCGAATGGGAATATAATCCCGGGACGGACCAGGTGACGCGGAGCTACAATGGTGAAAGTGTCCAGACTTACACATTGATTAACGCCGAGAATGTTGAAGAGCTGGAGATGATCGGTTATCAGCGCGACAAGTTGAAAGGTGACAGCTTCAGCGTTTCCGTCAACTGGCGCCGCGGCACGAGCTCTGTCCATAACAGTTCATACAATATGACTGTCATCAAGGAGGACGGCCCGAAGGTATGGCTCAGCGCCGGGAATGGTAAAGGTGTCATCATCAAAAAGTAAAGGGCTATGAAAAAGATTTTCACAGTGATTCTCGCAGCCCTTTGCTGCTTTACCCTCGCCCAAGCCGTTCCGGCTTATCGCGGCCTCATTCCCTATACCCAACCCGATGGAAGCGTGATTCAAATCCGTCTCCATGGCGACGAATTCTGCCACTGGACAACTGATGCGTCGGGGAATTATCTTGAAATGGGTGAAGATGGTTTCTATCGCAGGTCTTCTTCCACCCGTTTCGAGGCTCGCAAGGCAGCTGCAAAAATCCGCCGTGCTGAGGTCAACATGCGCCGCAGGGCCTCGGTTAACAAAGGCATCGCCAGCGGTCAGAAGCATTTCCTGGTGATTCTGGTGGAGTTCAGTGATATACACTTCCAAAGCAGTACGGCGAACAGCGACTTCAGCAATCTGATGAATCAGCAGGGCTACAATGTGAACGGGGCAAGAGGTAGCGCACGGGACTTCTATTACGATAATTCCGGCGGGGTTTTCGAGCCTATATTTGATGTTTACGGTCCTGTCCGTCTGTCTAACAACCGTGCCCATTATGGTGAGAACTACCAGGGTGTCCGCGGCAACGACATGTGTCCCGAGGATGCCGTCGTAGAAGGTTGCCAGGCCTTGGATTCGTCCATTAACTTTGCCCAGTATGATAATGACAACGACGGCGAAGTTGACATGATCTTTATGTATTATGCGGGTCAGGGCGAGGCCGACGGCGGGCCTACGGACAGTATATGGCCCCATCAGTGGGACCTTTACGACGGAACGAAGGGAACGGAATATGAAATCAATGTCCGTCTGGACGGGAAACGACTTAACAAGTACGCCTGCACGAATGAAATTGTGAGTTATGGCGCACTTAACGGCAAGATGTGCGGTATCGGCACGGCCTGCCACGAGTTCGGTCACGCCATGGGCCTTCCGGATTTCTATGATGTTGACTACGATGATTACAACGGCGAGGCCGGCGGGCTGTATGATTTCTCCACAATGTGCAGCGGCTCATACAACGACAATGGCCGAACTCCTCCGTACTTCAATATGGAAGAGAGAATCCTGCTAGGATGGAAGACAGAATCCGATTATAGTACGTTCAATGCTTCCGGCAGCTATTCCTTCGGAAGTGTGAGCGGAAATGTAGCTTACAGGACGTTCACGGATAAGGACGGAGAGTATTTTGCCTATGAATGCAGGAGCAAGACTGGATGGGACTATGGTCTTCCCGAGGCCGGCCTTCTGGTCTATCATGTTGACAAATCCAACCGCAAAGTGACGATTTACAATAATGGAAAAAAAGTCACAGACCAGACGGCGGCCATGCTTTGGAGTAACTGGCAAACCTACAACTCCATCAATGAGAATGGTTCTCACCCATGTTTCTATGTGATTCCTGCGACAGACCGAACCAGTTTGAACTTACTTGATTCGGATGGATATGCAAAAACTACTGGCTATACCTTTACGGGAGCTAATGGGCGGAATTCATACACGCCTGTCAGTTGGAACGGAGTCGAGTCGGTCGTTACCTTCCCAAGTATATCGTATAGTTCTTCTACCGGCAAGGTTACTCTTACTGTTTCTATGCCATCCACTTCGCTGAACTACAACGTTATTGCCAATCCGAGCTGCGGAGTCTATGTTGCTGGAAGCAGTTTCACGCCGGAACTTGAAGTGAGCGAAGCGCAGCCGGTAAGTTCCGTGCAATGGTACTTTGATGATGAACCGCTCGGTGGAATCATTACGGTTTCGCCCTTCCAGGGACCGTCGGTCCAGCTCAGCGCCGGGAAGCACCTTGTGGAAGCGCACCTGAACCTCACGGACGGCAGTACCAAGATCCTTGAATTGATCCTTACCGCCAACTAAGCCAGAGCGCGGTCGCGATTAACACAAGTAGCAGCAACTTACCGTCATGGCAAAGTTGCTGCTATTTGTATGTAATTATACTGGACTTATACCCCCAGCGCCGCGATTTCCTCGGCTGAGAGGCCGGTGAGTTCTTGGACCGTGGCTGGGTCGTAGCCCTTAGCGAGCATCGTCTTGGCGATCTCAGCCTTGCTTTGGGCAACTCCCTGCGCTACTCCTTGCGCGATACCCTGTTCGATGCCTTTGTGGAGTCCGTCCTCAAAGTAGGGTTTCGTGATGTTCTCGAGTTCTTTTTCCGTATACATGGCTTTGATGTATTCTTTCCATTCTTGATCGGTGAATCGCCGCGTTTTACTCGCTTCGATAAGCGGGCGATAACGTTCGTCAA
>JAEEHS010000084.1 GCA_016281015.1 Bacteroidales bacterium
CAGGTCGGTCATCTGCGCGCCGCGGGCACGCATGGCGGTGAACGCTTCATGGCCCGGGGTGTCGAGGAAGGTGATGTTGCGGCCGCTCGGCAGGGTGACGTGGTAGGCACCGATGTGCTGGGTGATGCCGCCCGCCTCACCGGCGATGACGTTCGTGTTCCGGATGTTGTCCAACAGGGAAGTCTTACCATGGTCGACATGGCCCATGACGGTAATCACCGGCGGGCGTTCGACGAGGTCTTCCTCCTTGTCCGGCTCCTGCTGCTGGATTTCCTCGGTTAGCTCGGCGGTGACGAATTCGACCTTGTAGCCGAATTCCTCCGCGACCAGCACGAGGGTCTCCGCGTCGAGGCGCTGGTTGATGGACACCATCATGCCGAGGGACATGCAGGCGCCGATCACCTTCACCACCGGGGTGTTGTTCATCAGGGTCGCCAGGTCGTTGACCGTCACGAACTCGGTGACTTTCAGGACCTTGTTCTCCGCCGCGGCGGCTTCCATCTCTTCCTGCGAACGCAGGGCGGCGAGTTCACGCTTCTCCTTGCGGTGCTTGGCGCCGAAACTCTTCGTCTCGCTCATCCGGGCGTAGGTCTCCTTGACTTGCTTCTGGATCTCTTTCTGGAGTTCTTCCTGCTCGGCTTCGCTCAGGGCGGGTTTGAAACGTTCGCCTTTCTTGCGGCCCTTGCCGGCAGCGCTCTCGGCTTTCTTCTTTTCGCCCTTCTTCGGGGTCTTGTCGGCCTGGACCTTGGTGACGTCCACTTTCTGGGAGCCGCCGGCCTTGATTCGTTCGCGTTTCTTGCCCTTCTTCGGGTCGAACTGGCTCAGGTCAATCTTACCGAGCACCTTGAGCTCCGGAGAGACGGTGGCTGCAGGGGTCTCCGCCGGGGTTGTAGCGGGTGTTTCCTGCTCCTGTTGAGGCTCCTGAGGCTCTTCTGCTTTGGTTTCGGGGACCGGTTCGGGCTCAACCGCCACGGGCTCCGGTTCCGCTTCGACGACGGGCTCGGGTTCGGGCTCCACGACGGGCTCCGGCTCGGGCTCCACCACGACGGGCTCGGGTTCGGGCTCGACAACGGGCTCCGGCTCGGGTTCCGCCACCACAGGCTCCGGTTCAGCTTCGACGCTCCGCGAGAGGTTGTTGGATTTGATGACCATGACCTTTTCGGGTTCGAAGTCATCTTCATCGCCGCTCTTGCGGGAGGCCTTGTCCAGGATTTCCGTGAGCTTCACGTCGACCTTTTCCGCCGCCTCCTTGAGTTCGAGGTCCTTGCCGAATTTCTTGTGGAGTTCCGAGAGATACTCGTCGGATACCTTCATGTTCGGGTTCGGGTTGTCGATGCCCGCTCCCTTCGAATTCAGGAAGTCCACGAGGGTGTCCAGTCCGATGTTGAACTGTTTGATAAGTTTCGATAATCTGATTTCTGCCATATATAACCCCTTTTATTGTCTGTTATTCGAATTCTGCCCGGAGGGTTTCGAGAACGAAGTCCACGGTCTCGTCTTCCAGGTCGGCCCGGGCGGCGATGTCTTCGGGAGACAGGGCCAGCACGCTCTTTGCCGTGTCGCAACCGATGGCCTGGAGGCGTTCGATGATCCACGGATCGATGACATCGGAGAAGTCGGCGAGCAGCACGTCTTCTTCCTCCTGCTCGTCCTGCTGGAGGTCACGCCAGACTTCGATCTCGCGTCCGACCAGCATGCCGGCGAGTTTGATGTTGACGCCGCCCTTGCCGATGCCTTTCTTGACCTCTTCCGGCTGCATGAAGACTTTGATCTTGTCCTCGGGGCCGTTACCCAGTTCGATGCGGGAGATATGGGCCGGATTCAGGGCCCGCTGGATCATCAGCTGGGTGTTCGCGGTCCACTGGATCACGTCGATGTTCTCGTTGCGCAGTTCGCGGACGATGCCCATGATGCGGGAACCCTTCACGCCGATGCAGGCGCCGATCGGGTCAATGCGGTCGTCATAGGATTCGACCGCGACCTTGGCGCGTTCGCCGGGGATGCGGACCACCTTCTTCACCGTGATCAGGCCGTCGTAGATTTCGGGAACTTCCATTTCGAAGAGTTTCTCCAGGAAGGAATCCGAAGTACGTGAAAGGACGATGTAGGGCGTGGTGTTGTTCTTCATCTCCACGCTCTTGATGATGGCGCGGACCGAGTCACCCTTCTTGAAGCGCTCGCCGGGAATCTGCTCGGGCTTCGGCATGCGGAGCTCGTTGCCGTCCTCGTCGAGGATCAGCACCTCGTTCTTCCAGGTCTGGTAGACTTCACCGGTGAAAATCTCGCCGACGCGGTCGGAGTACTTCTTGTACACATTCGCCTTTTCGATGTCCAGGATACGTCCCTGCAGGTTCTGGCGGATGTTGAGGATGCCGCGGCGCCCGAAGGAGGCGAGGGAGAGTTTGCGGGTGTAAGTGTCGCCGATCTCGTAGTCGTCGTCCCCGGTCTCGGCGGCGATTTCATCGACGGTGATTTCGGTGGCCGGGTTCTCGACCGTCTCCACTACCTCGAAGTTCTGGTAGATTTCGCAGTCTCCCTTGTCCACATTGATGATCACGTCGAAGTTGTCGGCGCTGCCGTAGGTCTTCGCGAGTTGGGTGAGGAACACATCCTTCAGCACGCCCAGCATCACCGGGCGGTCAATGCTTTTCTCTTCCTTGAAATCCTTGAATGCATCGATCAAGGTGATTTCTTTTTCTTTTTCTTTTGCCATGTTATGTTTTTTGTCTATTTGAATTCGATGTAGGGGGTCACGCTGTTGATTTCCGTCAGCGGGAAGCGGTCGCAGTGCTCCACTTTTTCTTTCTTCTTCTTGCCTTCCACGGCTTCCAGCGCGACAAAGCGCAGGGTGACGGACTCGGGCGTCGCCTCCTCAAGCGTGGCGACCAGCCGGCGTCCGCCCTTGAACTTGACGTCCACTTTCTGGCCGAGGGCCTTTTCGAACTGGGCGAACACCTTGAAAGGCCGGTCCAACCCGGCGGAAGAGACCGTCAAGGCGTAGTCTTCGACGTCCTGGTCGAAGGCCTCATGGATGGCCTTGTCCATGGCGGCGCAGTCGTCCCAGTCGACGGATCCTTCCGTTTTTTCAATGACGATTTCCAGATCGTTTTCGGCACTGAGGACCACTTCCACCAGGAAACAGCCCCTTGCTGCAGCGGCCTCCCGGGCCACGCGGATAACTTGTTCTTTGTCCATATTCCTATAAACAAAAGATAGGGGACCGCCGTCCTCTATCTCGTTCACGGGTGCAAAGATAGTAAAAATTATATTTTTCACAAAAAAAGTCAGTATCTTTGTGCTCCAGTTTTGACAATTATTATGAACAGAAAAGTACTTCTTATGATTCTGGACGGCTGGGGAGAAGGCCGTCACGATTATTCCAACGCCATCTATACCCAGGGAACGCCGAACATCGACGCGCTCCGTGCGCGCTATCCCTTCGGCCATCTCCAGGCCTCGGGCGAGTTCGTCGGCCTGCCGGACGGCCAGATGGGCAATTCCGAGGTCGGCCACATGAACCTTGGCGCCGGAAGGATCGTCTACCAGGATCTCGTCAAGATCAATATCGCCTGTCGCGAACATAAACTCCTCGAAAACAAGGAGATCCGCGCCTGCCTGGACTATGTCAAGGCTTCCGGCAAGAAACTCCACCTGATGGGCCTGACCTCCCATGGCGGTGTCCACAGTTCCCTGGACCATGTCTACGAACTGCTGCGCGTCGCCGCCGCCGAGGGCCTGTCGAAGGTCTATGTCCATGCCTTCATGGACGGCCGCGACACCGACCCGCGCAGCGGCCTGGGCTTTGTCGAGGAGCTGGAGCAGAAGATGGCCGAGTCCACCGGAAAGGTCGCGTCGGTCTGCGGCCGTTTCTATGCGATGGACCGTGACAAGCGCTGGAACCGGGTCAAAGAGGCCTACGACCTGCTTCTGGAAGGGAAAGGCGCCGCGTTTACGAGCGCGACGGAGGGCATCAAAGCTTCCTACGAGGCCGAGGTGACCGACGAGTTCATCAAACCCATCGTCGTGACGGACGCCTCCGGCGCCCCGCTGGCCAAGATCGAAGAAGGCGACGCCGTCATCTTCTACAATTTCCGCAACGACCGCGCCCGCGAGCTGACCACCGTGCTCACGCAGAAGGACATGCCGGAAGAGGGGATGCACACCCTTCCGCTCTACTACTGCTGCCTGACCCCGTACGACGCCTCCTTCACCGGTGTCCACATCCTCTTCGACAAGGAACTGGTCCAGGACACCCTCGGTGAAACCGTTGCCAAGGCCGGACGGCGCCAGCTTCGCATCGCCGAGACCGAAAAGTATGCCCATGTCACCTTCTTCTTCAACGGTGGCCGCGAGACGCAGTTCGAGAACGAGGACCGCATCCTGGTGAACTCCCCGAAAGTCCCGACCTATGACCTCCTGCCGCAGATGAGTGCGCCCGAGGTGGCCGAGAAGCTGATCGATGTCATCCGCAGCGGGAAGGAGGATATGATCATCCTGAACTTCGCCAACGGAGACATGGTGGGCCATACCGGGGTCTACACCTCCGTCACCCAGGCCGTTGCCTGTATCGACCGGCTTGTCGGACGTGTCGTCGATGAGGCCATTGCCCAGGACTATGTGGTCCTTCTGACCGCCGACCACGGCAATGCCGACTTTGAGGTCAACCCCGACGGAAGCCCCAACACCGCCCACTCCTTGAATACGGTCCAGTTCGTCGTCATCAATGCCGGCGACGCCGTGAAGACCGTCAAGGACGGCGCCCTGTGTAACGTCGCCCCGACCATCCTCAAGCTCATGGGCATCCCCCAGCCCGCCGCCATGACCGCCGAGCCGCTGATCTAAACCCCTCCAGGTACGGCTTCCTCCCGTCGGGCGGTCGCCTGTGGGCAGGGGCCTCGGCTGGTACGCCCCTTCGGGGCTATCCTTCCCACTGCGCTTCGCTTGTGGGCCCCTCCCTCTAACACGGCCGAGGGTGGCCATGCCATCCTCGGCCCCTGCCTCTCCGGCTCCCATGCCCTCCGTGCCGTCCATTGGCGTTTTTGTAACATGTTGAATTGCAATAACTTACAAAACGCATCATGGAAAACCCTCCGTTTTTCGTCGCCACTGCCCATCGACTGTTTTGCAAGGTATTGAATAGCAGTAGTTTACAAAGATGCTGATGGACACCCAGTAGCCCCACATCCCCTTCTGCAAGTCCACACGAGGTGTGAAATGGAAACGAATGGCTATCAGTGCTTTATGCAATTTAACCTCTGCTTTATGCTGAGGTTGAAAGTCGTTATCTCCTGTTGCCCAATTGCTTCCATTTTACGGCCTCGGTGACACGTGCGCCATTTCCTCCACCGCCGGCATCAATTATCTCAAAGCCCCCGTCATTTCGATCCTGTGCTGCCCCTTGCCAATCGAAATCTACGCCCCCATGGCTATACTGTCAGCTGGGAACTGCGGGGTGCTCCTCGATATGCTTCGGGGTGGTCCCTGATATGTTCGGGGGGTAGTTTTCGATATGCTCCAGGGGTGGTCCCTGATATGTTCGGGGGTAGTTTTCGATATGCTTCGGGGTGGTCCCTGACATGTTCGGGGGAGGCTGGGCGAGGTGGATGAGGTCCCAGGAAGAGTGGGGAAGGGTTGCTGAGGTACCATGACGTATCGGAAGGCGGCGGAAGCAGCAGGGCACCGGAAGCAGCTGGGATTGGGGAAAGTCCCACGGGTGAATGGGGAAGGTCGAATTTGAGGGTTGAGACCTTCCCCGGTCAATGGGCATCAGAGGGTACTGTCGTGGCATTTTAATGGGGAAGGTCTCGACCACGAAAGTTGACCTTCCCCAAATGGTGCTGGGACCTTCCCCAAGTCTTAGCTAAACCTTATCTGCTGCGCCCGAGAGGCCAACCACCCCTCGGGCTGGGCAGGTCTAAATGAAGATGTACTTGCAGACAAACAGTGCCGCAAGGATCCACATGGTGATCGAAATATCCTTGAACTTGCCGGCGACAGCGTGGCAGAGCACATAGGAAATCACGCCGAGAAGAATACCGTCGGAAATGCTGTAGGCAAGAGGCATCATGATAAGGGTGACAAAGGCGGGAATAGCCTTGCAGTAGTCTTCCCAGTGGATGTTCTTGACGGAGCCCATCATCATCACACCCACGATAATCAGCGCAGGAGCTGTAGCGGCGCCGGGGATAGCCAGGAAAATCGGGCTGAAGAAGAGCGCGAGGACAAAGAAAACAGCCGTAGAGAAAGCTGTAAGGCCGGTTCGTCCGCCTTCCCCGACACCGGAGGCGCTTTCCACATAAGTCGTGGTGGTAGAGGTACCGAAGCAGGCACCGGCTACGGTCGCGATGGAGTCGGCGAGGAACATCTTCTCCACGCCGGGAATCTCGTCGCCGCCCTTCTGGATGAGTCCGGAACTCTGATGAACACCGATGATGGTCCCCATGGTGTCGAACATGTCGATGAACAGGAAGGTGAAGACCACGGCGAGCATGTCCCAGCTGAGGATGCTGGCCCATTCAAATTTGCAGAAGATCGGGCTGATGCTGTCCGGAAGGGAGATTAGCTTTACATTGCCGGCCTCATTGCGGATCAGCTGGGTTACAGCTTCGCCAGAGGCGGGGTCCTTGATGAAAAGGCCGATGACTGCGGTGACAAGGATGCCCCAGAGCATTCCGCCGCGCACCTTTGCCATCACCAGACCTGCGGTGATGAAAAGGCCGATGATGCCGACCAGCGCCTTCCCGTGCGTAATGTCACCGAGGCTGACGAGGGTTGCAGGGTTGTCAGCGATGATGCCGGCGTTTTGCATGCCGATGAAGGCGATGAACAAGCCGATTCCCGCGCCGATGGCCTTTTTAAGCGTGCCCGGGATGGCATTGATCAGCCAGGTGCGGACCTTGGTCAGCGTGAGGATGATAAAGAGGAGACCTTCGATGAAAACGGCCGTCAGGGCGAATTGCCAGCTATGGCCCATTCCGATGCAGACCGTGAATACGAAGAAGGCGTTGAGGCCCATACCAGGGGCAAGGGCGAAGGGTTTCTTGGCATAGAGCGCCATCACAAGGGTACCGACGATAGCGGCAAGGGCGGTAGCGGTAAACACGGCGCCGCCCGGCATGTCAAGGGCTGAGAAGATCCCCGGATTGACGGCGAGGATGTACGCCATCGTGAGGAAGGTCGTCAGACCGGCGAGGATCTCCGTACGAACTGAGTGCTTTGTGCTGTCGAAACCGAAGCACTTCGAAAGAATATTAGCCATAATTGTAACTCCTTATTTTAGAAGACCCATTTTGTACCGACACAGGGACGGGCGTAGAAACCGTCGTAACCGGCAAAGTTCAGGGAAAGTTCGACCTCACCGCCGATGTGGAAGTTCGGGCATCCGAACCATTTTCCGACATTGTACCAGATCTGGGGCTCGGAGATGAAGACCACCTTGCGGTCGGCCTTCTCCTTGTAAGCGGCGTCGGTCGGGAGCAGGAAGCACTCGTTGAAGTTGAAGACGTTCTCTCCCCAGACATCGGCGAAGCCGCTGAAGCGGAGGCCTTCGACACCGAACAGATCCTGCATGCCCCATACGAAGGTGAACTGGACGGGGATGTCGCTGGAAGCGATGTTTTTGCTGAAAGTCTTGTACAGGAGTTTGAAATTGAAGGTATTCTTGAAATCCTGGCTGTGGAGGAAATAGTCGATACCGAAGAGGAAATTCTGATTTACGCCGATCAGTCCGTTGTACTCAACCTGCAGGCTGAAATTACCCAGGACCGGGACATTCTGCCAGAAATTCAGGCAGCGGGCAATTTCCATGTAGGAGCCGCTGGGAGCCTGGTTGACACCGTCTGCATCCTTCGCGTTGAAGTCGTAGTCAATGAAGAAGAATGTGTTCCCCCAGTTGTCTCCGTAGAAACCTTCCAGGGTCGTGGTGAAGTGATTTCGGTTCTTGCCAAAATCATAGAACGTTTGGAGATTGGTCTGCGCCTGGGCGGCCTGGCCGAGGGCAAGCGTTGCAAAGGCAACGGCGAAAAAGAATTTTTTGGACATAAAACGTAGTTTATGAAACGGTTATAAAAAAGTCACCCGGCCACTCGGCCGGGTGCGGGTTTACTTTCTGAGCGAAGGGTTGATTTCGAAGTCGACGGCTTTGTCGCCATTGGGATTGGCCCCGAATTCATAGTCCTTGCCGGGGAGGATGGCGTTGAGGATGACGCCCGTGAGGGCTGCGACCGCCAGGCCGCTCAGCGAGGTGAAGCCCAGCGAGATGGCGTCGTTCGCGCCGTACTTGATGCCGATGGCGAGAACGAGGATCAGCGCGGCGATGATCACATTGCGGCTCTTGGTGAAGTCTACCTGGTTCTCCACGACATTGCGGACACCGACGGCGGAAATCATACCGTAGAGGACCAGCGAGACGCCGCCGATGGTCGCGGCAGGCATACAGTTGATCAGGGCGGAGAACTTCGGGCAGAAGCTCAGGATGATGGCGAAGACGGCGGCGATGCGGATGACGCGGGGGTCATAGACCTTCGTCAGGTTCAGCACACCGGTGTTCTCACCGTAGGTCGTATTGGCCGGGGCGCCGAACAGGGACGCCAGGGCGGTGGCCAGTCCGTCGCCCATCAGGGTGCGGTGGAGGCCCGGTTCTTCGAGGTAATTGATGCCGGTTGTGGAGGAAATGGCGCACATGTCACCGATATGCTCCATCATTGTGGCAAGCGAAATCGGAACGATGGCGATGATGGCGGAGACCATCAGCCCCCAGTTCGGATCCTTGAACACGTGGAAGGCGGTGTTTTCCCACTGGAAGGGAACGCCGACCCAGGCGGCCTGCTTGACGGCGGAGAAGTCGCAGAGTCCGAAGCAGGCGGCGACGATGTAGGAGCCGAGCACGCCGAGCAGGATCGGGATGATCTTGATCATGCCCTTTCCCCAGATGTTACATACTATAATAATAGCAATCGCGAGCAGCGCGATCCACCAGTTCTGGTTGCAGTTGCCGATGGCCGAGCCTGAGAGGGTCAGACCGATGGCGATGATGATGGGCCCGGTCACAATCGGAGGGAAGAAACGCATCACCTTCTTGGCGCCGAAGGCGGCGAAGAGTCCCGCCAGGATGAAATAAATAATGCCTGCCGAGAAAACTCCGATGCAGGCATAAGGTAAAGATTCCGCGGCGCTGAGCCCTTGCGCGTCTCCCATCGAGACGACGGCGGCATATCCGCCGAGGAACGCAAAGGACGAGCCGAGGAAGGCCGGCACCTTCATTTTGGTGAGGAAATGAAAAATGAGCGTTCCGAGACCCGCAAACAGGAGGGTGGCGCTCATCGACAGTCCGGTAATCACCGGGACCAGGACCGTGGCTCCGAACATGGCGAACATGTGCTGGAGACCGAGGGTAAGCATCTTTCCGCGGCCTAACTCGCGGGCATCATAGATTGCTTTGTTAAGATTCGTCATTATATCTGTTGTTAAAGGTTTGTCCTTCCTTACAGTCGAAATGACCATACAAAGATAGGATTTTTTTTGATACGGAACAAAAAAGAATTAACTTTGATACGGTAACCGAAATAAAAAGAATAATCCAGTGAAATTCAAGTCTCTTCTTCTCTTGATACCGGCTATATGGATGATGATAGCCTGTACGTCTTCACCCTCCATCCTCAAAACGAAGGTTCCGCCTCGTCCTGCCGGCCAGGAGAATGTCATCGGCCTGACGGCTCCTGCGATGGACACGGTTCGTCTGGGGGTGGTCGGGCTCGGTATGCGCGGCAGCCATGCGGTGGACCGCCTGTCCTACGTCCCGGGTGCCAAGATCACGGCGGTCTGCGACATCGAGCCGGACCGCACCGAACGCGCCTGCCGGATTCTGGCCTCCCATGGGAAAGCTGCGCCGCAGTGTTATTCCGGTGAAGAGGAGTCCTGGAAAGGGCTCTGCGAGCAGGAGGACGTGGACCTGGTCTATATCGTGACCGACTGGGTCCATCATGCCCCGATTGCACTCTATGCCATGGAGCATGGCAAGCATGCGGCCATCGAGGTGCCCGCCGCCCTGGACATGGACGAAATCTGGGCCCTCATCAATATGTCTGAGCGCACGCGCAAGCACTGCATGATGCTTGAGAACTGCGTCTATGACTTCTTCGAACTGAAGACCCTGGAAATGGCCAGGCAGGGTCTGTTCGGGGAGATTATCCATGGCGAAGGCGCCTACCAGCACAATCTGGACCCCTTCTGGGATAAGTACTGGCACAACTGGCGGATGGTCTACAACCGGGACCATCGCGGCGACGTTTACCCGACCCACGGGATCGGCCCGGTCTGCCAGGCACTGAACATCCATCGCGGCGACCGTATGAAGACCCTGGTGTCCATGGACACGAAGCCTTTCAACGGGGCTACGATCATGAAGCGGCACACCGGAGAGGAATCGACGCCGTTCAAGAACGGGGACCAGACCTGCACCCTGATTTCCACCGAGAAAGGAAAGACCCTGCTCATCGAGCACGACGTCATGACCCCGCGTCCCTACAGCCGGATGTACCAGCTGGTCGGAACGAAAGGTTATGCGTCCAAGTATCCCGTCAGGCAGTACTGTCTCGGCGAAGCGTTGGACGGCCCGGTTGACGCGGCGACCATCGTGGACGAGAAAGTCTATATGTGGGATGAGCTGGGAGCGCTCCAGAGCCAGTACCAGAGTCCGATTCTGACCCCCGAACTGGAACAGCTGGCCCGCGAGGTCGGCGGCCACGGCGGCATGGACTTTATCATGGATTACCGGCTGATCTACTGCCTGCGCCATGGCCTTCCGCTGGATATGGATGTGTACGACCTCGCCGAATGGTGCTGTGTCGCCCCTCTTTCCGCCCTTTCGCTTGAAAATGGCAATATGCCGGTCGAGGTGCCTGATTTCACCCGCGGCGCCTGGGACCAGGTGGACGGATTCTCCTACGCTTTGGCGGAGTAGACCGTCCCGGCGACGGCTTCCAGCCAGAGGGCATCGGTCAGATCGAACGTGCCAAGGTCGGTACTGTCGATATCCAGAACGGCCCTGACCTCATTTCCATCACGCAGCGGAACGACGATTTCGCTGCGTGATGCGTTTGAACAGGCGATGTGTCCCGGGAACTGCTCCACATCGGGAACGACGATGGTCTCGCCTCGCTCCCAGGCCGTTCCGCAGACTCCTTTCCCATAGCCGATCCGCTGGCAGGCCGGTGTTCCCTGGAAGGGGCCGAGGACGAGCTGTTCCCCGTCTACGCGGTAGAATCCGACCCAGAACCATCCGGTCCGCTCCCGGATCAGGGAGGCGGCGTTGGCCATCCGGGCCACCGGATCGGTCTCGTCCCCGAGAAGATACCGCAGGTCCTGCAGCAGGCGGACATAGGTGAACGTCTTCAGCGGAATGTGGCAGTATCCGCCTGGATTCTTCCGTAGATAGTCCTGGTGAGCTTCATGGGCGGGGAAGAAATTCTGAAGCGGCCCGCACTCGGTGACAGGACGTCCCCCCAGGCGTTTTTCCACCCGCGAGAAAGCCGCTTCAATCTCCGGAAGATCTGCTTCGGAGGTATAGTAAATTCCTGTCCGGTAGCGCGTTCCTGCGTCGCCGCCCTGCCGGTTGAGGCTGAAGGGGTCGATGGAGCGGAAAAAGCACGCGAGCAGGAAGTCCAGGTTCACGACGGAGGGATTGTAGCGGACCCGGACCGTCTCTGCGAACCCCGTCGTATCCGTATACACTTCTTCATAGGTAGGTGAGTCGGTGTGTCCGTTGGCAAAGCCAACCTCGGTTTCCCGCACCCCGTCGACGAGCGAGAAAAGATGCTGCGTTCCCCAGTAGCAGCCTCCTGAGAGGTAGATTTCTTTTGTCATGGGGACAAATGTAGGAAAATAATCCCGAATATGGTTTATGTAGAGACATAAATGCTTGTATTGTTACCGGATAATTTGTACTTTTGCGATGTCTCTGGTTCTCCATCCACGATCAAATGGAACTGTTATTAATTATGTTGTTATGGGAATAGTGCGGTTAAGAGTACAAACAGTTCCGGCGACGGATCCGGTTACCCTATTGGAACACACGGCTTATACGGTCATCCTGCAGGATGGTGGTGGGTTGAAGTGTGCTCCAGGGTGGACTTTACGGGATGCGATTGAAACCTTCTGTGAATGGTTTCATATCGGACGTGAACGTGTTGGTGTTCTTCGTCCATTTGTCCCGCAAAGGTAAAAAACACAATGAAAGAATTAATCAAAATTTGGAAACTAGCAACGAATTCGCTACTTTTGTCTCACGGTTTAAATAAGCGCTAATATGAAGGTCAGTGAGTTGAAGCGCTTGCTTAAATCATATGGTTTTCTCCTCTAAATCAGGCTCGTGTACGTGTCCCGCGGCATCAGTCTCAGGAGGTCCCCGTCGGTACATTGAGAAGCATCCTGAAGCAGGTCGGTATTCAATAGTTAATGGGTTATGAAGATTGTTGCAATCATTGAGAAAGGTTCGGATGGGTTTTACTCGATTCATTCGGATGATCACCTTGGCAATAGTTTCTTTGGCGGTTTTGGCCATTCTGTGTCCGAGGCAAAAGAAGATTTCCGGACGAGTATCGCAGAGGCTGTCCAGGAGCAGATTTTAGATGGACGTCCTGCTCCGGATATGTCAGAAATGGAAGTCGAATACCACTATGACATTCCCTCATTCTTTAATTTCTTCGATTATTTTAATGTGAGTAAATTCGCTGAGTATGCCGGCATTAATGAAAGCAAAATGCGCGCATACAAGAGCGGCGCCTCCTATCCTGGCGAAAAGACCATGGGCAAGATATCCAAGGCAGTGAAATCCATCACCGCAGAATTGTTGGCCGCCGTGTTATAACTTTCTTTCTTCGAGTCCCGATTTATTCGTACATTTGCATTACCCCTTCGGTACGCTAATAGTTAATGAAATTGTCAGAATGATGATATTGAATGTATGGAATCGACGCGTGCAGGTGTTGTTCCTGCTCTGTCTGCTGGTGTGTGGCGGCGTGTTTTCCTGTACCGAAAAAGCGAACGCCACGGTTCCGGTAGCAGAAAACAACGAAAAGCCCAAGGAGTATGACCTTTACCTGCTGATCGGGCAGTCGAACATGGCCGGCCGCGGAAAGATGCTGCCTTCGGACGAGACGGCTCTCATCGATGGCGTCTGGCTGCTGAATGCCGACGACGAGCCGGAACCGGCCGTTTCGCCGCTGAACAAATATTCCACGATTCGGAAAGAACTGTCCATGCAGCAGATTTGTCCCGGGAATGGGTTCTCGGCCCTGGTCCATCAAGTCACGGGGCGCAAGATCCTTCTGGTAGTGAATGCGCGTGGCGGTTCGGCACTGGATGAATGGGCCCCGGGGAGCCAGTATCTGAACGAGGCCCTCCGCCGGACGAAGGCTGCACAGGAGTACGGCACCCTGAAAGCGGTTCTCTGGCACCAGGGAGAAAGCGACCAGAGCAAGGCAGCGACGTATCTGTCCCGTCTTTCGGCGATGGTCGCGGCGCTTCGCACCGAGGTAGGCGATGTCCCGTTCATCGCCGGAGAAATCGCCAAGTGGAGAACGAGCGGGGAAGCGCTGAATGCGGAGATTCGGCGAATCTCAGAAGTGATTCCCGCCAGCGGCTGGGTCTCCAGTGAGGGGCTGACACCCTTGATTGACACATCGGACCCCCATTTTGACCGTGACAGCCAGTTGAAACTGGGCGAGCGCTATGCTGAGCGTTATTTTGAACTGGCCGGAATACCCTATGAACCGTCCCAGGGAGGCGATACACCAGTAGAAGGCCCATCCAGTTCTGTCGGTGCCACCCTTGAGGACATTACTTTTGTCGATGGACAGTGGTAGCCTATCCCTTGATCACCTCCCGGTAAAACTGACATAAATACTTGTATTGTTACCGGATAATTTGTACTTTTGCAGTGTCTCTGGTTCTCCATCCACGATCAAATGGAACTGTTATTAATTATGTTGTTATGGGAAAAGTGCGGTTAAGAGTACAAACAGTTCCGGCGACGGATCCGGTCACTCTATTGGAACACACGGCTTATACGGTCATCCTGCAGGATGGTGGTGGGTTGAAGTGTGCTCCTGGGTGGACTTTACGGGATGCGATTGAAACCTTTTGTGAATGGTTTCATATCGGACGTGAACATGTTTGTGTTCTTCGTCCATTCATCCCGCAGAGGTAAGAAGAACAATGATAATATGGAGTAGCATTTGGAAATTAGCAACGAATTCGTTACTTTTGCCTCGTGATTTAAATAAGCGCGTATGAAGGTCAGTGAGTTGAAGCGTTTGCTTAAATCATACGGTTGCTATGAATTGGCTTCAGGTAAAGAACATGACGTATGGTTTTCTCCTCTAAATCAGGCTCGTGTACGTGTCCCGCGGCATCAGTCTCAGGAGGTCCCCGTCGGTACATTGAGAAGCATCCTGAAGCAGGTTGGTATTCAATAGTTAAGGAGTTATGAAGATTGTTGCAATTATTGAGAAAGGATCGGATGGTTATTTCTCGATTCATTCAGAGGATCACCTTGGAAATAGTTTCTTTGGTGGTTTTGGGAATTCGGTGGCCGAGGCAAAAGAAGATTTCCGGACGAGCATCTTTGAAGCAATCCAGGAGCAGCGCTTAGATGGACGCCCTGTGCCGGATATGTCAGAAATGGATGTCGAGTACCACTATGACATACCTTCCTTCTTTAACTTCTTCGATTATTTTAACGTGAGTAAATTCGCTGAGTACGCAGGCATTAATGAAAGCAAGATGCGCGCATACAAAAGCGGGACATCCTATCCTGGGGAAAGGACCATGGGTAAGATTTCCAAGGCTGTGAAATCGATTACTACAGAATTGTTGTCTGCCGTGTTATAGCTTGCTCTAGCCTCTGATCACCTCCCGGTAATACGGGAGGTTTTCTTTTACGACAAGGTCGATGGGCAGGAAGTGGCGCTCGTTCTTTTCTTTTGAATGGTAGAGGAGCCAGCTGATGAGACGGCGGATGGCGCTGAAGCCCTGAAGCTGCGGCCTCTGGCAGAGGAGTGCTGCGATGGAACCGTCAAGGAGGCATTCGACATTCTTCCTGGTGAGGTCAAAACCGATTAGCTGTATCTTACCGGTCAGTTGTCCCTGTTTGATGGCAGAGGCAATGACATGCCCGCGTGAATTCAGAACGATGGCGTACTGAACATCCGGATGACGATTCAGCGCGTCAAGGATGATCTCCTCGGCATCCTCCGTCTGGGGTACGATGGCCTGAACCAGTTGATTGCCGAGCCCTTGTTCTTGAAGAAAATCCATCAGTCCCTTTTCTCGTGCGAGGGTGTTGCTGGAGCGCTCTTCGCTTCGGCGTTCGCTGCGGAACAGGAGTATCGTTTTCCCCTCGTGCAGCCCGGCCATGAGCATCCTGCCGAGAAATGCTCCGCAGGAGTGCTGGTCCACGGTGTAACTTGCTACGGGATGCGCCCCTTCGATGTCGGCGTCGACGAAGACATAGGGGATGCCCTTCTTGTCCAGCTTCCGGCAGAGCGCGAGTGTCTCTTTCCGGAAGGTCGGGCCGATGATGACACCGTCGGCTTCCTGCTTCGAAATGGTATCGAATACACTTCGGCAGGACTTCTCATCGAACTGGTCGTATGGGAAATAATCCGGCAGGATCTGGATGTCGGAGTATTCTTCCAGCGCCTCGTGGATACCGGCTGAAACCGAGGCCCAATACTCTCCCTCGCCTGCGAGGGGCGTCGTGACAATAAAGTGGTAGCCTCTTTTCAGGGAGACGGCCGACGTGTGGATGTTGAACTTGTAGCCGACTTTGTTCAGCACGGCCTCAACAGCCTGGCGCTTGGCTTCGGATACATTACCCCGGCTGTGAAGAATCCGGTCCACGGTACCGGCCGATACGCCAGCCATCGCTGCGATTTCCTTTATTTTTACCTGCTTTGCCATTGAGCGCAAAGTTCGTAATTTTTTCGCGTAAATCCTTGGCTTTTTCATGGATTTTCCATATTTTTGTGTTCGTGCACAAAAGCAATTTTACTTTATGGATAATCTATTTGACATCAAAGGAAAAGTGGTCGTGATGACCGGTGCCTGCGGGGTGCTGGGGGAGACCATCGTTAAGTATTTTGCGGCCCAGGGCGCGCGGGTCGTGCTGCTCGATCTGGAGCGTACCGCCGAAAAGGGAAACGCTATCGTCTCGGATATCAAGGCCGCCGGGGGAGAGGCTATCTTCCTTCCGACCAACGTGCTGGACGAGGCGGTCCTGGAGGAGAACCGCCAGGCGATCGAGAAGGCCTGGGGAGGCATCGACATCCTCCTGAATGCCGCCGGAGGCAATATGGGCCCGGCCAATGTGGCGCCGGACCAGACGATTTTCGACCTGGATATCGACGCGACCAAGCGCGTGGTCGAACTGAATGTTTTCGGAACCATCATTCCGACCAAGGTCTTCGCCAAGAGCATGGTGGCGAAGAAGAAGGGCTCGATCATCAATTTCTGCTCCATGTCCTCTTTCCGCCCGCTGACCCGCGTGGCGGGGTATGGCGTGGCGAAGTCCGGCATGGCCAGCTGGACGCAGTGGCTTGCCGGTGAACTGGCTACCAAGTTCGGCGAGGGTCTTCGGGTCAATGCGATTGCCCCGGGCTTCCTCTTGACGAACCAGAACCGCAGCCTGCTGACGAACCCCGACGGTTCGCTGACCGACCGTTCGCACAAGATCCTGGGCCATACGCCTTTCGGACGCTTCCTGGAGCCGGACGAGCTGGTCGGTGCCCTCCATTATCTTGCCTCGGATGCCTCCAAGGGTGTCACCGGCACCATCGTCGCCGTGGACGGCGGCTTCAACGCTTTTACGATTTAGCCTATGTACTTGATGAAACAAAGCTGGAGATGGTATGGTCCCCAGGACCCCGTCCCCCTGAAGTATATCCGCCAGGCCGGCGTGACCGATATTGTCACGGCCCTTCACCATGTCCCCAACGGAGAAGTATGGACCGTTGAGGAGATCGAGAAACGCAAGGCCCAGTGCGCCGCGGAAGGCATGGTCTGGAGCGTCGTAGAGTCCGTTCCGGTCCATGAGCACATCAAAACCCGGGAAGGGGAGTACCTCCGCTATATCGAGAATTACAAGCAGACCATCCGGAATCTCGCCGCCTGCGGGATCCATGTCATCACCTACAATTTCATGCCGGTGCTGGACTGGACCCGGACGGATCTGGCGTTTGAAATGCCGGACGGGAGCCGCGCCCTCCGCTTTGAAAAGGACGCGTTCCTGGCCTTCGACCTCTGCATCCTCAAGCGCCCCGGTGCGCGAGACGAATACAGCCCCGAGGAGATTGCACGCGGCGAAAAGCGCTTCGCATCCATGTCTCCGGAGGAAATCGCCCTTGTCACCCGCAACATGATTGCGGGCCTTCCGGGCAGTGAAGAGAGCTTTACGCTGGAGAATTTCCAGCAGGCGCTCGACCGTTACAAAGGCATTGATGCGGAGACACTTCGCGCCAATCTCATCTTCTTCCTCCAGCAGGTCTGCCCCGTGTGTGACGAGGTGGGCTCCCGCATGGTCATCCATCCCGACGACCCGCCGTATCCCATCCTGGGGCTTCCGCGCATCCTCTCTACGGCAGAGGATTTCCGCAGGCTTGTGGCCGCGGTCCCGAACCCCTCCAACGGACTGAATCTCTGCACCGGTTCCTTCGGTGTCAGGGCGGACAACGACCTCCCTGCGATGATGCGGGAATTCGGCGACCGCGTGGACTTTGTCCATCTTCGCAGCACCAAACGGGACGCCGAAGGCAACTTCTACGAAGCCAACCTCCTGGAAGGGGATGTCCCTGTGTATGAAATGATGAAAGCGGTGCTGGAAGTGGAGCAGCGCCGTCACTTCCGCATCTATCTGCGTCCGGACCATGGACACCAGATGTGCGACGATCTCCAGAAAAAATCCAACCCCGGCTACTCCTGCTACGGCCGTCTGCGCTCCCTCGCCGAGCTCCGTGGCATCGAGCACGCCATCGCCCAGACCCTCTAAGAGATGAAACGTTTTCTGCTCGCCCTCGCCCTGAGTTTCGTGGGACTGACCCTGTCGGCCACGGATACCCTCCTGTCCCAGTGGCAGTTCTCCCTGGACGGAAAGAACTGGGAAAGCGTCTGTGTGCCGCATTCCTACAATGCCGTCGACGGGCATTCGGCCGCCTATTACCGCGGCCCGGGCATCTATCGTACCACGGTGAATCTCCGTACGGACCGTTCGCAGTTCCTTCTTTTCGAGGGAGCGGCCCAGGCGGCGAAAGTCTATGTCAACGGGGCCCTTGCGCTCGCGCACAAGGGCGGCTACACGCCTTTTGTCGTGCCGCTGGACAAGGTGCTCAAGGGGGAGAACGCCATTGACGTCGTCTGTGACAATACCATGGACCTGGAGATGATCCCGATCTCGTCGGACTTCAACAAGAACGGTGGACTGCATTATCCCGTCCACCTGCTGGAATTTGACGGGGTGTATTTCGATCCGGTGAAATTCGGCCCCCAGCGCTTCCACCTGACGCAGAAACTCGTGACGGATGCGAGGGTGAAGGCCCTCGTCCAGGCGAAAGTCTGCAACGATGCCCGGGGGGAGAAAAAAGTCAATGTCGCTTGGACGCTGAAAAATGCGGAAGGGAAGACGGTGTGGAAACAGACCAGCCTCGTGGCCCTGCCCGGCGGGGCCCGGCAGCTCCTGACGGAGGAGATCCAGCTGAACGGACCGCATCTGTGGAACGGGGTGAAAGATCCTTACCTCTACACGCTGGAAATCCAGGTCGGCAAGGATAAAATCGTCTCGGAAGTGGGCTTCCGCTACTTCAGCATCGACCGGGACAAGGGCTTCTCGCTCAACGGGCGGCCGTATCCGCTGCGCGGGGTGTCGATGCACCAGGACCAGGACGGCAAGGCGACGGCCCTGACCCATGAGGATATCGAGTCGGATTATGCCATCGTCAAGGAACTGGGCTGCAATTTCCTGCGTCTGGCCCATTATCCCCACAACGAGCATGCTTTCCGGCTCTGCGACCGCATGGGCATCATCGTCCAGACCGAAATTCCCTGGGTCAACGTCTGCGGGGTAAACGCGACGCTCGCCTATTTCGAGAACATCCATTCCCAGATGGAGGAGATGATCACCAGCCTCTACAACCATCCTTCCATCGTTTTCTGGGGCATGTGGAACGAACTGGACAACTGGGGAAACAAAGAGGAATTCCAGGGCAAACTGGACGAACGCCGGGTGGTGGACGAGACCGCCCGCCTGTACGACGCGGCCAAAGACCTGGACCGGACCCGCTATGTCGGCCTGACGGACTGCAGCATCTTCAAACGGGATTTCTATACGGAGCTCAAGGCGGACTATTATTCGGAGAACAAATACTTCGGCTGGTACACGACCTATGGGGATTTTTCGGGCCTCACGCCCATGATGAAATGGATCCATGACAACATGGGGCCCTCCAATATTTCCGAATACGGGGTAGGATGCAATCCTTTCTGCCATACGTGGAAGGAGGAAGACATCCGGCGCTACAAAGATGACCGGCGCCATCCCGAAGAATATGCCAACCGCTCCCATGAGGCCCATGTGCGGCAGATCGTGGCGATGCCCTGGCTGAATTTCACGTCGCTGTGGATCCTGTTCGACTTCCCGGTCGCGGACCGCAAGGAAGGCTTCGTGGACTCAGAGGACGGGGTGAACTATGTGGAGAACCCCGAGCGCATGTATATGAATGACAAAGGGCTGGTGACCCGGGACCGCAAGACGAAGAAGGATAGCTTCTATCTCTACAAGTCCTGGTGGAACCATGACGTGGAGACGGTCTATATCAGTGGCCGGCGCCTTTTGAAGCGCCCCGCCGGATCGACCTTCGACCTGACGGTCTATTCCAACGCCCCCCGGCTGACCTTGTACCGAAACGGCGTAGAAGTGGCCTGTAAGGAGAATTCCGGTGAGATTACCGGCGTCATCTGGCGTTTCCCGGGCCTTCAGATGGGCGCTGAGCCGACCAGTTTCCGGGTCCAGTCGGACAAGGGGACGGTCGACGAGGTCGTTTTCCAGCCCATCTATGGTCTCTGAACTGATTGACAAATATCTGTGGCTGGTCCAGACTTTCGTGGATGCGGGGTCGGCGGGGCTGAGTTACGCGCAGCTGGAGCGCCGCTGGTGTTCCCGCTATGGGACCGAGACATATCCGCGCCGCTCGTTCAACAACCACCGGGACGGCATTGCAGAGGTCTTTGGGATTGAAATCACTTGCGACCGTTCGACGAACCGCTATTTCATCGATGCGGGGGAGAGTGCCGTGGACAAGCGCCAGAGCGTGCAGTGGCTGGTCAATACGTTCACGGTCAACAACCTGCTGACCCTCGGCAAGGAGCGGCTCTCGGGGCGGGTGTCGGTGGAGGACATCCCTTCCGGCCACCGATGGCTGACCGCCGTGATGCAGGCGATGCTCCAGGACCGCGTGCTGGAAATCCATTACCGGAAGTATCTCAGCGAGGGAACTGACTTCCGCCATGTCCATCCTTATGCGGTCAAGGAATTCGCGAAGCGCTGGTATGTGGTCGGTTTCAACGAGGAGGCCGGAGCGGTCCGGGTCTATGCCATGGACCGTATCCTGGAGCTGAAAGAGAGCGGGACACGCTTTACGGTTCCGAAAGACTTTGATGTGGACCGCCTCTTCGCCGACAGTTATGGCATCTATCCGCCGGAAGGCGAAAAGCCGGTTCTCGTGCGGCTGAAGGCTACCCGAAGAGAGGCAGCCTATCTGAAGGACCTGCCGCTGCATCCCTCCCAGATTGTGGAAAGGGAGGAGGGAGAGGATGTCTATCTCGCCCTGAGGCTGATTCCGAATCCGAACTTTATCATGGAACTTTGCCGTCATGGCGCCGCCCTGGAAGTCCTCTCGCCCCAGTCTTTGCGGGAGGAGGTCGCCGCCGCGCTGGAGCAGGCGCTGAAGCTATATTGCGGAAAATGATTATCTTTGTGGATTATGAAAGCTAAATCCATCCTTTTGGCCCTGTCCGCCATGGCGGTCATCGCCTGTAACACGCCGGAAATGAAACCGCAGAAAGATTATATCGGACCGTCCGATCTCCAGATTACGGACGGGCACATGACGCCGGAAGTGCTCCTTTCACTGGGGCGTCTTTCCGACCCGCAGCTTTCCCCGGACGGGAAAACCATCCTCTATGGCGTTTCCTACACGGATATCGCCGCCAACCGCAGTGTGCGGAACCTGTACACGATTCCCGTCGGCGGCGGCACTCCGATCCCGCTGACCCTGGACGGAAAGAGCATCTCCAACGCCCGCTGGTCTCCGGACGGCCGTGAAATCTGGTTCCTGCAGGGCGGCCAGATCTACAAGGCGCCCTTTGTCAAGGGGCGGCTGGGCAAACGCGTGAAAATGAGTGAGGTGGAGGCGGGCATTGAGGAATTTGCCCTCAGCCCCGACGGCTCCCAGCTGATCTATGTCTCTTCTGTCCACAGCGCCGTGGAAGTCCCTTCCGACACCGACCCCGCCCTGGACAAGGCCGAGGCCTACGCGACCGAAGACTTGATGTACCGCCACTGGGACCACTGGGTGACCGAAATCAACCATAGTTTTGTGGCAACGACCGGAAACGGCGTGATCAAGGACGGCCTGGACATCCTGGGAGGAGCCGATGTCCTGTACCAGCTTCCGAATGGTCCTTTCGGCGGCATCGAACAGCTCTGCTGGAGTCCGGACGGCCGCTATATCGCCTATTCCTGCAAGAAACTCACCGGGAAGGAATATGCCTTCTCCACGGATACGGAAATCTATCTCTTCTGCCCCCTGACCGGCGAAACCACCCAGGTGACCCTCGGCGGCGGTTATGACACGAACCCGGTCTGGAGCCCGGACGGAAAGCGTCTCGCCTGGCTCTCGATGGAACGCGACGGCTACGAGGCCGACAAGGTCCGTCTGCTGGTCGCCGATGTGGTGTATCCGGAAGAAGGGGAGGGACAGAGCGCCAACCCTTCGGTGGAGAACATCGTGGACCTGACCTCCGATTTCCCCTACAATGCCGACGGCCCCGTCTGGGCGGCTGACAGCCGGTCCATCTATTTCAATGCGCTGGCAGAAGGAATCCAGGGGATTTTCAATATCATCGCAGACAGGGAGACCGCGCTTTTCCGCCTGACAGCCGACAACCTCTGGTTCGATTTCGGCTCTCCTTTCGCCGTCCTGCAGGACGGGACGATGCTGACGACCTATTGCAGCATGGACTTCCCCACGGAACTGGTCTCCGTCAACGACAATGCCGTCGTCCAGCTGACCTTCGAGAACGAGCACCTGCTCTCCCAGCTGGACAAGCACCAGACCGAGGCCCGCATGGTCAAGACGGTGGACGGACAGGACATGCTGACCTGGGTGCTCTTCCCGCCGAAGTTTGATCCGACCGAGACCTATCCGGCCATCGAAATCACGCTGGGCGGCCCGCAGGGGACCCTGTCCCAGGGCTGGTCCTATCGTTGGAACTATCTCTTGATGGCCCATCAGGGCTATGTGGTTGTCCTGCCGAACCGGCGGGGAACCACGGCCTTCGGCCAGAGCTGGTGCGAGCAGATTTCCGGCGACTACATCGGTCTCAACATGCAGGATTACCTGAGCGCCGCCAGGATGATCAAACAGGAGCCCTATATCAGCGGCGTAGCGGCCTGCGGCGCGTCCTATGGCGGCTACAGCGTCTATTACCTCGCTGGCATCCACGGGGATGTCTACGACTGCTTCATCGCCCATGCCGGCATCTTCAACGAGGAGCACATGTACATGACCACCGAGGAGATGTGGTTCCCGAACTGGGACAACGGCGGGCTGCATGAATATGCCTATACACCCGGAGAGACTGGCCCGCTGGGCGACGGCGAGACCTTCGGCGGCATCCGCCAGGGCGGTTCTCCCTGGTCTTCTGCCCCCAAGGCCGTGCGCCACTATGCCAACTCGCCGCACAAGCTGGTCCAGGCCTGGCATACGCCGATTCTCTGCATCCATGGCGGATCGGATTTCCGCGTCCCGTATGACGAGGGCATGGCCGCTTTCAATGCGGCCCAGATGATGGGCGTTCCCTCGAAACTCATCGTATTCCCCAGTGAGAACCACTGGATTCTCGCCCCGCAGAACGCGCTCTACTGGCATCGCAGCTACTTCGGCTGGCTCGACCGCTGGATGAAACCATAGCCTGGGTATGAAGCGCTCGCTCCACCTCCTCATGGAAGGGCTGCTCTTCGTGGGCAGCCTGTCTTCCTGTTCTCGTGAAGCGGGACCTCTCCGGGAACTCCGTAGCGAAGCCGACCTTTCCGGTCTTACGATCAGTATGACGGCCGGTAATTATTACGACGAGAAATACTCCTCCCGGGAGGATGTCACCCTTTTCCGCGTCAATTCGGAAACGGATGGCATACAGGCCATCCGCCAGGGGATGGCCGATGTCTTTGTGACAGACGACGTTTCCATCTCGCCGGAGACCTGCAGCCAGTGGGGCATCCGTCTGGCCTTTGTCGGAGAAGAGTCCTTTGACGTGGCGTTCGCCCTCCGGAAAGGGAATGAAGGGCTCCGGGAGGAGCTGAACCGCTTCCTGACGCAGTCCAAAACGGACGGAACGCTTTCCGCCGTCATTGACCATTGGATCAAGGGCAGTCCGGCGCCGGAGCTTCCCGACTCCGCTGGATTTTCCCGCACCGAACCCCTCCGCTGTGTCACGTCCATGAACTCGGCACCGGTCTGCTTTCTGGGAGAGGATGGCGTCTGGATGGGCATCGATGCGGACATTCTCCGGCGTTTTGCCCTTTGGAGCGGCCGGTCTTTCGAGATGGACTTCAAGAGTTTCGACTCGGCCGTCATTGCGCTGAATACGGGACAGTGCGACCTCTTGTCCGCCTGCCTATATATCACCGAGGACCGTGAGAAGTCCGTGGATTTTTCCATTCCTTATTATGCCTGCCGCCCCGGCTACTTCGTGCCGGAGCGGGAACAGCCAGAGAAGATGGGACTGGGAGAACGCCTGAAATTGAATCTGGTCAACGAAGACCGCTGGAAACTCATCGTGGACGGCCTCCTCGAGACCATCCGGATTACGTTCTTCTCCATCTTGCTGGGAACGCTGCTGGGAATTGGGGTGTGTGCGATGTTGCGGAGCCGCCGGTGGTGGATCCGTACGGCGGCCCGGGTCTACGGCGCCATCTTGCAGGGCATTCCC
Source organism: Bacteroidales bacterium (assembly GCA_016281015.1). Lineage (GTDB taxonomy): Bacteria > Bacteroidota > Bacteroidia > Bacteroidales > UBA932 > Cryptobacteroides. The sequence continues at coordinate 24,259 of JAEEHS010000084.1, forward strand.
ACGCTGGTGCTGCTGCTCTTTATGTTCTACGTGATTCTCGCCCATACCGGGGTGAACGCCACGCTTGTCGCCATCCTGACTTTTGCGCTCTTTTTCTCCTGGTCGGCCGGCAGTCTGTTCGATTCCGCCATCTCATCGGTTCCCAGGGGACAGACGGAGGCCGGGCTGAGCCTGGGCTTCACTCCGATGAAGACCTTCCTGGGCATCGTTTTCCCGCAGGCGCTCCAAAGGGGGCTGCCGCATTACGCCGGTGCGTGTGTCGAGCTCCTGAAGGGTACGTCCATTGTGGGCTATATCGCCATCCAGGACCTCACCCGCGCCAGCGACCTGATCCGCAGCCGCACCTTTGATGCGCTGGTCCCGCTGCTGGTGGTGACCCTGCTGTACTTTGTTCTTGCCTGGCTTATCCGCTTTCTGCTAACCCTTTCCTTGAAGAAGTAATATGATCAGCATCCGGCATATGAGCAAGTCTTTCAGCAATCCTGACGGCACGAGGTTGAGCGTGCTGAAAGATGTCTGCTGTGAAATCGACAAAGGAGAGGTCATCAGCATCATCGGTCCCTCCGGGACGGGAAAAAGTACGCTGCTGAGGGCCATCAATATGCTGGAACCGCCTAGCGGGGGAGAAATCTGGGTGGACGGGGAGAATATCACCTCCAAGGGCTATCCGCTTCACCGCTTGCGCAGGAAAATGGGCATGGTTTTCCAGGGATTCAATCTCTTTGAGCACATGACGGTGCTTCAGAACATTACCTATGCACCCGTCAGGCTGCTCCATATTCCGGAAGACCAGGCCCGGCAGGAGGCCATGGAACTGCTCAAGAAAGTGGGACTCTCCCAGAAGGCATCGGTCTATCCAGATTCTCTGTCCGGCGGGCAGAAGCAGCGGGTCGCCATCGCCCGTTCGCTGGCGATGCACCCGGAGGTCATCCTCTTTGACGAACCGACCTCAGCCCTGGATCCGACCATGGTAGGGGAGGTCCTGAGCGTGATCCGGCAGCTGGCAAAGGATGGACTGACGATGCTCATCGTTACGCATGAGATGCGTTTTGCCAGGGATGTGAGTACCCGCATTTTCTTTATGAATGAAGGGATCATCTATGAAGACGGATCGCCGCGGCAGATTTTTGAACATCCGGTCCACAGCGCCACGAAAGCCTTTGTCAACCGGATCCAGAAGCTGGTGTATGTAATTGATTCCGATGAGTTTGACTATCTCCAGATCCATACCGGCCTCAATCAGTTCTGCCTGAAATACAACTTGTCCGCTCTGGCCCCCGCCGCCTATGACATCGTCAAGGAAATGCTCTTTGTCCATCTTCGGGGCATCCGGCCGCTGACCCTCAGGATGACCTACGCCGAACTTTCCGGCGAAACGGCCCTGGATTTCATGGTCGAAGGATTCACACGCTCTCCGCTCCCGGACGAGTCTGCCCTGGGAGGCATCCGCTCCCGGGTGAAGGATATCGTGGAAGAACCCACGACCCGCGGCTTCCGTATCAAGGTTAAATTGGCTTAACGTATTTTAATTAGTGCTCTATGAAAAAGTTAATTGTTCTTATTGCAGTCATGCTGCCCCTGGCCTTTTCGTGCCAATCGGGTTCCAAGCCGGAAGGCAAAGATTTCAGTGAACTCCCTCCCGTGGAAGAATCTGATCTGTTGGCATTTTTCAAGGCTGTCCCGGGGGCCGATCTTCCCCAGATGCTTGAAAGTGCAGAACATCGTGAGAGCTATTTCAAGAAATACCTTGTCATGCGCAAGGATGGTATGCTCGGTGACGGAGACGGCCTTTATGCAGCGCCTTCCACCGACAATGTCATTTTCTGGTCAGACTATTTCGAGGAACTCTCGGGGACTGAAATGGAGGATTTTGAGGGGCGGCCGCATCCCTATCTGAACATCTATGTCTATGCCGGCGTGGAAGATGGCAAATTCTTCGGCGTCGTCAAGTCGGGCAGCTTTGAGGACAGCGGGGAGAAGAAGAATCCGGAAAAATATTTCTGGTATGATTCCGCTACGGCCAAGTTGACTCCTGTCTCCCTCCCGCTGAATCCGCCCTATACCGAGGAAATGCTCACGGCGGATCCCTTGATGACTTTCGGGCACGGGGATCTTTACTTTTCCATCAAGAACGGCGGAATATTCAACAGTTATTATGACAAGGGCATGGAGGTCTATATCGAAGACATCGGCCGCACCGGTGTCTTGTACGACTGGAACGGCGTCGAGTTCGTCCGCAATGTCAAGGACCCGATTCCCTGCATCCAGAACTGGGGGTTTGCCAATATCGACCTGGGCAGTAAGATTTCATGGATGGTTCCCGGATACACGACTGATTTGGTCTCAGCAACAGAGTATGAGCGCACTTACACCCTGGTGAAAAGCGGCGAAACGAAGCCGACGCTGGTCTTCACGACGGACAAAGACGACGAAATCTTTATGATCGATGTCTGCTCTCCGGCCTATTGCAACCCTTATGGCATTTATGCCGGAATGCCTTTCCCGGAGTTCATTGAAAAGGTCCAGGATATCAGCGAATCCTATGGGTTTGAGCTTCCGTTCATTTCCATCAATGATTCCGAGGCAGACTTCGTCGTCATCTATGCCCGGATGGACGAGGACTTTTGCTATAAGGTGGCCCGGTCCGATTATCTCGGGGACGAGCAGTTTGCCGAAGGCGCAAAGATCGCCCGCGTCTGCGTCATGAATGCCGTGGGTTAGTCTTCTGTCCATATACAAAAATGCCCTGCAGGTATCTGTAGGGCATTTTTTTGCGGTGCGGACGATACCGCATTTGACGAAAAAATAACATACCATTCCGAAAGCCAAATTTCATAACTATTTAATAATAAGTATAAATACGAAAAACACCTTTCGGCACCCCATAGTGTACTTTCGGGATTTTTAGTACATTTTCAGTACACTTATTCGGGATTATTTTGTATCTTTGCAGTACGAAATTTAAACATATCAGTTATGGCAACCACATTTGTACTGCTCAACAAAGAGTCCAAAGGACTAGTCCCTTTGTACATCCGGATCCAGCATCCGAACCCCAAAATCAACATCAGAACCAAGATTGATCTCGACGTCCCGGCCGAGAAGTGGAAGCTCAACCGCAACGGCGCCGCATGGTCCAATTACGCCCAGAGC
>JAEEHS010000008.1 GCA_016281015.1 Bacteroidales bacterium
CCTCTACGCCGGTGGAACGGAGCCGGAACTCCTGCTGGGACGTGGCTACACAGGGCATGAGCACCTGAAACAGTTCGGCCTCATCAACATGAACGCCCGGCTGTACGACCCCTACCTCGGCCGCTTCCTGAGCCCCGACCCTTACGTCCAGGCCCCCGACTTCTCCCAGAACTTCAACCGCTACTCCTATGCCCTCAACAATCCGCTGAAGTACACGGATGAGAGTGGGGAGTTTATATTATCGACAACAGCGATTATCCTTATAAGCGCCGCTGCTATCGGAGCCGTTACAGGAGGGTATCAAGGCTATAAAATAGGCAAATCCAAGGGGGCGTCAGGCTGGAGCATGTTCGGGTATATAGCTGGCGGATCTTTGATTGGAGGCACTGCCGGGGTTGTCGGAAGTTATGTCGGATTAGTGGCAGCACCAGCAGTGGCCGCTGCTGGTTATAGCGGATTCGCTGCTGGAGCCATTGTCGGTGGCCTTTCTGGAGCCGCATCTGGTTTTATTGGCGGAATTGGCTTTTCCGCTTTGTCGGGAGCTTCACCGAGTGGAATAATAAGTGGAGGAGTCAAAGGTTTGTTAATGGGAGCGGCTATAGGAGCCGTTGTAGGAGGAACACTTGAAGAAATAAAGGACTTATCGAATAATGGCATAAAAGGGAATGCCGAACAATATAGTAAAAGCGAGCAAGTTAGAAAAAACTATAACCAGGGGATGATTGGAGAAGAACGGGCAGGAGACCTTCTAAAAAGCCAAGGAGCACAAATTGACGGAAGACAAGTTACTGTTGAGGTTAATGGAACAAAAGTAAAGGTGGATTATGTGGCCGACATAGGTGGACAAAAAGTACTAGTTGAAGTAAAGACGGGAATTCATGCAAGATTGACGCATAATCAAAGCATTGTATATCCTCAGATGGAGTCTCCTCTTCCTATTATTCCTGGAAATGCTGATATGAATTTACAATACTACTTGTCTTTACAAAGTGGTTTTCATCCTTCTGCTCCATTAATTCCTAAAGGAATGGCCGCCACTTATATTTGGACCAATAGCGAACCGGTAACTACTTATTCTTTAATTATCATCCGTTTTTAATATGCGACTAAAAACATCGGATTTAGAAAAGTTGATGAAAGAGGCTCTCCTTTCGTATGGCTTTGTGAAACGCGGCGGCTATTATTTTAGAACAAGGCCAGAGAATTCTTGTTTCCTGGAAGAGGCCGGTGTATGCTATGCTTGGTATAGAACGGCAACATATATCATTCCATATCTCGGGGTGTACAATGTGAAGCTGGCGGATTTATATACCCGGTTTTCCGGCAGCAAAAACAAATATAGCTTTTCGTTGTTGACTCAGAATATAGGATATGTTGGGGAAGGGCACGAGTACAAAGATTGGCGTTATCAAGAAGAACAAGACGCTCAAACGTTGATAAAAGAAGTTGCCAAAATGATCCATGAATCAAGCAGTTTCTTTTATCAGCAGAATGCGGATGTCAATACTCTGATATCAAAATATGAAGCAAGAGTGTACCCAATTAGTAAGGAGAACCGTTTCCTCTTTCTTCCCATGCTATATCTTGTCGCCGGCATGCCGGAAAAAGGAATTCGTTTTTATGCGGATGAAATAGCGAACGGATGGCCTGTTTTCGATACGGGCAAAAAAGTCATTAAGCAATATAACGATTATGTGGCCCATCATTTCAGAGGCGTTACATGTATAGATGTAGAGAGTCTTATATTGAATCGCCACATTTGACATTAGTGTTTCCCCCGACAGAGGCGATGAAGGATATTCACATGTATCCGCCTTACGAAACGTTTGAAACGAAACTGCCATAGACAATTAAAGCCAATGAAAACATTATCCACAATTCTGATCACCCTATTGTCACTCCCTTTCTATGCGGTTTCGCCGAAGAGTACGGGAGCGCCCAAAGCACAAGCTATCGTTATCGGATTTCAGGGAGTCAGCATGAGTTATGATGCGGCCGGAAACCGGATATTTCGTTCGATGATGCCTCAGCTAGAACTTCCGGGGACAGCGTCCCCTCAGCCTATCGACACGATGATAACTCACGCGCCGGACCCAAGTGGCGATGAAACCGGTCCGGTGGAAGAGCCGTAATAGAATCTACCCTTCCCGGCTCAGACGGTACCAGATGCGGATGCCGTTGATGGAGTTGACGAGGTAGAAGCAATACTTGATAAACATCACGACGGTGTAGCTGGAGGCCTCGGAGGAGAGCATCGTGGAGCCCCAGAGGGAGATGGAGGCGACGTTCACCAGGGCCCAGAGCCACCACTGCTCGTAGAAGGCCAGGGACATCAGGATCTGCCCGGCAATGTTGAAGGTGGTGCGGGCGGCATCGGAGAAGACCTGGAGGCGGTTGACTTCGTCCGGAGCCACAGTCTTCAGCTTGATGGCGAGGAGGATGCCATAGATGACGGCGACCCCCGCCAGTGTCGCGGCGGCGACCACCCAGCGCTGCCGCCCCGTAAGCCGCCGGGCCTTCACCTCGGTCTTCGCCCCCTCGGCACCCCGCTTGCGCCACTGCCAGATGCCGATAAACTGCATCGGAAGCAGGTAGAACAGATGCATCGAAAAGTCGCCCCAGATGCCGTTGTCGGCGTCCACGATAAGGCAGAAGACGACGTCGAGGATGCCGAAGACAAAGGTCCAGATCAGCCCGTTGGCGGAAAGGACGGTCGAGGCGACGCCCATCACGGAACCCAGCGCCGCGATGAGAATCAGCGCCGTCCGCGCCCCCGGCTCCTGCAGTTTGAAGGCCGTGGTGACGGCGATCGCCACCACCATCGCCCCCATCAGCACCGTGGAGAAAATCTTATTGAACTTCTTGTCAGTCATTGAGATAATTGTGGATAGCGACCGCCAGGTCGGCACCGACCAGGGCGGAGAGTTCTTCGAGGGGCGCCGCGGCGATGCGGGCCACGGAGCCATAACGCAGCAGCAGGCGCTGCTCCGTCTTCGGCCCCACCCCGCTGATTTCCCTCAGGGCGCTCTGGATGGCCGCCTTGGAACGCAGGTTCCGGTGGAAGGTGATGCCGAAGCGATGCGCCTCGTCCCGGATGTGCTGGAGGACCTTCAGCGCCTGCGAATTCCGGTCAATGAACAGCGGATAGGGATCCCCGACCCGGATCACTTCCTCCAGCCGCTTCGCGAGCCCCACCACAGTCAGCCGCTCGGTCAGACCCAGCTCCGCGAGCACCTGATAGGCCGCATCGAGCTGCCCCTTGCCGCCGTCGATCACCACGAGCTGCGGCAAATCGTCCGGCGCCTCGGCGAGCAGCCGCGCATAGCGCCGGTTGACCACCTCTTTCATCGAAGCGAAGTCATTGGCCCCGATGACAGTTTTGATTTTGAAACGCCGGTAGTCCTTTTTGGACGGTTCCGCGTTACGGAAAACGACACAGGAAGCCACCGGATTCGTCCCCTGGATATTGGAGTTGTCGAAACACTCCATGTGCCGGGGCAATTCCTTCATTCCGAGGGCCTTCCTGAGCTCCTCCATCACCGACAGGCGATAGGCGTCCGGGTCCGTGTGCTCCCGCTGTTTGATACTGTGAAAATGAAACTCCTTCGCGTTTTTGGCGCTAAGTTCCAAAAGTGAAAGCTTATCCCCGCGCGCCGGTACCCGGAACGAGACGCCCTCGATCTCCACGTCCGGCAAAAAAGGTACGATCACCTCCTTGGAGAGCGCGCCGAACTTCGATTCGATCTCCGCGATAAAGGTCGACAGGACCGCCTCCTGCGTTTCTTCAATCTGGGAACGGAAACCCAGGTTGAGACTCTGGATGATGGCCCCGCCCTTCACCCGCAGGAAATTGCCGAAAGCCTCCCCGGCATCAAAGTCCAGGGTGAAGACATCCGCATCCGTGTCGGCCGCCGACGTGATGACCGACTTGGCATAGTGCCGCTCCAGGGACTGCATCTTCTGCTTCCAGGCATCCGCCGCCTCGAAATCCAGCGCCGCGGCCGCCTCTTGCATCAGGGCCCGGTAATGGCGGATCACCTCTCCGCCCCGGCCCGAGAGGATATGGACGATCTCCTCGATGTTGCCCTGGTACTCCTCCCGCGAAATCTTGCCGACGCAGGGCGCGGCGCAGCGGCCGATATGAAAGTCCAGGCAGGGGCGGAATTTGTGCCGCAGGATGGCCTCGGAAGTGATTTTCAGCGTGCAGGAGCGCAGCGGATACACCTCCCGGAAGAAGTCCACCAGATTGCGGGCGTGCATCACGGATGAGTAGGGGCCGAAATAGCGGCTCCCCGCGCTCCGGTCCAGCCGCCGGGTAATGAACACCCGGGGAAACTCCTCCCCCGTCACGCAGATCCAGGGATAGGTCTTGGAATCCTTCAGAAGGATGTTGTAGCGGGGTTTATACTGCTTGATGAGGTTGTTTTCCAGCAGCAGCGCATCCGCCTCCGAGTCCACCACCGAATAGGCGGCATCGGCAATTTTCCCCACCAGGATACGGGTCTTCGTGTTGAGCCGCTCCGGCGGAACGAAATACTGCGCCACCCGCTTGTGGAGGTCCTTGGCCTTCCCTACATAAATCACCTTTCCCTCGGCATCATAATAACGGTAGACGCCGGGGGAATGGGGAAAAAGAGCGATTTTTTCGCGGACGGTCACTTCGCGAGACACTTCTCGACGGTCTCGGGAATCTGGGGTCCACGGATGCCGCGGGCGACGATTTTGCCGTCCGGGCCGAAGAGGATGATGGTCGGAATACCTTCGATGTTGTACAGGTCCGTCGGGATGCGCTGGGCGTTGATAATCTGGTTCCAGTTGATACCCAGCTCTTCGGCCGCCTTCTTCGTATCGGCCGGCTCGTCCCAGACGGCGACCGACAGCATGTCGAACTTGTCGCCATGGAACTTGTCATACACCGCCTTCAGATTCGGCATTTCGCGGCGGCAGGGGCCGCACCAGGAGGCCCAGAAGTCCACCAGGACGTACTTTCCCTTGCCCACATAGTCCGACAGGCGGACGATGGACGCAGGGTCGGCGGGGTCCTGCTGGATCTGGAAATCGATGAACATGTCACCCTCCTCGCCTTTGGTCTCGGGAGTAGCTTCGGCAGGCGCATCCGCCTTTTGGGCCGATGCGCTGGGGTTGCCGCAGGCGGCGACCGTCAGGGCCGCCGCCAGAAGGAGAAGTTTCGTTTTCATTTATTCAGTTTTGTTCTCCCCGGCTGCTGCAACCGCGGCCTTTTCCTTTCCCTTCTTGGAGAAGTACCAGATCAGGGCGACGGCAGCGGCAATGAGCAGGATCCCCAGCACCGGACGGTACCACAGCCAGCCCAGGGCGATCACCACCAGGCACCAGACAGCGGTCAGCACGCCGCAGACGACACTGACGCCGAGATTCATGATCGTCGCGAGGAACGGCAGGACCTTCAGGAGGGTCACCAGGAACTCAAACATGGACTTGAAGGCCACGTAGACGAGGATGATCCCGAGGATACGGAGAATCCAGGCCATCGCCTTGTTGGAGCTCTTCTCGGTCTCGAACATGTTCTCCATGCTCTGGGTGCCGCTCACGAGGGTGCTCAGGCTGTACCCGTTCTTGTCCTTGTAGGGCTCGAAGGTCGAACCGACCACCTTGGAAAGGATGGACACCTCGCCGGGAAGGACCTCGGAGAAGCTGATGCGGACGTCGCCGATTTCCGCGACGTTCATATCTTTGCCGATGTAGGCCATGTTGCCGCGGACATGATAGCGCTCAGGCTGCCCGGCGGCCATTTTGTTGATGCCGAAGTCGGCGTTGCCCTCAATCTGGAAGGGAACGTCGTTATTCATCTGGGCGATCAGGCCGGCAGGCAGGGTGTACGCGCCGAGGGTCACCTTCTTCGCCACCTGGGTCTCGTCAGGAATCTCTTCCAGCACCGAGTTGCGGCCCTGGTAGTCCGGATCCGCGAAGGAAGAGGAGTTCACCGGGGAACTGACCCATTCCTTGGAATAGGTGTAGGTCGTGGTGGTCTCCTGGCCGCCGCCGATCTTGTCCCGGGTCTGGGTGCTGCTGTGCTCGACCCACTGATAGTATTCGACGTTGCGGATGATCTTGACCGCGTTGCCGAAGACGCCGAAATAACTGTCCGTCAGGACTTCGTCGGTCGTGGCAAAGCCGTTGACATGGACCATCTTGCCATCGAAGGCAGGATCGACCGTCGCGGGGTCGGGAAGATGGACACATTCTTTGGATGCATGCTTGAGCATCTTGGCCGTTTTGACGGTGCGGCCTTCGTTCCAGAACAGGAGGACGGTACCGACGACAAGGAGAAGAAGTCCGGTGACGATCTTCTTGAAACTACCGCCAAGACGCTGGCCGTAGGAAGTGTTGGTAGTAACTGTGTATGCCATAATAACTACAGGTTAGGTTATGCAAATATATCAAATATTTTGCACAATACACAGTATGGAAGGGAAAAGTGGCCCCTGCAGGATTTGAACCTGCGACCCACGGATTATGAGTCCGCTGCTCTAACCGCTGAGCTAAGGGGCCAGGCAGCCCCGCCGGGATCAGCGGCGGGGCTTGGAGACGCATCTGGAGGAACTACCCTCAGACTTTGATCTCAACCTCGACACCCGAAGGGAGTTCGAGCTTCATCAGCGCATC
>JAEEHS010000009.1 GCA_016281015.1 Bacteroidales bacterium
CAGACGGATAAGTGACGGAAGCCCTCCGTTAATGCCATCATAATTCCAGCCACCGGTCCTCACAAACAGGTCCTTGCCCAGCTGGTGGAACCAGCCGTTGAGGAAGGTGGGTTGCTTGAAGCCGTCGTCCATTCCGTCGGGCGCACCGGCCTCCAGGGTCCATTCAAACATGGCGCCGTCACTCTTGCGGATAAGGTAATGGGCGCCGTGGCGCTCGTGATATTTTTCACTGAACCCGTTGATGAGTTTGCTCAAAGCCGACCGAGCGGACCCTTGCGGAATCGTGCCGTTTGACCATCCTTCCTTAACGTCCAGGTGGCAGTTTGCAAGCCAAATCCATCCTTCTCCTACCGGGAAGATGAAATTGGGGCAGATTATCAGTTCGGCCTTTATGGTTTCGGCAACCTCTCCATTGGCACCTTCCACATCTACATCATATGAGACCTGTACCATCGTTCCATCCTCGGACACGGTGTAAAGGGCCTTGGGGCCGATTGAGATGTCGCCTTCGGCCTTTGTGGCGGTGCCTGTGCCTTGTGCCAGGGCCAGCATATTGGAACCGGCGATATTTGCTTTACGGAAAGTGACCTTGGCATTGCCATCGAAGCCATCCTTGTTGCAGGAGACAGACAGGAAGGCTGCCAGCAGCAGGGCTGCAAAAAGAATCTTTTTCATACGCCTTAGCATTTTTTGCAAAGATATTCCATCCAAACGACTCTTTTGTGGCGGAATCCACCACACGGCCTGCCTAATCCGCCTCGACTGCGTAGGGATAGGTCCCGCTGTCCGAGTCGGTGTTGGAGGCCACGTGGTAGCCGGAAGCTATGGTCACGTTGGTCGCACTCGTCGGATTGAAAGCGTACTTTCCGCCGGAAAGGATGTAGTCTCCGTAGGTCCATCCGGAGGAGGAGTAGTTGTAGAAGCTCTTGAAGCTTCCGCCTTCTATCGTTATGGTTCCGGAACCTTCCGAAGTAACGGAAGTTCTCTTCATATTGCGCAGCTGGTTATAATCCCCGCTACGGATTATGTAGGGATGGCTGTCGGTCCATAGTATGCCCTTGACCGTCATATTTTCAAGGATTATGGTCCCGCCATAGCCGTCGTTGAAGCCGGTCTTGCCGTCGAAACAGTCGCCCGTCTGGGTGAAGGTCCCGTTGCGGATGGTGATGGTCCCGCCGGTATTCTGCATCCAGAAGACCTTGTTGGTACTGTGCCCATTCATATCGATTACTCCTGTCGCGCTTCCGGTGAAGGTCAGCTCGGAACTGATGTCCTCCAGAAAGGTCAGGGTGCCGCCGTTCTCGCTGAAAGCGTTGGTGATACCGGCAATGGAGTAGTAAGGAGTGCTTCCGTCGCCGAGTTGCATGGAAGTAATCGGAGGAAGGGTGACCGGGACGTCAATCCCGAAAATATAATCCTTGTAATTGCTCCATTGCGCCGCGCCCTTGTAAGAGTCCAAAAGTGCTTCCGGCACATAGATATGAAGAGCGGAATTCAGGGAATAGCCGCTGAGCCGTCCGCCAAGGGTGCATATAGCGGCTCCGTTGCGGATGTAAATCGCGGTGAGCGCAGACGGATTGCAATTGACGACATCCGTGCCCAGGCTCTGGATGGATGATCCCAAATCCAGGCTCTGCAGGTTCTTGCACATATTGAAGGCCCCCGTGCCGACAGTCCGGACAAGAGGCAATTCTATGGAAGTCAATGCGTTATTATCCGAAAACGCATACTGCCCGACGCTCTCGAGCTTCGATGCCGTGACGGCAGATAGCTGGCTGCAGGAGCTGAAAGCGTAGTCTCCGATCGAAGTCACGTCGTTGAGGTCCACCGTCGTGAGGCTCGTGCAGCCGCTGAACATATTGGCAGGCACCGTTGTCATTCCGGCAGGGAAAGTTATGGACGTCATCGGGGTGCCGGCAAAAATATTGGTCCCCCAGCTGCTGCAATCGTGCAAACCTTCAGGCAGGGAAGTCAGGCCGCTGAGGTGGAAGCAGTTCTGGCCCATGGTCGTGACTGAGGCGGGAATACTGATCGAGTTCAGTGCCGAACAGTAGTAGAACGCGTACTGTGCGATGGTCCCGAGCGAAGGCCCCAGCGTCACGCTTGAAAGCGATTTGCACTCCTGGAAGCATCCGTTCGGAACAATTGTCCAGTTGGACACATCAACCGATGAAATCGGAGTGTTCGAGAACACGTGGTCGCTCAGGCTGATGTCAGCGCGGTTGACGCCCGCGGGAAGGCCTGTAAGGCCGCTTGTACTGAAACAGTAGCTGCCCATGGAAACCACCTGCGAAGGAATGGTTATGCTCTTCAGCGCGGTGCAGTTGCGGAAAGCGCCAGCGCCGAGGCTGGTAACACCCGTGCCGAGGTTGACCGTAGCGAGACTCTTCCAGCCATTGCAGAAATTATCCGGAATGGATGTCCAGTCGTTCGGGAAGGTGATGGTGTTTATGGGGCAGCCGACATAAGGATTGACATTAGACCCATAGAGGCTTCTGCGGCCCCATCCTTCCGGAAGAGCGGTGAATCCGCAGTTACGGAAGGCCAGGTCCGCAATGCTCGTCACATTGGCCGGTATTGATGTTGAAACGAGCGAAGTGCAACCGTCAAAACTGAGATATGGAATCGTATGGAAAGTCTCGTTCACCGGGAAGACGACTCTCCGGAGGGAAGTGCAGCCCGAGAAATGATAGCGGTTATACATCGTCTCAAGCTTTGCGGGAAGTACGATCTCCTCCAGGGCTGAGCAGTTGGAGAAGGCGCCCTCGCCGATATAAGTAATATTGTCGGAGAGATTGATGGTCTCAAGGGCTGTGCAATAAGCGAATGCGCTGTTGGCCAGATAGGTCACCGACGGCGGCAAAGTCAGGCTCTTCAAGGCTTTGCAAGAGCCGAAAGCACCCTCCCCGATGGATGTGACCGAAGCGTCGAAAACAATGTCTGAGAGGTGGTCACAGCCGTTGAACATAAGCGCTGGGATGTCAAGAGCATCAGCGAAAGTGACTCTCTCGATCTTGTTGCAGCTGGAGAAGATTTCTACGCCCATGGTCGCGGGGGTATGGGCCCAAACCACTTCGGTCAGTTTATCATTGTCGTAGAAGGCCCGCCTGCCGAGCGTCTCGAGGCCATCCGGAATGGTCAGGATTCCGGCTATGCTGGTGTGCATCAAGGCCTCTTCGCCTATGTATGTAATATGGGAAAGATCCTCCGGGACGAATTTGCTCGAGTTCACGAAGGCGTCATTTCCGATATAGGTAAGGCCTCTCGGGAAGTTGACGCTTACGAGACCGCCGCATTCTCCGAAGGCGCGGTTGCCGATGGAAGTTACTGTGTTCGGGACAGTTACGGTCTCGAGATTGTCGAGTCCCCGGAAAGCGTAGTAGCCGATTGTAGTCACTGTGCCGGACAAGGTGATGACTCCGGTCTTGGTAGCGGCATCATAGCTGTGGCTGACGACGGTAAGGCCGTCTCCGAATACCGAAGCATCCGCTCCGCCGGCGTATTTATTGATCTGGGTGGTGTTTGTCGTGGTGTAAGTAATCTTCGCACTCTCGTCTCTGAAACTGGGATGCGAAAGGTTGATTTCTGTCAGCTGGCTGCGGCCGACGCTGATGGGGTTCTTGCTCGAAACGGAGCAGATGGTCCCGTCGGAAGCCTCCACGAGAATGGACAGTTTCCCGTAAGTTGCCGGCGGAACGCTGAGATAGAAGTAGGTAAAGGTCTCAGTATTAAGGGCCACCGGAGAGGAGCATATCAGGGCGGTCCCATTTGTTCCGGAGACCGGCACGGCAGCATTTTCAACGACATTGAAGCGTCCACTCATGGCCTTGGGCTCGGCCCCCTTGTCGGCAAGGGCGATGCTCGTGACGCTCTTGTCTCCCTTCAGGCCCAGGCGGACAATGCCGCAGAGATGCTTGAAAATGAGAGTCCCCTCATCGTTTTCGGCGTACATCGGATAGGCCGAGATATTGTCGGCGACATAGCTCTGCTCCGCAGGAAGATTGTAATAACCATAACTGTCACGGAACGAGGCGGGGTAAATGGCCTTGTAGAAGGGAGAAGTGTTGTTTTTCCTGGGCGCAAGGCCTACGAAGCGGGCCTTTCTTTCCCCCGGTCCGTAACCGGAAGGCTGACTCTCGGTCTCGATTTCCAGGACCGTTCCGTTAATGTCTATCTTGTCCGCGGCGGACCATACCACGTGGAAAAGGTCTCCGTCAGGTACAAGAGAAGTCTTGACGGCCTCGGTACTGACTTCGAAGACCACGGTTCCGGCATCCTGAACTTGCGCGACGGATTCTTCGTCCTGGACAGGAGCCTCCTTGCTGCAGGCCATAGCCAGGGCCACAAAGGAGATTGCAAAGAATTTAATTGTCTTCATCGCCGCCTCCTATTCAAAATCGTCATCATCATAACGACCACCGGGGGTGACGTCTTCGGTCAATTCCCCGCTGAGAATGTTCCTTTCCAGGATGATCGCCCAATTCTCGACAAGCGGCTTTTCGTAGTTTCTTCCAGGTATCATAGTCAAGGTCAATAGTTTATGAGACAAACTTACATAAAAATCTTGGATTTTTACGCCAGTAGGGATAAAAATCAAGACCGTAACAACGTATCTTTGTAGGCAAGTGGTCGTTTTATTCCTCACGGATACGCCACAATGTGTTCATGTTTAACGAGGTCTATGCCTCAAAATTTTTGTGCCCTATGAGACGTGTTAGCGGTCTTGACGTCCACAAAGATAGTGTATTTCTTTGTATTGTGGACGAAGACGGAGTAGTTTTTCAATCAAAGTTCGGTGTTCTGACACCTGA
>JAEEHS010000010.1 GCA_016281015.1 Bacteroidales bacterium
CACTACGACGTGGGCCATTCCTGGGAAGAGTTCCGGGCCATTATCCCGAACCTGCTGACCGCCGGGCTGCTGGGCAATCCGTACGTTTTCGCCGATATGATCGGCGGCGGGCTATCCGGCAGTTATATGCCGGGCAAGACCTTCTCCCATAAATTGTTTATCCGCTCTTGCGAGCTGCAGGCGCTGATGCCGATGATGCAGTTCAGCGCGGCGCCCTGGCGGGTACTGACAAAGGAGGAATGCGTGCTTTGCCGGGGCTTTGCGGAACTCCATGTTCAGTTCGGCCCCTATATCATGGAGCAGGTGCATCATGCCTCCTCCACCGGCGAACCGATTATGCGCTCGATGGAATACGAATTCCCCGGCTGCGGCTATGAGCATGTCAACCAGCAGTTCATGCTTGGGCCGCGCTATCTTGTCGCGCCGGTCACCAGCGAGGACGACAGCAAGACGGTGTATCTTCCCGCCGGCATGTGGCGCGACGATCTGGGTGAAACCATCGAGGGCCCCAAGGTTCTGGAACTCAGTAATATACCTATAGGGCGACTTCCTTATTACGAAAAAGTCAAGTAGATGAGAAACATCGCATTTATCTGCGGAATCTTGTTTTCCGCCGGCCTCCTGCAGGCGCAGGAAGGTATTTCCCATCCCGTCAGGCCCTCCGACAAGGACCGAGCTGCCAGGCTCGTTTCACAGATGACCCTTGATGAGAAGATCGGTTTTATCTCTGGCAAGATTGACGGATTCAATACCCTGGCTATTCCGCGCCTCGGCATCCCCTCCATCAGGATGGCCGACGGTCCACAGGGCGTCCGGAATGTCAAAGCGAAGAACATCCAGAGCACGTTCTACCCTTGCGGCATCTCTGCCGCCGCCACCTGGAACCGCGCGGCCGTCTATGAGATGGGTGCCGGCATTGGCTGTGCGGCCCGCCGTCAGGGCGTGCAGATTTTGCTGGGCCCCGGCGTCAACATCTATCGAAGCGCTCTGTGCGGCCGTAATTTCGAGTACTACGGTGAAGACCCTTACCTTGCCTCTGAAACGGCCTTGAACTATATCTGGGGTATGCAGGACCAAGGTGTAATCGCCACGATCAAGCACTTTGCCCTTAACCAGCAGGAATACGACCGTCACGGCGTCAGTTCCAACGTCGATGAACGAACAATCAACGAAATATACTTCCCTACCTTCCGGAAAGCTGTGGAGCAGGCTGGCGTCGGTGCCGTAATGACCAGTTACAACCCTGTAAACGGCGTCTATGCCGCCGAGAATTCCTGGCTGGTGAAGGAGAATCTTCGCGCCTGGGGCCACGATGGCATCGTGATGACGGACTGGGCTTCCTCTTATTCAACGTTGGGATTCCTGACGGGAGGAGTGGATCTTGAGATGCCCCGCAGCTATGTGACCAAGCCCGAGGATGTGAAGGCCCTGCTGGAAAACGGCGTAATCTCCGAGGCTGCTCTTGACGAGAAGTGTCGTCATCTGCTGCAGGTCTTCTCTGCGTTCGGCCTGCTGGATGCCAATCTGGAAGCCGATCCTTCGGCCGAGGATCCGACCTTGTCGCAAAAGAGGGCATATGAAATTGCCCTGGAAGGCCCAGTTCTCTTGAAGAATGCGGACGGCATCCTTCCGCTGAAGCCGGGCAAGAAAAACCTGATCGTAGTGACCGGCCCCAATGCCCATGTAATGGCGTGCGGCGGCGGTTCAGGCTGGGTCCAGCCGGAAGACGGGAAGGGTGTCACCCCTGCCGCCGGCCTGCTGGGACTGGGAAAAGGCTGGAACGTCGTGGCCGAGGATTCCCCCAGGCCCGAGTTGCTTCGCCAGGCCGCTGCTGTGGTGGTCTGCGTCGGCTTTGACCGCCTGTCCGAAAGTGAAAATTTCGACCGTAAGTATGTCCTTGAACCAAATAACCAGGATCCGCTTATCGAACGCATCGCTTCCTATAATCCCAATGTGATTGTCGTGGCGAATTCTGGTGGTGAATTCAGGATCCGCACCTGGGAGGAGAAGGTCAAGGCGATTCTCCTGACTTGGTATCCCGGCCAGGAGGGCGGAAATGCCCTGGCGGCCATTCTCTCCGGCCGGGTCTCTCCTTCGGGTAAATTGCCATTCACTTTCTGGGGTGCGGAGGACAAGAATCCCGCCCAGAAGTGGTATGGCATCGTCCCCAGGAAGGCCGCTCCGAGAACCCGGCCCAGCCAGGATACATATCCCTATATCCTCTATGGAGAGGGGATTTTCCTGGGATACCGGGGCGTGGAACATTTCGGCGTAGAGCCGTTATACCCTTTCGGTTACGGCTTGAGCTATACCTCTTTTGAATATTCTGACATTTCTGTCGAAAAGGCCGGTGACGGCTTCGACGTGCATTTTACCGTGCGTAATACGGGCTCGATGGCCGCAAAGGAAGCGGTACAGCTGTATGTAGCGCCTGTCCATCCTTCCGTGGCGCGTCCGGCCAAGGAACTGAAGGGGTACGAGAAGAAGTTGATCGCTCCCGGTGCGTCCGCGTCTTACACGATTCACCTCGGCCCCGACGCTTTCAGCTATTACGACGTTTCCTCCCATTCCTGGAAGGTCGATCCGGGCGAGTACCGCATCCTCGTCGGCGCCTCCTCCGCCGATATCCGACTGGAAATTAAAGTAACATGTTCGATATGAAAAAAGTATTAATCATCCTGTGCTGCCTGGCAGCGATTGCGGCTTGTACGGCGCGGAAACCCCAGTATCGCGTGTGCGCCTATGTATGGCCCTCCTGTCACGATGATTCTCTTGCCCACAGCTGGCTCTGGGAAGACGGAGAGGGGGAGTGGGAAGTCATCAAAAAAGGAAATCCCCGTTTCGAGGGGCATTATCAGCCCAAGCGCCCCCTCTGGGGCTATGGCCTCGACGACGATCCGCAAGTGGTCGAGCAATGGATCCAGACGGCACTCAAGTATGGCGTCAATACCTTTGTCTATGACTGGTACTGGTACAACGCTCCGGACGGCTACCACGGCCCTTATCTGGAGTCGGCTCTCGACAACGGCTTCCTCAAGGCCCCGTCCAACCGCAAGATGGACTTCTTCCTGATGTACGCCAACCACGACGTGAAGTACAGTTACTGGAACTATCACAAGTGGGGCGCTGATGCCGATTCTCTCCTGTTCAATCCGCGCGTGGGAATGGAGGACTGGAAACAGATTGTGAACCGTGTGATTTCACAGTATTTCCACCTCCCGAACTATGCCAAGATTGACGGGAAGCCCATCTTCGCGATGTTCAACGAGAGCATTTTCAAGCAGGGCTTTTCTTCGGATGATGAGGCTGCCGAGGCGATGGCCTATTTCCGGAATGAGGTCAAGAAGGCCGGGTTTCCGGGGCTTTGGCTGCAGCTGACGCCGGGTGACGGTACCGACCTTTCGAAGCAAGATCCAGTTCAGTTAAAAGCGGATATCGAAGCGCTTGAAATCGATGCCATTGCATGCTACAATATGGGCGGTTTTACGCCGGATTATGCGCAGCAGTGCGCCAATTCCGTCGCCATCCGCGCACAGGTCGATTCGCTCTACGACATCCCGATCTTTCCGACCGTTTCAATCGGTTGGGACGACAGCCCTCGTTTCCCTCGCAAGGGAGCGGATGATATTACCCATTTCAATCATAGCCCTGAGGTATTCCAGCAGTACCTGCAGATTGCGAAGGAGTACGCCGACGCCCACGCGGACACCCAGCCCCGAATGGTGATGGTGAATGCCTGGAACGAGTGGGTGGAAGGCAGTTACCTCCTTCCCGACGAGGTATGGGGCTTCCAGTGGCTGGAAGCGGTGAAGAAAGTTTTTGAATAGTTCGTTATTTGGCTAATCGTTGATAATCAATACAGAAATAACTATATTCGCCCCTTATGAAAACCCTCAGATTCCTTGCCCTTCTGGCCTTTATGGCCCTTGCCGCTTCGGCGCTCAAGGCGCAGTCCCTTTCCGTCACCATGCTCCCCGGGGAAAAGTGGTGGGGAGCCTTTGATAACCCCGCGGCCTGGAAGATTACCCAGGCGGGAGGACGCTACGCCTTTCCTTTCGACGCGTCGATGGATTTTACGATCGACCTCAGGAGCGAGACGTACAGCAACAACTGCGTGCCGCTGCTCACTTCGAGCAAGGGGCGCTACATCTGGAGCGATGCTCCGTTTAAGGCCAGTTTCCGTGAGGGTGTCATCAGCTTTGAAGGGACGGCGCCGATCGAGCTTGTCCAGGCGGGAGGAACGCTGCGGGAAGCCTTTCTCGCGGCCTCCAGGGCTCATTTCCCGCCCTCCGGGGTGATTCCGCCCGAGGAGTTTATCGCGCGTCCCCAGTACAATACCTGGATCGAGCTGATGTACAATCAGAACCAGGCGGACATCCTCCGTTATGCCCATGCGATCGCGGACAACGGCTTTCCGACAGGGGCGGTCCTGATGGTCGACGACAATTGGCAGAAATACTACGGCAACTACGACTTCAAGCCGGAGCGTTTCCCGGATCCGAAGGGGATGATGGACGAGCTCCATGCGCTGGGTTTCAAGGTGATGCTCTGGGTCTGTCCATACGTTTCACCGGATTCGCCGGAGTTCCGGGAACTGGAGAAGAAGGGCTATTTCGTCAAGGAGGCGGCGGGGAAGCGTCCTGCGATTGTTCCATGGTGGAACGGTTACAGCGCCATGCTGGACATGTCCCATCCCGGGGCCCGCGCCTGGATGGTCGCAAGGCTTCACGAAATGCAGGAAAAATATGGGGTGGACGGCTTCAAGTTCGATGCCGGCGACGCGGCCAATTATGCTCCGGAAGCGATTCGTGTCCATGACGGCAAGTCCTATGGACCGGAACACACCCGCCTATGGTGCAAAATGGCGGACGACTTCCCGTACAACGAGCTCCGGGCGAGCTGGAAACTGGCCGGCGAGCCCATCGTGATGCGTCTTTGCGACAAGAAAGCCGACTGGAAGGCCGTCCAGACCCTGGTCCCGGCCATGATCAACGCTTCGATGGAGGGCCATCTCTATGTCTGTCCGGACATGATCGGCGGGGGAGAGTTCACGAGTTTCCTCGATGTCGACCCCGCTGACATCGATCAGGAGATGATCGTCCGCAGCTGCCAGATCCACGCGGTGATGCCGATGATGCAGTTCAGCGTCGCTCCCTGGCGGATTCTATCGAAAGAGAATCTGGAAATCTGCCGGAAGGCAGCCTGGCTCCATGCGGAGCTGGGACCCTATCTCGTGGAGGAGGCCCGGAAGGGGGCCGTGAGCGGAGAGCCCCTCGTCCGGCCGATGGATTACGCTTTCCCGGGTCAGGGCTTCGAGGGCTGCGCCGACCAGTATATGCTGGGGGAGAAGTACCTGATGGCTCCGATGCAGGCTCCGGGGACGCAGCGCACGGTCCGCCTCCCGAAAGGCCGCTGGCAGGACGAGACCGGCCGCAAATACAAGGGCGGGAAGGTCTATACCCTTGATGTTCCGCTGGAGCGGATTCCTGTTTTTACCAAGGTCAAATAGTTTGGATATGAAAAGGCTTCTTTTTTTGCTTCTGGGGACAGCCGTTCTGCTGGGCGGCTGCACCGGCGCCGGGCCCAGGAAAACGCCGCTCCGCCTCCTTTATTGGAATATCCAGAACGGCATGTGGGATGGGCAGGATGATGATTACGGGCGTTTTGTGACCTGGGTGAAGCAGCAGGAGCCCGACGTCTGTGTCTGGTGCGAGGCCCAGCCGATTTACAAAAACGGAACGGCGGACAAGCTGGACGATCTCGCCGAGTGGCGGAAGGACGAGCCGCTTCTGGCGTTCTGGAAGGAACTCGCGGCCCGCTATGGACACGAATATATCTCTCTCAGCGGCCACCGGGACAATTATCCCCAGGTCGTTACCTCCCGCTATCCCATCGAGGAGGTGGAGCGGATCATCGGGAACGGCGCCGATTCGGTCGTTTCCCATGGCGCCCTATGGGCCCGAGTCCAGCTCGCCGACAAGCCCGTCAACATCGTGACCCTCCATACCTGGCCCCTGAAATGGTTCATGGGCATTGATTACAGCCAGATCGAGGAGAGCTCTGCGGCCCATGGCGGGGACTTCTACCGTGCCCTGGAGATGCAGTACATCTGCGAGCATACAATCCTGAAGGCGGAGGACCCCGACAATGAGTATTGGATGATGATGGGTGATTTCAATTCCATCTCCATCCAGGACAACTGGGTCTATGAGTATGAGCCGGACGATACCCGTTTCCTGGTCCATGACTATATCCTCGGCAAGACGCCCTACCACGACATCATCGCCGAGCGCCACCCCGGCGCCTTCTTCACCTCTACCGGCGGTCGCCGGCGGATTGATTATGTCTACACGACGAAAGCCCTCCGGGACTGCGTCCAGGATGCCCGTATCCTCACCGACTCCTACACCCAGCCGGTCCGTGACTCCCTGAACATCTCCAACTTCTATCATCCCTCCGACCACCGTCCCATCCTCGTGGATTACGCATTCTAGACCGTCCGGTCTCTACCGAGCCCATGTGCGAGGAGCCTATGTCCGAGGGGCCCTCCCCATGTCCCCGGGCCCCCCATGCCCCCAGCAGCCCCTACCGCAGGTCCTACGAGGCGTGAAATGGAAACTCTTATCCATCAATGAGTTATGCAATCCAACCTCTGCATTATGCAGAGGTTGAAAGTTATAATTTACTGTTGCTCAATTGTTTCCATTTCACGGCAAAAAAAAAACTTCAAAAAAAGTTTGCAAGTTCAAAAATTCTTTCTACCTTTGCGGTGTACTAATAAACTAATACACTCGCAAAGTTATGATACAAGTCCATGATTTAGGCTTCAGCTATGGCCCCAAAGAGGTCCTGAGCCACATCTCGATGCAGATCGAGCCCGGTAACATTTATGGACTGCTCGGAGAGAACGGAGTAGGGAAGACCACCCTCCTGACCCTCCTCTGCGGTCTGAAAAAGCCCTTGAAGGGAAGTATCGAAGTGGACGGCCGCGATCCTTTCGACCGCGAACCTTCCCTCCTGCAGGAGCAGTTCTACCTCCCGGATGAAGTCGAGGCAGTCAACGCCAAAGCGCTCTCCTTCGCCAAGGAAAACGGCGTCTTCTGGCCGAACTTCTCCCTGGAAAAGTTCCAGGCCATCCTTTCGGAATTCGAGGTCGACCCCGAGCAGAAGATGGACACTATGTCCGCCGGCCAGCTCAAGAAGACCTGGATTGCCTTCGCCCTGTCCTGCGGTGCGCGCCATTATTATATGGATGAACCCACGAACGGGCTGGACATTCCGTCCAAAGCGCAGTTCCGCAAGGCCCTGACCCGCTACACCTCGGAAGACGCCGCCATCGTCATTTCTACCCACCAGGTCCGCGATCTGGAGAATGTCATCGATCCGGTCATCATCCTGGACAAGCGGGATGTGCTGGTGAATGCCTCCTTGGAGAAGATTGCCGAGAAATTCTTCTTCGACTATGGGACCGAAATCCATCCCGGCGCCCTTTATCTGGAACAGACGCCCGGCGGCTGCATCCAGGTCTATCCCAACACGACGGGCGAAGAGTCCAAGGTCCATATCGAGGCGTTCTTCAATACGGTCCATGCCCATAAGGACCTTGTCAAATCCATGTTGAACCAGTAAAAAGTGACGGCTATGAAAAACGAAGTATTCTCCTTCAAGCGTTTCTGGACCTTTTTCAAATATGATCTTGTCCAGCTTTGCCGCCGACATGCCAAAGCGGCCCTCCTCTTTGCCGGAAGCGGCCTGATTCTGTACGTCGCCTGGATTGCGGGCTCGTTGGTCTTTGACCATTGTTGGAGCGCCCCGAGCCTGGGTGCCCGGGTGGTCGTGGCGATTCTTTCCGCCGCCGCCCTGGAATTCTACTATGCCTATCTCTATGGTTTCGTGACCGACCGTCGGAAGGGCTCTTCCTATCTGATGATTCCCGCTTCGACGACCGAAAAGTTCGTTTCCCTCCTGGTAAACGCCCTCGTCGTGATTCCTGTGGCCTTTGTCGCGGTCCAACTGGGAGTGGACGCGCTGCTGTGCCTTCTCGACCCGACCATGGAAGGGACCATGGCGGAAGGCGGCTACAGCGTTGTCTCCACCTTGTTGGAACAGCTGGCTGACGAGGAGGATCTGCTGATTGTGAAGAGTTCCGTGCCGCTGTTCGTCCTGCTGTCGATTCTGAGCTTTGTGTTCAACTATCTGTATTTCCTCCTTTGCGGCATGTGCTTCCGCAAGAGCAAGATTGTCGGGGCCATTGCCATCGTCATGGGCGTCACTTTCGTCATCAGCCTCTGCTCCGGCCTGTTCATCGGACCGCTGACCGACTGGGCCCAGAACTTTGACTTTGAAGATGCCTACTCCGCCCAGGTCTTTGCCCGCGGTCTTCTCCGTGGAATGACCATCGGGGAATCCTTGATGGTCCTTGGCATCGGCTGGGGTATTTTCCACCGCATCAAAACCCTTAAACACTAGAAGATTATGAATTTCAATGCAGATAAACCCATCTACCTCCAGATTGCCGATACCATCTCCGACAGGATTCTCTCCGGCGATCTGAAGGGGGAGGACCGGCTCCCTTCCGTAAGGGATTACGGGGCTGACATCGGGGTGAATCCCAATACCATGATGCGCGTCTATGAGCGGCTGACCGACGATGAGGTGATCTATAACAAGCGCGGAATCGGTTACTTCGTTTCTCCTGAGGCCAGGGATAAGATCCTCGCCTCCAAGCGGGAAGAGTTTCTTTCCAAAGACGTGCCCGCCATCAAGCGCCGTATGGAACTACTCAGACTTGATTCTAAAATATTTGACTGATATGAAAAAGATTTTTGCCATGGTCGGCGCAGCCGTACTTTGCACCTCCTGTGTTTTTTCCGGCAATGGATGGAAACATGTGGACAGAAACAATGGAAAAGGGGTCGAATGCAAAGGGCCGGTCGTCGTCAGAACAATGGATCTCGGCGGCTTTGACGAGATTGTCGTCAACGGGATGTCCGACATGGAACTCGTACAAGGTGACATCTGCCAGGTCGTGGTGAAGGCCAACGAAGAAGTGTTCAACCACCTCGACTATAAGGTCGAAGACGGCGCGCTCATGCTGGACACCAAGGATCAGGTCATCGTCCGGGCGGAGGAATTCGATGTCCGGATTACGCTTCCCCTGCTGAAATCCCTGACCGTGAACGGCGCGGCGGATGTGGACCTGAAAGGCGGTTACAGCGCTGCCGACAGTCTCCGTGTCGAGATCAACGGCGCCGGCGATTTTGATTTCTCCGGGATCAAGGTTCCCTTCCTCCGTTTTGAACTGAACGGCGCCGGCGACATTGATGCCAGCGGCCTGGATGTGGGAGAACTGTCCATGGAGGTCAACGGTGCCGGAGACGTAGATGTCAGCGGCAAGGCCGTCACAGCATCCTTCAGTGTGAGCGGAGTCGGTGCCATCAATGCCCGCGGCCTGCAGGCGGAGCATGTCACGACCCAAAAGGATGGCATCGGGTGGATCCGGCTGAAGAAATAAGCGTGAGGGCGTTAAAAAAAAAGAGCCTGCTTCCATAATGGCAGCAGGCTCCTTTTTTGACGACAAACTTGGTTTTTACCAGCCCAGGACGTAGGAGAAGATGAGCGGAGCGACGATGGTCGCATCGGACTCGACGATAAACTTCGGCGTCTCGGGAGCGAGCTTGCCCCAGGTGATCTTCTCGTTCGGAACGGCCCCGGAGTAAGAACCGTAGGAAGTCGTGGAGTCGGAAATCTGGCAGAAATAGGCCCAGAGCGGAGTTCCGGTCCATCCCAGATCCTGTTCCATCATCGGAACGCAGCAGATCGGGAAGTCACCGGCCGTGCCGCCGCCGATCTGGAAGAAGCCGACACCGGCTCCCTGGGAGTTCTTCTTGTACCAGTCCACGAGGAACATCATCACCTCGATGCCCTGGATGACGAGGTCCGGCTTGTATTCGCCGCGGATGACGTGGGCGGTGAAGATATTGCCGGTCGTGCAGTCTTCCCAGGCGGGGCAGATGATCGGGATGTTCTTTTCGCAGGCGGCGACGACCCAGCTGTCCTTCGGGTCAATCTCGTAGTACTGCTCCAGGACACCGCTGCGGATCATCGGGTAGATGTACTCGTAAGGGAGATATCTCTTGCCCTCGGCCTTGGCCTTGTCCCAGACTTCCACCAGGTGCTTCTCCAGACGGCGGAAAGCCTCTTCTTCCGGGATGCAGGTGTCGGTGACGCGGTTGTAGTGGTTGTCCAGGAGTTCCTGCTCCTGTTTCGGGGTCAGGTCACGGTAACCCGGCACGCGATAGTAGTGCGAATGGGCCACGAGGTTCATGATGTCTTCTTCGAGGTTGTTGGCAGAGCAGCAGACGAAGGAGATCTTGTCCTGGCGGATCATTTCGGCCAGGGAAAGTCCCAGCTCGGCGGTGGACATGGCACCCGCCATGGCGAGGAACATTTTTCCGCCCTTCTGGAGCAGGTCTTCATAGGCCTTGGCGGCGTCCACGAGCGAAGCCGCGTTGAAGTGACGGTAATGATGGGTAATGAATTGAGAAATAGGTCCCTTTTCCATTTTTAAGTAAGTTGTGTGTCTTGGCGAAACCAGTCCGTGGCTTCCAGCCTCGACATGGATGCAAAATTAACGATTATTATGCGGAATTGCAAACGGCCTACCGTCGGTTATAGGCCTTCAGTGCGGCGCGAAGGATATACAGCGCCCGCTGGAGGTCTTCTTTTTTCAGGACATAGGCCAGGCGGACCTGGTTCTGTCCCAGGTCGGGATTGCGGTAAAATCCGGCTGCGGGAGCCATCATGACCGTCTCGCCATCCAGACGGAAATCGGTCAGGCACCAGCGGCAGAAGTCTTCTGCATCGGCTACCGGCAGGGCGGCGACGGTGTAGAAGGCCCCGTGCGGCATGGGGGAATGGACCCCGGGAATGCTGTTGAGGCCTTTGATGAAAAAGTCCCGGCGGGCCTTGTACTCCTTGAAACTCTCTTCGGTATACTGCTCGGTTCCTTCGATGGAGGCTTCGGCGACAATCTGGCCCAGCAGCGGCGGGGACAGGCGGGCCTGGCAGTATTTCATGATGGTGTCGCGGACCAGGCGGTTGTGGGTGACGATCATGCCGATACGGATGCCGCATTCGGAATAGCGCTTGGACACGGAATCGATCAGGATGACATTGTCGTCAATGCCGAGGTTCATCGCCGAGAGGTAGGGTTCGTCCGTATAGACAAACTCCCGGTACACCTCGTCCGAGAAGAGATACAGGTCGTACTTTTCGACGAGTTCTTTGATCTTGGCAAGCTCCGCGGCGGAATAGACATAACCCGTGGGGTTGGACGGATTGCAGAGGAGGATGGCCTTGGTGCGCGGCGTGATGGCCTCTTCCCAGGCTTCCATCGGCGGCAGGGCGAAGCCGTCCTCAATGGTGGAAGTGACTGTCTTTACGACAATTCCGGCCGTAACGGCGAAGGAAATATAGTTCGCATAGCCGGGCTCGGTCATCAGCATCTCGTCGCCGGGATTCATACAGGCGAGGAAACTCAGCAGGATGGCTTCCGATCCGCCGGCCGT
Source organism: Bacteroidales bacterium (assembly GCA_016281015.1). Classification (GTDB taxonomy): domain Bacteria; phylum Bacteroidota; class Bacteroidia; order Bacteroidales; family UBA932; genus Cryptobacteroides. Next base: position 11,571 of record JAEEHS010000010.1, read on the forward strand.
CACGATGATTTCGTCGGGAGTGACTTCGATTCCGAACTTGTGATAATAGCGAACCAGCTTTTCACGAAGCGAAAGGTAGCCTTCGGACGGGCTGTATTCGAGGGTAGTCCGCGTGATGGATTTCAAGGCCTCCAGTCCTTGCCTGGGTGTGGGCAGGTCCGGCTGGCCGATGTTCAGGTGATATATTTTCACGCCGCTGCGCTTCGCGGCTTCGGCGAGCGGGGCGAGTTTCCGGATTGGGGAGGACGGCATCTGGTTGCCGCGGACGGAAATGGAAGGCATGGCAGGGGGTTAAAAGATTCCGAGCAGGTGGGACCGCGAGAGCATGCAGTCGCCGATCGGGGCGGCCTGGTTCTTGAGGCGGGAGAATTTGATGGCGGTATCCTGGATGGCGATGTTCTGGGCCAGTTTCTTGACAGTCGTCTGGACCGGAAGCATGAGATAGTCTCCGGCGATGGCCAGTTTTCCGCCGAGGACGACGAGTTCCGGATTGAACATGTTGATCAGTCCGGCGAGGCCTCGTCCCAGGTTCTCGCCGATTTCGCCGAGGGCGTCGATGGCCAGCACATCTTCTTCAGAGATGGCCATGAAAATGTCGTTGAGATTGATCTTTCCTTCGGTGCGGAACTTTTTCAGCAGGGAGGAGGGCTTTCCGGAGCGGAGCTGCTGGGTAATCATCCGTACGAGGGCGGAACCCGAGGCGCCGGTTTCCAGGCAGCCAACCTTGCCGCAGCGGCAGATTTCATCGTTCTGGAGGAGGGGAAAGTGCCCGAATTCGCCGGCATAGCCGGAGGTGCCGTAATACAGTCTTCCGTCCAGGATCATGCCCATGCCAAGGCCCCAGCTGACGTTGACAAAGAGCACGTTACGCTCTTTGCGGACCACTCCGGAGAGAAATTCGCCGTAGGCCATGGCCCGGGAGTCGTTCTCGATCACGACGGGAATCTCCAGGTCTTCTTCCAGGATCTTGTTGATCGGGCGGTTCGGATCGAAAGAATAGTTGTTGGAATAGCCGGTCTCCCGGTTGATGCGGCCGGCCAGGCTGATGCCCATCCCCAGGATCCGGTCCCAGTCCAGATGCCTCATTTCCACGTAGTTTCTCACGGCGCGGCTGATGGCATGGACCGATTCTTCTTTCCGCTCCATGACGAAGGGAATGTTGTCCTCGAAGGCGATGAGGTTCCCCTGGAAGTCGGTGATGGCCGCGCCGGCATGGGAATTCCGGATATCGACGCCGACGAAGTAGCCGGCATTCGGATTCAGCCCGTAGATCGACGGCCGACGGCCACCGGAAGTGCCTGATTTACCAAGATCTACCATAAAGCCTTCGTCCATCAGCTCGCCGATGAGCTTGGTGACGGTCGGCACGCTGGCATTGATTTCCTCGCTGAGGGCGGCAATGGAATGTTCCCCGCGCTCGATGCACAGGCGAAGGATTTTTTTCTTCAGGATGGAATTCTTGCTGTCTTTTTTGTCCAGGAAGGTTTCTCTCATGATGGCGATATTTTATGCAAATGTAATAAATATTTTTAATAAATGCATGGATTTACGGGAAAAAATTTAAATTATTATCATTCTGGAAAAAAGCAGTATATTTGCATGTTATGTTGAGAAGAATCAGACAGTGGTGGCGTTCCTTCCACCTTTCCCTCGGGGAGAAACTGACGCTCTCGCTCAGTTCCATTGCCATCGTGCTCCTCGTTTCCAGTATCATTTCGGTGCTGGAATACCGCAGGATGTCCAATTATGTCTCCGGTATCATCTCGGATGATATCCGGAACATCCATGTGGCCCAGAACCTGCTGAATCTGGTGGACGATTACAACCTGAACATCCTGGCGGTGATCGGGGACGAAGACCTGAACACCCTGCCGGACTTTGACCAGCAGCAGTTCCTCTTTGCCTGTGACTCGCTCAAAGGCGCGTTCTCCGGCGGGGCCATGCTTCCGATCGCGGACTCGGTGCTGTATGCCTACAGCGCCTATATGCTGACCTCCCTGGAACTGGAAGACATCCTCGCCTCGGACGAGGATTCCCGGAACTGGTATTTCGACCGTCTCCAGCCGGTTTTCAACCGGATGCGTGATTACATGGAGCGGCTGAGCGACGTGCTCTATGACCAGTTGCAGCAGAATTCCGAAGAATTCGACCGGGGCTTCTACCGGAGCATCATCCCGTCGAGCGCCGCGGTGGTCGTCGGTATCCTGCTGATCTTCCTGCTGATGTTCTTTATCCTGACCTATTATATCCGTCCGCTCTACCGGATGCTCTCCGCCCTGGAGAACTACCGGAGCATCGGGAAGAAATACAACCTTGAATTCGAAGGGGATGACCAGCTGGGGCAGCTCAACGACGGCATCCGGGAACTCTCGGAAGAGAACCGGCAGCTTCGGCGCCGGCTCAAGGATCTCAAGGAAAGGCTCAGCGGAGAATGAACGTCAAGGTCATATCGCGGAACGTGGGTGTCGCCCTGCTGGTGAGCGCCCTGTTCATGTTGCTGTCGGTCTTCGTATCCCTCGCCGAGGGGAAAGACAGCGGCCTGGCGCCGCTTTTGATCAGTTTCTCGCTGACCTTCATCGTCGGCATCTTTCCTTTCATCTTCGTCCGTGGAACCGATCGGATCACCCTGAAGGACGGATACATGATCATCTTCCTGTCCTGGCTGCTCTCGTTTCTGTTCGGCGCCTTGCCCTACACCCTCTGGGGCGGTCCGTTCAGCCTGACCAATGCCTGGTTCGAAAGCGTTTCCGGCTTTACGACGACCGGGGCTACCATCCTGGAAGATATTGAGGCGCTGCCGCGCAGCCTGCTGTTCTGGCGCTCCTCCACGCATTTTATCGGCGGTCTCGGGGTTGTCGTCTTCCTGCTGCTGATCATCCCGAATTCCTCTCCGGTCCGCCTGAGGCTGACGAACATGGAACTGTCCTCCCTGTCGCGGGATGAGTATTCCGCGCGGGCGAACAAGACGGTCTTTATCTTCGCGTCGGTCTACCTTGGAATCTGCCTTTTGGCCTTCGTCAGCTACCTCCTGGCCGGGATGTCGCCTTTCGATGCCGTTACCCATGCCTTCAGCGTATGCGCGACCGGCGGTTTTTCGCCGCGGAACCTGTCCATCGGCCATTTCCATTCGCCGCTGATCGATGTTGTGACCATCATTTTCATGCTCCTGGCCTCCATCCATTTCGGACTGATTTACATGACCGTGGTGACACGGAGCCTCCGGCCGCTGAAGAATCCGGTCCTGCGTTTCTACCTTCTCTCGCTGTCGGTCATCATCATCCTTACGTCCATTTCCCTGAAGTATCACGGGACGGTTTCCTCCTGGGGGCAGGCCTTCCTGGACGGCAGTTTCCAGGTGGTCAGCTATGCCTCGACCACCGGATTTGCCATCACGGACAATGCCACCTGGCCGGTGCTGCCCTGTTTCCTGCTCGTGCTGGTGAGCCTCATCTGCGGCTGTGCCGGTTCGACCACCGGCGGCATCAAGGTGGACCGGATGCTGGTCCTGTTCAAGGCCATCCGGATGCAGAACCAGAAAATCCTTTCCCCTTCGTCCCTCTTCGAGGTGCGGATGGGGAACCGGATCCTGCACGATGAGGACATCTATCCCCATGTCCTGTACATCTCGATGTTCTTCCTGCTGATCGGTCTCTCCGCCATCCTCTGCATGGTCCTCGGCGATCCGAACAACCATGCCCTGACCGGCTCCATCGCCATGCTCAGCAATGTGGGCCCTTCGCTGGGATCCATCGGTTCGCTGGGCAATTACAACATGGAGCCGACCTGGATGAAGTTTATCTTCTCGCTGGACATGTTCCTCGGCCGCGTGGAAATCTATCCGGTGCTGGCCGTGATGGCGGCGGTTTTCAAGCGGAAATAGAAGATGGACAGGGCGCATTTCCTCTATGAAGAGTTCCTGCGGCATTTCTCCTTTGAGCCGACCCCGTGCCAGGACCGTCTGCTCCGGCAGATCGGGGCGTTCCAGAGCACGGATGAGGGGGATATCCTGGTTGTCAACGGCTATGCGGGGACCGGAAAGACCAGCGCCCTTTCCGCCGTCGTCGCGACGATGCACGCCTTCCATACGCCCTGCGTCCTGCTCTCGCCGACCGGCCGCTCCGCCAAGGTTCTGCAAGGCTACACCGGGAGCCCGGCCTATACGGTCCATAAGCACATTTACAGGCAGAAATCCCATTCTGATGATGGTTTCGGCCAGTTTTCCCTTTCTCCCAACAAAGCGAAGGGGACCCTTTACATCGTCGATGAAGTTTCGCTCATCGGCATAGAATCCGGTGACCGCCAGGTTGCTTTCGGCTCGGGAAACCTGCTGGAAGACCTGATCCGTTTCGTGCGGAGCGGGGTGGACAACCGTCTGATCCTGGTCGGGGACGCCGCCCAGCTGCCGCCGGTCGGACTGGACCGTTCACCGGCCCTGTCCGAGGAGTATATGTCCTTTGCCGGCGGGGTTCAGTTCGTGACCCTGACCACGGTAGTCCGCCAGCAGGCGGAATCCGTCATCCTGAAAGACGCCACGCGCCTGAGGGAATTGATTACCCGGGACGCCGAGATCGCTCCGTCTTCGCTGGGTCTCGTGGCCAGCGCGGATGTGGAGCGCCTCGGAGGAGGCGAACTCGTGGACGCGCTCGCCTCTGCCTATGACCATTACGGTGAGGATGAAACCATCGTCCTCTGCCGTTCGAACAAGCGGGCGAACCGTTACAACGCGGGCATCCGCTCCCAGGTCCTCTACCGGGAGGAACGCCTGGTGCGGGGAGACCGGCTGATGATCGTAAAAAACTGTTACCAGGGGGTGGAAGAGATGGAAGGGACGGACTTTATCGCCAATGGCGACATCGCTTCGCTGGTCAAGATCGGCCATTATGAGGAGCGCTACGGCCTCCATTTCGCCGAGGCGCGTCTCTCATTTCCGGACTACGGTGACCAGGAGATTGTCGCGAAGGTCCTGCTGGACACCCTGGACGCGGAGTCGGCTTCGCTGGGCTACGAAGAGTCCAACCGGCTCTACCAGGGGGTGGATGCGGATTATGCCCATATCCGTTCGAAGAAAAAGCGCTATGAGGCGGTCCGGGAAGACCCCTATTTCAACGCCCTCCAGCTCAAGTATGCCCATGCCATCACCTGCCACAAGTCCCAGGGCGGCCAGTGGAGCTGTGTCTTTGTCGACAATCCCTTCTGGCAGGATGTGCTGACCCTGGACGACCTTAAATGGCTGTACACGGCGCTGACGCGTGCTGTCGAAAAAGTATATCTTGTCAATTTCAAGGATTCTCTCTTTGTATGATTGCCCTTCTTCTCTCTCTGCTGCTGCCCCTGCAGGTTCTGACGGACCTGCCCCGGGAATGGAAATGGACCTCCGGCCGCGATTTTTTGCCGGTCATGGAAGAAAAGGCTCCGTCCGAGCGTTTCCCCGTCCATCCCCAGGGTGCGCAGAACCTGACCTTTTCGCCGGACTCGAGCCTCGTCGCTTTCACGCGGGAAGGAAACCTCTGGGTCGTCCCATCCGGCGGCGGAGCGGAACGGCAACTGACCTTTGACGGCGGGAAAACGGTCTACAACGGTTATGCCTCCTGGGTCTATTACGAGGAGATTTTCGGCCGGGGGTCGCACTACAGGGCCTTCTGGTGGTCGCCGGACAGCCGGACTCTGGCGTTTTACCGCTTTGATGACAGCGAAGTCCCGATGTTCCCCATCTATTCGCCTTTCGGGCAGGATGGAAAACTCGTGGAGACCCATTATCCCAAGGCGGGGGAGAAGAATCCCAAGGTGCGCATCGGCTTTTGCGACCTTGCGTCGGAGGGCATCGTCTGGGCGGACTTCGACGAGAAGGAGGACCAGTATTTCGGGACTCCTTTCTGGAGCTCGGACAGCCGGAGTTTTTTCGTGCCGCGTGAACCGCGTATCCAGAATACCCTGGACCTGTATGCCGTGTCGCCCTCGGACGGCGGCAAGAAAGCCATCTACCACGAGCAGGTGCCGACCTGGCTGGACTGGATCGAAGGGATGCTGTTCGGAAAGGACGGGCTCTATATGGTCCGCAGTTTCGAGACCGGATGGGAACAGATCTATTATCTTTCCTATGACGGGAAGGTCCTCCGCCGCCTGACGGAAGGAACGAACTGGCGGGTCAGTCTCCAGTATCTGGACAAGAAGGGGAACGTGTATTTCACCGCGCGCCGGGATTCCGACGTCCGGCATACCCTGTACCGCTTAAGCCCGAAGGGCGTCGTGACCCCCTTGACGGACCTGTCCCTGGATGTGTCCCGGGTCAGCTTCTCCCCGGACGGCTCCCATTTTGCCGTCCAGCTTTCCTCCCTGACGGTCCCTCCGCAGCTTTGGGTGATGGACACGGAGCGTCCCGGACGGAAGCCGCGCCTGGTCGTGGATACGGCGCCGAAAGCCGGCGGAGAGGGACGCGGACAGATTGTCCGCCTTGAGCAGGACGGCTTGTCGCTGCCCGGGGTCATCTACTATCCGGACGGCTTCGATCCCGCGAAGCAGTATCCCGTCCATGTGGACATTTATGGCGGGCCGGATGCGCCGCAGACCCGCGACCGCTGGGTCTCCCCGGAGCGTTACCGCTGGTGGGCCGAGCACGGGATCATCGAGTTGATTGCCGACTGCCGGGCCGGAGGACACGGGGGCCGGAAGGCCCTGGACGCCATCTACAGGCGTCTCGGAACCGTCGAGACGGAGGATTTTGTCGCCTGGGCCCAGTGGCTCCAGTCCCTGCCTTATGTCCAGGCGGAGAAAATCGGGGTCGAAGGCTTCTCCTTCGGCGGCACGATGACCGCCCTGCTGGTGATGACCCATCCGGAGGCCTTCCACTACGGCATCGCCGGGGGCGGGGTGTATGACTGGATGCTCTATGATACGCATTATACGGAGCGTTTCATGTCCACGCCTTCGGACAATCCTGAGGGGTACGCCGCCGCTCGGGTGGCGGACAAGGCGGCTTCCTACAGGGTGCGTCCGGGGTCGGACGGCTCCGTCATGCTGAAGCTGACCCATGGGACCGGGGACGACAATGTCCATTTCCAGCAGACACTTCAACTGGTGGACGCGCTCCAGAAAGAGGGGGCGTCCTTTGAACTGATGGTCTATCCGGACGGCATGCATGGCTACCGGGGCTATCAGGGCAAGCATTTTTTGGAAGAGAACCGGGCCTTCTGGCTGAAATACCTCAAGGATGGACAATAATTACATGTTTCCGACCTCGGTGAAGGAGGTCCTCTCGCTCGGATGGGATTACATTGATGTGATTCTCGTTTCGGGCGATGCCTTTATCGACCATCCTTCTTTCGGGACGGCGGTCATCGGCCGCTGGCTCCAGAAATGGGGCTACCGGGTGGCTGTCGTGCCCCAGCCGAACTGGCGGGACGACCTGCGGGATTTCCGGAAACTGGGGGCTCCGAGGCTGTATTTCGGGGTCAATGCCGGGGCCATGGATTCCATGGTCAACCATTATACGGCGTCCAAGCGGCTCCGCCATGACGACGCTTACACGCCGGAAGGAAAGGCTGGGGCGCGGCCGGACTATGCCGTGACGGTCTATACGAAGATTCTGAAGCAGCTCTACCCCGAGGTCCCGGTCGTGATCGGCGGGATTGAGGCTTCGCTCAGGCGGGTCACGCACTATGACTATTGGAAGGACTGCCTGATGCCCTCGGTGCTGGTCTCTTCCGGGGCGGACTGGCTCTGTTACGGGATGGGGGAGCGCCCGATGCTGGAGCTGACCCGCGGCATCGAAAAAGGCTGGTCCCGCCACCGCCTGCAGCAGATTCCCCAGCTGGCCTTCTATGTGGAGGGAAAGCTTCCGGCAGGGGCACTGCCTGAAACCTGTGGCCACCCTCGGCCGCATAAGAGGGAGGGGCCCGCCGACGAAGTCGGTGGGAGGGGCCGAAGCGAAGCGGAGGCGGTTGCAGGCAGCGCCCCTGCCGGAAAACTGGTCCTCCACAGCTTCGAGGAATGTCTGCGGGACAAGCGGGCCTTTGCGGAGAATTTCCACTGGATCGAGACCCAGGCCAACCTGATGCATCCGGACACCATCCTGGAGCCGGTAGGGAAGGGCTATGTCCAAATCAATCCGCCCTTTCCGACAGCGACCCCCGAGGAGATGGACTCCTTCTGGGACCTCCCTTTCACGAAACTGCCACACCCGCGCTACAAAGGGAAGCGGATCCCCGCCTACGATATGATCAAGTTCTCGGTCAATACCCACCGGGGCTGTTTCGGCGGCTGTAATTTCTGTACCATCGCGGCCCATCAGGGGAAGTTCGTCTCCTCCCGCAGTGAAGCCTCCATCCTGAAAGAGGTCCGGGAACTGAACGCCCTGCCGGGCTTTGCCGGAAACATTTCCGACGTCGGCGCGCCGACGGCCAACATGTACGGAATGCACGGGAAAAACCTGGAACTGTGCAGCAAATGCCGCCGGCGCTCCTGCCTCTTCCCCGCCCGCTGCCCGAACCTGAACTGTGACCATACGCGCCTGCTGGACCTTTACCACAAGATTGATGCGACGAAAGGGATCCGGCACTCCTATATCGGCAGCGGCATCCGCTACGACCTTTTCCTGACCGAAGACGGCTTTGTGGACCCATCTTCCCGGCCCTATCTGTCCGAGTTGGTCCTGGACCATACCTCCGGCCGGCTCAAGGTGGCGCCTGAACATACCGAGGACCATGTGCTCCGGATGATGGGGAAGCCTTCGTTCAAGCTGTTCGAGCGGCTCCGGAAAGAATTCGACCGGATCAACCGGGAAGCCGGGACCCATGTGGGCCTGGTTCCGTACTTCATCTCCTCCCATCCGGGCTGTACGATGAAGGACATGGAGCGGCTCGCTTCGCACCCGGCGCTGAAGGGAATCTGGATGGACCAGGTCCAGGATTTCACGCCCACACCCATGACCACCTCGTCCGTCATGTTCTACTCCGGACTGGACCCGCGGGACCTCCAACCGGTGTTTTCGGAGCACGATATGGCCCGAAAACAGCAGCAAAAGTCATTTTTCTTTAAAAATTCGATGAAAAAATCCGGTGAAGTATTGCCAAATCGAAAACAAAGACTTAATATTGCAGCACGAAAACCCAAAAAATCCTAAACTGATGATGGCAGACACGAAGAAAAGACACGTGGTGAGTTACGAAAAGATCGGGCAGAAGCCTGACTTGGCCGCGGCTTTCGCGGAGAAGTATCCCAAAGGATTCAGCGACTATCTGAACGATCTGGTGAAATATCCCAAGCCGGACGGTACTTTCTTCTATGCCGTGACCATCGAGGTCCCGGATGCCATCTATCTGGTCAAGATTAATGTCAAGACGGACGATCTGGAGGATGTCGAGCGCTGGCTCGAAGGAGAAGAGGATGCGGAGAACGAGGCGGTGGCTGGCGGCAGCGCGGACGCGTCCGATGCGGCGGGCGAAACCCTTCCGGACGACAACATTTCCCAATACGGTAGCGGATCCGACGATGATTAGATTCTGGGGCCCGGTGAGGGCCCTTTTGCGTAAGTTGCCAGAGCGGGAGACGCTGCTTGCTCTCTCAGTTGTGACCGGCGTCCTCTGCGGTGGGGCGGCGGTGCTGCTGAAATGGGGCATCCATTCCATCCAGCATGGGCTGGACACCCTTTCCCGGGGCATGCGCTGGCCCTATCTCCTCCTGCCGGGCGCCGGCATGCTCCTGAGTTTCCTGCTCGTCCGCTATGTCATCCGTGACAACATCGGTCACGGGGTGACCAAAGTGCTCCAGGCCGTTTCCAAGAACGAATCCAAAATCAAACGCCACAATACCTGGTCTTCCCTGGTCACGAGCGCCCTCACCATCGGTTTCGGCGGCTCCGTCGGTGCCGAGGCGCCGATTGTCTACACCGGCGCCGCCATCGGCTCGAACCTGGCACGCTACTGCGGCCTTTCGTACCGGGGAATGACCCTGCTGTTGGGCTGTGGCGCCGCAGGTGCTGTCGCCGGCATTTTCAATGCACCGCTCGCCGGCGTCCTGTTTACGCTGGAGATTCTGCTCTTCAACATCTCCATGACCTCCATTCTCCCGCTGCTGCTGTCCAGTCTGTCGGCAACGCTGGTATCCTACCTTCTTCTCGGGCGGGAGACCCAGTTCAGCGCCACGCTCGTCTCGTTCAGCATGCGCAACATTCCCTGGTACGCCCTGCTCGGAGTGTTCTGCGGCTTTGTCTCGTTGTATTTCCTGCGCCTGACGCTCTGGATGGAGGATGTCCTGTCGCGCCTCCGTTCGCCCTGGCTGCGATGGGCTCTGTGCGCCGCTGCGCTCGGCCTGCTGGTGTATTTCCTGCCGCCGCTCTACGGCGAAGGCTATGACGCCCTCCGCCCGATGCTCCACGGAGCGGATGCCGGGCCGCTCTGGATCTTCGTCCTGGTCCTGCTGTTGAAAGTCTTTTCCATGACCTTTACCAATGCCGGCGGCGGTGTCGGCGGTACTTTCGGTCCGACGCTCTTTGTCGGGGCAATTGCCGGTTATGTGATGGCGACGGCCTTGAATCTGGCTTTTCCCGGGCAGGTTCCCGTGTCGAATTTCGTGCTTGTCGGCATGGCCGGTACCATGGCCGGCGTGATGCAGGCTCCGATGACGGCCATCTTCCTCATCGCGGAAATCTGCGGCGGCTACCAGCTCCTGGTGCCGCTGATCCTGACCGCCGCCGTCTCCTTCGGGGTGATGCGTATTTTCGAGAAGTATTCCATCTATACCAAGCGGATTGCCGCCTCAGGAGAACTCCTGACCCATGATTCCGACCAGGCTGTACTGACCCTCCTGAGGACCAGCGAACTGCTGGAGACGGATTTCACGCCGGTGAGGATTGACGATTCGCTGCGCACGCTGGTAGATGCCGTGTCCCTGAGTCAGCGCAACGTCTTTCCGGTCGTGGATGCGCATGGCCGCTTCCAGGGCTATGTCCAGTTGTCCCATATCCGGCAGGACATGTTCCGCACCGATCTCTATGATACGGCCCATGTGTATAATTACATGCAGTCGGCGCCGGAATACATCTATGAGAATGAGCCGATGGACTCCGTGATGCGGAAATTCGAAAAAACCGGGGCCTGGAACCTTCCTGTGGTCACTTCCGACCGCCGTTACCTCGGTTTCCTCTCCAAATCCAAGATTTTCAACGCCTACCGGCAGGAACTGCGCGACTTTTCTCAGGACTGACGCTGTTTCTTTCCGACGATCTGGGTGAGGACGAGGCCGAAGATGGCAATACCGAGCCCGACCCATTGCCAGAGGCAGAGTTTCTCATCGCCCAGGATCCATCCCCAAAGGGCTGTCGCAACGGGAATCATGGCCAGGAAAATGCTCGAACGGCCGACGCCGAGCTGTTTGATGGCGATGGCCCAGAGCGAAAAGGCGACGCAGGAACAGAGGATGGAAAGATTCAGCAGCGGAATGAAGAAGTCCTTGGACAGGTACAACTCGGGATCATAGTTTTCCATACCCCGGGTTAGGAGCATCGGCAGGAAATAGACCGATCCGATCAGGAACTGGTACATCACGATGACCGTCGGCGGATAGGATGCTTCGGCCAGGGCTTTTGTGCAGGATGCGTGCCCGACTTCGGCAAAAACGGCGATGAGCAGGACCAGGATGCCGAAAACGAAGAGCCGGCCGGAGGTGTCAGGGCGTGCCTCGGACACCAGCACGAGGCCCGCCAGACAGACGAGAATGCCGACGATGCTCTGCCAGGAAACCGACTCCTTGAAGAATAGGAAGCCGGCGCCCATGGCCACGATGGGCGTCGTTGCAATCACCAGGGCACTGATGGTCGGCGATTCCGTAAACTGGATGCCGTAGGTTTCGCAGAAAAAGTAGATGAAGGGTTCGCAAAGGGCGAGCACGAGAAACTTGATCCAGTCCTCCTTGCGGACCCGGATGCTGATCCGAAAGGCGAGATTCACCACCACCAGCAGCACCCCTGCGATGAAAATCCGGAAGGGGAGGAAGTACTCCACGGGAATGCCCAGAGCCAGGATCCGGTCACACCAGATATAGGAAAGCCCCCAAAGCGCGATGGACGTCAGGGCGGTCAGATAGACGAGGATTTTCGATTTCATGGTGCAAATTTAGCCTAAAAAGTAGAAAAAACCTTATATTTGTGTATGAAAGAAATCTATATCAAGCAGATTGCCCGGACCCTCGGTGTCCACGCCTGGCAGGTGGAAAACTGCGCGGAGCTTTTCGCAGAAGGTTGCACGATTCCCTTTATCAGCCGCTACCGCAAAGAACGCACCGGCGGCCTGAACGACATCGATGTTGCCGAGATCAAGCACTGGACGGAGGTCTTCGCCGAGATGGAAAAGCGGAAAGAGACGATTCTCGGGACCATCGCCGAGCAGGATAAACTGACGCCCGAACTCCGGGATAAAATCGAGAACTGCTTGAGCAGTACGGAGTTGGAAGACCTGTATCTCCCGTATCGCCCGAAACGGAAGACCCGCGCGAGTGTTGCCATCGCCAAGGGCCTGGAGCCGCTTGCGGACCTGCTCTGGAGCGGCAAGAGCCGTCAGCCGGAAAAAGATGCCGAAAAATACGTCCGGGGGGAAGTCGCCTCGGTGGAGGAGGCCCTCGCCGGAGCCCGGGATATCATCGCCGAACGGCTCAGCGAAACGGCTGCCGTCCGGGAGAACCTCCGCGGCATTTTCCGTACGAGACGGATTTGTTCCAAGGTAACGAAAGCCGGGAAAGAGAGCCCGGAAGGGGCGAAATACCGCAGCTATTTCAACTCTTCCCATCCCATTGCCAAGATTCCTTCCTACAACCTCCTGGCCCTGCTCAGGGCCGAGAATGAGGGCTTCCTGAAACTGGACCTCGATGCGGACCCCGAGAAATGCGGCAACAAAATCTACTATGACTACTGCCAGGCCCAGGGTTATCCCGCTCCGGAAAGCGGGCGGGAGATCCGCCTTGCCGTGGACGACGCCTATAAGCGCCTGCTGGAACCGTCCATCACGAACGAAGTCCTGAAAGAGGCCAAGCAGAAGGCCGATGTGGATTCCATCCGGGTATTCGGGGAGAACCTGCGGCAACTCCTGTTGGCCGCTCCGGTCGGCGGGAAGCGCACCCTGGCCATCGATCCGGGCTTCCGGACGGGCTGCAAGGTGGTCTGCCTGGATGAGCATGGAAACCTGCTGCAACATACGGTCATCTTTCCCCATCCGCCCGCCGCTCGGAAGATCGAGGCCATCACGACCGTCGCAGAACTCGTGGAGCAATATCGGATTGAGGTCATTGCTATCGGAAGCGGCACCGCCGGCCGGGAAACGGAGGACTTTGTCCGCCGTGTCGGCCTTCCCGAAAGCGTCCGTATCTTCTCGGTCAGCGAAGACGGCGCTTCGGTTTATTCCGCCTCAGACGTGGGTAGGGAAGAGTTCCCGGTGGAGGACGTGACCGTCCGCGGCGCCGTATCGATCGGCCGCCGCCTGATGGACCCGCTCGCGGAACTGGTGAAGATCGACCCCAAGTCGCTCGGCATCGGCCAGTACCAGCACGACGTGGACCAGGCCCTGCTGAAAGAAAAGCTGGACAATACGGTGGAAAGCTGCGTCAATGCCGTCGGGGTCCAGCTCAATACGGCGAGTCCTTATCTGCTGCAATACGTCTCCGGCATCGGACCCGCCCTGTCGAGGTCCATTGTGGATTATCGCAGCGCCCATGGCGCCTTCCGGAACCGGCGGGACCTTCTCAAGGTACCGCGCCTCGGCGAGAAGGCTTTCCAGCAGTGTGCGGGCTTCCTGAGGATCCATGGCGCCGCCAATCCGCTGGACGACTCCGCCGTCCATCCGGAAGCCTATCCGCTCGTGGAACGGATGGCCCGGGACCTCGGTGTTACGCTCAAGGAGCTGGTCGGCAACGCCGAACTCTGCCGGAAGATCAAGGCCCAGGATTATGTGGGCGGCGAAATCGGCCTTCCGACCGTCAACGACATTCTCCAGGAGCTCGCCAAACCCGGTCGGGACCCGCGCGCCGAGGTGGAGGAATTCGCCTTTGCCGATCACATCCATGAAATCGACGACCTGAAAGTCGGGGAAGAGCTGCCCGGCATCGTCACGAACCTGACCTCCTTCGGCGCTTTCGTCGACATCGGTCTCCATGACAATGGGCTCATTCACGCCTCCCAGATGGGCGTTCGCGGCATGGCGGACCCGTCCAAGGTGCTGAAACTCCATCAGAAAGTGCGCGTGAGCGTCCTCTCCGTAGACCTGGAGCGCGGCCGCATCGGCCTTAGGCTGGTGAAATAGCGGATCAGCCCTCCACTCTTTTGAATTTCCGGAAGCGGAGGCGGATGACGCCCCAGAAGGCTTCGCCGAAGATGCCGCTGGACATCTTGGAGGTGCCTTTCTGGCGGTTGACAAAGATGATGGGCACTTCCTTCACCCGGAAACCCAGGCGGTAGGCGGTGTATTTCATCTCGATTTGGAAGCCATAGCCTTTCATCCTGACCCCGTCGAGGTCCATAGTCTCCAGTACGCGGCGGGAATAGCAGACAAATCCGGCGGTGGTGTCGAAGACCTTCAGGCGGAGGATGCCTCTGACATAGGCGGAAGCAAAGTAGGACATGATGATGCGGCTCATGGGCCAGTCCACGACGCTGACGCCGTTGCAGTAGCGCGATCCGACGGCGAGGTCCGCACCGCCGTCGGTGCAGGCCAGATAGAGGCGGGTCAGATCGTCGGGATTGTGGGAAAAGTCGGCGTCCATCTCGAAGATATAGTCATATCCATGGTCCAGGGCCCATCGGAAACCGGTCAGGTAGGCTGTCCCAAGGCCCAGTTTCCCGCTGCGTTCGATCAGATGGAGGCGCTCAGGGAATTCCGCCTGGAGTCCTTTGACGATGCCGGCGGTCCCGTCCGGGGAGCCGTCGTCGATGACCAGGACATGGAATTCTCCGTCGAGGGAAAACACTTTCCGGATAATGGCTTCGATGTTCTCCTTTTCGTTGTACGTCGGAATGATGACTAGTTTCTTGTCCATATCTATCTGCTGACTTCATTCAACATTTCTTTGACGGCGGCTTCGAGCTGGAGGTCACGGCCTTCAAGGACCGAGGCGGGGTCGTTGTAGACCAGGATGTCCGGCTCGAGCTGGAAATTCTCGATGTAGCGGCCGTCCTTGACGCCCCAGTTGCCGACCTGCGGGATGCCGAAGATAATCTGCGGGTTGATCTGGGTCTCCCACCAGACCGCCGTCATGGTGCCGGGTACGGGAGCGCCGATGAGTTTCCCCAGGCCGAGGGCCCGGTAGGCATAGGGGAAGCCGCAGGCGTCCGAATAGTTGTCTTCGCACACCAGCACGCAGGAAGGTTTGGTCCATTTGTTAAAGGGTTCATGGCCAATGTATTGGCCTCTTGGCGTGAAGAGGCAGTACTCCTTGCCGCCGAGGAAGGTCACGAGGTCGTCATGGAGCCAGCCGCCGCCGTTGTGGCGCGTGTCTACGATCAGCGCCTCGCAGTTGCGGTAGCGGCCGAGGGCCTTGGAATAGACTTCCCGGAAACTGGGAGAATTCATCCCGCGGACATGGACATACCCGATCTTGCCGCCGGAAAGTTTTTCGACCATCTCCTCCCGCTGGCGGACCCAACGGCGGTACATCAGGTCGGCCTCCGATGCGGCAGGGGTGACAATCAGCTGACGGGTTTTTCCGCTGGTCTTGACCTGGAGGATGGTTTTCTTGTCGGCGCGCTCGTAAAGCAGCGTCCGCCAGTCGCTTCCAGCCTTGACGGGTGTCCCTTCGATGGACAGGATTACGTCGCCCGCCTCGATGGAGGCGTCCGCGTTGTTGAGTACGCCACCGGGAAGGACCTCGGCAATCTTGAGTCCGTCACCCTTCCAGCTGAGGTCGTAGAGGACGCCGAGGTGACCGAGACGCCGGGTGACGCCCGGACGGTAGCGGCCGCCGGTATGGGATCCGTTCAGTTCGCCGAGCAGTTCGCTCAGCAGGTCCTGGAAGTCGTAGTAGTTGTTGATGTGGGGGAGGAAGCGGGCATAATTCGTGTGGTAGTAGTCCCAGTCGGCCCCATGGAGGTCTTCGACATAGAACTTTTCCTTGACCTGTTTCCAGGCGTGCTCGAAGATGTACGCGCGTTCTTCAGCGGGTTTGAATTCGAACTCGCCGCTGAAAGAGACGTTGTCGAATTTGTCCGAGGCGAGGGTCAGCCGCTGGAGGGAGGCGCCGCTGAAAATGAAGAGGCTCTTTCCGTCCGCCGAGGGGGTGAAACGGCCGCGGACATCCTTGCGGAGTACCCGGACATCCCCTTTTTCAATATTCAGGCAGCACAGGTCGTAGCCTTTTTCCAGCTGCTGGGTGAAATACAGCTTGCCCCCGTCCGGGGTCAGGAAATGGTCCCCGACGTGGGCTGCATGCGGAGTCAGGCGGCGGAGGCGGTCATCGCGGGAGATGAGGTCCAGCACGAGTTTTTCGACCTTCTTGTCGGCGCTGTCCTTCTTCTCTTTCTTTTCGGCCTTCTCGGCGGCTTTTTCGCCGAGGAGCATCTTCTCGATGTCTTTTTCCTCCTTGCTCCGGCCGAAC
Source organism: Bacteroidales bacterium (assembly GCA_016281015.1). Classification (GTDB taxonomy): domain Bacteria; phylum Bacteroidota; class Bacteroidia; order Bacteroidales; family UBA932; genus Cryptobacteroides. Next base: position 28,140 of record JAEEHS010000010.1, read on the forward strand.
TGCGTATAGGCCTTTCCATCGAAGAACATGATATAGATGTCGCTTTCCGCGCCCCAGCTGCCATGGCTCCGGTAGCCGTTCTTGTCGGACTCGAAGGTCATGGCCTTGCCGCCGAGGGCCCAGCGGAAACTCCCGTCGGAATAGCCGCTCCGGGTGAGGTTCGTCACCTGGCCGCTTTCCACCTCAATGAGTGCGATGTCTTCGTTGTTCCATCCGCCGTCTGCCTGGTAATTGCAGAGGAGATAGCGGCTGTCCGGACTCCAGGCGAAGTCCTGGTCCCCGTCCGAGTAGGAATAGTTGGCCCCTTTGAGGAGGGAACGGACCTTGCCGCCCTTGGTCGGCTGGACCACCAGTTCGGTGCGGTCGCGAAGGTAGGCGAGCCATTTTCCGTCCGGGGAGACTTCCATCTGGAAACTGGTTTCTCCTTCCGGCGAGACACGTTCTTCGCGGATGGCGGCGGCATAGGTGAAATAGCTGTCCTCCTTTTCCGTGAGGGAGGCTTTGTAGATACTCCAGCATCCTTCCCGCTCGGCCGCGTAGAAGAGTTCCCGTCCATCTTTGGAGAAGGCGACACCTCGCTCCTGGGAGGCCGTGTTGGTGATGCGCCGGGTCGTGCTGTAGTCCACGGAGGTGACAAAGACATCGCCCCGGATCACGACGGCGACCTCTTTCCCATTCGGGGAAACGGCCATCGCCGTGGCGTTGGACAAGTTCAGTCGGGTCATCTCCCGCTCATCCTCGTCCCGGCTGAGGGTGATGGCGACCTTTCCGCCGGAGAGGGTATAGAGGTCTCCGTTCCAGGAATAGGCGACCGTGCCGTCATCGGCGACGGAAAGGAAACGCACCGGATCTTTCTCATAGGAGGTCAGCTGGACCTGCTCCTGAGGCTTCGAGACGCTGCTCCGATAGACGTTGGAGGTCTTCCCGTCCTGCTCGCTGAGGAAATAGAAGGTATCGCCGTCGGCTGCGAAGACCGGATTGCGGTCCTCGCCCGGGTAGGTGGACAGTTTGGTGAAAGTGCCGTTACGAAGGAGCCAGATGTCCCGGGTGACGGAAGAAGTATGGTGCTTGCGGAGTGCATCCTCGTAGCCTTTGTAGTCCTCATAGAGGATGTCTCCCGCTACGTTGAAGCTCATGGCGGAGAAGGTGAGGGAGGTGAAAAGCTCGGGCGCGCCTCCCTGAAGGTCCGTCGTCCAGACCTGCCGGTCGCCCGGAAAGTCGCTGAAGCGGTCCGATGCGACCGTGGAGTCGTACCACGAGAACCAGACCTTTCCGTCCGCAGTGACGGCGAGCGGCAGTTCGTTGCCCGGAAGCGTCGTCAGACGGCGCGGAACGCCGCCTTCCACCGAGGTGACATAAAGGTCCTTCGATTCTTCCCGCGTCGAGGTGAAGACAATCTGCCGGCTGTCCCGGGTCCATACCGGATCGGATTCATAGGCCGGATTCGAGGTCAGCTGGCGGGCCTCACCGCCCGTGACCGGGACGGTGTAGATGTCGCCTTTGTAGCTGAATGCCAATGTCTTACCATCTGGAGAGATCGCATTTTTACGGATCCATGACGGCGTTTCCGCCGTCAGCGTGAGGCTCACGAGCAAGGCTGCGGCAGCGGGGAGGATGTATTTCAGATGGACCATAAACTTCGTTATCATTCGAATTAAGTTCGAAAGATACGAAATTTTTTCTGACCCTGCAAAGTCTCAGGCGTGTTCGGTCCTTATTTCTTTGCTTCGTACTGCTTCAATGCCGAGATGGCTTTGGGGCAGAGGATCAGGATGGAAAGGACCGTTACCCAGGCCATCAGGCCCACTCCGATATCCCCGAGCTGCCAGATGAGGTCCGCCTCCTTGATCGAGCCGAAAACGACAGCCCCGAGCATCGCGACCTGGAAGCAGCGGATGGCGACAGTTTCGGATTTGTATTGTTTTTCCCGCATTAGATAGATGATGCCGGATTCGGCGTAGAAGTAATAGGCCATGATGGTGGTGAAGGTGAAAAAGATCATGGCGATGGAAATAAAAGCGCTTCCGAAACCGTTGAAGACCGTGTCAACGGCGCTCTGGGTATAATTTACATAATTGTTTCCGAGTTCGGGGTCATGGGCACCGTATTTCCCGGTCACAAGGATCATCAGGGCCGTTGCGGTGCAGACCAGAAGGGTGTCCACATAGACCGAAAAAGCCTGGACAAGGCCCTGGGTGGCCGGATGGGGTACATCGGCCGCGGCCGAGACAATGGCACCGGTTCCCTGGCCGGCTTCATTGGAGAAGATTCCTCTCTTTACTCCCATGGCAATGGTCGAACCGAGAAGTCCTGAGCCGACGGAGTTGATGCCGAAGGCGTTGGTGAAAATCGAGGCAAAGGCGGAGGGAACTTCTTGAATATGGAAGCAAATGACAATGATGGCGAGCAGAATATATCCGAGGGCCATGAAGGGGGTGATGACGGATGCGACGACCGCGATTCTTCTCACTCCTCCGAAGATGACGAGGCCCAGGATCAAGGCAAGCGCTAATCCGGTCCAGAGCTTCGGCACCGGGAATGCATTCGCCATCGCGGAGGAGACGCCGTTGGACTGGACAGTCGTCAGGAATAGTCCGCAGCCGATGATCGTGATCCAGGCAAAAAGAATTCCCAGCCATTTCTGCCCAAGCCCCTTTTCTATGAAAGCGAAGGGACCTCCCCGGTAACCGCTCCGGTGCGGAAATCGGTATAGCTGTGCCAGCGTCGATTCGACAAAAGCCGTCGATGCCCCGAAAAAGGCTACCACCCACATCCAGAATACCGCACCCGGTCCGCCGAAAGCGATCGCGGTCGCAACGCCGACGATGTTCCCGGTACCGACTCTGCCGGAAAGGGCCAGACAGAATGCTTCAAAGGAACTGATCCCGTTTCGGCGGTCGGCGTTTCCTCTGAACAGAAGTTTCAGCATGGTCGAAAAGCGGCGGACCTGGACAAAGCGTGTACGAAACGAAAAGTAGAGTCCGGCTCCGATCAGAAGAACGACCAGGGCCGGGTTCCACACGATTCCGTTCAGGGTATTGACAATCTTATCAAGCATTTGGGATAGATTCTTATCTGCAAAGATAGATTGTTTTTTCAAATATTTGTCGGATTTCTCTTATCTTTGCCTCTATGAAACGTATCACTTCTTTCTTGGCCGCGCTACTTCTGGCGGCGGGTGTCCTTTCGGCGAGGGAGTCGCTGAAGGTCGCTTAGTACTGCTGCTCGAGAAATGGTTAGGGGTAGTCGTTGTTTTTTTCGTCTTTATAATAGATGAGAAAGCGCTAAAACTATATTTATCATGGAACCTCGCCGTCTATTTCTAATACTGGTCTTTTGTCTGGTTTCAATTTGTCTGGTTGCCCAGGAGATGAAGACGGAAAAGAATTCCTCCGTCATCACCGAAAAGAACCTGCATGCTGATTTCATCGTATGCGGCGGAGGCCTGGCCGGTGTATGCGCCGCAGTATCCGCCGCACGGCATGGCGTAGATGTCGTCTTGGTTCAAGACCGACCGGTTCTGGGGGGAAATGCTTCCAGCGAGATGCGGATGGGCATTGTCGGTGTGAAGAAAGCAGATCCGATGGAAGCGGGAATTCTGGAAGAACTTCAGCTGAAGAATTTCTATTACAATCCGCTCCAGCGCTATACTTTATGGGATGATATTATTTATTCCACCGTCGTCTCTGAGCCGCGGATTACCCTCCTGCTGAACACTTCTGTTGAGGATGTCGTAATGGACGGAGAGAGGATTGCCGCCGTCAAAGCCTGGAACAGCAATGCCTATACCCGATATACAATTGAAGGAGAACTCTTTGCTGATTGTACGGGAGATGGTATCCTGCGCCTGAGTGGAGCAAAATTCCGGCGTGGCCGGGAATGGCCGGATGAATTTGGCGAAACCTACCTGCAGGAAGGCGGTGACTCAAAAACCATGGGTAATTCGATCCTGCTTCAACTGCGCAAGACTGAGGAGGACCATCCTTTCATCGCCCCGGAGTGGGCCTATCATTTCACGGACGATGATTTCAACTATGCCACGCCGGCATCAACCATTGAAGGAGTCAAGTTCAATTACAAGCGCTTGTATCCAGAGAACAACAATTTCTGGTGGATAGAATTCGGAGGAAATGGTGACACGATAGCAGACGCCAATGAGATCCAGTACGAACTGAAACGGATTGCATACGGGGTCTGGGAATATATGAAGAATCATCCTGACGGGCGGTGCAAGGGATACGATCTGGATTGGATTGGTTCTTTGCCGGGAAAACGTGAGTCAACGCGCTTCGTCGGTCCCCACATCCTTACTCAGAATGATGTCCTTTCCGGCGGTCATTTCGAGGATGTGGTCGCTTATGGTGGCTGGACCTTGGATGACCATGACCCGGATGCTTTCCACAAAAAAGGCCGCATCAGTGTCGAGCATGCAACCCCGTCTTATTTCGGCATCCCTTTTGACTGCCTTTATTCGGTAAATGTTCCCAATCTGATGTTCGCGGGAAGGGATATTTCCTGTACCCACATGGGCCTGTCCGCAACACGTGTCATGTCAACCTGCGCCCTTCTCGGACAGGCGGTCGGGACGGCGGCTTCGCTGGCTGTCCGATATGGAGAAACGCCCTCGGAGTTACGCGTCAAGCGCATTGCAGAGCTTCAAGATACCCTGGAAGATGATGACTGCCTGTTGCCATATAGATGGAGAAAGGTTTCAGCCTTGAATTTGTCTGCCAAGAAAGCGGAGCCCCAGATGCTCAACGGAATTGACCGCAAGTGGGAAGGGAAGGACAATGGCGTTTGGAAAGCTCCCGGTGAAGAGATTCTGTTTGAATGGAAAAAGCCGGTGACAGTATCGGGTGCAAGGCTGGTTTTCGACTCGGACATGAAACCTTATGGCAAGCGCATGCGGAAGCTGGAAGCGACGACCGAGCGGCGCAATATGCCCAAGATGTTGACTAAGGGGTTCCGTATCGATGTCCTTGACGGGAAACAGTGGCGAAGCGTCTTCGAGGAAACGGACAATATACTCCGCCTGCGGAAAGTAAGTTTTGCACCGGTGAAGACCCAATCCGTCCGCCTGGTCATCCTGTCCACTTGGGGAGCGGAACAAGCGCATGTCTTTGGCTTTGATGTACTGTAAAGTATTGTCTGTTCGGGAAAAAAAGGCTACATTTGTGATGTCATGCTGACCGACGAAGCGAGACTTTTGGAAAAGATATCCCAGGGGGACGAGATTGCGTTCTCCGGGTTGTTTACTTATTATTATCCCAAAATCGTCACTTTCCTGTCAACGCTGATTGCAGATGAAAAAGATGTCGAGGACCTTTCCCAGAATATCTTCGTCAAGGTCTGGTTGCATCGTTCTACCCTGCGGAGTCTTCACTCTTTCGGAGCATACCTCTATCGGATGTGTCGGAATGCCGCCATTGATTATGGCAGGACGCATCGGGTCCGTATCCCCTTCGAACTGCCGCAGAATGAACCGGCCGGTTATCCGTTGGAGGAGGCTTACTTTGCGCGCGAGAAACAGTTCCAGATTGACCGTCAAGTCGCACAGATGCCTCAGAAGCGTCAGCAGGTATTCCGTATGTCCCGTGAAGAAGGAAAAACCAATGAAGAGATTGCCCGCGAATTAGGAATATCCAAAAAGACAGTGGAGAACCATATCAATGCGGCGCTTCGCGAGTTAAGAAAACTCATATCCTGCATTTCCATCTTTTTCTGATTTTTCTGGGTGCAACTTCCCCGTCTCTCGTCATAATAATATAATCACATTGTTATGTCGTCGTTGAATCATTTCCCGGGATGGGAAGAAATTGACGGGTCGTGGATGCCGGCGGAGAAGACCGAAACCGCATTCCGTGACGTAATGTCGCGATGCAGGGCGTTGGAAGCATATCTGGCGCAAGAAAGGCACCGGAGGATGCGGCGCCTGCGTTGGGGGGCGATTTCCGCCGTAGCAGTCATTCTTCTGATTGCCGTCCCAGTCATTTCCTTCCATTTAGTGCGACGCTCTGCCGTTAAGTCGCGCCCTGTCGCTTTTGTCCAGCGGGTAACCTCTGCCGGAGAGCGGGCGGAAGTAATCTTGCCGGACCAATCGAAAGTCTTGCTGAATGCCGAGTCGGTCTTGATATATCCGGAGCGCTTCGATGGTGTCCGGAAGGTCTATCTTTCCGGCGAAGCTATTTTTGATGTCACGGCCTCCGACACCG
>JAEEHS010000011.1 GCA_016281015.1 Bacteroidales bacterium
GTGGACTTTGAGGGCCGCCGCTACGACACCGGGAACCTGAAGGGCTATCTGGAGTCCATCATCGACTTCGCCCTGAAAAACGAGGAGGCCGGCCCCTGGCTGCGCCAGTTCATTATCGACAAAGCCAAGCTGCTGGGCTGAGCCCCGATCGCTCGCTTTACATGCAAAGGCCGGCGGGAATTTTCCCGCCGGCCTTTGCGTATGTCTGTGTTTTTGCCTTGTTTGCCGCAAGCGCATTATTTCTTCGCCAGGTATTTGCGGACGTCCAGGGCAACCGCGATGACGATGACCAGGCCCTGCACAATGTAGTTGTAGTACGGGTTGACGCCCAGGAACTGCAGCACGATCTTCAGCAGCTCAAACACCAGCACGCCGACCAGCACGCCGCTGACCGTGCCGACGCCGCCGGTGGTGGATACGCCGCCGATGGTACAGGCGGCGATGGCTTCCAGCTCATAGCCGAGGCCCATGGAGGTGGAGGCTCCGCCGGTCTTGGCCGCCAGCAGCCAGCCAGCCGTCGCGTACATGATGCCGGCGGTGGTGTAAATCAGGATCAGGGTCTTGGTGGTGTTGACACCGGAGACCTCCGCCGCGACCTCGTTGCCGCCGATGGCGTACATATACTTGCCGTGGCGCGTCTTATTGTACAGGAACCAGAAATACAGGCCAAAGAGCAGCGCCACGAACAGGAGGTATGGCAGATGGAAGCCGTTGGATTGTCCGATACGGCCGTTGATCAGGTCGATAAAGCTCTTCTGGAAGCCGCCGATGGGCTGCGCGTCCGTGACCACCAGGCAGATGCCGTACACGATGGTCTGGGTGCCCAGAGTGGCAATAAACGGAGGCACCTTCAACAGCGTGATGATCAGACCGTTGATGATACCGAGCACGATACCGATGGCCACCACGATCAGCAGCACGACAAACATATTCAGCTCCGGAAGCTGGGTCAGACGGCCGGTATAGTCGCCGCGCTGAATAAGGATGCCGCTCAGGCAGGCGGCCAGGCCGACCTGGCGTCCGGCGGACAGGTCCGTTCCCTTGGTGATCAGACAGCCGGAAACGCCCAGCGCGATCAGGAAGCGGATGGCCGTGTTGCTCATCAGGTTGCCGAAATTCTTCCAGGAGAAGAAGTTTTCCTTGGTGATGCCAACGATGATCGCCACGATCACCAGCATGACGACAATGGGATTGGCCTTGGCATATTTCAATACCTTCCGGCCGAAGCTTTCTTTCGTTTTCATTTCCCGTCCTCCGATTATTCAAACTTCGTGGCCAGCGCCATGATGTTTTCCTGATTGGCGTCCTTGCCGTCGATAACGCCGGTCATGCGGCCATCGCACATGACCATGATCCGGTCGGACATACCGATCAGCTCGCCCATTTCGGACGAGATCATGATGATGCTCTTGCCTTGTTTGGCCAGGTCCGCAATAATACAGTAGATCTCGTATTTCGCGCCGACGTCGATGCCTCGCGTCGGTTCGTCCAGGATCAGAACTTCCGGGTTGTTGGCAAGCCAGCGTCCGATCAGCACCTTCTGCTGATTGCCGCCGGAGAGCGACTGGATCAGAGTTTTTCCGGACGGCGTCTTGATGTTCATCTTCTGCCGGTTCTCTTCCACGAGCTCGTCGATCTTTTTCGTGTTGAGAACGATCCCGTGCTCCACGTATTTGTTCAGAGAGGCGATGGAGATGTTGTCCGCAACGCTCAGCACGCCCATGATGCCGCTGCCGCGGCGGTCCTCGGTCAGCATGGCGATGCCCTGATCGATGGCGTCCTTGGGGCGATTGATCTTCAGCTCCTTGCCCTGGTAACGGACCGTCCCCTTCGTGTGGGAGCGGGTGCCGAAAATACCCTCCATTAGCTCCGTCCGCTGCGCGCCGACCAGGCCGGCCACGCCCAGGATCTCACCCTTGCGGAGCTGGAAGCTCACATTCCGGAAGCTGCGGGGATTGATGGAGGTAAAGTCCTCCACCTCGAAAACCACTTCTCCCGGGACGTTCTCGCGCTTGGGGTACAGGTTGGTCAGTTCCCGGCCCACCATCTTGGTGATGATGAAGTCGGTGGTCAGCTGCTTTGCCTCCCAAGTACCGATGTAATGGCCGTCGCGCATGATGGTGACCTCATCGCTGATGCGCAGGATCTCGTCCATTTTGTGGGAGATGTAAACGATGGCGACGTTTTCCTTCTTCAGGTCCTCAACGATGCGGAACAGCGCTTCCACCTCGTTCTGGGTCAGAGAAGAGGTGGGCTCGTCCAGGATCAGCACCCGGCAGTTGCCGGCGACCGCCTTGGCGATCTCGACGGACTGCATCTGGGAAACGCTGAGGGTCCCCAGCTTCTTCCGGGGGTCAAAGTCCATACGGACCCGCTTGAGCAGCTTTTCCGTATCCGCATACATCTTTTCGTGGTCGACAATGGGGAAAATACCCAGCAGCTTTTTCAGCGGGTAGCGCCCGAGGAAGATATTTTCTCCGATGGTCCTGGCGGGAATGGGCTGCAGCTCCTGGTGCACCATGGAGATGCCCTTGTCCCAGGCGTCCAGCGGATTTTGGATCGTGGTCTTTTCGCCGTCTATATATATGGCACCCTCGTCCATCTTATAGATGCCGAACATGCATTTCATCAAAGTTGATTTTCCCGCGCCGTTCTCGCCCATAAGCGCGTGAACGGTGCCGGGGCGAAGCTTGAGCTGCGCGTGGTCGAGAGCCTTGACGCCGGGGAAGGATTTGCTTACGTCGCGCATTTCCAGCACGAATTCAGACATAGGCCAAGCCTCCATTCTCTATGGATATAAAGCGAAAAATTCAGAAAAACGGGTGAGCCGGAACGGCTCACCCGTTGTTTGCAAACGGGAAATGCTGGATTGTCGCGGCGGGAATTACTTGGTGACCTTGACGTAGTCGACCCAGTAGTAGTTCTCGATCGCCTCGCCGTTGAGGGCCATGATGGTCACGTCAACAGCCTTGTGGGACTGGCCGATGTGGTCGTTCAGCACGGTACCGGTCATGGTGCCGTCCTTAACCATCTGCTGGCACTCCTCCAGCGCGTCGACGCCGACGAGGTAGATATTCTCGCCAACGGTGCGACCGGCAGATGTGATGGCAGTGGCAGCGCCCAGAGCCATAGCGTCGTTGTTGCAGAAGACAACCTCGACCTCATCGCCGAACTTGGCGAGAGCGTTGGCGCAGAGCTCCTGGCCCTTGGCCTGAGCCCAGTTGCCGATCTGGTCGTCCAGGCACTCGACTTCAATGCCGGCGTCCTTCAGAGCCTTGATGGAGAACTCGGTGCGGTACTGCGCGTCGACGTTCTCGGGGTCGCCCTCGATCATGATGTAGCTGACCTTGCCGTCGCCGTTGATGTCGCCGTGGTTGGGCAGATCGCGGATGATCTCGCCCTGGAAGGTGCCGGACTGACGAGCGTCAGCGCCGACGTAGCAGACGGTGGCGTTGTCCAGGATACCCTTGTAGGACTCATCGCCTTCCTCGCCCAGAGGCTCGCGGTTGATGAGGATGCAGGGGATACCGGCAGCAACGATCTTGTCGATGGCAGCATCAGCAGAGGAGGTCTGGACCAGGTTCAGAATGATGGCGTCCATGCCCTGGGTGATGAAGTTGTCGATCTGGTTATTCTGCTCGGCCATGTCGTTCTTACCGTCAACGATGGTCAGCTCGTACTTCACAGTGTCGGTCTCGAGGGACTTGAAGTAGCTCTCCAGCTCATTGCGGTAGAGGGTCATGAAGTTGTCATCAAACTGGTAGATGGCAACGCCGATCTTGTAGGTCTTGACGCCGGAGGCGTTGCCGCCGCAGGCAGCCAGGGCGAAGACCATAGCAAGCGCGAGGATCAGTGCAAACACTTTTTTCATTTTGTTTCCTCCTAATTTTTTTATTCCAACGGGGCTGGCCCGCAAGAACCATGTGACATTGTGTCTTCGGGGAGCCGCGCTTCAGCGTACAAAGCCCCTTGTAAACATCAGTATTGTATTCCTTTGCTTCACTGCTGTCAAGAATCGCCCTCGAATTCGGCAGAATTCACAATTATCAATTTAACAATTTGTGTATGTTTTAGTCCGATCTTTTGTCCGATCCTTTCCACAGCTTGCCCGTGTACTTGAAGAGCATAGGGTACACGCCCACGGCCGCGAAGATCGTGATGGCGTAGCGGGCGGTGCGGATCAGGTGCGCGGTCAGATCGCCGCTCTTCAGCAGCTCCTCGGGGAAGGGCATCTTCA
>JAEEHS010000012.1 GCA_016281015.1 Bacteroidales bacterium
CGGAAATACACATGTCTATCCGAAGATCAAAATTCGCCTCGCATTTAATGACGGGACCACGGTTCCCGGTTCCGAGCGTACGGCGAGTAACGTCAAGATAGAACGCGCTGTCATCAAGAAGATGGAGCCGATTACCCTTACTAAATACACGGTGGAAGTCGTGGCAGGAACAGATGGCAGTAATGCAACGACCAATGGTACGGGTACCGCTGCGAAGTTTAATCAGGTTCGCGGTCTCTGCTGGAAGGACAATGCCAACCTACTGCTGACAGAATCTAACGGCAACAAGGTGCTTCGCCAATATAAAAAGAGCACGCACGAGGTAAGCTCAGCCGTCACGCTCGGAGGAGGCGCCCCTTGGCAGGGAGAAGTCCATAACGGAGTCTTCTATTATGCCGACAAGGGCGCTAATAAGGTCCGCAGTTGGAATATTTCCACAAATGCTGTGACAGACGTTGTGACGACTGGACTGAACAATCCTATGTGCGTCCGATTCAACGGTGACGACGCTTATGTCGGATGCCGAAACGGATCTGTCATCTACAAGTGGGCTGGTGGATTCGGGGGAACAAAATCGACTTTCTTTGATTGTTCCACCTTAGAAGTCGGGTCGACAACCGGCGAAACGAACTGGCCTGTCGCTATGGATTTCGACGGGGATGGCAATATGCTCCTGACTATGTCTACGGCAAAAGGCACTTCTCCTTCGGGTTACAAGGTTTATGTCCTTTCCTCCGATGGGAAAATCATTGCCACAATTGGTAAAGGGACCAAATCAACCTCATTTGAGGCGCTGACGGATGGCTCCGTATCTGCTGCGACATTTGGTTCTAATGTGAATGGATTGGTCTATGGACCGGATGGGGCTATATATATGCTAGACGACTATGCTGTTCGTAGGATTGTCAAAGGACAGTCAGGATGGACTGATGCTATTGTGACAACCATCCTCGGTGGCGGTAATTCTTACCTTTCAAGCGTTGGGGCTCTTTGCCAGATTACGCAGACTCCTCAGGATTTGATTTTTGATCCGGAGAATCCGAAGGTATTCTATTTCTTTGACTGGCGCTTCACGCTCAGGAAAGTCACCATCGACTAACCTCTGACAGTTCCAGCAGCGACCTGGGAGTATGAAGGACTGGGAGAACGATTTGTTTTCCCAGTCCTTTTTTGATTCGGAAGTCTTTCACGTTGCGGGTGACAATAACGTCGCAGTTCCCGCTGGCGGTGTAAATACAAAGCCCTTGAAACAAGAAAATAAATACCTATATTTGTTTGTTTAAGATGTCCCAGGGACTTACTATGAAAATCTTGCTCGCCCAGCTGCTGGAAGGCCATGGAACCCTGACGGCCTTCGACTGCCAGGCGCTTTAATTGACGGGGAAGGTGAAGTAGGTGTCCGGGAAGGGTTCGTCGCGGAGGGTGAAGTGCCACCATTCGCTGTCCAGGGGTTTGAATCCATGGGAGAGCATGGCCCGGCGGAGGATCATCCGATGGGCGAACTGCTCGGCGGTGATGCTGCGTCCGGAGGGACTCTTGCTGTTGTCGCCGGTATATTCGCCCGTGTCGGGAATGCCGCAGAAATCGGGATGGCTCTCCGGGCCGAACCAGTCGAAGGTGCCGCCCATGTCCAGCTCTTTCTCCGTCGCCATGTCAAAGAGGGTCAGGTCCACGGTAGAGCCCCTCGTATGGCCGCTTTTCTCCATGATGTACTCCTGGTCGAAGAGGACGCTCTTGTCGAGGTCGGGATAAAAGTAGGGCTTCATCCGGACATCGGAGAGGTCCGCCGCCCAGCGGACGAAATGGTCCACCCCCTTCTGCGGCCGGTAGGCATCGTAGATCTTGAGCCGGTAGCCCTGGGCGATGACATCGTCGCTCACTGCTTTCAGCGCCTCGGCGGCCTGGCGGGTGAGCAGCGCGGTCGGCGCCTCGTAACCGTCGATCCGCTCCCCCACGAAGTTGTAGGTGCCGAAATAGCGGATTTCCAGGATGGCATCCGGGACGACGTCGGTCACGAGGACGAAGGCGGAGGCGTCTTCCGCCGGGGAAACGCGCTTTTCTTTCTGATGGAAATAGTACAGCAGCAGTCCGCAGAGAAGGACGAAGGCTGTCGTGAGCCAAAATTTCTGAGTTTTCTTCATAATGGACAAAAATACAAAAAATCTCTTACCTTTGTATCTTGTAATTACACAAGACTATGACCATTCATTTTTCTGTTCAATACCGAACCGTGTGGGGCGAGGAGCTCGTCCTGAGGGTCGGAAAGCGCCGTTTCGGCATGCAGTATGGCGGTAACGGGGTGTGGGAAATCACTCTTTCGGGCCGCGAAATCCGCAGCGGGCAGTGCTATACCTACGAACTGGTCCGCGGCGGAGTGACCGTCCGCACCGAGTGGCGGAGCCACGTGCTGCGGCTTCCGGAAGGGATACGGGAGGCGCAGGTAAGGGACCGGTGGACCGACCGGCCGGCGAATTCGGCCTTCTGGTCCTCCGCCTTCCGGGAGGTGATCTTCCGCCGGGAAAAGGCGGGCGCCCCGGCGCCCCGGGGGAATGTCATTCTCCGTACCGTTGCGCCGGACATCCGTCCCACTGAAGCCCTCGCCATTGCCGGCAGCGGCCCCGCGCTGGGAAACTGGAAGAAGCGGATTGTCCTGGACGACAGCCGTTTCCCCCACTGGGAGACCGCCGTCGAGGCCCATGAGTCCTTCGAATATAAGTACCTTGTCATCGACCGCAAGAGCGGCAAGGTTCTCCGCTGGGAAGAAGGAGAGAACCACTTCAGCGGCGCCATTCCCCCGAAGGGTGCGGCACTCCTCATCGAAAACGTCGTCCCCGAGCTGATGTCGCGGCCCTGGCGGGGCGCCGGGACGGCCATTCCCGTCTTTTCGCTGCGCAGCGCAGACAGTTTCGGCATCGGCGAGTTCCACGACCTCAAGAAGATGGTGGACTGGGCCGTGGCGACCGGACAGAACTTCATCCAGCTCCTGCCTGTCAACGATACGATGATGACCGGCTCCTGGCAGGATTCTTACCCCTATAATGCCGTTTCTTCTTTCGCCCTTCACCCGCAGTTTATCCATCTGCCCGATGCCGGTGTCCGGGTGGACAAGGCCTACCGCGAACGGCGAGAGGCGCTCAATGCCCTCCCCCAGGTCGATTATGAGCAGGTCAACCGGGAGAAGATCCGCCTGCTGGGAAAAGTCTTCTCGGCGCAGGGGGAAAGGCTCGTCGAAGATCCTGCCTATCAGGAATTTGTAAAGGCCAATACCGATTGGCTGCTGCCGTATGCCGTGTTCTGCTGCCTTCGTGACGAAAAGGGTACTGTGGACTTTTCCCAGTGGGGAAAGTATGCCCGGTTCAGCCGGAAGAAGGCAGAGGAATATGCCGCTGCCAACGCCGCTGCGGTCGCTTTCTGGTGCTGGGTCCAGTACTGCCTGGACGCGCAGCTCAAAGATGCCGTCTCCTATGCGCATGCCCACCGGGTCGCCATCAAGGGAGATCTTCCCATCGGGGTGAGCCGTACCAGCGCCGATGCGTGGATGTCGCCGGAACTCTTCAACCTCGACATGCAGGCGGGGGCTCCGCCGGATGCCTTCAGCACCGACGGCCAGAACTGGGGCTTCCCGACCTATAACTGGGACAAGATGGCCGAGACCGGCTTTGCCTGGTGGAAGGCGCGCCTTCGTAAGATGAGCGACTATTTCGATGCCTACCGCATCGACCATATCCTCGGATTCTTCCGGATCTGGGAGATTCCTGCCTGTTACAAGAGCGGCCTGATGGGCCATTTCTCCCCGGCACTTCCGTACAGCGCCGACGAGCTGTGTGCGATGGAATTCGACCCCGCGGGCGGGCTTTTCATCGAAGATCCGCGCAGGAAAGGCTACTACCATCCGCTGATCGCGGCGCGGGACAGCCAGGCCTTCGCCCGGCTCGAACCCTGGCAACAAGAGCGTTTCAGGGCCCTCTACGAAGATTTCTTCTACCACCGTCACAACGACTTCTGGCGCGCGAGCGCCCTTCGGAAGCTTCCTTCGCTGCTCCGCTCGACCGGCATGCTCTCCTGCGGCGAGGACCTCGGGATGATTCCTTCCTGCGTAGCCCCGGTGATGGACGAGCTGAATATCCTGAGCCTGGAGATCCAGCGGATGCCGAAGGACCCGGCGGAAGACTTCGCCGAGCCGTCCCGTTATCCTTACTTCAGCGTCTGCGCGACAGGGACCCACGACACCTCCACGCTCCGCGGCTGGTGGGAGGAGGACCGTGCCATGACGCAGAGATATTACAAGCAGGAATTGCATGGCGAAGGGGATGCACCTTATTTCTGCGAGCCCTGGATTGCGGAGGCCATCGTGAAAGACCATCTCCATTCCCCGTCGATGCTCTGCATCCTGCCGCTGCAGGATTATCTGGCCACAGACGGCGAGATCCGCTACCCCGGCGACCCGGCCGACGAACGGATCAATGTCCCCGCCATCGCCCGCCATTACTGGCGCTACCGCATGCACATCTCTTTGGAGGAACTCCTCGCCGACGAGGCCCTCTGCGACCATGTCCGTACCCTTGTCAGGGATGCGTCCCGGGGCCTTTAGAAAAAAAATCTTGGCAGTTTAGGAAATTGTTTCTAAATTTGAGCCCTTTTGACACGGAACGTAACCAATGGATAAGAATAAGAATCTTACATTCTGGCAAATGTGGAATCTGAGTTTCGGATTCTTCGGCGTGCAGATTGCTTACGCTCTTCAGAGCGCCAATATTTCCCGGATTTTCGCCACCCTCGGCGCGGATCCCCACCAACTCAGTTTCTTCTGGATCCTGCCGCCACTGATGGGCCTGGTCGTCCAGCCGCTGATCGGCTCCTGGAGCGACCGCACCTGGTGCCGGATGGGCCGGCGCAAGCCCTACCTGATTGTCGGCGCCCTGATTGCCGTGCTGGTGATGGTCCTGCTGCCCAATGCCGGAAGCCTCCATTTCTCGACCCGGGTCTTCCTGGGCCTGAACATGGCGATGTGGTTCGGCCTGTTTTCGCTGATCTTCCTCGATACCAGCATCAATGTCGCGATGCAGCCCTTCAAGATGATGGTCGGCGACATGGTCGGCGAGGAGCAGAAGGCCCAGGCTTACTCCATCCAGAGTTTCCTCTGCAACGGGGGCAGCCTTGTGGGTTACCTCCTGCCGATTTCCTTCACCTGGATCGGTATCGCGAATGAAGCGCCGGAAGGCGTCGTCCCCCCTTCGGTGGTTACCTCCTTCTATGTGGGCGCGGCCATCCTGATTCTCTGCGTGCTGTATACCTTCTTGAAAGTCAAGGAGATGCCTCCGGCAGAATATGCCGCCTTCCATGGCATCGACCCCGCGAAGGCGGAGCAGAAGAAGGAAGGGCTCCTGCAACTGCTTTTCAAGGCGCCGAAGACCTTCTGGACAGTCGGGCTCGTGCAGTTTTTCTGCTGGTCGGCCTTCCTGTACATGTGGACCTATTCCAACGGCACCCTCGCGTTCAATTGCTGGAACGGGACCACGGACACCGCTTCGGCCGCCTATCAGGCCGCCGGCAACTGGGTCGGCGTCGTCTTTGCCGTCCAGGCCGTCGGGTCCATCCTCTGGGCCCTCGTCCTGCCTCGCTTCAAGAGCATCCGGACCGCTTACATCGTGAGCCTGCTGGTCGGGGCCGCGGGGTTTGTGGGCGTCGCGTTCATCCACAACCAGTACCTCGCCTGCGGGGCTTACTTCCTCGTCGGAACGGCCTGGGCCGCCATGCTCGCCCTGCCCTTCACCCTGCTGACCAATGCGCTGGAGGGCAATCCCTATATGGGCAGTTACCTGGGCCTTTTCAACGGTACCATCTGCGTGCCGCAGATTGTCGCGGCGGCGACGGGCGGGCTCGTGCTGAAGCTCGTCGGCGGAGTCCAGGCGTCGATGTTCATCGTCGCCGGCGCGTTCCTGGTGCTCGGCGCGCTGAGCGTACTTCTCGTGCAAGTCAAATCCAAACAACAATAACCAAGTATCATCCAATGAAAAGATTTTTAACCGCAGTGGCTGTTGTCCTCCTTGGGGGGGGCATGTTAAGCCCGACAGTTTCCGCCCAAGGCGGTTATGAGGTTAAAGGCGTCGTCGTTGATTCCCAAGGGCCGGTTATCGGCGCTACGGTGATAGAAAAAGGCACCACCAACGGTGTCTCCACCGGCCTGGACGGCGACTTCGTCCTGAAGGCCTCCAGCGCTTCGGCCGAGATTGAAGTAAGTTGCATCGGTTATGCGACGCAGGTCTTCCCTGCCTCCGCCGTCCCTGCGACCATCACCCTCGCCGAGGATATGCAGTTTCTCGATGATGTCGTCGTGATCGGCTATGGTTCCCAGAAGAAAAAGGAGGTGACCGGTTCTGTGGCGTCGATAAAGAGCGAGGACTTCAATGCCGGTGTCAAGACCAACCCTATGGGACTTCTTCAGGGTAAGGTGGCCGGTCTGAATATCATCAAGACGACTTCGGACCCGACTCAAACGGGATACAATATTCAGATACGAGGCTTTTCCACCCTCGACAAGGGAACCGGCACGAGTCCGCTGTTCATAGTCGACGGCGTTCCGGTGAGCAATATTGACAATATATCCGCGGATGAGATATCCTCTATGGATGTGCTCAAGGACGGCTCCGCCGCCGCAATCTACGGTACACGCGGTACTAACGGCGTTATCATCATCACCACCAAACGAGGCGACAGCTTCGAGGATGTGGCCAGTACCCACGTCGAGTATTCCGGCTATGCTTCCGTTTCGTTCAAGAATCACAAGACCGGTATGGCTACGGCTGAGCAGTTCCGCTCCCTGGAAGAGCTCTCCGGAGGTCTGGCTGTCGGCAATGCGTACACCGGCCCGGACGGAGAGAAGTACAGCACCGACTGGATGAAGGAAGTGACACGCAGCGCGGCCATTACCCATAATCATAACGTTGCCATCGTGGGTGCCGCCAGGAAGTTCAACTACCGTGCGGCCATCAACTACAAAGACGCCCAGGGAATTGCCAAGACGACCAATCGTCGGGAGATCATTGCCAAACTGGCCGCCGGTCAGAAGGCTCTGGACGGCTGGCTCGACCTTCAGTATGATTTGAGCTATATGCACTACCGCAATGACTTTTTCTGCGGAGACTTCAAGAATGCCGCCCTTCTCAATCCGACTTATCCCGTCTATGACAAGGCTACGGCCAATGGCTATTTCTGGCGTTCCGAGGAGACGGGATTTGTGAACCCGGTAGAGAACATGAAGCAGAAAGAGTC